>DAOPKY010000104.1:0-1204 GCA_035391465.1 Thiolinea sp. | reverse complement strand
CCCAAGAGCCGCAACGCCTGACCTGAGCCGCTATAGATGGCGTGAACGGTTACCCACGTGGTGAAGTAGCCGGCCCAGCTGGTGGCATCACCCAGATACAGGTGCAGCCCGAACAGCAGGTAAAGCAGGAAGGTCAGCAGCATGGCCAGCTGGAGCAGGGCAAGGCCACGGGCCTGTTGCCGGCGGTGTTCGGCCAGCTGGTCGGCCAGTATTTCATGCCGCTTGGCGGCTACAGTGGGGTTTTCAAACATGGTTCACCTCCTCAGATCAGCAGGGCATTGAGAACGCTGGTGGCTACACCGAGCAGGGCCATGCCGGGATGGCGGTACACCATTGCGGCGGCAAACAGGGCACCGAACAGCGCCATGGGCAGGTGCAGGCCGGCAAAGACCAGGGCACCGGCCAGCCCGAAGGACTGCCAGACCAGCAGGGTCTTGAAGGCGGCAAAGGCAGCGGCCAGCAGCGCCACCACCAGCACGGTCACGCTGTACACTTCCCGCCATGGCACACGCTGGCGGGGCAGGGTTTCGGGGACCGGGTTCATGCGGCCACCTCCTGCGATTGTGAGCGGATGGACTCCCAAACAATTGCCGCCCGTTCGGCGCGGGCATAGTCATCGGCATCATCGGCAGCCGGTTCCGTACAG
This sequence comes from Thiolinea sp., assembly GCA_035391465.1. Classification (GTDB taxonomy): domain Bacteria; phylum Pseudomonadota; class Gammaproteobacteria; order Thiotrichales; family Thiotrichaceae; genus Thiolinea. Next base: position 558 of record DAOPKY010000104.1, on the reverse strand, counting down.
TTATTGACAGGACTCCAAGGGGGAGAAGAACGGCCTTCGGCCTGAAAAAATACATCCCGGACACTCGCCAGCACTTCATTCATCAGGCTGTAATCCGCACGGATTTCAGGCATGACAAGCTTGTCGTTCCTGACTTCGGCTTTCGGCTGGATGGTCCAGACCTTGATCCGGGTTTCAATGGCCGGAATGTCATTCAGCGCCAGCCCCTTCACCCGGCTGATGAACTCGCCATAACGGTTGCTGATGACTTCACCGGTTTCCGGATTCACGGCCTCCATGGTGTAAATCCGGATCGGCTAATCCTTGCGGTTGGCATCGGCTCCACCCTGCAGGTGCAGGTAGGCGGCCCAGTCGCCCGCATCCGCCGCCTGCCGGGCATCTTCCAGCAGGCCATCCGGTGCCATGTCCAGCCGGCGCAATTCCCGCCACACGCCCACCGGGGCACCACCGACCTGCTGAAACTGGCGAATGCCCCAGACACTGGCCCATGCCCGCACGCGCCGGGCACTGTCCCCGGCATCCTCCCCGGTTTCCTCGTCGGTGCCGACACCAAAACCG
>DAOPKY010000103.1:0-1374 GCA_035391465.1 Thiolinea sp. | reverse complement strand
GGATGGAACCATACAGGCCGAAGTGCAGGTAGGCATGGTGTTTCACCCAGCTCAGAAAACCGGCCATGAGTGTTACGATCCCGAGCAGGAACAGGAAGCCGGTGGCAGCCTGCCAGCTGGTGAAGTAGCCGGCCCATGTGGTGGCATCGCCCAGATACAGGTGCAGGCCAAAGAGCAGGTAGAGCAGGAAGGTCAGGCCCATGGCCAGTTTGAGCAGGGTTCTGCTGCGGGCCTGTTGCTGGCGGTGTTCGGCCAGCTGGTCGGCCAGTATTTCATGCCGCTTGGCGGCTACAGTGGGGTTTTCAAACATGGTTCACCTCCTCAGATCAGCAGGGCATTGAGAACGCTGGTGGCTACACCGAGCAGGGCCATGCCGGGATGGCGGTACACCATTGCGGCGGCAAACAGGGCACCGAACAGCGCCATGGGCAGGTGCAGGCCGGCAAAGACCAGGGCACCGGCCAGCCCGAAGGACTGCCAGACCAGCAGGGTCTTGAAGGCGGCAAAGGCGGCAGCCAGCAGCGCCACCACCAGCACGGTCACGCTGTAGTATTCCCGCCATGGAACGGGGGTCAGGTTTGGCAGAGGGATTCCGGGGGCGGTTGGTTTCCCTGCAGCGGGTGGCTGTTGCTGCCGGTCATGGTCAGGGGGCGGTTTCCCGGTATCCGGTGGCTGCCAGTTATCAGGCGGCAGGGGGTGATGTGTCGGTCTCATGCGGTCACCTCCTGCCGTTGTGAACGGATGGATTCCCGGATAATCGCTGCCCGTTCGGCACGGGCATAGTCATCGGCATCATCGCCAGCCGGTTCCGTACAGTTATTTACAGGACTCCAAGGGGGAGAAGAACGGCCTTCGGCCTGAAAAAACACCTCCCGGACACTGGCCAGCACTTCATTCATCAGGCTGTAATCCGCACGGGGTTCAGGCATGACAAGCTTGTCGTTCCTGACTTCGGCCTTTGGCTGGATGGTCCAGACCTTGATCCGGGTTTCAATGGCTGGAATGGCGTTCAGGGCCAGCCCTTTCACCCGGTTGACGAACTCGCCATAGCGGTTGCTGATGACTTCGCCGGTTTCCGGATTCACGGCCTCCATGGTGTAAATCCGGATCGGCTGATCCTTGCGGTTGGCATCGGCTCCACCCTGCAGGTGCAGGTAGGCTGCCCAGTCACCCGAGTCTGCCGCCTGCCGGGCGTCTTCCAGCAGGCCATCAGGGGCATTGTCCAGTCGGCGCAACTCCCGCCACACACCCACCGGGGCACCACCGATCTGCTGAAACTGGCGAATGCCCCAGACACTGGCCCATGCCCGCACGCGCCTGGCACTGTCCCCGGCATCCTCCCCGGTTTCCTCGTCGGTGCCGACACCAAAACCG
>DAOPKY010000102.1:0-2425 GCA_035391465.1 Thiolinea sp. | reverse complement strand
GGTGACGATCATGATGCGCTGCCCGGTGGTTGCCTGTGCATGTTGCATCAGTCCGTCCCAGACGTGGCGTGCCAGGCTGGCCCCGGCATACTGGATCTGGTTCAGGCGTGCAAAGAAACTGCGTCTCAGGGCATCATTGTCTGCCATGCGCTCCACCAGCATTTCATAGCCTTTGGGCACATTGCTGTACCAGGTGGGGGCGATTTCGCTTAAGTTGCGCACCGTTTCGGCAATGCCTGCCGGTGTGGGTTTGCCGCCATCGATGTACAGGGTGCCGCCGTTGTAGATGGCGATACCGAAATTGTGGTTGCCGCCGGCGGTATGGTTCCAGGGCATCCAGTCCACCAGTACCGGTGGCTCGTGCTTCAGAAAGGCCAGCGATTCGGCAATCATGGCCTGATTGCAGCACAGCATGCGCTGGGTATTGATGACTGCCTTGGGCAGGCCGGTGGAACCGGAGGTAAACAGGAATTTGGCCACGGTATCCGGATTCAGGGCTGCCTGTGCTGCGGCCAGTGTCGCTCCGGGGGTTGTTGCCAGCGCCTGCTGCCAGTCCAGGGTGCTGCCATCCCCGTGCGGGGTCAGCAGCGCAAGGTCGGGAGCCACAGCAGCCAGTGCCTGCCGATAGGGTGCCTGTTTCGACACATACACCATGCCCGGTGTCAGCAGCTCGAAGACATGACGGAGTTTGCCATAATCCTGTGAAGCAAGCGCATACGGGGTGGAAACCGGGGCGTAGGGAATGCCGGCCCGCATGGCCCCCAGCGCCAGCAGGGCATGCTCTACACTGTTTTCCGCCAGAATGACCAGCGGGCGTTCGGTACTCAGACCATGCTGCAGCAGGTATTCACCCAGCGCGCTGCTCATGGCAACGGTTTCGGCATAGCTGACTTTACGCCAGTCACCCCCGTCAGGGCGGTCGGCGAACAGAATCCGGTCCGGCTGTTTCGCGGCCCATTGATCCAGACGGTCGGTCAGGGCACGCGGGTAGTCCGGCAGGGGTAGCCGGGACCGGATCAGGATGCTGCCGTCGGGGCGATCTTCGCGGGTGGCCTGATTGTTGCCCAGTCTGACCGGGCGCAAGGGGGGCAGGGTAGTCATATACAGTCTCCTCCGGGTATGTTCTCTCTCCCTGCGTCAGGGTAGCAGACTGTTCTGGTCAGGCCCAATCAGGCTTGATGCCCTGCCCGGATGCGTGCCCTGGTCAACGCACCGGAATATCCAGCCAGGTCTCGATTTCCAGTCCCCGGCATCCTTCCGGGTTGTTCACATAGCGCTCCACCAGCGGTTGCCCGCGTCTGGCACGGTGCTTGTACATGCGCAGCTGGGAAAAGGCGGCGTGCCAGGCCTGCTCCAGATGGGTGTATTCGCCCTGAAGCCGGGTACGCATATAACACCGTGCGGGCAGCGTCAGCACCTCAAAACCGGGTATCCCCCTGGCTTCGGCCACCGGTACGCCCATATCACAGCAGACCTGCCCACTGTTGGCATTGATTTTGTGATAGATCGCCACCGGCATGCCTTCAATACCCAGCCCGGCCTGTTCCACTGCCTGCATCAGGGCGGGGAAGCCTTCACGCATGGCGGCAGGCATATGTTGCAGGGAGCCTTCATAGCGGCGGGTGATATAGGTGGCGGCTTCTTCCTGCACCCGTCCGGGAAAATCCAGTGCCATGGGGTCGTGCTGGTCGCCCAGCTGCATGGCCAGCCGGTTGAGGCCGATCTCGAAATCCCTGCCGATCCAGCCTTCCATTTCATGACTCATCCAGCGGCGCAGAAACGGCGTGCGGCCTTCCATGCTCCAGGCGACCTGGGTGTGATTCTGAGCGGGCTGAAAACGGAAGCGCATACTGCTGACCGAGCGCATCGGACGCAGGAACTGAAGCTGACAGTCAATGTGCGCGGTGGGGGCGATTTTCTCATGCGTCATCTCACCGGCTCCGATCCGCTTGCCATCCCAGCTGTACCAGCTGCCTTCCTGCCCATTCTGGTCGGAAAAATCCACCCTGGCATCCGGCTCGTGCATCAGCCAGGGACTCCACTGTGGCCAGTTGCGAAAATTGCGCACATAGTCAAAGACAGCCTGTGGCGGTACCGGAATGATGCGCTTGCGCTCAACCCGGAATATCGCCGGCTGCAGGGCCAGAAAAATCAGCCCGCCAGCCACCAGAATCAGTAACAGGCCCAATAGAATATTCAGCAGCATGGGAGGCAACCTCCGGTTTGATCAGAATGGCGTCAATGGTAGCGATTAATGCCGGTGGCGGCCAGTGGAGTGCTTTTAAAGCCTGACTGCCCACATTCCTGCCACCATGCTACACTGAACCCCGAAACCAGCCAGTTACACACGCATGAAGACCAACCGCAAAGCCCTGCCGATCGGCATCCAGACCTTCAGCGAAATCCGCCGCGACAATCACTATTA
>DAOPKY010000101.1:0-2550 GCA_035391465.1 Thiolinea sp. | reverse complement strand
CATTGCACACCACCCCGGCCTACCCGGTCTGGCAGCAGCAGCGCGCGGTGTTCGGGCAGGGCTTCGGGCTGGAGCATGTCAACTATTTCGCCCCGGAAGGTGAGCCACTGCATGAAACCCCGAGCTTCCGGCGCTCGAATGCCTTTGCCATTGTCGGGGCGGAATGCCGGGCAGTACGTGAAGCGGTGGGCATCAATGAAATCCACAACTTCGGCAAATATGTGATCACCGGTGACAGGGCAACTGCCTGGCTTGATACCCTGATGGCCGGGCGCATACCGGCACCCGGACGCCTGACCCTGACCCCGATGCTGAGTCCCAAGGGCAAGCTGATCGGCGATTTCACCATCAGCCGCCTGGGCGAAAATCATTACCAGCTCACCGCCTCCTATGGTGCACAGGCTTATCACATGCGCTGGTTTGAACAGCACCTGCCCGCAGCGGGAGTCGATATCCGCAATGTCTCGCTGGCCCGGATCGGGTTCCAGATTGCCGGCCCGAATGCCCGCACCCTGCTGGGCCGCATCAGCAACATTGATGTCAGCAATGCCGCCTTCCCGTTTCTGGCCGTGCGTCAGGGTGAGGTGGGCCTGACCGATGCCATTGTGCAGCGGGTCAGCTATACCGGCGGACCAGGCTATGAGATTTACGTCGACGCCAGTCAGCAGCTGGCCCTGTATGAGGCCCTGATGGCGGCGGGCAGCGACCTGGGCCTGCGGCCCTTCGGTATGCGGGCCATGATGAGCCTGCGGCTGGAAAAAGGCTTCGGTTCCTGGCTGCGGGAATACAAACCCGATTACGGGCCGCTGGAAACCGGGCTGGACCGGTTTGTGAAATACGACAAGCCGGATTTCATCGGCAGGGCGGCAGCTGTGGCGGAACGGGAGCGCGGGGTGAGCCGGAAACCGGCCACCCTGATCGTACAGGCTCAGGATGCCGATGTGCACGGCGATGAGCCGATCTGGCACGATGGCCGCATTGTCGGCTTTGTGACTTCCGGCGGTTATGCCCACTGGGCGGAGGTGTCGGTTGCCATCGGCTTTCTGCCACCGGAGCTGATTGTGGACGGACAGGCCGTAGCGGTGGAACTGCTGGGCGAAAAGCTTACCGCACAGGTCATCACCCGCCCGCTGTATGATCCGGATGGGGTGCTGCTGCGCGGGTAAGTGCATGACAGGTTTCCGGGAACCTTTCCGCTGACGCCGGGCACGGATGGTCGGGAAACTCCCGGAGACTTTATGGCAGCGGCTACTGGATCAGGCCGGTCAGTCCTCCGAAGATGACGTAGTTCGCGGCATGGCTGGTATTGCCCGGGTGCGTGTAGATATTTCCAAGGATACGGGTGGCATCCGAACCAGCTCCGGAATAGATCGTATCGCCATCCAGCGTGACATCACTGTTGAGATAACCGGGCACGATGTAGTTGAGACTGCCGCTGGTATTGCCCGATGCCAGCAGAATTTCCCGCATCAAAACCGTTGTATCACTTCCCGTGCCCTGATAGATGATTCTTTCATCATGGTTGGCGTCTCCCGCCCACAGCTGGGCAATGCCCTGTGTGACAACGCGGGCAAAATCACCCCGGACAGCCGTGTTCGGTGACGAAAAGTCAATCGATGCGGGTGAAACGGTCTTGAGATCCAGTGCCGTTGCCGTGATCACCCCGAGGTGGTTACGGTGGCGCAGGCTGACATAAAAGCGGCTGCCAACAACGCCATCGAGCGTCACCCCAGGAGAAAAAGTCTGCGCCTGAACCACATCCCCATCGCTCTGCAACAGGGCGGGGATGGCATACTCCACCTTCGCAGGGTTGTCCGCATTGCGCAGCTCCAGCAGCACCCAGTCGACAATGGCATCGCCGCCCGTGGCAAGCATATAAAGAGCCTTGGTGCTGATGGCGGGTCCGGCGTAGTCCCCCATTGCGGTGTAGGGATCCGTGATGGGAACCCGTTGCGCCACGCGCAGGTCATCCCGCATCAGGCCGGTGGCGGCATTGTAGGGGCCTTGCAGGAATGCCCTGACCTGCAGGTAAACAGGGCTGCTCGCACAGTCGCTGCTGTCCGGGGTTCGCTGGCCGCCTTCATAGCAGTTGGTGGCGATGGTGCTGCCGTTGACGCTCAGGGTCTGCAGGGTTTTACTCGGGGTAACAGCGGTGTAGTCGACGGCGAGGGTGCCGTTGGTGTTCTGGTAGGTGTAAGTTCCAGACATGGCTATACCTGGGATAAACAGCATCCAGACAGGAAATAAATACTTTTTCATAAAATCTTCACCTGCAATATTTTTCACTCAAATCACTCAACCCATGAAAAAATCTTCAGCGATTTCAACCTGCTGAAGCAGCTTGATTTAGCAAAGACTGCAACCACCTTGATACACGCGGCGCGGCTAAAATCAAGAAACCAGGTGACTATAGAGATAAAATGATTGTAATTGATTGATTTTTAACTTTGAAACCCCTATTCTCACCCTTTGATTTAATAGATGCATTCTCTCCCACGTAACCGTTCACGCCATCTATAGCGGCTCAGGTCAGGCGTTGCGGCTCTTGGG
>DAOPKY010000100.1:0-3260 GCA_035391465.1 Thiolinea sp. | reverse complement strand
GGAAATTATTGATCCGGCTGATCCATGGATAGGATGGCTTTTTCAGATAATGTCTCCTTTCATTCCCGCCCAAATAACCCAATAATGCCCAAAGACCTACCATCCCGGTTGACACCTCACCCACAGGAGCAGACATGCAACAGAACCAGACCCCTGCCGAAATCCTCGATTTCTGGTACAACCCGCCCATGAGCGAGCACTGGTTCAGTGCCACCCCTGAAATCGACCAGACCATCCGCACGCGCTATGAATCCCTGTGGCAGCAGGCACGTGACAACAAGCTGGAACACTGGACACAGAATGCCGAAGGTTGCCTGGCCCTGTGCATCGTGCTGGACCAGTTCCCGCTCAACATGTTCCGGGGTGACCCGCGCAGCTTCTCCACCGAACAGATGGCCGTGGCCGTGACCCGTGCTGCCGTGGCACAAGGGTTTGACCGGCAGCTGCCCCGAGAACGGGTGGCATTTCTGTACCTGCCGCTGATGCACAGCGAGCACATGAGAGACCAGAACGAGTCCGTGCGCCTGTTCGAGGCAGGCGGTTTGGAACACAATGCCCGCTTTGCCCGCCACCACCGGAGTATCGTGGAAACCTACGGACGCTTCCCGCACCGCAATGCCATTCTCGGGCGTACCAGCACCCCGGAGGAAATTGCCTACCTGAACTCCGATGACGCCTTCAAGGGCTGAAACCGAACGCACAGGAGCCTGACATGAGTTACCAGACCCTTATCGATGCCCCAACCCTGCAGCAGCACAGTCAGCAGCCGGACTGGTGCGTGTTTGACTGCCGCTTCAATCTGGCAGATACCGGGGCCGGGCAGCATGCCTACACGGCGGCACACCTTCCCGGTGCCCGTTACCTGCACCTGGACCATGACCTTTCCTCTCCAGTCACCCCCCGGACGGGGCGTCACCCATTGCCGGCCCCGGAAACCCTGGCTGCCAGACTCAGGGCATGCGGTCTGAATCAGGGCATGCAAGTCGTGGTTTACGACGACAACAGCGGCATCATGGCGGCACGGGCCTGGTGGCTGCTGCGCTGGCTGGGGCACCGGGAAGTGGCCGTTCTGGATGGTGGCATTCAGGCTTGGCTCGCAGCAGGATATACGCTGGATGACCGGGCAGTTACTTCCTCAAGCGGCAACTTTCAGCCCCGGCCACAGGATGACTTCACCGTTGATACGGCGATCCTGAGCGGCCCCAACGACTGGCAGCTGGTGGATGCACGCACGCCGGAACGCTTCCGGGGTGAAAACGAACCGATTGACCCGGTGGCCGGTCACATACCGGGAGCCTGGAACCGGGCCAATGCCCTGAGCCTGCAGGATGGCAAATTCAAGTCACCCGATACCCTGCGCACGGAATGGCTGGCCCTGCTGAACGGAACGGCACCGAAAAAAATCGTGCACATGTGCGGCTCGGGGGTGACCGCCTGCCACAACCAGCTGTCCATGGAGATTGCCGGGCTCGGTGGTACCCGTCTTTATCCCGGCTCATGGAGCCGCTGGATCCGGGATGCCGACAGGCCGGTCGCGAAGGGCTGAGCAAAAAACCACAGCATGATTCAGCCTGTATTCTGCTCAGACTGTTACTGTTGGCCTGCTACGGAAACTTTCTGAAACACAAGAAAAAAGGCTTGCAGACACATGTCCTGCAAGCCTTTTTTAATGATGGTGGGTCGTGAGCGATTCGAACGCTCGACCACCTGATTAAAAGTAAGGTAATACCCCCGAATTTTGGTCAAAATTGAACAAGATTGAAAATCAGAAGGGATGCGGTTTAGCTTATAGAAAACAGAAGTTTACGCGAAAATTCCAGAATTAAATAACTTTGAATAGTCAATTCTGTTCAATCCTAGCCAGCAACTTCGTGGACTCAGAGCTGGACTCAGAATACCATTGAGTCCATGTCCAAAAATTTCACTGACAAAACACTGAAGTCACTCAAAGCAACCGGCATGTCGTATCGTCGGATGGATGCGAGCAATGAGGGTTTTGGTGTTCAGGTATCTACCAAGGGGAAGATTACCTTCATCTTTCGCTATCGAAGTCCTGTCACTGGCAAGGACGTTCCTATGCAGCTGGGTGTCTACCGCATGAGCGGTCAGCAAAAAATCATCACATCCCTTTCCGAAGGGCGTGAACGTTGGCGTAAATGGAAAAGCACTCTGGATACCGGACTTGATCCCAAGCTTGAGCTGGAACGACAGCAGAAAGCAGCCGAAGAAGCGCAGCGGGAAGAGGAGCGCCGCCTTAAGATTGAAAAATCACGGGGTACGCTGCTACAGCTGATCGACTGTTATATTGACGATATGAAGAAGCAGGGCAAACACTCTTGGCCAGAGGTCGAGCAGGGATTGACCAAAGATACTTGGGGCCATATCCCCAGGGATAAGAAGGCCAAGGACGTGACTTCTGATGACATCAGAGCGGTGTTGTCGGCCATTATTGCGCGTGGAGCCAAATCACAGGCAACGAATGTCCGCGCTTATTTCAGCGCTGCCTTTGCCTTCGGTATCAACTGGGACAATGACGCTACCCAGCACCTCAACCCCTTGCAATTCGCCATCTCTTTTAATCCGGTACGTGACATTCCCAAACCACAAAAGACCAGAGTGCGGAAGCGGACGCTATCTGAGGCGGAATTAAGACAGTTCTGGCTGGGTCTGGAAGCATCACAAGTGCACTACAAGACCAAGATGGCTATCCGGCTGGTCTATGCCTTGGGTGGCCAGCGTGTTGAGGAAATCCTGAAATTGACCCGATCCAGTATCAACCTGCCAGAGCGTTACCTGATCTTCTGGGAAACGAAGAAGGGCAACAACCATGCTGTACCTTTCTGCGGTATCGCAGAGGAGTTGCTAACCGAGTTTCTGGAGCAGGGGACCGAGGAGCAACTGTTCGATATGCCGTATCAGTCACTGAACCAGGCGGTGCAGCGAGTGCGTAAGCGGGAGGGTATGGAGCCTTTTGTGATGCGTGATGCCAAGGGAACCGTGAAAACGCTGCTGGGTAAACAGGGCATCTCATTGGAGCTGCGCAATCGCTACCAGAACCACAAGTCAGCCTTCAGTGACACCGGATCGAAGCACTACGACCAGTTTGATTACATGGCCGACAAGCGCAGAGCAGCTGAAGCCTGGAATCATCAGCTACAGGAAATACTGACCGGCGAGGTGCATAACAACATCATTCCTCTCAAAGCTGTCAGCAGCAATGCAAAACTGACCCACTGATGACAATTCAAAACTGACCCACC
>DAOPKY010000099.1:0-3663 GCA_035391465.1 Thiolinea sp. | reverse complement strand
TGTTGGCTCCCTTCTCAAGTCTTGATCTGTTGCACTTATTGTCTTACTCCAGCCCTGCATGTTCAACCCATGCTTGAGTAACATTTCTGTTAAAATCAGCTGCAGCTTAAAATAATCATGGTCGTAGCGACCACTGCCCTGGATAGCCAAGTGTTCAAACTTGCTGACCACCATTTCCAGCAGTTGGGCATCTGCTCCCGAACATTGGTCCTTTTTATCTGCTATCAGTTTGAGAGCTTCATCCGCCTTCCTGCCGACATTATTGACATCAATATTTTTTATCAAGTCGGTTAAATCACGTAAGGCTTGCGTCAGCTTTTTATCATTAAGTGCAGAAAAACCGTCATCCTGGCTCTCATCAGCCAGTTCCGCCAATTTGGAAGCATCCGCCATATCTACCAAGCGTGCTACACCATCTGCCCAGTCATTGATACGATAAAATCTGGCCATATCAATAATTTCATTTTTATTTTCCTTCTTGTCTACATAGCCATAGTACGCATGCAGCAACTCAAAACGCTTTACTTTCTGCAGGAAGCTGATGGCTGTTGAAAAAATAATTGGCACTGACCGAAAGCCATGCGTGAAATCAAAAGTGACCTGATCACCATCATTGATCAGTTTTTGCAGTGAATCGAACCAGGCCCATTGCTGACCGGTACTTTGATTGGTAGTAATTGAGTCATCTTCAAAAAGATTGTCAGCAATGCAACCGATACTGACCAGCTCATCAACCAACAGCTGTCGATGACGTTTCTTTGACTCAGGCGTCATTAACAGGCAGACCCTGTCAAATGAGGTTATACCCTCTTTTTCAAGGATGGCACGCTGGGCAAAACGGGTGGATGCCGAAGCACTGCCATCTTCAAAACGATAGATAACCTCATCATAGCCAGAATTCGAAGCGTTTGGGTTTCCAAGCCCGACACCCAAAAAACTGATAAATACTTTTGCCACACTAAAAGCCTCTCCTATCTGTTATAAATATCTGCAAACTACCGGCCTACCGGGAAAATACCACACCAGCATAAATCTCCTGCACCGTAACCGACCTGTCAATACAAACCAGTGCCACACTTTGCTCCAGGTCATCAAAACGCTGCACCTGCCACAAACCTTCCGCATCACGATAATACTGCGTCACTTCCACCATATCCTGGGCAATCACCAGATAAACCTGTAATGAGGCCAGCTTCTGATAGGCCAGTGCTTTTTCTGTAAAGTCCCGCCATTGTGTTGACTGGGAAGTGACCTCCGCAATCAGGCACGGATTTTTCAGTGCATAAGCCCCATCAGGCTCTTCCTCACAGCCTAATACCACATCGGGGTAATAATAGGCTTTGGATGAAGCGAGATACACTTTCACATCGGAAACATTGACCCTGCAAGGTTTACCTTGCGCCGCCGTTCTTAATGCAAATGCGAGATTCAGGGCAATATCGTTATGGCGCAAGCTGGAGCCAGCCATTGCATGGATCTGCCCATTGACATATTCATGCCGTTCCTCAGCGTCTTTTTCACCTGCCAGATACTCGGCTTCGCTGATAAATTCATTCTTTTTTGGCAGTGGCATTGCTGAACTCCAGTTGGGTTTAAACCATTGCGGACAAAAGCAGTCTCGTATTAGCTACAATATGATGTTTTATGCCTATGGGGTTTGTAAAACCATATAGGGTCAATGATGTATTATAGGTACTTCATGACCAGTAAAGTGCGTCGATGGGCTTTGTCTCTTTCCGGGTTTTTGGCTTCGGTTTCCTCCTTCCACTTGTCGTTTTTTGAGCTTGCCTCCTGCATACGTTGCTTCAGGTACTGAGCAGCTTGCTTTTGCTCATCTCCCACCCACTTGCCACTTTCCAGCGCAGTGACTGCCTCGGTGATTGAAGAAAATCCCGCAATCTCTCGCTCTATGGGATCCATTTTGGCCAGTTCGGCTTGCAAGGCTGCCTGCTGCTCCTGTTCAATCCGATTTTTCTCAGCTTCTTTGATCAAGTCTGAAAGCCGTTGTGTATTGGCTTCTTCCAGGTGTTTTTCACGTTGCATAGCACCGTAACCAACCGCTGTTTTTGCGCCAAAGCCCAGCCATTTAAAAGCGTGCTCGAAAGCAGCCTGCATCAGTGCCTGCCAGTTGTTGCAGTCCTGTAAACGGCTGCTGTCTGCTGTGATGTGAAAGCTGAAGCGGGATTGTGGCGGGATCACCATGAAGACAATTGGAATAGGGCTTCCTGCATCATGTGGCGTGGCACCATCAGGATAAATAACCCTGTTCTGTGCATCGGTTTTTTTGGCCTGGTAATAATCGCCGTAATGTGGAGTCATTACGTCCATGCCCAATGTCGTCAGCTCCGGGATGACATCCCAGAATGTCAAGGCTCCACGCGTGTGCTGCGTGGTTGTATCACCTGCTTCAACTTCCTTGCCAAACAGGGCATCAATTGCGGTATCCGTCCATCTAGCCTCTTCCGCACCGTACAATTCTTCAGCTGCGCGCCGCAACACACCTTTGACACTGCTGCCGGGCAGGTACGGCAGGCCATAAGGATTCAGGAAGGCAAAGCCGTTTTCCAGCGGGTGCTCGATACCCAAGCCGGTTGCCAATGGTGAAATGGATTGCGCTTCCAGTGTCAGGCGGGTGGATTCGGGAGCAAGCGAGACCAATGCAAACTGACGGGCGCGCAGGGCTTCAATTTGATGTCTGGATTCTACAGGCAAGCCAAGCACTTTTTTCACGGCATCCGTTTTACACCTGCCTTCCATCTCCCATGTTTGGTTATTCCAGATTGGGAAGAAAAGGCCGAATCGATGACCGGGAGGTGCATTGCTGAAAGCATGATGGGAGTGCTTATCGAAATAATCAGGTACAGCCGGATTCACAGGTTTTACTCCATTGCCTTGTGGGCATCAGCAAACTGGCGTATCCAGCGTAACAATGCCATGGTTTCACTGGTAATTTGCATATAGTGCGAGGAGTCAACCTCTTGAAGTCTCTTCATGACCATACCGAAGTCCGGTATGTCAGACTGCGCATTCTTTGTGAGAAAACGAATATCCAGCCACTTGAGAATATGTGCCAATAACGCTTTATGTTCAGAGTTTTTTTTAGTTTTCAAAAATGCGAGCGTCTGCATCAGACCGGAATTCATGATAAGGCTCGCCGTTGATTTGGCAACGACGGTATATTCCTTGATAAAGTGGGTGCATTCGCTGCTTTTGTCCCAGGCATATTGCGCACGTTTTTGATCCAGTGTTATGGTCATGGATTATTCCCCCTTGGCGGCAAAATGCAGCACGACCTGGCCGCGTCCGGTAGTGGCGTCACCACCCACCTGGAGCAGCTGGTTATCCAGTGAACCGGTCAGCCTGTTCATGACACTTGCGGCGTTCATGGCTTCATCGTGTTTGCTGCGCTCGATAGAGCTGAAAACCGGGGCGATCAGCAGGCTTTCCGGCGGCAGGTTCTCGGTGTAGAACAAAGCCCCACCATCAGCCGTACCGGTTTCATTATCAATACGCACATGGGGTTCCACCACAGTCGCATTTTCGCTGAAATGGCTGAAAGCATCGTCAGGCAATAACACAAGATCAGTTTTGATCTTGTTGCGAAAATACGGCTACCAGCTTAAGGCGGGACAAATCGTAGAGCTGTAGAGAAGATTTGCCCTC
>DAOPKY010000098.1:0-4194 GCA_035391465.1 Thiolinea sp. | reverse complement strand
GCTGGCTGCGCCTTGATCCCCAGTGCTGCTGGCTGCGCCTTGATACCCAGTGCTGTGCTGATTATTGGAATTTTTAGCCCTTGAGAACACCCAATCAATCTGAGCTTTGATTAGGTCAAATAAACTTATCTCCGCTTTTACTTTCAGTATAGATGATGCAACTTTATCCCTTTTCTCGCTCATTTCTCCCGCTTGCTCAACGATAGCAAACCTGTTTTTGTATGGTGGGTAGTAATTGAAAACTCCAATCGGCATAGGGCAGGCATGGAACCCGCTAGCGCATGCTTCAACTTCGCCTTCATGGGTATACGTTTCACCAACGGCATACTGGAAACCGCGACATTGGAAATTTTCGTCAAACCCCTTGTAGCTGATGCGAGGGGTGGTTACGGGTGTTGCGGTGGTTTCGGTCATGGTGTGTCTCCTTTGCTTGATTGTGACTACATTAACCAATTAAGAACAATTGTTCAATCTTTTGTTGACAAAAAAAGAACAATAGTGCAATCTAATCCCCATCGAAGCACACAACACGCAAACAGGAGCAAGACGATGACAGCAAGAACACGGACACATAATTACAGCGAAGACAAGGCAGTAAAAACTGCCAGTGTCACACCCATCACTAAAGTACAGGATACGACTGACCTGGACGAAGCAGCCAGCCTGTACCAGCAGGCTAAAGCCGCCATGGCAGAAGCCAAAGCCGCCATGGACGTGGCGGAACGCAGGCTGATCGAATTGGTTGCCAACCGGAAGGAAGAGGGGACAGAAAAGCGCGAAGGAACTCGCTACAAGGTTTCTGTTCGTAACGGCTTGAACAGAAGTCTGAATGAAAAAGCCCTGATGGCCCTGCAGGGCGTGGTGCCGGATGAGGTGCTCGCAACCGCCTTCAAGTGGAAGGCATCCCTCGACCTGCGAGTTTACCGAACGTTGCTGGACAGCAACGCGCCATACCTGGCCTCGCTGCAGGCCGTGGTCACAGCCAAACCAGCCAAGCCGACATTGACCGTGGAGGTGCTGTGATGGCTATCTCACTCAAGAGCCTCACTAAACCAACGCACCGCCCTGTAATCATTACACTGGTCGGGGAGGGTGGTATCGGAAAGACCAGCCTTGCGGCCAGCTTCCCGTCCCCGGTCTTCATCCGCACCGAAGACGGAACCCAATCCATCAGCCACCGCGATGACGTGGCTCTGTTCCCGGTCGCGCAAAACTATCAGGACGTGCTGGATGCCATGCAGGCACTGGCCACAGAAGATCACGACTTCAAAACAGTAGTAGTGGACTCCATCACCCAGCTCAACGTGTTGAGCGAAGCCGAGATTGTGCTGAACGACCCCAAGAAGCCAAAGAGCATCAACCAGGCACTGGGTGGCTACGGAGCCGGACATAACGCCGTAAGCGACATGCACCGCATGGTACGCGAGGCAGCAGGCTGGCTCATGGCCGAGAAGGGCATGAACATTGTCTTCATCGCCCATGCACTGGCCGAGACGGTGGACCCACCGGACACCGACAGCTACACACGCTACAGCATCAGGATGAATACCCGCAGTGTCGCGCACTACAGCGACAACGTGGATCTGGTGGGCTTCATCAAGCTGCGCACCTTCACCCGTGGTGATGGCGATGTGAAGAAAGCCACCACCACCGGCGAGCGCATCATCACCTGCCACCCGACCGCCAGCCACATCAGCAAAAACCGCTTCGGCATCAAGGAAGACCTGATCTTCGCCGAAGGCAGCAACCCGTTTGTGCCATTCATCCCGGCACTGCAACCCACAACCGAAACACGCAAAGCAAGCAAACAAGGAGCATAAACATGGCCTCACTCAACATGAATTTCGATGCAAACACCGTAGAACCGTCCTCAGTTTTTGACCCATTGCCCAATGGGGAATACCTGGTAGTCGTCGTTGCCAGCGACATGAAATCCACCAATAACGGCTCAGGCCAGTATCTGGAGCTGGAACTGGAAGTGATTGACGGAAACTTCAAGGGCCGCAAAGTATGGGACCGGCTCAACCTGATTAACCACAACGCAAAAGCCGTGGAAATCGCCCAGCGCCAACTGTCCGGCTTGTGTCATGCCACGGGCGTATTGCGCGTGTCTGATTCCAGCCAGCTGCATAACATCCCGGTGATTGCCACCGTGAAGTACCGCGAAGGCAATGGACAATATGGTCCATCCAATGATGTACGTGGCTACAAGTCAGCAGGGCAGCAGACTCAACAACCAGCCCAGCAGCCAGCCATGCAGCAACCCATGCAACAGCCACCAGCCCAGCAGCCTGCTCCAGCTTCACGCGGAGCAAACCCGCCCTGGGGCCGCAAATGACCCCACATGAAAAACACCGACGCATCGTGGACATTACGGTAAGGATTGAAGCTGCCCAGAAGGAACTGCGGCAGCTCGAATCAGAGCCAACATCAACACCCTGCGAACTGTGCGAACACCTGCAAGGGAATTTCTGTTCTGTATGGAACATGGACGTTCCGGTGGATTACAGAAATCAGGACAGCTGCGAAGCCTTTGAGGACGCCATCCCCTTCTAGTTTTTTCCTGCCTGTTTAGGAAAGCAGGCAGGCGAAAGCAACACCGAGACAAACAACATGGGACAGTCTTAATCCCTTCTAATTCAGGGCCAGAATGGAACAACAACATGGCACAGATACCCGACAACACCAACACCACACTGCACGTAATCGACAAGGCAGTTATTGATAAAGCGGAAGACTGGCGACGTGCGCACCTGGGCGCATCCGTCATTGGTAATCCCTGCAACCGCGCCCTATGGTACGGATTCCGCTGGTGCCGTGCACCGGAATTTTCCGGTCGGCAGCTGCGCTTGTTTGCCCGTGGTCAACGCGAGGAAGATGTATTTGTCGAGCTACTGCGACAGGCGGGTGTGCGCGTGGTGACAGTCGATGCCAACACCGGGCAGCAATACCGATTCTCAGACCTTGGCGGTCACTTTGGCGGGTCAATGGATGGTGCAGCCATCGGCCTGATCGAAGCGCCAAAGGCATGGCATGTACTGGAGTTCAAGACCCATAACTCCAGAAGTTTTAAGCAACTGACAGGAAAAGGCGTGCAGGCCAGTAAGCCGATGCACTACACCCAGATGCAGTGTTATATGCACTGGAGCGGTATGAAGCGAGCCTATTATATGGCCGTCAACAAGGACGATGACAGCCTGTATGGTGAGCGTATCCGTTACGATGCCGCCCATGCCGAAGCGACCTTAAAAAAAGCAGAAAACATCATCAGGGCCAGTGAGCCGCCCGCCGGCATCAGCCAGAACCCGGAATGGTATGAATGCGCATGGTGTGATTACCATGCCATGTGTTTCGGGCAGAAGGTCGCATTGAAATCCTGCCGCACCTGTGTCCATGCCACCCCGGTGCTGGAAGGGAATACCAGCTTGTGGTCATGTGCATTGAATGAGCCGATTTATGCGAAGCAAGAAACTGGCTGTGACTCGCATCTGTTCATACCCGCTATGATTCCGTTCGCTCAACCCGTCGATGCGAATGAATCCGAAAACTGGATTCAGTATGAAACCGCACAAGGCGTGCGCTTTCGCAATTGCCCCCGGGCTGACAAGGGGCCAGCGGCTTACCCGTCAGACGAGTTGCAACACCTGCAGGGGGGCATGGTCGCCGATGCCGGACTGGATGAAATCCGCCAGCGTTTTGATGGGGAGGTGGCGGCATGACCGGTGCAATGACCACAACAGAAATTGTCAGCCGTCTGTGTGCTGAACGTGGCATCAGAGAATGGGATGAAGGCCGGAGAGAATGGGATGAAGGCCGAAGGCCGGAAAGAAAAAAACTTAACCGCTTTCGCCTGGCCGTGGATGACCTGAACATTATTCGGGCGCTGGGTGAACGGACGCTGGACGGCTGTGATATGAAACTGGAGGCTGATGATGCAGCTGCGTGACTACCAACGTGCCAGCATCGACGCAACCTACCATTGGTTCCAAAACAACCCGTCCGGCAATCCCTTACTGGTGTTGCCCACTGCAGCCGGTAAATCCGTAATTGCCGGGAAACTGATGCAGGAGATTGTGGAGCAATGGCCAGACCAGCGTATTCTGCTGCTGACTCATGTAAAAGAGCTGATCGAACAGAACTACCTCAAGCTGATGGAC
The DNA here is from genome assembly GCA_035391465.1 of Thiolinea sp. Taxonomy (GTDB): domain Bacteria; phylum Pseudomonadota; class Gammaproteobacteria; order Thiotrichales; family Thiotrichaceae; genus Thiolinea. The sequence goes on along the minus strand of DAOPKY010000098.1, from coordinate 37 downwards.
ATGTGGCCACAGGCACCAGCAGGGATTTACAGCGCCA
>DAOPKY010000097.1:0-4209 GCA_035391465.1 Thiolinea sp. | reverse complement strand
CATTGATCCGGGTCGGGGTATTGACCGGTGTGGATACGGCATCATTGGTGGCTGTGGCAGGTGCAGGAGTTGGCTGCACATTGCCATTGTTGTTGCCGCCGTGATGTCCATTATTACCCGGATTCCAGGTGTTGCCGGTATTGCCATTGTTACCGGGGTTCCAGGTATTGCCGGTATTGCCATTGTTGCCCTGCAACTGTTGCAGCAGTTGCATCAGCAGGTTCAGCAGTTGGGACAGGCTGGATGTGTCGCCGGTATTCAACAGGCTGTTGAAGTTCCCGGTATTACCGACAGAACTGTTGTTGTTCGTCGTTGTGTTGTTGGTATTGCCGGTGTTTGTGGTGGTGCCCACCAGATTCTGAGTCGGATTATATCCGGCTTTGTGATAGCAAAATGTCATCTGTTTATCTCCATGAAGGTTGCTCCCCCCCGACCCTCTCTGATCGTGAATGAATGGAATGGATAGGGTCGGGGCTCACGTCAGAGCGTGAGCTGATGAGTATTGTTTTTATAAGGCGGGAAGTATTCTGTCAGTGGAATTAATGGCGTAAAAAAGCTTACTTCTGGAAAAAAAGAAAAAATCTAAAGACGCCGCAGCGGGATGATCCAGGGAACGCCGTCACAGCCGATATGGCATTCGATGCCATACACCTGTTGCAGGTTATGTTGGGACAGCACTTCGGCCACGGTGCCACTGGCGGCCAGCTGTCCCCGGTGCAGCAGGTAAAGCCGGTCACAATAACGGGCAGCGAGTGACAACTCGTGCAGCACCACAATGCAGCCCCGCTCATTCCGGGCAAAGTGACGCAGCAGGTCCATGGTCTGCAGCTGATGGCCGGGGTCCAGAGCCGCGACCGGCTCATCTGCCAGCAGAATGTCGGGATTGGCCGCCAGCGCTCTTGCCATCAGTACCCGGCTGCGTTCACCGCCGGACAGCGAGGTGGCATCACGATGGCGCAGCGACCAGGTGTCTGTGGCATGCAGGGCTGCTTCAATGGCAGCCTGATCCGGCAGGGCCGGCTTCTGCCAGCCGGGCAGGTGTGGCTGGCGGCCCAGCGCGACCAGACGCGCCACCGGGATGGGCCAGTGGATGGAGCCGCCCTGTTCCAGCCAGGCGATACACCGACTGCGTTCGCGCAGGCTGTATCGGGTCAGGGGTTTGTCATGCAGCGTGACATGGCCACTGGTTGGTGGCTGCAGCCCGGCCAGCACCCGCAGCAGGGTGGATTTACCCGCACCATTCGGGCCGATCAGGCCGACCAGCTCACCCGGTTGCAGTTGCAGACTCACGGCCTGCAGCAGGGGACGGCCCCCTTTTTCGACACTGACCCGGTCAGCCTGCAGCACCATCACAGGTGAACCCGCCGACTGCGGACAATCAGGTACAGGAAAAACGGTGCACCGACCAGAGCGGTCAGTACCCCGACCTTGAGCGGTGTCTGGGCCGGAATCAGCCGCACGCCGATATCCGCTGCCAGCAACATGGCAGCGCCTCCCAGCGCCGAAACCGGCAGCAGCCGGGAGGGTTCGTGATCAACCAGCGGGCGCAACAGGTGCGGCACCACCAGCCCGATGAAACCGACCATGCCGATGGTGGCGACGGCAGCACCGGTGGCAAAGGAAATGGCAATAAATATCTGCCAGCGCAGATACACCGGATGTACGCCCAGGGTGGTGGCGGTATCCTCGCCCAGGGTCAGGGCATTCAGCTTCCGACCCGAACCCAGCAGCAGCAGCCAGCCCAGCAGGGTGAAAGGCAACATGAGCCAGAAATCCTCCATGCTGCGATCGGTCAGGTCGCCCATGGTCCAGAGTACCAGTTCACGCATGGCATAGGGACTGGGGGCGAGGTTGAGCAGTAACGAGATGCCGGCAGTGGCCAGGGCATTGATGGCAACGCCGGCCAGGATCAGGGTGGTGATGCTGGCATTCTGTCCGGCCAGTGTATAGACCAGCAGGGTAGCCAGCAGGGCACCGGCCATGCCCGCCAGCGGCAGTACCTGCGGGCTGATGGCCTGCAGCCCGAAATACAGCACGGTAACGGCCATGAGGGCAGCCCCGCTGGCACTGCCGATCAGGCCGGGGCTGGCGAGTGGATTGCGTAACAGACCCTGGATGGCTGCTCCGCACAATCCCAGGCTGGCACCGGCAAACAGACCGATCAGGGCCCGTGGCAGGCGGATTTCCGTAAGGATAATGGCCAGCACCGAGTCCTGCTGCCCCAGAGCCTGCGAGGCAGCTTCCCAGATGGGCAACGGGTTGCGCCCGGCCAGCAGTGACAGGAAAAACAGAATCAGAACCAGACCGGCCAGCAAGGCCAACAGTAACGGGTAAGCCGGTTTCATGAAGGGGAATGACGGCTCTGGCGTGCACGCACGAGCTTTTCAATCACGTCAATGCTCCAGGGACCGCCACAGATGGTCATGCTGCTGGGCAGGGTGATGACCTGACGCTGATAGCGGCTGCGACGCAGGGCCGGATGCCGGGTAATGGCCTCGGCGCGTGACCAGGTATGGGCGCTGTAGGGGGATGCAATCAGTGCTACCGGATTGAGCCTCACCATGTCTTCCAGTGGCAGCACGCCATAATCGTTGATGCCCAGCAGTGCAGCGGCATTCTGCCAGCCGGCCAGCGCCATGGCCTGACCCCGCAGGGTCCGGGGGCCGACAGTGTAGCCATTGGGGTCGTAGACAGCCGCCAGCGGGCGCTGTGCCGGCGGGGGCGGCAGCTGCTGCAGGCGCTGCTGCATGCGTGCCACCAGCGCTGCTCCCCGCTTCGGGTGGCCGGTCAGGGCGGCAATCCGGGTGATATTGGCATAGACCGTTTCCAGGTCATCGGCAATCGGCAGGGTTTCAATCCGGATATGCAGCTTGCGCAACAGGGCCTGTGTCGCGGCCAGGCCATACTCGCCGCTGATGACCAGATCCGGCTGCAGGGGCAGGATTTCTTCGGCCAGGCCGGTTGTGGTGGGAAAATTCAGTGCCTGCTGCCGGTGGTAGGAGGCTGGTGCATCCTGTGACAGGCGCGTCAGGGCGGCGATCTGCGCCGGGTCGGCCAGCTCCAGCAGCAGCTGGTCGGTACACAGGTTGATGGAAACGATACGTTGGGGCGGGGTTGTTGAGGTGCTGCCCGTATCCGCACTGCACAGGGTCCAGGGCAGCAGCAGTGACAGTATCGGCAGCAGAGCCGACAGGAACAGCGGTTTGTATGTGAGGTGATTCGCTGAAAAGCGTTGAAAGCGTTTCATTGACGCAGTGTAGGGAGGCGGAACCCGGGAGTCAATGCGGCAGGTGTAACACACAGGGCCGATCAAAGACCGGCCCTGTCGCCATGGCTGGAATGGCCTGAAAGCCACGCCTGATCAGCCTTGCGGTTGGCCCGTGCGCTTGTGCTGACCGGCTTCGGGAGTTACCGGTGCAGAGTCGGTTTACTCGCCGTTGCCCTGAGCCGTTACCGGTGCAGCAGGAGCGCTGGTGAAGCCACCGTTGAAGCGGTTGAAGTTGGCGAAACCGGTATCAAACAGGCTGCCGACTTCATAGAGCTGGTAAGTCTTGTCGCCTTTCTCGGCCATGGCTCCATCCAGACGCTCAATGGCTCCGGTGCCATCAAAATCTTTGCCTTTACGGGCTTTGCCGTCACCATCGGCTGACTGTCCCCACAGACCATGCGGCATGATGCCATCGGCTGCCACATTGTCGCTGGCGAAGTCGATATTCATGTGGGTACCGGCAGTCTTGAGTTTCAGGGTGTATTCATCGGACTGGACAGTCACTTCCTTACCCTTGCGGGATATTCTGCCATCCAGAAACTCACCATCACCTTTCTGTTCTTCACCGTTGATGACCAGCTTGCCGGCTTTGTTGAAGGAAACTTGGTCCTGACCCAGTGTGACACCGAAGTCCTGCATCAGGTTGCCGCTGAAGGTTGAGTTGACCTGGATGCCCTTGTCGCTCAACAGGTTGTACACGGCACCATTGTCACCCTTGATGTCGTAACGCCCGCCTTCAGCACCGACGAAGTGCGGGTCACCCCAGACTTTACTGCCGGGATTGACGGTGGTGGGTGATGGAACTGTTGTCGGGGCTGGAGCTGTTGTCGGGGCCGGAGCTGTTGTCGGGGCCGGAGCTGTTGTCGGGGCTGGAGCCGTTGTCGGAGCTGGAGCCGTTGTCGGAGCTGGAGCTGGAGTCGGATTCGGGCCATGAGGACCGT
>DAOPKY010000096.1:0-4986 GCA_035391465.1 Thiolinea sp. | reverse complement strand
TCTTTCAAATTTTCCTATCTACCAATAAGCTCAATTTTTGAGATAATGTCTATTGTGTAAAAAAACGATAAGGTGTAAACAAAGTACCGACTTCCCGTAACCAGTAGCGACTTCCAGAGCGCCCTATGATGATGCGGTCGTCGTTACGTATATAGGGATCACGCATCTGACCGGCTCGTATCTGGTCAAGGTTGAGGTTATAGACTTTCATGTCATTACCCTGCTTGCGAAACAAGGCAATTTTGGCCGGGTCGGCAAGGTTGCTGAGTCCCCCGGCCAGTGCGACCGCCTGCAATACGGAGATATCACCCTGAATGGGGAACATGCCAGCCTTGTTGACTTCACCTTCAACCGTGACACGTTGCATGGCTGCTTCCTTGACGGTAACAGTGACCTGTGGATCCTGCAGGTATTTGGCCCCCAATTGTGCAGCCAGCTTTTTTTCCAGCTGGAACTGGTTAAGGCCCATGACGGGAATGGTACCAATCAGGGGCATGGAAATATTACCCTGGGGATCAACCCTGAGCTCTCCGGACAGCTCATCCGCCTGAAAAACCTTGATGGTGATCAGGTCTGAAGGGCCAATCTTATAGGCTTGGTTGGGGGGAGTGTAATCGAGTTCCTTGTTATCAGAGAACTTGACTCCTGTCGTTGCATCTGAAGCAGGGGCAGTTGAGCTGCAGCCCTGTAAAGCCAACACAGAGATCAACAACAGGCTGGCTAAGTAGTAGGGAGAGGTTTTCATCATGATCATAGTATGCATCAGTTCGGTGTATGGCTGAAACCATTATTGCGGTAGGGTTTAGCCGGTATCAGATACCTGCGTGTTTATGGCCGACCAAGAAAGTAGTCGTCGGGGAGTGCTCATTGGTTCAGTCGGGGTTTATTCCAAAAGTCCGGATGTATCCAGGGTAGGGGGACAATGTTTTTATCATGTTGCCAAGCATTGTTTGGATGGGGAGAGGGGGTATGTTTGATCTGACTTTTATAACCTTGTACGGTGCTTTCCAGAATGCGTTCAATGGTAAGGGTATCACGCCGGGTACAGGCTGTTTCCAGCTCATCCAGCATGGCTGTCAGTTCTTCCCAGTGGAGAAAACTTTCATGGGCCTGCCCGATTTTGGGATGTCCGGTTTTGTCGGCCTGACTGTCAATCAAGAGTTCCTCGTACAGTTTTTCACCGGAGCGCAGACCCGTGAAGCGGATACCAATATCACCATCCGGGTGTGCATCGTCACGTAGGGTAAGGCCGGACAGATGGATCATGCGACGTGCAAGGTTGAGAATTTTGACCGGTTCGCCCATGTCGAGCAGGAAAACCTCGCCACCTTTGGCCATTGCACCGGCCTGGATCACCAGTTGGGCCGCTTCCGGGATGGTCATGAAGTAGCGGATAATGTCCGGATGAGTGACGGTAAGCGGACCTCCCTGGCGGATCTGTTCCCGGAACAGCGGTACTACCGAGCCGGAGGAGCCGAGCACGTTGCCGAAACGTACCATGCTGAAAATGGTCTTGCCGGGACTCTGGGCCATTCCCTGCAGTACCAGTTCCGCCAGCCGCTTGCTGGCACCCATGATATTGGTGGGGCGCACGGCTTTATCGGTGGAAATCAGTACAAAATGGCGGACGCCGCATTTTTTGGCTGCCAGTGCCGTGCGCAGGGTTCCGAAAGTATTGTTGCGGATGCCTTCAATCGGGTTGTGTTCTACCAGTGGTACATGTTTGTAGGCGGCGGCGTGGTAGAGGGTGTTGATCCGGTGATGCAGCAGGATGTCGGTCAGGTGTTCCTGGTCCTGAACCGAGCCCAAGACCGCAACCAGTTCGATGGCGTCAGTTTGACCGGTTTCCTGTAAGCGCTGTTGCAGTTCACGTTCAATCTGGTACAGGGCGAATTCGCTGGAGTCCAGTAATACCAGCTTTCGGGGCTGCAAAGGCAGTATCTGGCGGCACAGTTCCGAGCCGATTGATCCCCCGGCTCCAGTGATCAGTACGGCTTGCTCCCGGATGCAGGTATTCAGCAGTTCCTGATCCGGTGTGACCGGGTCGCGGCCCAACAGTTCATCAATTTCGACTTCACGCAGGTCGTCAATGCGTTTGTTGCCCGTGAGCAGTTCGTTCAGGGCGGGAACCGTGAGAACATGGAGCGGATAGGGCTCAAGTTGTTGCAGGATTTCACTTTTACGGGCCTTACTGATGGAGGGCATGGCGAGGAAAACCTGTTCCAGCGCAAATTTCTCAATCAATTTGGGCAGCATGACAGGCTTGTAGACCTGCAGACCCTGAATAATGGCTTTGTTCAGGGTTGGGTTATCATCCAGATAGGCGACGGTACGGTATTCATGGCTTCGTGACAAAGTATTTGCAAGCTGGATGCCCGATTCACCGGCACCGTAAATCACGACATGTCGGCGCTCCTGTTTATGCAGGCGGCTGGTATACAATAGACGGATAAAATAACGGCTGCCACCGATCAGGATAAAGGCCGTGCCCCAGTAAATGGGTAATACCGAGCGTGGAATGCCTTTCCAGTCAGCCATCAGGGTGATCAGGGCCAGAATCAGGGTGGATATGCTAATACCCTTAAAGACAGCGATGATGGCCTGCTGTCCACCGATGAAGCGGATGACGGCCCGGTACAGGCCGAGTCTGATGAAGGTCGGGATGGTAATCAGGGGGGCCAGCAGCAGCAGCCAGAGGCCGTCCTGCAGGTGTGGCTCCCAGGTACCCAGTCTCATGGCATAGGCGAGCCAGACCGAGGCAGGAATGATTGCCAGGTCGAGCAGCATGATCAGCAGGCGTTTCTGCCAGCGGGGCAGGTTGAACAGGGTGTTGGTCATGGTTGTTTGTGGGTTTGTTGGTGTTGGAACTGGCCGGTCGAGGTACTGGATGCGGTAGTGATCAGGTTTTACATTCCCCAGGCACCCAGGATGCGCCCCTGGCAGTTTTCAGCGCGATACCAGATTTTATCCGCCCAGGCGATTTCGGTGCGGCGGTCAAAAATGATAAGGTGGGCTTCGTCTGCACTGCATTGATCAGCGTAGCCAGCGGTTTGTTTCAGCCCTTCGGCAAGCGTGGTTTCCAGTGATTTATGCAGGATTTTGAGTTCCAGCACGATGCGCTGTACGTCGCCGTAATAGCCTTTTATCTCATCGACAGGCCATTCGATCAGCAGGTCGGTGCGCTTCCTGCCCAAGCCGTATTCCCGGTTGATGCGCCCACCGCCGTTGATGATGCGTTGCAGGAAGGCTTGCAACAGCAGTTGCGGCCCGGCTTCCTTGTAGTCGAAGCGTTCGATCCAGCTCTGCGAGTTTTCGCGGAAGAACTGCTGGAATGCGGCCAGCAGTTTGGGCATGTCGATGCGCCGCTCCGGGGTGAGATACCACGCCTGCTGTTGCACGATGCTGGTTTGTTCGACCCAGGTCAGTTCACGCGGGATGATTTCCTGATAGATGCGGTTACTGATCCGCATCTGGGGACGGGGGTCGATCAGGCCCAGATCGGCCATGTATTCCTGATCATCCGCCGGAATGCCGCTGAGATTTTCATCACCGGCAAGCAGGGCTGCGATCAGGCGGTGGACTCGTGGCTCGCGCAATTTATCAGCCAGTTGGTGCAGGTGGGTGGCGCGAGACTGGATCAGGCGCTCGCGGGCAGCGCGGTAATGCTCCAGGGTAATGGGGGTGGTGCGGTCACGGGCGGCTTTGTCTTCCCAGGTCATTTCCTGTCCGAGGGCATTCACCAACCACGGCTGCCCACGGGTGTCCTCCCAGAGTGCCGGAAAAATGGCAGGCTCAAACACTTGCCGGGTTTCATCGCTGTGTTGCTGGTACAACGCCTGTATTTCACTCCGATTGAAACTGCCCATGACCAGTGACTTGGCTTTGACGTTAAAGGCGCTGCCACCGGTGATGATTTCGTGGTGTTCCGTATGGATGCGGTAATCGCGCACATCACGCACCCCGCAGAGGATGGCGCTCTGGATAAAGGGGATGCCAGGACGGCCGATATAGCCTTCACGCAACTGGCGCAACAGGGAGATGAGCGTGTCGCCGACCAGTGCGTCGACCTCATCAATCATCAGTACGATGGGTTTGGCGCTTTCCTCGGCCCAACGGCTGAGCAGCCCATGAAAGGCGCCGTGTGCGCCGCTGTCGCGCCAGATGGCCTCACGCCATTTGCGCAGGCGGGTATCTTTCAGGCGGATGGCGGCCCCTTCCACCAGACTGTGGACAATGCGCTTCATGCCTTCCGGCACATCACTGCGGGCGGACTGAGCAGACTCGACGTTGATGTAGAGTGTAGTGTAGTCGCCGGAATGGTTGAGGACATCCATCATCGCCAGCAGGGTGGTGGTTTTACCCGTCTGGCGCGGGGCATGCAGGACAAAAAATTTTTCTGCCTCAATGAGTGCGTGGACATCTTCCCAGTCGAGCCGGGTCATCGGGTCGATGCAGTAATGTTTGTCAGGATGAACGGGGCCAGTGGTGTTGAAGTGTCGAGGCATGGAGGTCAGTGATTGATATGCGTGGGGAATTGTTGAAACAGCACGGAGGTCGCCAACTCGCCACTTTTGTCGTGGAAGCGCATCTGTCCGGTTTGATCACAAGTCCAGAATTCCTCAGCACCTTTCTCAAAATAGAGTTCTTTTTTGTGTTCCATTTCCGCCAGAGTATTGCTGGGTGATAGGACTTCAATGCACAAAATGGGGACAAACGCAGCGCTGATATTATTGTGCAGCCGTGCAACTTGTGCGTTGGTCAGCAGGCCGACACCCACAACCTTGATTCCGTCGCGGGTTTCTACCGGGAACTCGGGCACAACCAGACTGTCCTGCTGGTAGCGGTTGAGCAAGGCCATGATTTTGCCCTGAAAAATGACATGCATAACACTGGCCGGACTCATGATGATTTGTCCTTGCCGGTTGAGTTCCATTAGACATTATCTAAAAAATCTATTTTATCCATGGATCAGTTGAATCAATAATT
>DAOPKY010000095.1:0-5255 GCA_035391465.1 Thiolinea sp. | reverse complement strand
GCCCAAGAGCCGCAACGCCTGACCTGAGCCGCTATAGATGGCGTGAACGGTTACTGCATGACATTACTGCCGGTGATATTGCTCAATTAGTAAAAACAGCAGGAAGATAATCATATGAACTAAATAGCTTTTAACGTTTATTTTGACAGTTTTTGTATTATTTTACTCAAATTGACTCTTATTCTACTACCATGCGCATCCCCCGCTTTTATACCCCCATCCCGCTTCAGCAGGGCCAGCAGCTGGAACTGCCACCGGAAGTATTCCGGCACGCCATTCAGGTTCTGCGCCTGAATCCGGGAGCGGACCTGATTCTGTTCAATGGACAGGGAGGCGAATACCTGGCGGAACTCACCACGGTCGGGAAACGCCACGCCAGTGTGCAGATTACGGCCTTCACACCACAGGAGCGGGAATCACCGCTGCACCTGACGCTGGTTCAGGCACTCATCAAACCGGACAAAATGGACTTTGCCATCCAGAAAAGCGTGGAGCTGGGGGTGGCAGCGATTCAGCCATTACTGAGCGCCCGCAGTGTTACCCGACCGGGACGGGATCAGCTGGATAAAAAGCAGCAACATTGGGAAGCCGTAGCCGGCAGCGCCTGTGAACAGTCGGGGCGCACCCGCCTGCCCATGATCCTTCCACTGCTGACCCTGGATGGCTATCTGGCGGCATCTGCCAGGCGGGAACGCCTGATTCTGCTCCCCGGTGCCCACCCGCGCCTGCCGGAGCTGGTGTTTGATTCGACACCCCGGATACTGGAGGTCCTGATCGGGCCGGAAGGCGGCTTTGACGACGGGGAAGTCAGTGCCTGCCTGCAGGCCGGTATCCGTCCGCTGGCACTCGGTCCGCGGATACTGCGGGCTGAAACAGCGGCCCTGACCATCAGCAGCCTGTTGCAGCAGTACTTTGGTGATTTGTAAGCGGTTTTCCGGCTTTACCCCCCGGCCCGCCTGCCTGCTTCAAGCCTGTCTGTGCCAACCCGGCCTACTCACTACCCGCATCCGCCTTACCCGTGAGCGGCTCAAGCTCTTCTGTGGCCATCGTCACAAAGCTGTCAATACTGATGCTCGGTTGCAGACGGATATCCAGTGAACTGAGGGTGCGGTTGAACTCGGCCTCACCGGTAAACTCGGTACCCAGGGCGATCTGATCCATCAGGTCCGACATCTGGTAAACCAGCATGGGAGTACTGAACAGCAGGGCAATCCCGAGGGCCGACCAGGGTTCGGCATGATGAATCAGCCGGATGTAACCATAAAGCACCACCGGCAGCAGCAGAAAGTTGTTGACCAGCATCAGCCCCTCCAACGGCCAGTCCGCCGTCAGGAGGTAATTCAGAAAGTGGCCGATCTCGCCCAGCACATGCGGCCCGATCATGAACAGCGCTGCCAGACTCAAAGCCGGTCCGACCTCCCAGCGCTGGGTGGACAGGCGACTGATCCCGGCAATCACCAGCGTCAGGGCCACCAGCCCCAGCAGGTACGGCATCAACCCGCCCAGATAAAAGGTGATGTCCTTGGCCAGCCGGGCCTGCAGGTAATTCTCGAACAGAAACGCCAGCAAAGTCAGGACCATCAGGCTCAGGGACCAGGCCGGATGACAGAACACGGCATACAGCCCGGAACAGTTGCGCACACTGGTACGGCTCACATCCATGTCCGAACGCAGCAGTCGCACCTGCCGGTTGCCCAGACGCAGATTGACCGGATCCGCCCCGACCTGAACCTCGGCCATCTCGTGCTGACGCAGGCTCCGCCGGTTCATTCGTGAACCGTTTTCACCCGACAGGTTGTGGACCTGCAGCCTGAAACCGTCCAGCCGCTCAATTTCAAGGTGATGGGGGGAGACCGTGTTGTCGGAAAGAATAATGTCATTATCCAGGGCACGCCCGATCCGGACCGGAAACCGCTCAAGGGGATAATAATGATTCAGGCTGCGGGTTTTTACCTCCAGCATCAGTTTCACGGCATCCATTTGAACCCCTTCAGCATGCGCTGGAGCAGCCTGACGGATTGATCAAAATCAGTGCCAACCAGATAAAAATCAAAAATCAGCCCGACTTTGGGTTCTTCCACCATGGCACCGGTAACCAGCACATCACTCAGTCCCTGATAACGCAGATAATCACGCCGGCATACCGTCATTTTGAAATCACGCCCGGAAATATCCACAAAGCGGGTCCGGCATTCAAACCGGGTTACATTCTTCTTGTCTGCCGTGGTATTAATCAGGCCACTGGCATTCTGATACTCATACTGGCGATAAAAACGCGGCGGAATCATGCCCTCAGACTCATACCAGGTATACTGATAACGCATCTCGCCGATACTCAGTTTTTCATCGAGGAAAATACGCAGCTCATTGGAGCAGGTCGCGGCATAGATTCCCAGCAGGCTGCCGCCCCGGGCTTCATCACTGCTGTCCCAGCAGCTGATGGTACGGTCCATGCTGCCGGGGACCTCAAACTGGCCGATCTGGACACGCTTCCAGTCATTGTCCTGCAGGCGTTTCAGGCGCTCGATACTGTTGTCATGCAACTGGCGGGTGATATTGCCATGCAAATCCTCTGCCGGCCTGAACCCCCTCAGGCGCAGACGCTCCAGCAGAATATTCAGGTATTGGATCGAAACCAGAAAACTGACATCATTACCCGCTGTTGCCACATTCACGCCGATCACTTCACCGGATTCATTCAGTGCCGGCCCGCCACTCATGCCCGAATTCAGGTTGCCGGAAAACAGGATATTGTTGTCCTCACTGTTCTGCAGCATACCGTTGTTGGTACCGGTCACAATCGAAAACCCGAGGTCCAGCGGATTGCCCAGTGAATACAGGGTTGCCCCCTTTTCCGGGATTGCACTGGTTTTCAATGGCTTGCCCAACGGGGTATCCGCCTTGAGAATGGCAAGATCATGCAGGACATCCACATCCACCAGACGCAGAGGGCCAGTATCCCCCGTGGTGGAGAGGTAATTCATGCTGAAAGCTTCCGGATCATTGGTATAGGAGCTGATCACATGGTAATTGGTCGCCAGAATATCGGGGCGGGCGACCACAAACCCCGAGCCAATGACACTTTTATTACCAGTCTTGTGGTTGATCACCCTGACCTGATAAATGGATTTTTCCACCTCGTTGTAAAGGCTGCTGGAGCGCGTTTCTGCATGGACGGAAAAACTGTAAAGCAGACAACAAACCAGCCAGACGGTGGCCAGGCATTGACGATACATTCCCTGTGGCCCTCAACTAATCATTAATCATTACTGAACCAGGACGCTCTCACGAGTGCAACTTCAGGGTACGGTCACAATCGGGCAAACACCTCGCGTACCCGATCCAGTGTAGCAGCAATATCCTCATCTGTATGCACGCTGGAAACAAAGCCGGCTTCATAGGCAGACGGTGCAAGATAAATCCCCCCGTCCAGCATGCCATGAAAGAAACGGTTGAAACGCGGAATATCGCATTGCATCACCTGCTGATAACGGGTGATCGTATCCTCAGCAGAGAAAAACAGCCCGAACATCCCTCCCACACAATGGGTGGTAAACGGAATCCCCGCTTCATCAGCCGCAGCCTGCATTTCCTGGGTCAGCAGAAAGGTTTTACTGCCCAGTTCCTGATAAAACCCGTCCCTGGCAATGATCTCCAGGGTCTTCAGCCCCGCAACCATGGCAATCGGGTTGCCGGACAGGGTACCGGCCTGATAGACCGGCCCCAGCGGGGACAGACGCTCCATGATGTCACGCCGCCCGCCAAAGGCCCCCACCGGCATGCCGCCACCAATGACCTTGCCCAGCGTGGTCAGGTCAGGCCGGATATTGTAGTAATCCTGTGCACCCCCCAATGCCACCCGGAAACCGGTCATGACCTCGTCAAAAATCAGTACCGCACCGCTCTGGTCACACACCTCGCGCAGGGTTTCCAGAAAACCGGGAACCGGCGGTACACAGTTCATGTTGCCGGCTACCGGCTCCACAATGATGCAGGCAATTTCCTCCCCCCGTGCGGCAAACACCTCACGGACCTGTGCACTGTTGTTGTAATCCAGCGTCAGGGTGAACTGGGCCAGCTCGGGCGGCACACCGGGTGAATTCGGCTCGCCGAAGGTCAGGGCGCCGGAACCGGCCTTGACCAGCAGGGAATCACCGTGTCCGTGATACCCGCCTTCAAACTTGACGATCACCTTGCGCCCGGTAAACCCGCGTGCCAGCCGGATCGCCGACATGGTGGCCTCGGTGCCGGAACTGACCATACGCACCATATCCATGGACGGCAGCAGACCACAGAGACGCTCGGCCATGGTGATCTCCAGTGCCGTGGGCGCACCGTAGCTCAATCCGTTCAGGGCCGCCTCACGCACGGCTTCCACCACCTCCGGATGCGCATGCCCGGCAATCATCGGCCCCCAGGAGCCGACATAATCAATCAGGCGGTTGCCATCGGCATCATACAGCCAGGCCCCTTCGGCCCTGGCAATGAAACGGGGTGTCCCACCAACACCCCGGAAGGCCCGTACCGGGGAGTTGACCCCGCCGGGAATGGTTTTCTGGGCCTGCTGGAACAGCTGCTCTGACTTGGTCACGGGTTACACTCCTGAATCCGCTGCTGACAAATGGGGTAAGGGGTTAGCGCATCTGGCGCTGCAGCTCCTGCTGCAGGCGATCCATCAACAGGCCCTCCAGCGACTGGGGTGGCTGGGGCTGCTGACCCACCGGGTTGGCCATATTGTTCGGGGTGATGGTGAAGGTGAATACCGTGGGATCACCGGGCGTCACACGGATGCGCTCCTGACCATGCATGCCGCGATAATCGATATTCACCAGCACCTCCTGCGGAGCCAGGCTCAGTTCGGCAAACGCCACCCCGTCAAATGAACGCAGCAACTGACCATTCAGGGTCACTACCGAAAAACTCACCGGCAAAGGCTGCTGATCCACCCCATTGACGGCAATCAGCTGCAGCACACCGCCCGGAGGCGGGGGTTGCGGGACCGGCTGTGCGGGCTGAACGGCCTGCTGCTGAGAGGGTTGTCCGGCTGGCTGACGTGCCGGTGTCTGCGGCGGCAGCCCTTCAAACTCGCTGACCTGAAAATCCAGGGAGCGGGCCTGACCCTGGGCAATGGTGACGCGCTTGGTGATGCGGCGCTGCCGGTACACGGCCATGACATCATAGCTGCCGGGTTCCAGCTTGACCTGGGCATTGGCAACACCGCCGACACGTGCCACCCGCTGCCCTTCACTGTCCGT
>DAOPKY010000094.1:0-5419 GCA_035391465.1 Thiolinea sp. | reverse complement strand
ACACCTTTTGAGGCTTTTACAGGGCAACGTGTTGCACTTATTAGTTGACTCCAGCTGCGCTTTTTTTTAGCACCTTGAAATCACTGGGTTGGGGATCAACAAGATAAACCCGATGGCCTCCGGCTACAATCTACTCACCTTGAAAAGGCTGCTCTGCTGATCCAGTTGATATCCTACGTAGGGAAATTTGGGTATGAGAATTTTTCGACTTGTCATTACCGTTTCATACCCAGTCCGGCACCCATTGACCGGGCTGTTTCAGTTGCTGTTTTATCCGTTCCAGCTTTGGAACAAAGCCCCGTACCAGCGTCCAGAAAGCCGGGGAGTGGTCGGGATGCACGGTGTGACAGAGTTCATGCACCAGTACGTAATGCACCAATGCTGGTGGCAGAAACAGCAATTTGGCATTCAGGCTGATGGCATGGTTGGTGCTGCAGCTGCCCCAGCGGCTGCGCTGATTGCGGATGGTGAGTTTGCTGTAGTGCAGGCCGGTCTGCCGTGCAGTCTGAGCCAGCCAGGCTGACAGGTAAAGGCGGGCAGTCTTGAGCAGCCAGTGCCGCAACAGTGCCTGGCAGGCTTCCACCTTATCAATGGGCCCTTCCAGTACCAGTGTATCACCCTGATCAAGCAGGGTCAGGGTCTGACCCGGTCCGGCACGGTATTTGATGTGCAGGGTCTGCCGGATGGCGTGCAATTCCAGTCGTTGCGGCAAAGCGTCCGCCTCGGTGTCTTTCGGCCTTCCGGTCCCGGCTTTCTGCAGCCATTGCATGATTTTAGCGTTTTGCTTGCGGGCAAACGCCAGCAGCTGATCCGGTGTGCAGCCGCTGGGGCCGGAGACACGCAGGCCGGTCTGCGGGCTGAAGCTCAGGCGCATGTATTTATTGCGGGCTGAAGTCTGCAGCCGGATAGTGATTTCCCGGCCATCGGGCAGTTGCAGGCGGGTATCTGTTGGCATGGGCATGATGATCTGATCAATACGGTTGCGCTGTTGCACTCAGGTTGACGGCAGCATACCGTAAAACCGTGGCATGCAACATGCCTTGCGCTGCATTCGGGCTTTGGTCATAGTAGCCGGGTACTCAAACTCAACAGGCAAATACCCAGGAGAAGCGTCATGTCCGATCACCCCGTTTCCTCAGTGCAGGCCGCCGCTGAAGCCGACCGCCAGCACCATGTCCATCCGGCCAGTTCCATTGAGGCGGTGCAGCAGAGTGGCCCGCGCATGATCAACCGCGCCAGTGGCAATTACATCTACGATGCTGACGGACGTGCGGTGCTGGACGGAACTGCCGGGCTGTGGTGCGTAAATATCGGGCACGGGCGGCAGGAGATTGCTGATACCCTGGCGCGTGAAGCCATGGCGCTGGATTATTTTCACAACTTTTCCGGCATGGGCAATCCCAAAACGGCGCTGTTGGCCGAGCGCCTGACACAGCTGGCACCCGCGCAGCTGAGCCGGGTGTATTTCGGTTCCTCCGGTTCGGATGCCAATGACACCATCGTGAAGATGATCTGGCACTACAACAATATTCTGGGCCGGCCACAGAAGAAGAAAATCCTCTCGCGCTGGCAGGCGTATCACGGGACTTCCATCAGTGCTGCCAGCCTTACCGGACTGCCGGTATTCCACAAGTGGTTTGATCTGCCCATACCGCAGGTACTGCACCTGTCCTGCCCGCATTACTACCGTTTCGGGCAGCAGGGTGAAAGTGAGGCGGCCTATGTGGACCGGCTGGTGGCCGAAGCTGAAGCCGTCATTGCGCGTGAAGGTGCGGATACCATCGCCGCCTTCATCGGTGAACCGATTATGGGAGCCGGGGGCGTGATTGTACCGCCGGCGGACTACTGGCCGCGCATGCAGGCCCTGATGCGCCAGCATGATATTCTGATGATCGCTGATGAAGTCATCTGTGGTTACGGGCGGACCGGTGAATGGTTCGCCAGCCCCGGTTTCGGCATCGAAGCGGATTTCATGGCCACTGCCAAGGGGCTGACTTCCGGTATTTTCCCGATGTCGGCGGTATTCCTGACCGAAGCCATTCATGAGGTGCTGCGCGAAGGCAGTCGCCAGCTTGGTAATTTTGCCCACGGCTATACCTACAGTGGCCACCCGTTAGGGGCTGCGGTGGCCCTGACCAATCTGGATATCATGGAGCGCGAGAACCTGTGCCGGCAGGCGGCTGAAACCGGTGCCTACCTGCACCGGCAGCTGCAGGCGGAGATTCTGCCCCTGACCCATGTCGGGGAAATTCGTGGCAAGGGCCTGCTGGCAGCGGTGCAGCTGGTGTCGGACAAGGACAGCCGGCAGGCATTCGATCCGGCAGCCAAAGCCGCTTTACGGGTCAGTGAGCAGCTATGGAAGCTGGGGGTAACCCTGCGACCCCTGCCGGGCGTGGATTCCATTGCCCTGTCACCGCCGCTGACCCTGACCCGTGCCGAGGTGGACCGTGTGGTCGGGATGCTGAAGCAGGCGATTGAGACCGAACTGGGGCGCTAAGTCCCGTTCGGGGATCGCCGGATCACCGGATACACCGGTTTTTATTTCGGGAAAATGCCCGGAAATTTCAGCACGGATTTAAACGATAACGATGGAGTGAATGATGAATTTGAATCTGGAAGGCAAAGTGATCATGGTGGCTGCCGGTTCCAGGGGACTGGGGTTCGGTGTGGCCCAAGCGGTGGCGCAGGAAGGGGCTCGGGTGTCGCTGGCCAGCCGCAATCCCGACCATGTGGCTGACGCGGTGGCAGATTTGCGCCAGCGCACGGGGGCCGATGTGGAGGGATTCACCCTGGATGCAGCCGATGCCGGTTCGATTGATGCCTGGACCCGGCAGACGGCAGAGCGGTTCGGCTCGGTCTACGGGCTGCTGGTGAATGCCGGGGGGCCGCCGCCGGGGAAGTTTGAGCAGTTTGATGATGCCGCCTGGCTCGGGGCTTATAACCTGACCCTGATGAGTGCGGTACGCATGATCCGTGCCATATTGCCGCACCTGCGGGCCGGTGGCGGGGGTTCGATCCTGACCCTGACCTCAACCTCCATCAAGGAGCCGATTGATGTGCTGCTGTTGTCCAATGTGTTTCGTTCCGGCGTGCTGAGTCTGGTGAAAAGTCTGGCGACGGATCTGGCCGGGGAAAACATCCGCATCAACAACCTGGTGCCGGGACGCATGGATACCGACCGGGTGCGCAGTGTTGACCGCCTGACCGCCGAGCGCAAGGGGATTGTGCTGGCGGATCATGTCCGTGCTGAAGGTGCGGCGATTCCGTTGGGGCGCTATGGCAGCATTGAGGAATTTGGTGCTGCCGCTGCGTTCCTGCTGTCCGATGCCGCCAGCTACATTACCGGTGCCACCCTGATGGTAGACGGGGGCAAGACCCGGGCGATCTGAGCCGTGACACTGACGGGATGCTGATCCGTTCCGTTTTCCGGCGTACCTGATCCAGAAAATTCATGCCGCCCTGCAGGAAAAATCATTTGTCAGTGCTGCCTGCCTCTGGCCAGAATCGGATGAAACTGCCGTTCTGGCAAGGAGGTTATGAAATGGGTCTGCAGCTTGAAAACGAGATGGATGCGGTACTGAAACCGGTACAAGAGGCACGGGGCATGCCGAATGCCTATTACACCAGCCCGGTACTGTTTCAGCGTGAGCGTGAGGTGGTCATGGCTCCGACCTGGAGCTGTGTCGGGTTTGCTTCGGACCTGTTGGAGCCGGGGTATGCCCGGCCGGTGGATTTCATGGGGCTGCCGCTGGTACTGGTGCGGGACCGGGATGATGTGATCCGGGTGTTTCATAATGTTTGCAGTCACCGGGGCATGCTGCTGGTGCCGCAGGCCGGTCCGGTTCAGACCCTGTTGCGTTGTCAGTACCATTCCTGGGCTTATGACCTCAAGGGGGCACTGAAGGCCACGCCGCATGTCGGCGGAGTGAACGTGAACCGCAGTCCGGATTTTTCCTGTGCCGGGCATGGCCTCACACCGGTACGCACGGCGGTCTGGATGGATATGGTGTTTGTGAACCTGTCCGGCGATGCCCCGGCGTTTGAGACGCATCTTGAACCCCTGCTGCAGCGTTGGGAGCCGTTTCTGGGTGCGGATGGCCTGTCCCTGTTGCGAACTTCGGACTCCTCGCGGGAAATGTGCATCGAGGTGAACTGCAACTGGAAGCTGGCGGTGGAGAATTACTGCGAAGCCTACCACCTGCCCTGGGTGCATCCGGGCCTGAACAGTTATTCGCGCCTGGAGGATCATTACAATATTGCATTTGGCGATTATTGTGCCGGGCAGGGCAGTCTGGCCTACCGGTTGGCGGAAACGGCCGGAACCCGCCTGCCGCGTCTGCCGGACTGGCCGGCGGACAAGCTGCAGCAGGCCGAGTATGTGGCGCTGTTCCCGAACGTGCTGCTGGGGATACAGGCAGACCACGCCTTTGCACTGGTGCTGGAGCCGGTGGGTGTGGAGAAAACGCTGGAGCACCTGCGCGTGCTGTATGTGGGCGAGGCGGCTACGCATGAAGATTATGATGCATCACGAACCGCTGTAGAGGCATCCTGGCGTGTGGTGTTCAATGAGGATGTTTTTGCCGTCGAGGGTATGCAGAAGGGCCGCCATTCCAGTGCCTTCGGCGGGGGGCTGTTTACGCCCAAGCTGGATTACCCGACCTGGTATTTCCACCAGTGGATGGCGCACCAGTGGGAGCAGGCATCGTAGCGGGTAGGCTTTTCCCTGCCTGTAATTCGGTCAGCCGCCTGACATAATGCTGTCAGGCGGCTCCTGATATCGTGGCTCCTGCTTTTGAACGGACAAATCATGAAAAACGGTATGGATCGGCAAAGAAAGTTTTGACTGGTCCGGTCCGGCTCCCCGTAACCCTTGCCGCCAGTTGTCATTTTGGTACAGGTTTTTATCCAGTCGATACAGGCAATGCTCCCGCAACGGACTGTCAGAAGGTAGGGCAGGGTGCTCAAACGTCCATGCTTCACGCTGCATTCCCAAGCGTTCCATCAGCGCTTGTGAGCGCCGGTTCAGCAGTGCGGTGAAGGAGACGATTTCTTCCAGTTCCAGTACATCGAAGCCTGTCTGCAAGGCTGCCTGAGCGGCTTCGGTCGCATACCCGCTGCCCCAGTAGTCCGCCATCAGCCGCCAACCGATTTCCACGCAAGGATTGAATGAAAAATCGTGGGTGGGAATATGCAAGCCAACGCATCCGATGAACGTTTGAGTCTGTTTAAGTTCAACAGCCCATAATCCCCAGCCGTGTTTGGTCATCAGCGCCCGGATACGATCCGCCATGGCATCGCTGGCACTGCGACTCAGGCATTCCGGGAAAAATGCCATGACACGAGGGTCAACATTCATGCAGGCGAAGGGTGTGACCGGAAGTGATGCCAGCCAATTTTAAGCGGCCTGTCGGGAGGAGAG
>DAOPKY010000093.1:0-6019 GCA_035391465.1 Thiolinea sp. | reverse complement strand
CAGCAAATACTGATTGGCTGCCTGCCGGCCCTGATCGGCATACAGGCGACTGTAGGCCCGTTCGACAAAGCCGGATACCCGAAGGGGCACCCGGTCCAGAATGCCGGTCACAAAACCGGTATCGTGGGGATTGTGGTTCATGGCTGCACCTCCCATACATCCCGCTGGAATGCGCTCAGGAACGGTACAGAACCGCTTGCCTGTGATTCCCCGGCCAACAGCGCCCGGTTGATCCAGCGTACCCACAGGCGCGCACGCGCCGGGTTCCGGTCGGCTTCAGGTACGTCCGCAACCCGACTGGCAATCTCGGCCCGGACAAGGGCAAGGCGTTGCTCAAATGGCAGGGGTGCGGAACTGGTTTGAGCATTGATAACAGTCATGGCCGTTGCTCCTGCATTGCGACAATGCTCAGGGTGGGTCTGGTTACTGGCGCTACATATTCCCCACGGATAAATGCCTGCACTTCCGACAGACGCCAGACGCTGACACGCGGGGACAGCTTGACTTGTGCCGGGAAGCACCGCTGCCTGATCCGTTCATAGATGGCGCTTTTCTTCAATCCCACCATGGCCATGACTTCCGGCAGGCGCAGGAAGCTTTCTGTCATTGTCACAGGGGCGTTTATGGGGGCGCTGGGTGATGGCTGCGCCGGTGTGGCCGTGTTCCGGTTACTGATTTTCATGCGGCACCGCCTTGCTGGCTAAACACACGCATCAGGAAGGTTTTGGCTTCCCGGACGGTGGCAAAGTCGGCGGTTTCCAGATTGATGCCGCGCAGGGTTCGACGGTGGTAGGCCACATCGACAAAGCGGCAGGTTTTGGGTTGCCCGGCCTGCTGGCCGGTGTGGTATCCCGGTACGATCCACGCCACCGGTGCCTGCCCCAGATAGGCAATCAGGCCGGTACGACTGGACTGGAATTGAAGGCCGGGTTTGCAGGCAGAGCGACCCACAACCGAACGGCAGGCCAACGCCTGCACGGAATGACGGGCACCAAGGCCCACGGGAATGGCGGTCATTGCTGACTCTCCACAAATTGGTTTTAGAAGTTGGGCAAAGTTGCCGGGTACTTCTAACGCCCTTGTGGAAAGCGCCGCATTTGTTCCCGCCGCTGGCGGTGTTGTATTCCCTGCGATACCCGGCACAAAACTGCCGGATAGCCAGAATACAGGCACAAAAAAACCGCCTGTTGCCGGGGGCGGTGTTTGCCGCCACAAAGATTTTAGAAGTTCCCTGCACTTTGCAGGTGCGACCATGTGGGTCACAGTTTGAGTATGCGGGGAAAATGGCCAGTGAGTAAAACCGGCTTTGTCGATAATAGAGCCGTGGTTTGATTTATCTTTTAGATGAATGCACGCACAGGCAGGCCTCAGTGTATACTTGGGCATACTGATTTCTCTGTAGGGTTGTCAGTAACTCGGTTGACGGTATTGTCAGTACCTCAACCCACTCTCTGGCCCTGTGTATTTCCAGTACACAGGGCTTTTTACTTTGTCAATCCGGCATGGCTGATGGGGGTGGCCGTCGCCGTACCGCTTTCCATACCTCACGCTGCTTCCTGCGCTCACGCGCCCTTTCCGCCCGCTGCCGGAAAGGCATCAGGATGTGGGTCAGCTCCTGCTCCGGGGTACGGGTATTGCGCTCTGCCCGCTCAATCAGCCATTCAGCGAGGTCGCCGGTCAGGGTAATGGCAGGTGTCTGTGTCATGGTGTTTGCTCCATTCGGCCGCTGAATAAACAATAGCCGAACTGTCATGGATAAAAAATCAGATTGTTCCGAACTCAGGCCCGCGCCAGTACCGGACTTGTATGGACTTCCTTGAAGCTTGTTGCATTTATACGGACAAACTTTTCCGGCTGATGATTCGAGAAAACCGAACTATCCCGGTAAATCCCGCTTTATCCCGGCAAGTCCCGGCTGCCTTCCGGTACTGCAAGCCTAAAAATGAAGGCCGTTTTTTCAGGTAAGGCCATACTGGACGGCATGATTGCGCAGTGACTCCTGTTAATGAGAATCCGCATGAGACCGAACTGGCCCGACACGCTGACCGACATTCATGAACTGTTTATCACGGTACTGCGCAACCATGGCCTGCCTGATCCAGAGGCCGACACACTGGCACAAACGCTGCTGATTCAGTTCTCCGACGTGTTTGGCGGCATCCAGCTTTACATTCCACGCGGCACCACAACCAAACGCGAACTGCGTGACCAGATCATTTTCAGCAAGGCCGGAACCGTGCGGGTGTCTGCGCTGGCCATGGAATACGGGCTGTCCATGAAACAGGTTTACCTGATCATTCGTCAGCAGGCAGAGAGACAGGGCCTCCCCATGCCTCCCGCTGTTCATCCATCATCTGCACAGCACCCCTAATCGCGCGCAAACGCCCCTCCAACAGGCTCAGGAAACCAATCATGTCCACATCCCGGATACTGCCACCAACACCAACCGGATGCGCCCCCATCACCCCCAGCAGCGTTGAAATACATCCCTCCACCTTTTCCAGCTCCCAGTCGGCCCACTCCAGCAGGTCACGTTCCCGCTCGGCCCGGTGTGGCCGGTATGGAAAGTGTTCGGCCTTGAATAGCCTTGCTGCCGTTTTTTCACTGATCATTTGCACCACCTTTGAATTGCTGTTGAACGTGCTTTGAACTGCTCATAACTGAATTTCAATGCGCCCGAAAACTGACAGAAAACCACGAAAAAGCCAGTACGAATTGACCAGTTATCAACTGATATTATCAGACCCCCAAAAGGCACTGATCAGCCCGTCACCCGCAGCCCGCCAAGACTTCCACACTGAAAAGCTCGCAAAAAAATGATCACCCCCCTATCCGCTTGCTCAGGGAACCCCGCCCAAAGACGGGGTGTAGCAAATCAACCGATTGAACAAACACCCTTTGCCCTTTGTCCCTTGGGTGTATTCCGTGCCATACCCACTGCCCGGAAGCTTTGCCCCACAAGGCCGGCAGCATGTTCAGGGGTAGGAAAAACAATAACAGCGACCATGACCACAACCATGACTTGAAATGTCAAAGTGGCCTCATGGTTTTCAGCTCACTGATCACCGAATACTGCAGGGCCTGTGGTATCGGCTTACGTCTGGAGTCGTGCGTTACACTTTCCACTTTAGCCACCACCAGATAGCGGGTCAGCCGATCCAGCGGCAGGCGGTCCAGCCGGATACCCCTGACAGGTTCGTCGACCTGCTCCAGCAGGGTGAAAAACTCCCGCGCCAATGCAGAACACTTGCCGACGACAAAGCCACCTTTTCGCCCTGGCTTGCCTCTCAGGCGCTTGACGTTATAGTGCCGTGCCAGACTGATGCCAAAGGCCGCACCCGCATCGTAGACCTTGAACCAGACAAAACACTTGGCGGTATTGAACAGCCGGCGGGTCTCCCAGTGAGTAAAAGCCAGCGTGTACCAACCTGCCGGGATTTGGGGGCGGTCGTCGTGCTCGGTGTCAGGAAAGGGGATAATGCTGCGCATGACCTGCCCTCCCTGTCCGTGCATGACATTTTGCCCTCATGCATGTATGCTTGTTGGGTTCGATACGACACCTCCAACCGAGCGAACTCCTGAAAGCCACTTGCAGCCCTCAAGTGGCTTTTGTTTTGTGACCCCGCTTCTTCGCTCCCTGATCATGCCGACCTGCTCCAGCCTTCCGGGTCAGCCATCCATACCTGAACCTCTGACAACAGCCAGCGCACGGCACGCGGTGCCACCTTGCGCCGCTTCGGAAACCGGCCCTGTTTTTCAAGGTTTCGGATGGTATTGGAAGACAGGCCGGACAGTTTCAGCACGTCGGCTTCCGGCAGGTAACGATCCGGGGTGGTTTGTTGCTGCATGTTTCTGAACTCCATTGCATCTTGTTGGAGTTCCCATTCTGCACACCTGACCACACCTAAAAACGGCACAAATCGGGTTATACCCGAATTAACCCCTTTTCAAGGGTACCTCCTGACTGGATGCCTTGCGACCACGCTTCAGCTTTGTGACCTTCTGGCGGCCCCAGAATTTCCTGAATGCATCCAACCCCAGCCCGTCGAACAGTCCCCGGTCATGCTCAATCAACGCGACCTGGGCATTGTCCAGACTGCTGAATGGCTCCCCACCCCGCAACTGCATCAGCCGTACCAGCGAGTCCACACGCCGTTCCTGCAGGCTTTTTTCCTTCGGCCTTGGCAATATGCATTTGCCGCCCCCCTGCATGTAGTCCCGAAAGCGCATCAGTGACGCCATATCCAGACCAGCAGATGAAGTCGCGCCAAACTCGGCCAGCAGGTATTCACGGTAAGCTACATCACCGACCTTGTTGGCCTTCTTCTTGTGATGGATGACTGCCAGCATTTTCCGGCGGGCTGTTTCCGGATCATTCTGAATATACCGGCTCGATTTACTGAGCTTTCCAATTTCCATGCGCAGGTATTTCATGCCTTCCTCAAAGTCACAGGCTGGAAAATCCGCAATTCGTGTGACCCCTTTTTTTCCCGCACTTTTCGCTTTCCTGAACAGCCTTGACCACGCCTCCCCCCATGCAACCGGCTTGCCTGCAGTATTGGAAACCTTGACCCACTCCTTGATCTTTTCCTGAAACTCTGCCCGCTGCCCTGCTGAAATTGAACCTTCAGCCGGTGGTACTATCTGCCGAATTATTTTCGGCCTAACAGTTATCCCAGCCTCAGACTCCACGTTGACTCGTGCGCCTCCCCCTGTCTTCAGATTGACAGTGGCATTATGCAAACGCTGATCCATGTAGATGACATTATCCATTGTCGACACCTCATATAAAGACCGAACCAAAAACTAACCTTTTGAAGGTAACAGTCTTGCCAGCAATAAAATATGTGTTTTTTTTCTACAAAAACATGTTCACGATCTATTTAATTGATTATTTTAAGTATCTTAAACAAAATTTAAGATTTTGCCGTCACCAGCAAACCCGCCTGCCACAAAATACCTGCAGGCTTATCCACTCCCCCTTCGGATCGGCACAACATCCGCCCCCTGCCCCGTACTGGTCAGGTAATCCGACCACCATTGCAGCATTGCCCGCCGCTCCTCCAGATAATCAGCATGGTTGTATGCCGCCCGGATAGCGTTCCGGTCCTTGTGCGCCAGTGCCGTCTCAATGACCTCAGCCCGGAAGCCTGCCTCATTCAGCACGGTTGAACCCGTCCCGCGCAAGCCGTGGATGGTCAGCCGGCCCCGATACCCCAGCCGGTACAGGGCATACAGCATGCCGTTTTCCGATACTGGCCGGTTGAAACCACGGGTAACAAACAGGTAGTCATAATGCCCGGTAAACGGCCGCAGGGCCTTCAGCAAGGCCAGTACCTGATCAGACAGCGGCACCACATGCGGCTGCTTCATCTTCATCCGCTCAGCCGGAATGCTCCACAAGGCCGCGTCAAAGTCGAACTCTGCCCACTTGGCAAAACGGGTTTCCCCGGTCCGTGCCAGCGTGTGCAAGGTAAACAGGATGGCAATCCTCACCACTTCGCCTGTCTGATCAGACTCTTCCACAGCCCGGATAAAAGCCGGTATTTCTGCAGCTGTCAGGTGCGGGTTATGCCGCCTTGCTGCCGTCGGCAACTCGTCCCGAATGTTGGCCGCTTCATTGTGGGGTACCAGTTTCCGGGTAACGGCATACCGGAAAATGGCATTCACCCACTGGTTGATTTTCTTTGCCGTTTCGACACTGCCCCGGCTGACCACTGCGTTGATCACATCCAGCACCATGGGGGCGCTGACTTCCACAATCGGTACCGCCCCCAGCACCGGGAAAACGTCATTCTCCAGCGTCCTCATGATCCGGTCAGCGTGCAGCTCTGTCCACTTGGCCATGACTTCGCGCCGGTTCCTGTGCCAGTCCCTTGCCACCACTTCAAAGGAATTGGTTTGCTCCCGCAACAGCCGCTGCCGTTCCTGTTCCCTGCGCAGGCTTTCCGATTCCCGGTGCCGGGTGTCAGCAGCAATGCAAAACTGACCCACTGATGACAATTCAAAACTGACCCAC
>DAOPKY010000092.1:0-6286 GCA_035391465.1 Thiolinea sp. | reverse complement strand
CCTTACGCTTTATCCTGACCCCCGGGCAGGCTTCAGATATCGGGCAGGCTGAGGCTTTCCGGTCAACGTGTTGCACTTATTAGTTGACTCCAGCGTTTTTGAGCTGAAAGACGGCGGGGCTGTCGGGGAGGCCGGTGAGCAGGTCTGGCGTGAGAACGGGCGTGCTGTCGGGCCTTATCTGGCCATGAAAGGAACTGAGCCGGTTGATTGCCGGACGCGCGGAAAAATACGGGTACCGACGCTGGTGGTCCAGGGTGCTGATTCATTCACCCGGTTTTCCATGATGGCGGAAAGTGTCGGCAACTGTGTCGCCAACGGGCTGACGCTGACCATGCCGGGTGTCAATCATGACGGCCCTTATCGCCAGCCGGAAAAATTCGCTTTTCTGATCAGGAGCTTTATCGCATTGACGGAGTGATGCAGCGCCAGGGCCGGGAGCGGGGAGTTTGCCTGCTTCCCGCAAGGCGCTTTGCGCCTGTCGCCCTTCAGGCTAGAATGCGGGTTTTCCCTGTCTGTCTGGAGTGTCGGTGCGCGTACTTGGCATAGAATCATCCTGTGATGAAACCGGTGTGGCGGTGTATGACACCGATGCCGGATTACTGGCTCACCAGCTGTTCAGCCAGATCAGCCTGCATGCTGAATATGGCGGGGTAGTGCCGGAGCTGGCTTCCCGCGACCATATCCGCCGCCTCACCCCCCTGACCCGTGTGGCACTGGAACAGGCCGGCCTGACGCTGCAGCAGCTGGACGGCGTGGCCTATACTGCCGGGCCGGGCCTGATCGGGGCCTTGATGACCGGGGCCTCCTTTGCGCGTTCGCTGGCCTTCGGGCTGGGCCTTCCGGCGGTGGGAGTACATCATATGGAAGGGCATTTGCTGGCCCCCATGCTGGAACCGGAGCCGCCGCAGCTGCCGTTTGTGGCCCTGCTGGTATCGGGTGGTCATACCCTGCTGGTGGATGTACCGGCCATCGGGTGCTACCGGATTCTGGGTGAAAGTCTGGATGATGCAGCGGGGGAAGCCTTCGACAAGACCGCCAAACTGCTGGGACTGGATTATCCCGGCGGGCCTCTGCTGGCACAGCTGGCGGAAAGCGGACGGGAAGGGATTTACCGTTTTCCGCGCCCGATGGTGGATCGTCCCGGTTGTGACTTCAGTTTCAGCGGCCTCAAGACCTTCACCCTCACCACCTGGCAGCAGTCGGCACAGACCGAACAGGACCGGGCCGATATTGCCCGTGCTTTTGAGGAAGCCGTAGTGGATACGCTGCTGGTCAAGTGCCGACGTGCACTGGAACAGACCGGTCGCAGAACGCTGGTGGTGGCCGGGGGGGTCGGTGCAAACCGCCATTTGCGTACCCGCCTGCATGAACTGAATGCACGGGTGTCTTTCCCGCGTCTGGCATTCTGTACCGATAACGGGGCCATGATTGCTTATGCCGGGGCTGTGCGCCTGTTGCACGGGGCGAGTGAGCCGCCGGTGATTCAGGCCCGCCCGCGCTGGCCCCTGAGTGAGCTGGAGCCTTTGGCCGATGACGGGAGCGCCAGTAGCGCGTTACCTTAATCCTTGGCTACACGCCCCCTGGAGTCTGCGCCCCGTACAGGGCTTCACGCGGAATCCTGACTGTCATTTGCAATACGGGTGGGTTCAGGCAGGGGCGCTGCTTTCAGACCA
Source organism: Thiolinea sp. (assembly GCA_035391465.1). Classification (GTDB taxonomy): domain Bacteria; phylum Pseudomonadota; class Gammaproteobacteria; order Thiotrichales; family Thiotrichaceae; genus Thiolinea. The sequence continues at coordinate 4,613 of DAOPKY010000092.1, read as the reverse complement.
CTGAATGGTCGTGATCCCACATCACCATTTCCTGCTGCCTGATGGCGGCCTTAAGCAGCTCGATCAGCGGGTAGGCGCGGGTCTGCAGGTTGACTTCGGCTTTTTTCTGATCATCCCGGTCATTGCCGTCATTTCTGCTGCCCTCCCGCCCGGACGGGGCGCTTTCCGTCTGCAGGTGCTGCTGCAGGCTGGCCAGGGCGGCAGGAAGGTTTTCCGCACGCAGGGCGCTGGGAATCGTGCCGCTGTGGTTCATCATGCGCAGCATGGCTGCCGCATCCCTGTCGAACATGGTGACAGAGGAACCTGCCTTGCTTTCAAACCGGATCATGGTTTTCTCCTTGCCGGGTTACTGCCTGCACTAGCCGGTCACCAGACCGGCCAGCGCAGTCATCAGGGCCATGATGGCCCAGACAATGAAAATGAATGCACCGACAATAATGGCAACCGCTGCCAGCACTGTCAGGGTACTGTTGTATTCCACCCGTTCCGGGTCATCCAGGTAGGCGCGCAGCAGCCTGACATTGCGCCGGTTGGCCCGGAAAGCAAAGTCAAACAGGTCGCCGAAAAACGGAATCACGCCCAGAACGCTCTCAAAGGCCACATTCAGGGCCATGCGCATCATGATCAGTGGCGAGACCCGCAGGCGCATGGCCTGCCACAGGATATAGCTGGAGATGGCTCCGGCGCTCAGGTCGCCAATCCCCGGCACCAGACCGATAAGCCCGTCCAGACCGATGCGCCAGCCGGTTCCGGGAATGCGGATCGCGCTGTCCAGTATCCAGGCCAGACGCTCCAGCTGCTGCAGGCGGTTCTGTCGGGCTTCCGGTGTCATATCAGGCATGTTGGGTGTTACTCCCTGGGGCGTTCCGGGTCCAGCAGGTTCTCCGAGTCACTGGCTTCCTGCTCCTCCAGAACCTTCTGTTCAATGGTGTGATCAACACTGACATCCTGTACCGCCCGGCTTTGTGGTGTCGGTGCGGGCGGCAGTGGCAGGGTGTCAGGAGCCTTTTCTGCCTGCCGGTTGATGTGCAGGTTATAGGTTGGCTCGGGCATGACGATACCGGCCTGATCGAAGGCCTGCTTGACACGCCGGATGGCTTCACTGCGAACCTTGCCGAAATTGTACTGCCGCTGGTCAACCCAGGCAAAAATACGCAGCAGGATATTGGAATCCCCCAGGGCTTCAATCAGCACCTGGGGTCTGGGTTCTGGCAGCACACCGGGTAGCTGCTGCAGCGTTTCCAGTGCCAGCGTCTGGGTGTTGAGCAGATTTTGCCCGGTACCCACACCGACATCGAACTGGAAGCGCCGTTCCGGATGGCGGGTGAAATTGGTGATGACCGCCTTGAACACCGTGGCATTGGGAATGCGGATATGGTTGCCATCCGGGGAGATCAGGATGGTGGCACGGGAATTGAGGCTGGCGACATTACCCTCAAAACCGTCAATATTGACAAAGTCATTGACTTCAAAGGGGTTGCGCACGCTGAGCAGAATGCTGGCGATGTAGTTTTCCACGGTGTCGCGCACCGCAAAACCGACCGCCAGGCCGAAAATCCCGGCAGCCCCCAGAATGGTGCCGAGCAGGGCTGTGGCATCCAGCAGGCTCAGGGCCAGGACAGCCCCGGTCATAATGAACACCAGATGCACGATCTGGCCCAGCAGGTTGGCGATGAAGTAGTTTGGTGTCAGCCGCCGGAACAGGCGCTGGCGGTGGGAAATCCAGCGTCCCAGCAGCCAGAACAGCACCAGAACCAGCAAGGCCAGCAGAAACAGCGGCAGGCCGCTGAGTGCCTGCTGCCCCGTATCCAGCAGGCGGTTGCCGAGCCTTTCCAGCCGGGTACGCAGGTTGCGGTTGATCACCAGCCGGTTTTCAACTTCGACCACCCCTTCGACCTGGCGTGCAAACTGCAGGGCTTTATCCTCAATGGCACCGGAGCCGACTTCCCCTTCCAGGCTCACCACCCCCTTGTTGACACGAATGCGGATGGCTTTCATGTCCTCCAGCTCGGTGAAGAGTTCCTGCAAGCGTTTGCGGATTTTCTGGTCACTCTGGGTGGTGCTGTCGGTGGTGATGACTTTGTCGGTTTCCGCCACACTGGTCTCCTGCTGGCCGGTCAGCAGGTTGACAATGGGGTCCTCGGCCTGCACTGGAGCCGCCAGCAGTACCAGCCACAGCAGGAAGGTGCCCGAAAGCCTGTAAATCCTGTGGAGCGGAGGGGATTGCTTGTGTGCATTACAAATCGGCATGGCTGATTTTTCGCTCAGAATTTAGAGTTTCTTGAACAATTGCACCGCCAGGGCCAGCATCCCCGGCGTGAGCTTATGACGACTCAGGCGTTGCCAGAGCAGCCCGGTGACAAAGGCCGTCCCGGTAAAGGCAAGCGGGTGCTGCCGGATCGGCCCCAGGTAGTCGACCTGTTCGGACATGGCACGCAGGCGCTGTTTGGCCGCTTCCACACGGTGCTCTGCGCTGAGTTCTTCACGGGTCGCTACACCGGTTTGTTCCGGTTCCGGGCGTGAACGTGTCGGGCGCTCCATAACAGGACTCCTGCAAGTAACAGGCAGGCGCTTCCGACCACGATCAGGGTCAGGAACGGCTGCCAGAAGGTAATCAGGAACTGGTAGAGTGCTGCCATGAACAGGATGGCGGCACCCGTTGCCATCAGGGCCGCCATCAGCATCAGCAGGGCAACAACCAGGGTCTGCAGCAAGCGGCGCTGCAGCAGCCTGCCTTCCGCCTCGGCCAGATCAAACAGGCTGATAATGGCCTCGGTCAGTGGCTTCATGAACGGTCTTTGCCGCCACCCAGTATGCGGGAAAGCAGGTAGCCGGCCCCGAAGGCCACTGCCAGACTGGCCAGCGGATTGCGGCGGATCAGCCCGCCCACATCATCAAGGTGTGTCGAACCTGAATTGTAGGCATCATGGAGTTTCTGCTCCGCCTGATTCTGGTACTTTTCCAGTTTGGCCTTCAGTTGGTCCACCTGTCGGGAAGGGCCTTCCTTTTCACCCCGAAACTCATCCAGCAGCTCGCTCACCAGGTCGCGCAGTGCATCAAGCTCCTGACGCAGCTCGGTATCAGCCGTTTCATCGGTTCTGGCAGAGGCATTGGTTTTTGTGGTCGCCATGACAACTCTCCTGACTTGGGGGTTGGGAATGATACTGGACCGGACAGCACCTGAACAAACAGGATAATAGCCCATCTTTGCGCAATAGCGCAGTCCCGGACAGGTCTGAAATCGTGCAGGCACTCCCCCGAACGGGGGAGGCCGGAGGCCGGCTTTTCCTTATTCATCACACATTTTTTGCGCAAAACACGCATAGTATGAAGCCTGTAGCAAGCCGGTTCGCACAAACCACAACACCCGATACAGGAGTTATTGTATGAAAGCCCGTTCTCTTTTCAACCGTCTTTGCCTGGGATTGCTGATCGCCGCCACTGCCGGACTGGCCCAGGCCAGGCCCATGAATCCGCCCCCGGCCCCATCACATGACCAACAGAAAATGCTGGCCAGTTTCTCAACAGCCAAGATTGAAAAAAACATCAGTATCGGCATCAGCCGTGGACAGTTGACCCGGAGCGAAGTGCAGGTACTGAATACAAAGCTGGCCCAACTCAAGGCCACCATCCGCCGCGTGATTCGGGATAACCGGATTACCGACCAGGAACGCCGTCAGGTTGAACGGCAGGATGCAGCACTCAAGAAACAGCTGACTGATTTTCTGAACAACAGGGCAACGGCAAACCAGCGTTCCGATAACAGCAGATACCCGCGCCAACAGATGCGCTGACAGGAACTGACTGCGACCCGGCATCGTCCTGCCGGTTGATTTCATTTCCTCTGTTCGGGCCAACTGTTGCGGTTGGCCCGGTTTTTATCTGATTTCTATTTGTGTTGTTTGGCCGTATCCGGATTCCGGGTGGCATCCATGGTCTGGTTGCGGGGCTGGAGTGTGATTTTCTGTCCCCTGAATACATTGTCCTGATTCTCGATGCGGATATTGCCGCTCAGGCTGCCATCCTGCTGCAGGTACAGGGAGCCGTTGGCCTCCACGGTGAACAGGTAGGCGGCATCGGCCTGATAGGCCAGTTTGAAATAACGCAGGCTGAGGCCGCCGTCATCATCCAGTTGCCAGGCACCGTGGGCATTGCTGAACGCCATATTGTTGAGAATCGGGTCCACCAGCGGGGTTTCGGATTCAATCAGCACACCACCGGGGAGAAAGCTGAACAACGCAGGGCGTCCGCCATCCAGGCGCACCATCCAGGAACCAATGATCTGGTCGTCCTTTTCCAGGGCAATGTACGGCTCCCGTGACAGGGTGTCACCATCGGCAGCGACGGCTTGCAAAGGTAAACTGCAGGTCATCAAACCCGTCAGAAAAAAAGACAGCAGGTGACGTTGTAAGGTGGACATTGGAATTACCGGTTTCCTGTCATTTCATTATTAAGGGCATATGATGCCACCTGCCTTGATGGAGGGCAAACACCCTTGGTGGCAGGAACGGATAAAGGTTGCAGACAGCGCTGTATGGAAAATGCGGGTCAGGCGGGAGGGGTGTGACCGGAAGTGATGCCAGCCAATTTTAAGCGGCCTGTCGGGAGGAGAG
>DAOPKY010000091.1:0-6918 GCA_035391465.1 Thiolinea sp. | reverse complement strand
CGCCCAGGAGCTGCAGCGTCTGGCCTGAGACGCTATATATGGCGTGAACGGTTACGCCACTGGTGGCCATCCCGCACAGCACCCGGTTTGACAATCGGCTCTCTTCACCATCTGCAGCACGGTTTTTCCACTCACCGTTCAGATCACTTTTCATGTCATTTTCCCTGATTTACACGCAAAACTGCCGTTAGCTCCCGACCGGTCAGCAAGCACCAGCCAATTGACAGGCTTGCAACAATCTATTAAAACAGTGGGCACACACCTTTTATCCAACGTAACCCGTAACCTGGTACCCTGACTGGTGAAACGCCAAGCCAAGCAATTGCTGAATGCCCTGCTGCTGATCCTGCTGGTCGGCATGGGGCCATTGCTGGGCTTTTGGACCACCCCGCTCATGCTGCCGGTGGCGCAGGGCGAGCTGGTGTTTGTCTGTACCCTGCAGGGCATCAAGTCCATTCGGGTCGACCCGCAAACCGGCCAGCAAACAGCCGCCCCCCAGCAGGACCATTGCTCCGCGCTGCAACTGTTGTCGGTACTCGGCCAGGGCCTGCCCCGACTTCCTGCCCCGCTGCCCATCCAGCCTGCTCCGGTACAACTCGCCTGTGCTGCCGGCCTGCCTGCCACGCCGCCTGCAACACCAGTCTTCAGCCTCCCGGCCCGCGCCCCACCCCGCACCTGAATCCCTGTTACCGGCAGACCCGCCCGTCCCCAGGACCGGGTTGATGGCCTGCACTCCGGCTTTCCCAAGATTCAGGAACATGCAATCATGGCATTTGACCACATATTGACCCGCTCGTCCGCCATGCCCCCGGTACTGCAGGCGGCCAGCCACATCGCGGCCACTGATGTCAGTGTCCTCATTACCGGTGAATCAGGCACCGGCAAGGAAATCATGGCCCGGGCGATTCACGACGCCAGCCCGCGCAACAAGGCGGCATTCGTCACCATCAACTGCGCCGCACTGCCGGACAATCTGGCCGAGTCCCTGCTGTTCGGGCACCGCAAGGGCAGCTTTACCGGTGCGGACCAGCAACATGTCGGCCTGATTGCGGCAGCGGACCAAGGCACCCTGTTTCTGGATGAAATCGGTGAACTGTCGCCTGCCCTGCAGGCCAAGCTGCTGCGCTTTCTCGAATCCGGTGAAATCCTGCCACTTGGTGAAGTGCGCACCCGGCGTGTCAATGTCCGGGTACTGGCCGCAACGCACTGCGACCTGTACCGGATGACATGCCACGGCAGCTTCAGGACCGACCTCTATTACCGTCTGAATGTCGTCCCCCTGCAACTGCCCACCCTGCGCGAGCGTCCGGAAGACATTGCCCTGCTGACCGAACACTTTCTCGGCTATTTCGCCTCCCATCACCGGCTGGCGGAGGCCCGCCCCGACCCGGAAACCCTGCGCCGCATGGCTGCACACCCCTGGCCCGGCAATATCCGCGAGCTGCGCAATACCTGCGAACGGCTCAGCATCCTAATGGCCGGCTGCATTGTCAAGCCGCAGCACCTGGACCAGTACCTGCCGGACACCCGGCAACAGGATGCAGCTACCCGGCCAGCAACGGATGCCTTCCAGCTCCCTTCGCAAGGGGTGAATCTGGAGGCCCTGGAAAAAGACTTGCTGACCCAGGCCCTGCAACTGGCGGCCCGTAACAAAACCCAGGCAGCGGGCCTGCTTGGCATCAGCCGTGATGCCCTGAACTACCGGCTCAAGAAGCACGCACTGGCCTGAACTGGCCCGGCAAACAATAAAGGCTCATTATGTGTTTCGGGGTCTTGCTGAATGAAGCTTGAAATTGGCCGCCACCTCTCCACCTGATAATTATCCGATAAGCCAGAAAGAGAAGCCGATGGACAGTTTGATCAGCATAGCCAGTCTGACCAGTGATGAAGCCTGTTACCAGCAAGTCCGTGCGTTGCGCTGGCCTGATGGGGTGGTGTGCCCGCATTGCGGTTCACGGGAAACCATCCGCCGGGGCAAGGATGACCGGTAAGCGGAACGGCAATGTTACCCGTGCAAAGGCTGTGACAAGCGTTTTGATGACCTGACGGGGACGGTGTTTGAGGGAAATCATCAGCCGCTGAAGGTCTGGATATTATGCTGGTACCTGATGTCGCTGAACCTGTCCAGCCAGCAAATTGCCCACGAACCGGGATTGAACAAAGACGATGTGCAGGCCATGACCCGCCAGTGACGGCAGGGTATTGAGAAAAAAACACCGGTAAGCCTGTCCGGGCATGTTGAATTTGATGCGGTTGACGTCAAGGCCGGGCATAAGAGGCTTCCAGAAGCCGTTATCCGTGCAGGCCGCAAGGGGGCGATACCGTGGACTGAAAGGTGCGCCGGGGCGCGGCGCGCTGGACAAGGACAACCCCCCCCCGTCTTTGGCATGATCCAACGCGCCGGGAACGTAGTGATCCGTATACTGGCGAACGTCAAACAGGCGACTATCAAGCCCCTGAGACTGGAAACGGTAGAGGCCGGTACGTTGGTGTATGCCGATGAGTACAACATTTACAGCCGCCTGGAAGCGTGGGGTTTCAGTCATAAGACAGTCAACCACGGCGCGGGCGAATATGCCCGTGATGAGGAGGGCGACGGTTTCCATGAAGTCCACGTCAACACCAGGGAGGGCTTTGGGTCGTTGCTGCGTTCATGGTTACGCCCGCACCGGGGTATTTCCCGGGAAAACTGCCGTGTTATCTGGCGTTCTTTGAGTGCCTGCACAACATCAGGAAATGCGGGCAAGCTGCACTGCATTCCTTATTGTCTCTGCTGATGGGATAAGACCCCGAAATACATAATGAGCCACAATAAAAATGGCCGGGGATGCTTGAGGCGAACGCATCCCCAACCGTAAAACCCTTTATTCGCGCTCGTACAGGACATCCTGCCAGACCAGACCGAGACCATAGCGTCCGGAATGCTCTCCGCTCAACGTCTGGTCCACGGTATATCCGGCCTGCACAGTCCAGGCCCGTCCCGGTTTCCATTGCAACTGCAGGCTCTGGCGTTTCGGGTGGCGCGAATTAGCCAGCGCGGATTCATCGGCCAGCACGGCGGCTCCGGCACCCTGCAGGTGGTTCTGCAGGGACAGGCGTTCAAAACGGTAATCCAGCCGCCACTGCCCGTAACGAATCCCCGGTGTAATGGCATACCCGGTGTCATCTGCCCGCCAGTCCGCCACATGACTGCCATCCGACAAGGCTCCATCCGGGCGTACCCGTACCGCCTCGTACTGCAACCCGGCCCGCCAGTCATTCCAGACCGGACTGGCGACATCCAGCCAGACCCCGCCCAGCCGGGTGCTGCCGTCAAAGCGCACATCAACCGGGCTTGCTGCACTGCTGCCAGCATGCGAGTGACCGCCATCGCCATTATAGCGAGCATCTCCGCGCTGTTCGGCCCGAGCCTGCATGGCCCAGCCACCGGCTTCCACGCTCCAGCCCGCCACTGGTCGCCGCCATTGTACCTGCACATGCATGGCACCTTCTCCGGAACTGGCCGGAAAGGCATCCCCATTCCAGAACCCGGCCCCCAGTGTCACGCCCTCATACGGCTCCCAGGCCAGCTGCAAACCGGTATCCAGAAAACTGCGCCCCCAGAAGGCATCCGCCAGCAAGGAACCCGCCAGCAACTGCCCGCTCCCGCTTTCCGTCATGGCTGACGGGGTAAAATCCCCCGCTTGCAAGCCCAGTGTCATTTGCACCGGCTGCCCAGCCAGGCGGGTCTGGTAGCCAAGGCTGGCCTGTTCCAGTTCCACCCCGCCATCATGGCTGGCCAGTGCAGCCTGCACGCGGGTCTGGTCATTGATCCGGTACGCCCCCCATAGCACGGCATCCTCCAGCACGATCCCCTTTTCGACCGGCAGGGCCTCACCCCCCATCAGCACGCCGGGAATGCGCCAGTAACCCTGCGCATCCGCTGCCCCCGCACTCCAGGCATTCAGGCTCAGGGCCGCCCCCAGTTGCAGGCTGGCATTGCTGTCCCCCGTGGCACCATGCCCGAATGCCATACCCGGCCAGCACAGGCAGACCGGCCAGAACCATTGCTTCAAGCCCATCAACTATCCCTCCCAGGGGTTGGCAAAACGCGGATTATTGATAAAACTGTCGTCGGTCAGCGTCTCCAGGAAAGTCAGCAAATCACTGAACTCCTGCTCATCCAGTGCAAACGGACGGACGAAACCGCTCTTGTTGGGATTGTTCCGCCCATCCCCGGCATGCGCACCCACCGTGATGTTGCGCCCCCCGGCCATGTAATGGCGCAGGACATCCTCAAGGGTGGCAATACTGCCGTCATGCATGTACGGCGCAGTCAGGGCAATATTGCGCAGGGTGGGAGGACGGAACCGCCCCTGGTCCCCCTGCCGCCCGGTAATTTCATAAATGCCCTGCCCGCCTTCCGGGTAACTGCCCCGGTCGTCCAGATTATACAAACCGTTATTGAAAAAGCTGGTATCGGCAAAGGTCTGGGTGCGGTCAAAGGTGGAAATGGAAAAATTCATGCCACCATGGCAGTGGAAACACTCGGTCCTCTCGTCAAAGAACAGCGCCATGCCGCGTTTGGCTTCGGTACTGATGGCAAATTCATTACCCGCCTCATACTGGTCATACGGGCTGTTGAAACTGTTCAGGCCACGCCCGAAAGTTGCCAGGGCCAGCACAATGCTGTCGTAACTGACCGGGTCGACCTGTTGCGGAAATGCAGCGGCAAACAGGGTGGTATAACGCGGTTCGGCCCGCAGTCTGGCCAGCACCGCATCCCTGTTGGCGTCATTCAGCCCCATCTCGACCGGGAACTCGGCAAACAGCGGAATGGGTGTCTGCTGTTCCAGCGAAACCGTGGAAGGATTGCCCCAGTTCACCGAGGCATTGTAGGCCACATTCACCAGCGCTTGGGCACTGCGCGGGTGCAGCTGGCCGGTGGAGCCCACCGACTGGCTCAGGCCGTCGGTAAATGCCAGTGACTGGCGGTGGCAGGAAGCACAGGCAAAAGTCCCGTTACCAGACAGGCGCTGGTCGTAGAACAGGTGCCTGCCGAGTTGAAACTTTTCCTCCGTGACCGGATTGGCATCCGGCTCCCTGGGCAGGGGGAAACGGGCCGGAATGTTCCATTCAAACGTACGATCTGCCACATCCCCGGTATCAATTTCGGTAAAGCTGTCCTGCTCGACACAGCCACTCATGCCCGTACCGAACACCATCAAAAGCAAACCGTACCAGCCCCGTATCCCTGCCCGCATGCCACCGACTCCTTACTGTGCCAAATAAAATGCCGACTGGGCGGCGGTGGCAGCTGTCCCGAATGGCAGGCCAAGGCTGCTGAACAGTGTGACACACTCAACATCGGGCAAACCCGACATGCAACCTGCCGGGGCAACTGCATCCTGTCCAAGGTTGGCACCCTGCACCAGACGGGCATAATCCAGTACCACGGTGGTACCGGTCAGGTTGTTGACACTGAAACCGCTACTGAACTGCACTGCAGGCCGGTTGCCATTGGCGCAGGACACCACCGCACCCGTAGCCGGATCGCCCTCGCAACCGGTGGAACCCAGATGGAAAAACCAGGAGTTCGATTCGGTGGAACCGTTGCTGTCATAAGCCAGCTGCACCTTGCCGACCGGATTGACATCCAGGCGCATGAACTTGTGGCCGGACTGCCATCGCCAGAACAGGCCGGAACGGTTGTACGGCGGCTGCGAGAGGCTGGCATCGTGGTGATTGAGTGCCTCGGGCACGCCGACCCTGAAGCTCAGGCCGGTGATATTGGCCACCTTGACCCCGCTGACCGTGCCGGTGACTTCATGATTGACCGGCTTGTCAGCCCCCTGACAGGAATCGGTTTTCCCCTGAAAATCCAGCAGGGCCACCCCGCCGGCAGCATCCTGAAAATCATTGGCATCCAGTGTCACGGGATAACTTTTCCCGTTGCGGTCCAGCACGGCGACATCATGCAGATAAAACGCAAAGTCAGCGATGCTGCCACTAAGCCCGGTCGTACCGAGGGCAGGCAGTACCGCACCACAGGCAATATCCACTGCCCCGGCCCGGGCAGCAAACGGAATGGTCAGGGTGGTTTCGGTCGACGAGTTGTCGTCACCACCACAAGCTGACAGGACAACACCGGCCAGTACCGGTACCAATAAACGTAATGATCGGGACATGATTCGATACCTGAAATGACTGAAATGGTCCAGGCCAGATAGCAAGCTGCGTGCCAGATTCCCAATACCTTGATTGCAAAATAAAAAATTGAAAGATACTGGCACGCAACCCGCCAGACTGCGTGAAAAGCCACACACTATCCCGGGAAAACACACAGCAGGCGGGTTAAAGGGAATTTCCCGTAGCGGTTTTGGGAAAAGGCATTCACCGTATAATCCGGCCACTCAACTACTGATCTGGCAAGACCAGCAATTCCCGGTTTTAGAAAAAATCCTGTATAATCAGCATTCTTGAAAAACGGCTTCCGTGCAAAATCGTGCGTCTGAAACAGTACCCCTTACCCAGGCCGGGTTCATTGCGGTTCCGGAAAACCTTGTCGATCCCTGCGCTGCCGGGGCGTGTCCGGACGTGTTTTGAGGTCATTCCCGAGCACCGGAAACGGTGTGTTAAGTACCCGTTGCCGGATGCCCTGATGGCAGCAGTTGCGCTGTTCAGCCTGAAAGATGGCACCTTGTACGCCTTTGACGAGCTGCTGGATGACCCGGTGCGCCAGCGCAACCTGTGCCAGCTGTACGGCATTCAGCAGGCTCCTTGTGACACGCAGATGCGCAGCATCCTGGATGAGGTTGATCCGTATGGGTTGCGCCCGGCGTATGTGGCGATTCATCAAGAACTGCAGAAACAGGGGTGTGACTGGAAGTGATGCATGGTCTAATCTTCGTTATTTTCTATTTGAAGAGATCAAGCCAT
>DAOPKY010000090.1:0-7008 GCA_035391465.1 Thiolinea sp. | reverse complement strand
GTTTTCAAACTGGATGATGGACCGTACCAGTCGTTCCGTGACCCGGTAGTCACCCAGCAGGGTGATGGACTGCTTCGCGCCGACGCCAACCTGATCTGCAACAAACTGGATATATGCGTCGGTGGCGTTTTTGTCCTGCCGAGGCGCGTATCGCTCCAGAATGGCCGCGATCGTTTTTAGTCGATACACCCGCTGGTAGTTCAATAGCAGTAGCACCAGCGCCCGAATGCCGTTACGCGGATCATCGAAAATGCAGTAGCGCCCGTCACTGGGCGGTGTTGCCAGCCCCAGCCAGTTGTTGGCCGGATTGTGCTCCACATTACCGGGATTGTTGTTGCGGATACCGCGTGGCAAATCGTCCGTGTGGATTTTTAATTCGGTTGCCGGATCGTAATTCATGCTGATTGCCTCCGGGCTGTTGCCCGTTATGTTGTTGTCATAGGACGGGGCATTGCCCCAGCCAACCGTTATTTTTGCATCCGTGCGGTTGCCGGTAATGACGCAGCCATGCGCCCCCGCCAGAGTGATGCCGTGCACCGGATGACCGCCCGTGATGACGCAGCCGGTTACGCTGCAGTCCTGTGCCACGCAGTCGGTAAACAGGATGCCCTGTTGTGTTGCCGGATTGGCCTGCGGATGATCCGTCCCGTGTGCTACAAGTTTTTTGATGTGCACGTTGCGGATTATCCCGTTATTTCCCTGTGCCACTTGCCACACGTCCCGGTGCTGGCGGCTGTAGGGAAAAATCTCCAGACTGGATACCAGCCTGCCGCCCAGTACACTGCAATCATCCGCCAGCGTGATACCCATATCCCCGCTGATCTCATGCGCCTCAATATACTCGACCACGCCACCCTGGGCGCGCTGGGCAAACCCGAGGTTGACCCGGTGCAGCTCGATGCGACGAAACACACAACCGGACAGATCAGCAATGCCATCCGGCACATTGGCCATCCATTCGTCTGACTGGGCCGGGTCAACGTCTCCAATTACAGTGATGGACTCGAAGATGGTGCCCGGTACGCAGTCGATAATCTGCACGGCAAATTGCTGGCGCTCAGTCCTGCGACACGTCACCGACAAGGGCGGGACGACCCCGGACAGGCCGCGTAGCGTTACCGGCTCGGTGTAATTCATTTCGCAATCAGCCCTGCTTCAGCCAGCGCCAGCATCAGGGCAGCAATACTGCCAATCAACAGGCTAACTCCTCCCATGATTTTCGGTACCATCGCCCCTGTTGCATCGTATTTCAGCATGTTGTCAGCACCACGTCTGATTCCATCTCCCTGCAGCAAACACCGCAGCAGGAACAAAAAGACCCGATCAGTTGACAGCTGATCGGGCTTTGATTTTATGGACTTGCGGTAAACCGGCTGGCAACAGCCGGTTTATGGAATCAGACGTGGTGCTGACAACATGCTGAAATGCCCCAACCTGGTGCGCAGCGTGGCGCGGTTGACATGCAGCATTTCAGCGCTGGCGCTCTGATTTCCCCCATTGTGTTCCAGCGCGGCCCTCAGTATGCCGCGCTCGGCGCAGGATCGCAGGTGGTGCCAGATACTGCGGTGGTCGGCGTCGATGAGGGCCTTCGCCGCTTCATAGGCGGTTTTTTCCAGCTGCTGGCTGATTATCAGGAGATTTTCATCAGTATTCATGGGTGTAACCTCGTTTATGATCCGGGGTTTCCAATCCCGGTCCCGGATGTTGTTGGGCTGCACAAGAGTACATCTTTTGTACTATGCTGTCAATGCTTCACAAACCAACAACAAGCCCGCCAGCACCTGAGCTTTTCCACAAACTCCCCGCCACCTGCCCGTATCTCCTGCCCCCCTAAAATCAAAAGCCCGATCAGCGACCAACTGAAATTATCCATACCATCAAGGACATCACAAAAAAATGAAAACCATTCTGTCCCTCCTGCTGCCAATATTGCTGACCGCCTGCAATGACGGTCATGTGCCACATACCGGCACCGACCGCCTGCAGGATTCCATGCAGCTGGCAGATGATTACCGGGGCAGGGTCTTTGTGATTGACCGGGGGGGGTTGACCCTGGACCTCAACGGCCACACGATTACCCCGCCATCAGGCCGATATGCTGTCGTGATCCGGGCCAGTAATGTGACCGTGACCAATGGCAGAATCATTGGAGACGCTGATGCTGGCGGTATCATGATTGACACCTGTGCCACTGCGCCACTGCTCCAGCTCCACAATACCGATCTGGAACAAGCCGATGCCATCAGGGCAGACTGTCACAATGGCAATACCATCACCGGCATCGAATTCAGCGGGCTGGGCAGTCATATCTATGCCGGAGCGTTCACCACCCGCGCCCTGATTACCGGGAACAGCTTTACCGGCTCGGATGAATCCAGCATTTACCTCGACGCAGAAGGCGGGCACAATACCATTGCCGGGAATCAGTTCGAGCGCTGTGGCTGGTCGGACGACGGGCGTAACCGGGAATGCATCGCTGTTGACGGCAACGCAGACAACTACATCAGCGGCAACAGCTTCACCGAGCACGCCCGCAAACGCGCATTCGGAAAATGGCACATCGGCGACAACTGGCCGGTATCCGCCATTGGCCTGTACCGCAACTGTGGGGAGCAGGAACTGGGTGTGGATTTCGTCCGGCGGCAGGGAGCCGACCGCAACCTGATTGAAGGCAACACGTTCACCGGCGGATCGTCCGGGATCATCTTCGCCATGCGCACCCCACAGGGCCGCAACTTCGACAGCAAAACCTGCCCGCTCCAGATACCCGACCGGGCCGAGCACAACACCGAGCGCGGCAATGTTTTCATGAATGTTTTGAGACCAGTGCTCGACTACGGCAAAACCAACACCATCGAATAATCACGCCGCCTGAACATATCTACGACAGAATGCTAAACTGTCCACAAACCTCGAATAACACGCCCGTTTTCCCAGACCCCCTAAAATCAAATGGCGCGAACTGGTGCGGGACGTTGCCGGCGTGGTGCTGGCCCTGCTGGTACTGCTGTGGCGCTCTCCGGAGCTGGCCGATAGTTTGATGAACTTTTTGAAATAGCTGGCTGATGAAAATAGAGATCACCGACAAACGCAAAACACCGCTGGCAATATCCCTGCAATTTCGCTGGCTGCCTGGTTTCGAGCGATTACGCAGCTGGCTGCGTATTGACTGGCTGTACTGGCTGGTTGACATCCATCCGTTGTGGGTTGTTCTGGCACTCCCTCCCGTCCTGCTGGCGCTGGTATGGCTATGGCTGATTTAACGCTGGCACAGTACCTGCGCAGCATTTTGGTGGATGACATGATAGCCACCAAGAACAGCAGCGTCACCGGGCGGCTCGACTGGTGCCGGGTAGTTTCAAAACGCGGGCTGGAAGGCTGTGCCAATGCCGAACAGTTTGAAAAAGAACTAGGCAAAGCCGGGCTTACCGTGATTCCGCGCAAAGTGGATGACCTGTATTCATGGCTGATTGACATGATTGTTCATGCGTTTGATGACCTGTTCCGTATTGAAGCTACCGCCCGCCCGGACATCTCCGAGGAAATCCGCGAGAAAACCGCCCGCACCATATTGGCCGTGGTGAAACAGATTGCCGAACAACGGGCCCTGCAGGCCGCTCAACAGGTCATCACCGAATACGGCCAGATCGGTGTAAACGTGACACCGGAACAAGCCCTATCGCTGGCTGAGGGCCGGGGAGCAAAGCTGCGCCCGACCGAAAAAGAAATTCGGGAAATCATCCTCTCGCTCAAGGGTGTGGCGCGGGAGTACGAAACGCAGGAAGCCATCAAGGGCGCAAAAGAGCTGTCCATCCTCGTCAAGGACTTCCTGCAGGAAACCGACTCCCTGCGCGAGTTGATGGATTTTCTGCACGACTTCTGCGTCTACCCGTATGCCATACTGAAAGGCGGATTTGTCCGCAATGTCAAAAAGCGCACCTGGAAAAAAGACAAGCTTATTTGGAAGCGCAAACTGATGCCCAGCCTTGCCCGCGTATCCCCGTATGATTTTGTCTGGACCCGCGACAGTACAGACACACAGGACGGTATGGGCATTGCAGAGCGCATGCCCATGCGCCGCTTCGACATCGAGCAGCTCAAGAGAACGAGCAGCCATTTCGATGACCGTGAAATAGACCGCCTGCTGGATGACAAGGAGGCGGAAACACGGGAATGGCTGCTGCCAGAGGAAAACCGGGAAGCCATCAACCACTGGTCAGAGCATCCGAACGAAACAATCGACGTATTCCGCATGTTTGTTTTGATCTCAGGCGAATATCTCAAGGAATACAAGAGCCTGTTCCCTAAACTGGACGTGACGAAACAGTACCAGTTGGAAGCCTATCTGGCCGACGATTACCTGCTGGGCGCAAAGCTGCATGATGCCGACTACCAGCGCCCATACTGGAAGGAATCCTACGAACCGGTACCGTCCGAGTTTTGCGGTAACGCACTGCCGGAGAATCTGGCCGTGATCAATGCCGCTGCCCGCCGGGGATTTATCCACCTGCTGCGCAACATGGGAAAGAGCACCAACCCAGCCATTTTCGTCAACCGCGAAATGATGGACTACGACGTGCTACCCGAGGATGAGGTCATCCTGCCAGACAACCAGTACGACTACATCGCATCCATCGGCAGTAATGGCCGCCCGGTCGACATGCTTAATTTCCCGAACCACGGCGGGGAACTGATCAATTTCATGGCCTACCTGGACGAACGCGCCGACGTGGAATCAGGCATCCCGAAGTATGCACTGGGGCAAGCCGTCGGTCTGCCGTCTGCCCTGCGTACCACCGGCAGCCTTACAGTGATGATCAACAATGCCCTGAAAACCATCACCAGCCGTGTCTACCGCATTGGTACCCGCGTTGTGGCCCCGTCCATACAGGACATCGTGGATTGGGTGATGGACAACTGGGATGAGGATTTCGTGAAAGTGGATGCTGAAGTCAACGTGCGCGGCATGGAAGGGATTGTCACCAAAGGGCTGGTGGTCAACAAGATACAGGAACTGCTTCAGTATCTGGCACCGTTCCGCCAGACTGGGGAGATTCAGCCTGGCGTCATTACCGCCTTGATCAATCGTTTTTTGCTGGAAGCGGGCATGGACGGGATGGACTTCCACAAGCAGGAGCCTGACATAGCTAATGTCATCGGTCAGCTGCCATTCCAACCAACCGCACAGCAAGCGCCTGTGCAGGCCGTCAATAACAACCAGCAGGTAGCCATGTAATGGGCACGTTTGATTTCACAGTACAAACCAAAGGCCAGATTTGCCTGATGGCTGGGCGCGGAGCCCACATCATCCAGCGCAAAACGGCTACCGGCTACGCGCCGATGTCAATTGATGGCGTCAAGCTGCGCGTGAGTCCGGCGAATACCTGTGTGTTGATTCCGTTTGCCGGTGATTACCGGATTGTATGGCCTGATGATGATTGCTGCGCTTCAGGTGAAGCACCTTCGTTTGAATATACCAATGACTGCGCACAATACCATGCCGACCATTTTGGTTCTGATCTGACAGAAACGGTAGTCGATAACGGTAACGGCACGTATTCATGGTCGCCAGCTTTTGATGATTTTAATGAGGCAACCATTCGTCTCCCCGCGTGCTGCAAACTTACTGTCGAACATTCTGCTACAGCCGATGGGCCACTGAGGTTATCGGCAGGGCCTTCTGGCCCGCGAGTCTACTCCTTCTCATTCGACTGTCCTGTTTCTGACCTGGTATTAACTGGGCCAGAGCAGTGCTTGTTAAAAACTTATGTCCAAGTAAAAAGAGGTTAAGTATGAATCTTGAGATTTATGATTTTGGTTCTGCGGGTGGTGCATCCGGTTGCGACCGTGCCACTGCGCCAATCCACGGTGATTGGTCGGTCATATTTAACGGCCCGACCGCCATGGGTGCAGGTGACGAAACCGGTGCCGCGCCAGCAAATGTCGTGACACTGGCTGCTGGTGCACCTGCGTATAACGGGGCGATTATCCGCAACAAATCTTGTAAGCCTGTCCGGGTGGATTTCACTGTACTGGTGGGTGAAGACTGTGACGATGAGTGTACCACGGTTGACCAGTTGTCTGCTGAAGTCCATAGCGTCTACGTTGATGCCAAATCGGGCAAGAAAGTTGACATCGGTTTTTGGCAACAAGCCGATGTGGTGGTGCTGGATGTTAATGGGTCAAGCGGCGTACCTACCAATATTGCAGAAGTTGGTCTGACCGCGATGGTGGAAGTTGACACGATGTACCGTCCAAAGTGCACTTCTTGCATCAAGTACGCCATTTAATAAAATCGGATGCTATTGGACATGAGCCATAACGAATTTCAAATTCAGGATTTCAGCGATAAATCAATTGTCGTTTCCGACCCGCAGTTAGTCTGTATACGCAGGGGCGGCAAATGGTGTTCCGCCTTGCGTATTGAGCATGGAAACTGTGATGACGAGGAAGCATTTTTCGATGCCGGTGGCGCAATTGATGCGGGCGAGATTGAAGCTTGGCGTTATGGTTCATGTGCTGATAGCCGCATCCCATTCAACAACTGCTGGCTCCCTGACCAATATGCGATCCAGTGGAGTTGGGGCGGGAACGGTGACATAGCCAGTTTCAATGCCCTCACGAATGAAACAACCTATTACGGGAAGACCGAGTACAATAATGCCATTGTGGGTGGGTACGCGCTCGCTTTCCGTAATGATGCAGTAGAACCAGCCTTATTCTTTCAAACAGCGGGGAAACTTTACAAAGCCGATCCATCTGATCCTATCGGCACATTCACCCTCGTTGGGTCAACCGCAGCCTACACAGGGGCTGGCCCAGGTGCATCATCCAGTTACCCATGTTTTGACTTCATTGATGGTCAGTTACTGGTCGGCGATGGTAATAAGGCATGGGAGGTGAACCAGGATACGGGCGAGTCTACCTACCTTGGGAAATTGGTCGACATACGGGATGGATTGCCACTGTCAGTAGCGCCAGGAGATTGGTTTGCTGATCCGAACGGCG
>DAOPKY010000089.1:0-7549 GCA_035391465.1 Thiolinea sp. | reverse complement strand
TTCAATTGTCATTTGTTACCGTACGGTGGGTCAGTTTTCGATTGCTGTTGACAGCCGGGTCGGGTTCATGCCCTGCCGGACCAGTTTCTTTGCCGCATAGGCAGCCTTCCTTGCGTCCTGCTGGGACACCTCCGGGTATTCACCGATGGTGAAAATGCCCGGCTTTCTGGTCCTTGGGTCGTTGAAACGCATACGCCAAACTTTCCGCCCCGTTGGCAGCACCTCCAGATACATGTTATCCCCGGCCTGTATCCGGTATCGCTCAGGCTTCGGCTTTGCCTTTCTCAGCCTCATATCTGGAATGCTCATCAAGTTCGCCTTTGGATTCCGTATACCTACCTGTATACCTACCTGTTCCGGACTTGTACACACTCATACGGACAAACGTGCATAAAAAAAAGCCCCGATTCAGTTAAGAATCAGGGCTTTACTTTTTTCTCTGGACATCCCCGGACGTCCTTGGACAATAAGATGGTGCCGACGGCGAGACTCGAACTCGCACGTCCTAAGGACACTACCCCCTCAAGATAGCGTGTCTACCAATTCCACCACGTCGGCACGTGTCAAAAAACATCAAACCCTATTGCTGCTGGGTCTGCGGCGTTTCCGTACCGGCAGCCGGTACTTCAGGCGCAGTGGGTGCTACCGGCACTTCAGCATTACTGCTGCCTGCAGCCGGTGCTGCCGGCACCTCAGCGTTTCCACCGGAAACGGCAGGCGCATCCTGCCCGACAGATACGGTCGGCACTTCACTGTTGCCAGCCGGTGCCACCGGAACTTCACCCTGAGCCGGAGCCTGCTGCTCGGTGGCGGTCTGCTGCAACGACTGCATCACATTACTGGTTGTCGGGGTGCGATTGGACACCAGCCAGGCCAGCGCAATGCAGTTTACAAAGAAAACCGTCGCCAGTATAGCCGTGGTACGGCTCAGAAAATTACCGGAACCGCGTGCACCGAATACGGTACCGGAAGCACCACTGCCAAAGGCCGCACCGGCATCGGCACCTTTACCGTGCTGCATCAGCACCAATACAATAATGCCAATGGAAACAATGATCTGAACAATCAACAATAAATTATAAAGCATTTGTCAACTTCTGTTAGCCCTGCTGACCCAGCAGATGGCCTGCATGGCAGATGGCAAGAAATTCCTGCGCATCCAGTGCAGCACCACCAATCAGGCCACCATCAATATCGGCCATTGCAAACAATTCGGCGGCATTTGTACTTTTGACACTGCCACCATACAAAATCCGGGTTTTTGCTGCCACACTGCCATCCTGCTGCGCAATGCGACGGCGGATAAAGGCATGTACATCCTGTGCCTGTTGCGGGCTGGCCGTCTTGCCGGTACCAATGGCCCAGACCGGCTCATAGGCAACCACGGCATCAGCCAGTGCAGCAACACCTTCCAGGGCGATCACGGCATCCAGCTGGCGCGCCACCACGGACTCGGTCACACCCTGCTCACGCTCATCCAATGTCTCCCCGAGGCAAAGGATCGGTGTCAAACCCTGACGGCGGGCCGCTGCAAACTTGCGTGCAGTATCTTGGTCTTGCTCACCAAACAGGCTGCGCCGCTCGGAATGCCCGACGATGACACAGTGACAGCCACAATCCTTCAACATGGGAGCGGATACCTCGCCGGTAAAAGCGCCGGCATCCTGCTCGCTGACATCCTGCGCCCCCAGCATCACCGGGCTGCCGTTCAGCCGTGCCTGCACCACTGGCAGGTAGACATAGGGAGGACAGACGGCAATATCCACCCGGGTCAGCTCCCGTGCTCCCTGCACGACACCTGAAACCAGACTGACAACCGACTGGCTGTCTCCGTTCAGTTTCCAGTTTCCGGCAACCAGAATCCTGCGCATGCGTGTTTCCTCATAGCCATGCCACAGACAAACCCGCGACAGTCATTTCAGCAAGGGCGAAAGAGTACCGGTACTGCCAGAAGAAATCAACGATTTTCATCAGGCTGCCTGACGTACCACTCCCGCCAGTTCTTCCGCCAGTGCGCGGGTCTCGGTCGTATCCTCACCCTCGACCATGACCCGGATCAGCGGCTCGGTACCGGAAGCACGCAGCAGCACACGGCCACGCTCACCCAGCCGCTGCTCCACGTCCGCCACCGCAAGCTGTATCGGCTCGGAGCGGTCCGGATCAATACGCTGCGCCACCGGCACATTGATCAGTGTCTGCGGGTACTTGCTCATCACCTGCTTGAGCTCATGCAGGGGACGCCCGGCATTCAACATCGCCTTCAATACCTGCAGAGCCGCCACAATGCCATCCCCCGTCGGGATGTGGTCACGCACAATCACATGCCCGGATGATTCTCCGCCCAGATAACAGTTGTGCTCCAGCATCAGCTCCATTACATACCGATCACCGACCTTGGCCCGATAGAATGGCAGGCCCATGCGCCGGATAGCCTTCTCCAGCCCAAGGTTGCTCATCAGCGTGCCCACAACCCCGTTGCGCAGCAGATCCTCCTGCTTTCGATCCTGGGCAATGATCCCCAGTGCTTCGTCGCCGTTGACCATCTCGCCCCTGCTGTCCACCAGAATCAGCCGATCACCGTCACCATCCAGTGCAATCCCGACATCGGCACGGTATTTCTGCACCATATCCTGCAGGTGCCCGATCGAAGTGGCTCCGCACTGGTCATTGATATTGAGACCGTTCGGCTCATTGGCGGTGGGAATGACATCCGCACCCAGCTCGCTGAAGACATCCGGCGCCACATGGTAGGTGGCACCATTGGCACAGTCCACCACAAGGCGCAGCCCCTTGAGCGACATGTCCCCCGGGAGGGCACGTTTGCAGAATTCAATGTAGCGCCCGGCAGCATCATCAATGCGCACCGCCCGTCCCAGCTCCTCGGAACTGACCGTGACCAGCTCCTGTTCCAGATAGGACTCAATGGCCTCTTCAACCGCATCCGGCAGTTTCATGCCATCGGACGAGAAAAACTTGACGCCATTGTCATGATAGGGGTTATGGGAGGCGCTGATGACGATACCGGCCGATGCCCGAAATGCACGGGTCAGGTAAGCAATCGCCGGGGTCGGCATCGGCCCCAGCAGACGCACATGCACACCGGCGGCTTCCAGGCCGGCCTGCAAAGCCGACTCCAGCATGTAGCCGGAAATGCGCGGGTCCTTGCCGATCAGGACCAACGGGTGACCATTGGTGGTCAGCACCTTGCCGGCCGCCCAGCCCAGCTTGAGCACAAAATCCGGAGTCATGGGATAAACACCGACCCGCCCGCGCACACCATCGGTACCGAAATACTTTCTAGCCATTATTTTTCCTGTTCAACTCGTGCCTTTGGAACCAGCCGTCACTTATAGCACATATATACAGCACCAAACCATGTGATAACAGGCGATCATTACCGTAAATCGGTGGTGATATGCCAGACATGAAAAGGGCGCGGAGTTCCGCGCCCTGAATCACCATCCATCACAATGCCATTGTCTCAGTGTGAACTGGCAGGGTCTCCCACCACCCCGTCACCATCGCTGCCTGTCGGCTTGGAGCGACGGCGGGAAGGCTTCATGCCCTCATCATCACTGTCATTCCAGTCAGGTGGCGGTGGCGGGTCTTCACCGCGCATAATGGCAGCAATCTGATCACTGTCGATGGTTTCGTACTTGATCAATGCATCGGCCATCGCATGCAGTCTGTCCATCTGCTCCACCAGAATATTCCGGGCACGCTGGTAATTGCGCTCAATCACTTCCCGGATTTCCTCATCAATCGCATGCGCCGTGTCATCGGACATGTGCTTGTGCTGTGTCACGGTACGACCCAGAAACACTTCACCCTCATCTTCCGAATAGGCCAGCGGCCCCATGCGGTCGGACAGTCCCCACTTGGTCACCATATTGCGCGCAATTTCGGTGGCACGCTCAATGTCATTGGAAGCCCCGGTAGTCACTTTCTCCGCACCAAAGATCAGCTCTTCGGCAATCCGGCCCCCATACAGGCTGGAAATTTTGCTTTCCAGACGCTGCTTGCTGTTGCTGTAGCGATCATCCTCGGGCAGAAACATGGTAATACCCAGTGCACGCCCGCGCGGGATAATGCTGACCTTGTAAACCGGATCTTCCTCAGGCACATTCAGACCCACAATCGCATGCCCGGCTTCGTGGTAGGCCGTCATGCTTTTTTCAGCCTCGCTCATGACCATGGACTTGCGCTCAGCCCCCATCATGATCTTGTCCTTGGCCTTTTCAAACTCTTCCATGTCTACCGTGCGCTTGTTGGAGCGGGCGGCAAACAGGGCAGCTTCATTGACCAGATTGGCAAGGTCTGCTCCGGAAAAACCGGGTGTGCCGCGTGCAATCAGGGCCGGCTTGACATTGTCACCGATCGGCACCTTGCGCATGTGTACCTTGAGAATCTGCTCACGTCCGCGCACATCCGGCAGCGGCACCACAACCTGACGGTCAAAGCGGCCCGGGCGCAGCAAGGCGGGATCAAGCACATCCGGACGGTTGGTGGCGGCAATCACGATAATGCCCTCGCTGCCCTCAAAGCCGTCCATTTCCACCAGCAGCTGGTTCAGGGTCTGCTCGCGTTCGTCATGACCACCACCAAGTCCGGCACCGCGCTGACGCCCGACTGCATCAATTTCGTCAATAAAGATGATGCAGGGAGCGTGCTTCTTGGCCTGCTCAAACATATCGCGTACCCGTGAAGCGCCCACGCCCACGAACATTTCCACGAAGTCAGAGCCGGAGATGCTGAAGAACGGCACTTTGGCCTCACCGGCAATGGCCTTGGCCAGCAGGGTTTTACCGGTACCGGGTGAACCCACCATCAATACGCCACGCGGAATCTTGCCGCCCAGCTTCTGAAACTTGCCCGGATCGCGCAGGAACTCCACCAGCTCGCCGACTTCGTCCTTGGCCTCGTCACAACCGGCCACATCGCTGAAGTTCACCTTGACCTGATCTTCGGTCATCATGCGTGCACGGCTCTTGCCGAAGGACATGGCTCCACGGCCACCGCCACCGCCCTGCATCTGGCGCATGATGTAAATCCACAGACCGATGATCAGCAGGAACGGTACCCAGCTGATGATGATGTCCCAGAAAATGGAACGCTCTTCCGGCGGTGCGGCATTGACCACAACCCCGTGGCCCAGCAGGTCATTGACCAGCTCCGGGTCATCCGGCGGGCTGTAGGTGGTGAAACGGCTTCCATTGGAAGTCACCCCGATGATCTTCTGCCCCTTGATTTCCACTTCTTTCACCGACCCGCTTTTGACACTGTCGATGAACTCGGAGTAGGACAGTGACGCAGCCGCCTGGGTCGGTACACTGAACTTACTGAATACGGCTATGAGTACAAAGGCGATAACAGCCCAGATCAGTAAATTTTTCGTCAATTCATTCATGGAAACTTCCCCATTTCCGCTTCATGGTTTGCATTGCTGCGCAATTCATCATAATCCAAGCCAATTTTATACCAAAAAACCTAAACCCAGCACATATACTTCACGACTCCGGGGTCTTGAGGCTGAAGGTTTGCGAATTTTCACCACCCGGAAATGCTCGCGCATCTGTCGTACAAAGTTGTCTGAACCTTCGCCCTGAAACAGCTTGACCAGAAAGTTGCCGCCCGGCTTCAGCACCCGTACTGCCATATCCAGCGCCAGTTCACACAGGTAAATGGCACGTGGCTGATCAACAGCACCCATACCACTCATATTGGGGGCCATATCGGAAATCACAAGATCGGCCCGGTCCTCCCCCAATAACGCCAACAGCTGCTCAAAAACAAGCGGTTCCTGGAAATCCCCTTGGACAAACTCGACAAATGGCAAAGGATCAAGTGGCAGAATATCGCTGGCGATCACCCGCCCGTGACTGCCGACCAGCCTGGTTGCATACTGGCTCCAGCCCCCGGGTGCCGCCCCCAGGTCCAGCACCCGACAACCTGGAAACAATAGCCGGTCCTTTTCCTGAATTTCCTGCAGCTTGTAGACCGCACGCGAACGGAAACCGTCCTGTCGGGCGCGCTTCACGTATTCGTCGTCGAAATGCTCGCGCAGCCAGCGCTGACTGCTCCTGCTTCTTGCCATAATAAAGCTTTACTGATTAAACTCGCGCAATTTCGGAAGCCTAACATGGATTTGAAGGATACGCAGAAAAAGCACCTGAAAGGTTTGGGTCATGCCCTCCGGCCCGTGGTCATGGTCGGTCAGCACGGCCTGAAAGACAGTATTCTGGAGGAAATCAATACGGCCCTGGATTACCATCAGCTGATCAAGATCAAAATCAGCGTGGGGGATCGCACTCTACGGGATGAGGTGTTGGCGCAGATACTCGAACACAGTACCGGCACCGCCCTGATCCAGCAGATTGGCAACACGGCACTGCTCTATCGCAGCAACCCCAAAAAGCCCGACCTGTTTGCAGCCTCTGCCTGAAGCACCGGTCTGGCACCAGCAAAAACAGCGCCGGCCTCACCCTGACGCTGTCCGCAAACCGAAACCAGAATCAGAGCCGCCCCTGCTTCAATACAGCAGGGAAAACATCTTGCCACGATATTTTTTCACCAGCGGACTGGCAGCACCCAGCAACTCAAAGGTATTCAGCAGGCCCTGACGCCCGGCGTCGTCACCAAAGCTGCGATCCTTTTTCATCACGTCAAGATAAAGCATCAACCCGGCCTCGGTCTCGCCCTGCGCCACCCGTACCCGTGCCAGTTCCAGCATGGCCTCCAGGTCATCCGGGTTTGCCGCCAGACGCTGCTCCAGTGCACTGCTGTCTTCATCCGCGGCCTCACTCCGAAGCCGGGCCATTTTGATATCGGCACGCAGCTGCTGCAGCCGGTCTGCCGGGACCTCCTCTTCCGGCAGAGTCCGTGCCAGCTGTTCGGCTTCATCCAGCTCACCCTGCTGCTGCAGCATGACGGCCAGGTCCAGAATCGCCTCGTAGTAATCCGGCTCGTGCTGCACTACCTGACGCATCAGTTCCAGCGCCCCTTCGGTATCCCCCTCTTCGTGCATGGCCAGTGCCTGCCGGTGATAGGGTTCGGTCATGCGTACCCGGTGCTTGTTGATGAACTTGCGCACCTCGTTTTCCGGCAGGGCACCCATGAACTCATCCACCATCTGCCCGCCCTTGAACACCTTGACGGTCGGCAGGCTGCGCACCCCGAACTGGGCCGCCAGCTCACGGTTCTGATCCGTATCAACCTTGGCCAGAATAAAGCCCCCCTGATACTCATCTGCCAAGCGGGCCAGCAGTGGCATGAGTGTTTTGCAGGGTTGGCACCAGTCGGCCCAGAAATCTACCAGAACCGGAACCTGCAACGAATTCTGCAGCACAACCTGGGCAAAGTTCTGTGCATTCGCCTCAAAGATATAGGGTGATTCAGTCATCATAAAATCCTGACAAGAATGGACAGCCCTAACATGGGGATGCAATGTAAAAGTTCAAGTAAAAAAAAGCCGGCCTGCAGATACACGCAGTCCGGGCTGGAGTCAACTAATAAGTGCAACACGTTGACCGGTAAAAGCCTCAAAAGGTGT
>DAOPKY010000088.1:2554-7640 GCA_035391465.1 Thiolinea sp. | reverse complement strand
CGTTGTAGTTCTCGTTGGCAGTCAGGACACCATCACCATCATCATCGGTATCCAGATAATCCGGGGTACCATCATTGTCAGTATCGGCCGGATTGGCCGGGTCGGAACCCAGCTCAACGCTGTCAGGCACACCATCACCATCTGAATCCGGATTGGCCGATGCACTGGCTACACAGGCATTCACACTGGTAAGCAGAATGCCACTGGAGGCAGAGCTGCCACAGAACCAGTTATTGGTGTCCAATTCCGTATCATAGGCCTCGAAAATGACTGAAACTACTTTAACACCTGTAGGTAAACCCACATCAAAGGAGCCATTCTGCATGGTTGTTGCCTGAAAACTGTTTCCAGACCGGGAAACCCGGCTCAGGTTGCTCACGTCACTTGAGGTCAGGGTATAGGTATCCCCACCCTCCAGATTAAACGTTAGATATACAGCCTCACCATAGCCATAAATGCCATTGTCCAAGCCTGTTTTGACCAGTGATGAAAGACCAAGCTCCAGATTTGTCACCGGCTCACTGAACGTCAGCTGGTATCTGTAACCGGTACCACCCGGTGATCGTTGGTCAGCAGTACCAAAACCAATACTGGTCGCACTGGTTTTTTCCAGATTATAAGCCGAACAGCTATTGACATTTTCCCCTGCGTAAACCTTGGTGAAGGTTCCTGTGATACCGGTATTCCCCCATGGAACCGGATTACCCAGAACCGGGCTGCTCACCGCAGACAAGTCCATGGTACCACAGGTGGAAGCACAGACCGTGAACTTGAAGTTACCCGCAATAATCGTTCCGTTGTAGTTAGTCTCCGTCACGGTACCAGAGGTAATCGTCACTGGCCCGCCCTGGCTACTACCGGCCACGGTAATCGTCAAAGTTTGTGTCGGTACCGGGAAATCCCAGACAACGGTCGATTTCGAGCCAAAGGATTCAGATGAAGTTCCGGGGTTTTGATCCGTCAGGTTGGAACGTAACTCCATGCCGCCATTTTCCAGGGTTGCCTGGCTCATGATGGAAGGCGCAAGACCACCTGTGGAGTTCATCTGGTTAATAACCGTGCTGGCCGGATGGCTGAAGGTGATCCGCTCCTGATCATGGTGGGCATCAAAAGTTGCCTCGAAGCGGGAGATGGCCTGGCTGAAATGGTAGGTAATGGATGATGTGGAAACATCCCAATCCTTATTCAGATGAGCACCACTTTGTATGACACCATCCGTGACAAATGACTCGGCGCGCCCGGTCGTACTGACAGAAACATTGACACCATTAAGGCTGACCGTTCCACCAGCCAACAAGGTCGCCATGGTGATATCGGTATTGACTGATTCAACCGGATTGCTGCAGGTGCTTGTTGTACGGGTGGTGAATGTATAATCCACAACCTCACCTGTCTCAGCAGAGGAGATGGGGGGCATTGCTGGGGTAACTGCAGATAGAACCTGCGCACTGGCAGAGAATAGGCTTATTGCCAGTGAGAGATACATGAGTTTACGTTGCCAGTCAGGTCGACAGACGTACTGGAAAAACCCGGAAACTTTTTCCGGGGTGTGGAATATCGGATACACAAAGCAACCTCATTTTTGTTGATATTTTCGCCATATTGGCCCGGTTTCGTTGGTGAATGGAAGTAAACCATGGCCATGCTAATGCTAAGTAACTGTATTTGCTTCCCAACAGACAGACCAACGTGCTTGGCAAAATCGGGAAGTAGTTACTAAGGATGTTATTTGCTTTTGGGAGGATAGTTTAACGTTAAACTATAAAATTTCTTTATTATTGTCAATGATGTTGTGTTTGTTGTAAAAGTCACCTCTTTTGCTGTTGCAACATCCCATCAACGCCACACTGGCGAAGACAAGGCCATACTGGCCCACCGACATCAACTGAACCAGGCTGCCAGAGCAGCACACCCGGAGCGCTGGAGTGGTGACACCCCCAACTGGGAGCCAGTCACCACGGTATCTTTAAATCCGGAGCACAAAATGACCAGTGAAGCCGTTCAAGGGGTTGTATAAATATTAGTAGGGCGACAGATACCTTGACAGCTACCGGGAGACTGAATGCACTACTCCGGCCGCATGTGCGGAAACAGGATGACATCCCTGATTGAGGCCGCATCGGTAAACAGCATGATCAGCCGGTCAATGCCGATCCCTTCCCCGGCGGTCGGCGGCAGGCCGTATTCCAGGGCGCGCACGTAATCGGCATCATAGTGCATGGCTTCATCATCACCGGCATCCTTTTCCAGCACCTGCTGGCGAAAACGCTCAGCCTGATCCTCGGCATCATTAAGCTCGGAGAAGCCATTGGCCAGTTCGCGTCCGCCGATAAAGAGTTCGAAGCGGTCGGTGATAAAAGGATTATCATCATTGCGCCGTGCCAACGGTGAGACTTCCGCCGGGTATTCGGTGATGAACGTTGGCTGCAGCAGCTTGTGTTCCACCGTTTCCTCGAAGATTTCAATCTGCACCCTGCCCAGCCCGGCCCCGGCACTCGGTTTCAGGCCCAGTGCCTGCGCCACGGTCTGTGCAGATTCCAGTTCATCCAGCTGTGCGGGACGGATTTCGGGATTGTGCTTCAGGATGGCATCACGCACGCTGATGCGTTCGAACCGGCCGCCGAAATCATAAGTTTGGCCCTGATAGGTGATGTCGGTGTGCCCCATGATGTCCTGTGCCAGCCCGCGCAGCAGGTCCTCGGTCAGGTCCATCAGGTCATGGTAGGTGACATAGGCCTGATAGAATTCCAACATGGTGAATTCCGGGTTGTGGCGCGTGGAAACCCCCTCGTTACGGAAATTGCGGTTGATCTCGAACACCCGTTCAAAACCGCCTACCACCAGCCGCTTGAGGTACAGCTCGGGCGCAATGCGCAGGAACATGGGCAGGTCCAGGGCATTGTGGTGTGTGATAAAAGGGCGGGCGGTGGCACCACCGGGGATCACCTGCAGCATCGGGGTTTCCACTTCCAGAAACTCACGCTCCAGAAAGAAATTGCGGATGTAGCCCATGATGCGTGAGCGCAGGCGGAAAGTCTCACGGGTTTCCTGATTCATGATCAGGTCCAGATAGCGCTGGCGGTAGCGCTGCTCATGGTCGGTCAGACCATGGTATTTTTCCGGCAGCGGACGCAGCGATTTGGTCAGCAACTGCAGGCTGTTTACCTTGACGGATAATTCGCCGGTCTGGGTTTTGAACAGTACGCCCTGCACCGCGATGATGTCACCGATGTCCTGCTGCTGATAGGCAGCGAAAGCCTCGTCACCGATGCGGCTTTTCTGCACGTAAAGCTGGATGCGCCCGGACACATCCGCAATGGTGGCAAAGCTGGCCTTGCCCATCATGCGGCGCAGCATCACACGCCCGGCAACCGTGACCGGGGTTTCATGGGTTTCAAACCATTCGCGTTCGTGTTCACCATATTGCGTAAGGAGTTCAGCGGCCTTGTGTTCACGCGTGACCTGATTGGGAAATGCCACGCCCTGTGCACGCAGCGCGGCAAGCTTTTCGCGCCGCTGGGCCATCAACTGATTGTCGTCTTGTTGCTGATTATTCTGTTCGCTCATGTCGGGTCACCTGTCATGACGCCCCTCCCGCACTGGCGGGAAGGGTCAGGGAAATGGGAGGGTATGGGCTTACAGCCCGCTTTTGAGGCTGGCTTCGATGAAACGGTCAAGGTCGCCGTCCAGCACGGTCTGGGTATTGCTGGTTTCCACACCGGTGCGCAGGTCCTTGATACGCGACTGGTCCAGCACATAGGAGCGGATCTGGCTGCCCCAACCGATATCCGACTTGCTGTCTTCCAGTGCCT
The DNA here is from genome assembly GCA_035391465.1 of Thiolinea sp. Taxonomy (GTDB): domain Bacteria; phylum Pseudomonadota; class Gammaproteobacteria; order Thiotrichales; family Thiotrichaceae; genus Thiolinea. The sequence goes on along the minus strand of DAOPKY010000088.1, from coordinate 3,828 downwards.
GCTGTTTGTCCCTGCGTTTTTGCAGCTCCATTTCATAGAGCTTGGCCTTGAGCTGTTTCATGGCCGTGTCACGGTTCTGGTGCTGGGAACGTCCGTTCTGGCATTGCACCACGATCCCGCTCGGATTGTGGGTGATCCGGACTGCAGATTCGGTCTTGTTGACGTGTTGTCCCCCGGCACCGGAAGCACGGTAAACATCCACGCGCAGGTCCGCCGGGTTGATCTCGACTTCAATATTGTCATCAATCTCGGGTGAAACAAACACGCCGGAAAATGAGGTATGGCGGCGGTTGCCGGAGTCGAATGGTGACTTTCTGACCAGTCGGTGTACGCCGGTTTCGGTTCTGAGCCAGCCATAGGCATAAGGGCCCTCGAACGCGATGGTGGCACTTTTGATGCCTGCCACATCACCGGGCGAGGCTTCAATCAGTTCGGTCTTGAAACCTTTGGCCTCACCCCAGCGCAGGTACATGCGCAACAGCATTTCAGCCCAGTCCTGTGCTTCGGTGCCGCCGGAGCCGGCCTGAATGTCGAGGAAGGCATTGCTGCCATCCAGCTCCCCGGCAAACATGCGCTGGAATTCCAGCACCTCAACCTGCTTCTCCAGCCGGTCAATTTCAGCGATGACTTCATCGGCGCTGGCTTCGTCACCTTCGGCTTCCGCCAGTTCCAGCAGTTCATTGGCATCTGCCAGTCCGCCGGTCAGATTGGCGATGCCTTCAACTACGGTTTCCAGGGCAGCACGTTCTTTGCCTAGTTGCTGAGCACGCTCCGGATCATTCCAGATATCCGGCTGTTCCAGTTCACGGTTGACTTCTTCAAAACGCTCGTGTTTGGCATCGTAGTCAAAGATACCCCCTAAGCGCATCCAGTCGCGCCTGCAGGTCTTTGATGCGAGTGTAGGTCAGGTTCAATTCCATGATTGAGTGGCTCGGCTGTCTGCTGCAAAAGAGCCGGGATAATACCAATCCGGGGTGCGGATGCCTAGCCCTGTCGATTCTGGAGCTTTGCTCCAAACATCAGTTCAAGTTTGACATAAATATGTTTTATAAATAGAATTATTTTTTCCTATTAAATAAATAAAAAATGCGAGGGCAAATATGGAACATACTGAAAATTCAGCTGAATCACATTCTCTGTCTGACTCAAAACCGATCGTTCCGGCTTTTACTGCCCGGGAACCGGTTGCTCAAAAGTTTTTCATCCAAGCACCAGCTGCCCAAGCACCAGCTGCCCAAGCACCAGCTGCCCAAGCACCAGCTGCCCAAGCACCA
>DAOPKY010000088.1:0-2454 GCA_035391465.1 Thiolinea sp. | reverse complement strand
GCTGCCCAAGCGGCTGACTCGAAGCTTGCTGTTCAGGCTCAGGAACCTGTCACCTATAACGAACCTCAAACCAGAAATATGAATGACTACTCACAAGAAATTGGTGATATTGATAGTGTTCATAAAATTTTATTAGGTGGTATAAATAAAGCCAAGCAGGTGCATGAAGACTTGCATATGCACATCAACCTGCTTAAAAAAGATATTGAAAAGAAGCAGCAAGAAAAAGAAGTGCTGAGAAAAGATATTGAGGCTGGAGTCAACGCTTCACAACAGTCTGGGGCTTTTATAATACCAGCACCGCTCTTTGATCATGACAATGACAATGAGGCTGAGTTGAGTGCATGCTATGCAGACCTAAAAGAGTATAGTTGTGAAAGGATCATTGATATTGCAGAAAAAATCAGGAATGAAGTTTCATCAGACTTTGATGGTTGCCAATATTTTATTGATGATCTTGATCAGGAAATGAAGCTGATGAGAGCCAAAATTAGTTATATTAGAACTTTGAAAGAAATGGATGTCAATATGAAACTTTATAAAGAGCTTGCTGGTAGGGAGGAAAAGCTTAAGGCACGATTTCGCGCTCTTTCAGAGATTTTTAGTTTGGATATTAAGAATTAAGAAAAAATTTTTTTGACTTAATTGGCTGACTCTGGCTTCAACTCCCCCGTTTGAAGCCAGAGCTTAGAAATATCATTGCCTTTTAATTAATGAGTGTCAAAAAGGAGTGAGTTGAATGAAATATTATAAGCACCCCGAATTTATCAGTTCTTTGCATGCCTTGCACGACAAAGGTGGGAAGTATAGAAAATCTGCAGATAAAGTATTGGCCATTTTGGCAAAAATGCAGGAAAAATCTGTTTTTGCTGACAAAATTATTTATGGTATCAGTCTTACAAAAAACGGAGAAAACAGAATACAGCATTGTGTAAAATATGACATTGGCAACGGCTGTCGCCTTGTGACTGTTAAGAGTGGCAGTGAGCAGATATTGCTGTTCTCAGGTACGCATGAAGATACAGAAAGGTGGTTTAAGAAAAATGGAAAAATGAGAACGTCGGAATCAGTTTTTCAAGGGGAGAAAGATGAAATTCTAAATACAGTGGTTGTGGATAAAGCTGTTATGATTTCATCATCAAATATTGAAAGTACTATTGAGTCTTTATTTTTTAGTCTGATCAATGAATCACGAAAAAACAAAGCTGGCTTGTTAAAGCGAAAAGAAAATATCTCAAAAATAAGGCAGGATATAAAAATTGCAGAAGCAATGGTAAAAGAGTCTGCTGAAAAAAACCCGGAAAAAGTAGATATCATTCCCCCTAGCGACAGCTATAATGAAAATGATGAAATAAGTCTGGCAAAAAATAAAGTTGAAAAGCATGATTGTGTGAATATATTAAGTAATGTTAAAGAAATAGGCCAGCTGACTAAGGAAGGCAGGATGGCTAATGCCATTAAAATAATTGTGCCTGCAGAGCAGAATCTAAAGCTATTAAGGTTAAGGCTGGAGTATATTCAGAATCTTGAGTCACTTGTGTCAGAACGAAAGTCAGAAATGGTTTTGCGGGAAAAGTTGAAGAAACTGGCCATTGCACTGGATTTGGAAAGCCCTGGCAGCAGCACAACCCTGGAAAAAGAAGAGGGTAAGACCGAAAACCAGACATCCTCCCCGAAAGTGAAAGCAAGTGAGTACAAGGTTCCGGCAAAAGAGCCGGAAAAGCTGGCCCGCTCTGATCAAGAAGTCGTCGAGGTACAGGATGTGGATGAAAAGACCATAAAAATCCGCTTACCTACAAAAGCAGTTGAAAAACCTTACCTCCCGGTAAAAGAAGCGATTAGTCGGGTAAATAGAGGCAGGTTGCTTATAAAAGAGGAAACATCGCAAGAAAATCGGAAAAACCCTTAAGTCATCGTATCCAAGTTTCCGGGAACCTTCCCGAAGTCCGCTGTGCAGATACTGTTGTGGGTACCGGCGATGCCCCTGTGTGGTGCAGGCTTCGGGAAAATCCTGGTTATTGTGTTCCGTGTGTCTCGGGTGTGGGCGTCCACCAAGGTGATTTTGTTGGGAGGCCATAAAAACAACACCAGCAGCCGGATGGAATCGCATGCATCCCGCAGGCCATGCAACAGGATGTCGCTCAGGTAACCCAAGCCGTAGCGGAACAGGCTTTGCTCCGGTCGGCCATGCTTTTTGATCTTCAGCGGCTTGACCACTTTGTGTTTCCATTCGCCGGTCTTGTGCGCCCAGCAAAAGCCAACCACCAGCAGCGCCATGACTTTTCTACACCTGGTCGGTCGGTCATCAACTGGCTTTCCTTCATCCGCATCAGGCAGGGAATCCGCTGGACGCTGAGCCACCGCCACCACGGTTCGCCAATGAATTCCCGGTCCCCCGGTAGTAACCGTTCACGCCATATATAGCGTCTCAGGCCAGACGCTGCAGCTCCTGGG
>DAOPKY010000087.1:5775-8473 GCA_035391465.1 Thiolinea sp. | reverse complement strand
GCCAGTCCTTTGCGTACTGGAGCAGTCGTATTTCATTCTGACGAAAATCACCGGCTTTCTGGCAGTATTCTTCACCGATGGCGGTGTACTTGTCCGCCAAGTTCATGAGGTTTTCGGTGTCTTCCTTCCACTTGTTAAAGAAGTAGAAGGCGGAAAACAGGCTCAGGGCAGTGGACAGGGTTTCAATACCGATGGTCCACGGACCCAGAGCGATTGATGATGACGATGAACAAGCCATGGATCAGGCTCCATCCAGCGAGGTGGCAAGGCCAGCCAACCCGCGCCCGAAGGTGCTCAGTCCAGCATTCATGCCACTGGCTGACATGGCCACCAGGGTGTTGGTGATATTGAGCGCCACTCCCATGGACTGCCGCCCCGGGGCAGCCAGATTGCGGGCGGCGTTGCTGGCGATGCCCATGCCCTGCAGTTTGAGTTCACGGCGTACAGCGGCACGGCGCTCCTGATGCCGTATCAGATTGGTGGCAGCCCCGGTCATAGACAGCGCGTATTCGGCCTGCAGACTGGCATCACAGGTGTCTGCGCAGTCATCGCAGCCGTCATCCATCCGGGCCAGCCAGCTTTGTGCACCGGTCAGGATGTGGTCGGTTTCGGTTCCGGTCATGGGGGCGGCATAGTCCGGCGCTAGCTCCGGCAGGTTTTCAGCATAGGCAAAGGTTTCCAGGGTGTGAGGGTGGATGTGGTCGCGCCAGTGCTCGTGTTCTGCCAGAGCGCACTGGTATATTTTGTTATTCAAATCATCGCGTTTGTCGACCACATCAGAGTACACGCCATGGTACTGGATTATCTGCAGCACACCGGCAATGGCCAGCAGACCTGCCGATACCCAGGATTGCTCCCTGCGTTCGTTCTCGCATTCGTAGTATTCGGTAAATTCCGGGTTATCAATGGTGACTGGCATGCCCATTGATGTGCTCCTGTGCAGATTTGTCGAGCAGTTGGCGGAATTCCAGCTCGAAGGTTTTCCAGCTTTGCAGCCCGTCACGCTGTACCAGCGATACCACCAGCCCGATAAAGCTGTAGTTGCTGACAACATTGAAGGCGTAGACAAGATCGTGCTTGTCGCGCTCGAAGCGCGTCAGCAGGTGATGGGTCACGATGTCGCGCTGGACCATGGGCAGGATGGCTTGCCCGAACTGCTGCCAGAACAGGTTGCCCTGAAACCCGGCCAGCGGGGTTTCAAATGCCAGTTCCACGGCATCAATGCCAATCGGTTTTATACCTGTTTTGAGCTGGTTGCCCATGGCGTTGGCCAGCGCGTTCAGATAGGTGTACCAGCGCAGCACGACCTCATAGGCATCAGCATGCAGTTCGCCGTTCACGGTCAGGTAGCGGCAGATCAGGGTATCCAGCGGATCAGCCTGTTGGGCGGGCGGGATATTCGGTGGCATCAGGCGATCATCCCTGCAACCCATGCCAGCACGGCACCCGCCGCGAGCCCCCGATAAAAGCCGCAACACACACAATCAACGCCACGCAGCAGGAAAGCATTCAGCCTCGCCCAGTGCCGGATGACTGGCGTATCCAGCGAGTCACCCTTGCACGGGTTGAAGCGGTCAAAACCGGACAAGGCACGGCACTCCACAAAACAGGATCAGGGCAAAGTTTTCGCCGGTTTCAGCTTGCGCCACGCCGATCAGGCAGCATCCGCCTTTTTTCTTGGTACAAACGGCATCGAACATCATCAAGTTCCAGTGGTTGTTGAGCAGTCAGCGTAGCAGGGCGGCGTAATTCAAAAATGCTGACGGCGTTTATGGAAGTGTTTTTGAATTGGTGTCAACCACTGGCATTTTCCACAAATGGCAGGCAGGAAGCTGTTTTTTCCAAACTTGGTATGATGAAGTTTTTACATGACTCATGAAATTAGACAAATGGCTGAAAACTGCTGTAATGATGTAACCATCGTCACAAAACCCAATGGCGGCAACTGCATTTTGCCGATTCCGGCATTTAAGCAGGGCGAGGAACTGAGTCCCGGACAATGGCGCTGCTATAACGGCGGTATGTATGTGTCCTGCAAAGCGTTCGATGGTTCTCTGAATTACCCTGATTCCAAGTTTTTCAAAGGACCGCATACCCTTGAGGACGTGCTGAACGCTGCCGTGCGTTCCTGCGGCTCGCCGACTATGCCATTAGAAGTGGCTGTGTGGGAATCGTGCAACAGCAACCCGAATTGCGTGCGTCAGTTCCCGCTTGGCGGTTGTGCATTGGATTATGATCCAGAGGCACAGGATTACCGCCTGTACACCTCACTGATTGAGGATAACCACGACAAGCCCTACTACGGCAGCAAGAAAGACCCGGCCACATGGGATGGTGGTTTTACGGTGTGCGAGTACCTGAACCGCCCGGTTACAGTGAACGAGAACGGCGAGTTGCACTACCCCGGAAACCCTGAAACCAGGCTGTGCAGCATCAGTTGCGATGCGCCAATGGAGCCGCTGGTTTGGCGTGCTGTTAACGGGCTGAAACGCCTTACCGTGGCTATCTCACGGGGATTGCATATTGTCGGCGGGGCTATCGAGGCCAAAATCGGAAAAGCACTTAATTTCCGGGTCAACCCTATGGACCCGGATGACCCCACCAACGGTACTATCGACTGGCAGTACGACTCCAATCGTGGGGTGGGCGTGAGTGAAGAAACGAATCAGGCGTATGTCAAAATCGCCCCTAAGCAAGG
>DAOPKY010000087.1:4883-5765 GCA_035391465.1 Thiolinea sp. | reverse complement strand
CAAGGATTGGCGTTCGATGACGACGGAAATCTTTATGTGCCGAACACATTCAATGATATTGACGTTTGCAATGACGTGGATTTAGGCCCTAAGCCTAACATCTGGGGGGAATGCCATGACGTACCTGAAATTCCTGCGGGATGCTTAATACGAAAAATCGGAATGTCTACTGGTGACGGTTGCGACAGGCTGGGTTGGTATTCAGAGAACTCCGCACTACTGGAATCCGGGGGGAGTACGGCAGCCCCATCAGGCACAACTGAACAATGGCCTTTAGATCCAACTGATCATATCACATATTACGATTATACGGATTTTAATGCGGATAATTTGGCAAACTCCATTAACCGGACGAAGTTGGATCGCACGAATTTAATGTGTTTCGATGTGAATGTGCCATGTAATGATATGGCGCTGATACTTGAGATTGGGGCAACTGTCGTATTCGACCCTGATAATCAGGGGATTTCACGTTTTTTGGTTGAAATTGATGGTCAATTCCCGGTGAACGCTGCCGGTGAAACTATAGCCACTTCGTATTTTACGTCCTATGAAGGGACCATAAACTCAATATTAAATCTGACATTGGCTATGGGCACACACACGATTTGTATTTATGTAATCGGTGGTCTGCCGTCGAAAAACATGGCTCAGTTGAGGGTGCAAAACACAACGGGCGCCCAACGCCCAGTTTACAGATTATCGCAGCGGATAAATTGAGGTTTTTTATGGCTGATTATTTTTTAGTGGTCGACGAGAATCGCAAGCCGAAATGTCTGCTGCCGACTACGGCTATCCAAGCCGGCGGAGGCACGGCTACACCGACGAATCTCGGCAATACTGTCGATACGACAAATCCGAACGCGCCAGTTGTGAATATCA
>DAOPKY010000087.1:0-4783 GCA_035391465.1 Thiolinea sp. | reverse complement strand
GCACGGCTACACCGACAAATCTCGGCAATACTGTCGATACGACAAATCCGAACGCGCCAGTTGTGAATATCACAAATTCAAACGGTGATGGCACATCATTTACGATTCCTATCCCTGAGGGGAGTGTGGATGGAGTGGTAACCGGTGTCAGCTTGTCGTCAGGCAATACTCTGACCCTGACCCGTTCAAATGGCTTGCCGCCATTGACAGTTGATCTGTCTGCACTGATGGGAGGCACGGCTACACCGACAAATCTCGGCAATACTGTCGATACGACAAATCCGAACGCACCTGTTGTGAATATCACAAATTCAAACGGTGATGGCACATCGTTTACGATTCCTATCCCTGCCGGGAGTGCTCCCAGTATTACAAATCTGGGTAACAGCATATCAGGGACCAATGTGACGATTACCAGTTCGGATGGAGACAATACAGTCGTCAACATGACTCCTGTTATCAACAGTTTTTTCTCATCGTTGCCGAACTGTACATAAAGGGGGGATGGCATGGCAGATCAGGTTTTGATAGCGGATGCCGGCATCCCACAGTGTATGGCGGAGCTGGACCCAACGCTGCTGCGTGGGGCCAACTTCGGCTCAAAGTTTGGAGTCAGGGATTCATGGGTTAATGTCCGATGGTTTGGGGCTGTCGGCGACGGGATTGAGAATGATGCGGATGCGATACGGGATGCCGTGACCTACGCACTCAGCAAGAAAAGAACATTGTGGTTTCCGCCTGGAGTTTATGGGGTGGCCGGCTCATCGGGTACGGACCCGACGGCGTGCATTCATATTTCAACTGTTGATGGCATTTCAGTAGTTGCTGACAAAATGGCAACGATCAAGCCCCTGCCGGAATACGGCCTGTCAGGTAGCAGCAAAATTGTCAGGGTGGACGGTGGAAATGGCACCGGGCGGGTAAGCTGGGTGGGTGGTCGGTTCGATCTGTCTGCCCTGCCTGGTACCGAGACTGGAGCAGACGGACTCAGTATCGGGCCGAAGTATCGTGATGTAGTGATCAGGGAATCAATATTTGATCATGGATTGACGGCGTTGTCCGGGGATCATTTCGGTAGAGGTGGTGGAGATTCGGGTTTATATGTAAAAGAATCTGAACACCTATCTATAACAGGATGCTCTTTTTTAGGTTCTTATGATCTTGGTATTTATCTGTCCAGCGACATTAATTCCGCACGTATTGGGCGTAATGCATCAATATCAAGCAATCTGTTTTATCGTTGTGGTGGCGGGATTGGAGCTAAACGGGGTTTTGAGAATCTATCAATCAGCGGCAATCAGTTTATTGAATGTGGTAATGGCGTATTTTCTGGTGTTGCTGATTCTAATCCGTTGACCGCCAGTCATTTGAATATCACTGGTAATTTGTTCCGGAGAACACAGGGAAATTCAATACGGCTAACGAATACTCTGAATGCTACAATCACGGGTAATGAAATACTGGACTATCGCCGTTGGGTATCGGACGGTACCACACAAACATCTGTTTCAACTGGAAATATTGGTGGTGGCGTGCTGTTAGAAGGCAGTAGCGGAGTTGTTGCTACCGGGAATATTATCGGGTTCAGTGAGTGGTTACCAGTTACCGATCTTAGCCGAGCTTCGCCAGCAGTAGCAATCCGGGACTTTTCAGCAACAGGGAAAAGCTCTAACAATAATTTATTTGTAGGTAATTTGTTAGTAGGTGCAGAGTCTGCATTTTATATAAGTGATGGTTCCAGCGGCAATCTGATTAGTCCCAATAATGTTATTGACTGCATTAATTCAGACCGTTTGGGGGCTAGTGAAACTAACCGCATCACGCAAATTAATGGTGGCATTTTATCGCTGCTGGCCAATCCAGCTGGAAGCGATGTCAGCATCAAAGCGACAGGGAGTGATGCCAATATTGATATTGGTCTTTTGCCGCAGGGAAGCGGGCTGGTCCAGTTCGGGAATTTTATCTCAGACTCTGGGCTTATCGCATCAGGCTACATACAGATCAAGGACTCATCGGGCGCTATTCGGCGGCTGGCAGTCGTTTAAGAGAAAGAGAGGAAACAAAATGGCTTTAGCGTTAATTAATGTGGACCCAGACACAGGGGTGCCGACATGTAAGACGGAAGGAGACGGATCGGTTAGCATCGGCGGTATCAATTCTGGGAAGTTTGGAATTATGGCTCTGCCGGTAGCGCGTAATGCGACAGGAACAGACGTATCTATACGGATTAATGCTTCAACATCGTATGGGATACCTATTTCCTCTGCGACTGCCAAAGCGTTTAGTGGTATGCCATTAGGGTTTACTATTAATTCTGTTGCAGCTGGGGCATTTGTTACTCCCTATACTGGGTTATATAGATTGGGTATGGGGGTGGGTATCGGGGCTGATTTACCCGCTTCAGCTTACGACACTAACTCAACTTATCTTGGGGAAATTCGTACTAACAGCTCAAATGTTCATTTAACACAACAAATTGATATGACCGGAGTTTTGCCTAGCCCTGATCCGGGAACAAACAGAAGTGCTGGGACATTCAGGTATGAAGAAGTTTATAAAATTCTACCTGCTGGAACGCTTCTTTTTGGACTGGTAAAATTATTTTCTGGGGATGGTGGGCATTATCACTCTTATTCATCTATTATTGCGGAGTATCTCGGTCCGGGGTCAGAAACTGTTCTGTGAACGAAGCGGCCCATTGTCCAAGTTTTGAATCTGGAGCATGGATCAGCGCAGCCGCAGCGCCTGAAAACTCGTCCCCAGTGTCACGCTGTCCACAATCCCGCATCCGGTTATCTCGATGCGGGAATCTTCCGTTCGGCGGCAATCGGTCAACCGGAACGGTTCGCAATCTGTCCTGACTTCCTCATCCACCAGCACCGGCTCCCGGCAATCCACATCATAATACCGGAATGTCACCTCTGATCCGAGGCGAATGTGCACTTCAGCAGCCGTATACGTTGCGCTGCCGTTTTTATCTTCAATGGCGGGCCGGTAGAAGAACGGGCAGCACTCGCCGCCATCCTCGGGCTGGACTTCCGGATCAGCGTGATTGCCGGCCGGCATGGCTTCCCAATCCCAGCGGTAGACCGTACCGCCTTTTGCCCAGTACAGTGCATCAGCGGAATGCATGGCATCCGCTCCAACGATCAGACCGCCAAGGTCAAGCCCGATCAGGTTGCTGTTGCCATTGTCGGCAAACACACCATCCCCAAACTCAAACAGGAAGGCATCCACGGACGTGGACATGACATAAGCATCATCATGCACGGCACCCACCAACGACTCAGGATCAAGCCTACGCCACTGGTCACGGTTGAACCACGGGCTGCTTATCACCTGCGCCTGCCCACCACTGAGCGCCACCAGACCGGAATCAGCAGCATATACCACGCCCTGGTATCCGGTCGACAGGCTGCCAATTGACACAATCGGCAATCGCTTGTTGATGACATTCCGTGCCAGCTGGGGTCCTGACTCGGACAAGCCCAGCCGGTAATGCACCGGCATGTTGTCGGTCAGGACATAGATGTCATCTGCATGCACCGCCAGCGCCAGCGGCCTGCCCCATTCGGCGCGGATTCGACGGCGTCGGGTATGGCTCCAGCTTGTCGGATCACCGGGCAGCGTGTAGCACAGTTCATCGCCAGATAGCCCGACCATCACCCCAGACTCCGTCATGGCCAGATGATGCAGGTCACCCGGTGGGCAGCCGTGTTCAAATAGCATCGGCCCGGCAGGGTCGCACAGGTCGAATGCATCGACAAAGTTTGATCCTTCGGTTTCACCAGCAAACAGCCAGGCATTATTGATTGGCGTATCAGCCGCGCCCGGTTTGATGCCGGATTCTGCTCGGTAAATGCGCGTGCCGTATTCGCAGCCATGCGGATTGCTCAGACCGGATACCGTGACAGGATCGCCCTCGCAGACCGGAATCATGGCCGTTGGTGGTGACAGGGCGCTTTCAAACACCCTGCTGCCAACCCGAACCAGGCGCGTGTAAGCGTAGGCTGCATAGATGGTTGCGTCTGTGCTGCAAGGCGTGTAATCCAGTACCGGCGGTTTTTCCGGGCAGGGGATGCACCACTCGCAGCTTTCACCGGCACACAGCCCGGCCTCGGTCGCCAGTTTCGGCGCACCGTCTCCGCTCCAGTACACCAGTCCGCAATCGCGCACCAGATGCACGCGCTCAGGCCACGTCAGGCACTCGCAATCAGGCAGTGGCGTGATGCTCAGAATGTCGGCATTGACGCTGCAATGCACGGTCGGGCAGGGAAAATTACGGATCGTGCCATTCCATAACTTGGCATCCGTCACGGCATCCGCATAGGTGGCATCCAGCAGGCGCGAATGCCGCTTGGGGGCAAGCCCCTTGAAGTTGCGCAGGTCTAACCGGTACATTCCGGGCATATCTCGCAATCAGGCAGCTCAATGCACTGCTCGTCCGCCAGCAGGGTAATGCCGCCATCACGGTGACGGCTGACAATGCGGTAAGTGCGCTGCATGATCTTCCCGTCACAGGGCTTGCAGGTGATTTCACACGCCTCCATGCCGATCAGGTTATCACCGCACACTGGCACTGTGCTGACGCACAGGTTTTGCCCGACAAAATAACGCTGCTCGCACAACTCGGTACAGCCAACCAACAGCTTGCCGGTGTAATACCCACGCCCAATATTGGCACCGGTCAGAGATACCGTGACGGTCGGCCATGCTTCATCCAGCAGCAGGCATTCTACCGGCTTACCATCGCAGCCAGCGCGGACCAGCTCGAAAGACAGGT
>DAOPKY010000086.1:0-9189 GCA_035391465.1 Thiolinea sp. | reverse complement strand
CATGTTAGGAGCATCCATTTTTCAATGGAAGTTAAATGACCTTATTACCGTAAAGACGGGCGTCGCGGTTGGGTCAGCGATGAGACTGCAAGAAACCAGCGCCGGCGTGATTCACTGACCTCATGATCAGGGTCCCAGCAAAAACCCGACGTCATTGGCCTGTGCAATGTTCCAAAGGCGTGGAATGAGCAACTCCATTTCCGCTGCACTGGCCGCTGAACTGAAATGGGCCAATCCTTGCACTTTGGCCTTTATTTCATCACGCGACAAGGTATTGTTCGGGTCCCCTTTGGGCTCGTCAACGCGGGTCTCGAAGCTGTGCCCATCCTTCATCATGACTTTGACCTTGCCGATCCAGCGTGCTGGGTAAGCATTATCCACCTCAGGATCGAGAACCATGCTGACGCGGTTCCGGAAATCGACAACCTCGGGCAGTGCAAAGCCCTTCTCAAACTCCACCATGCCGGCTTTGCCGTAGATGGCGATCAGGCCAAGTGTCGTGCCCATCGAAAATTTTGCCTGATGCACCGTGACCGGGGCGACCACCGGGCCGAGTACGTCGAGTGCACCCTGATGCACCCTCGTCTCGACGGCTGCCACGTCGCTGGCTTTGAGACGATTGTCCTGCAGGGTCTTGAGAAGGGCGTCAGCGGCAGGGTGGGTATGTCGGCATGACGCATGGAACTTGAAGGATGTTTCAGCCAGTGCCCAGCGCTCACCCAGCCGGTCAACCAGCCGGGCCGGGTCGGCATCGTCGGACATGCCCGCGCCCATACCTTGCGGGCCTTCAAGGATGTGCCTGGCGCCTGTCAGACCCGCTTTCGCCAGGTAGGCTGATATCAGGCCGTTTGCTGCCGCCTTGGCTGTGTGCAGCGGTTTCGAGTCTGCCGCGTCACGCAGGAACTCCCACAGTCCTGCTGCCTGCGTGCCGGCGGAGCCGAAGGCGTTGAGCATCGTTTCTGGCGTAAGCCTGAGCAGGTGGCCGACTGCCGCAGCGGCTGCCAGCGTGCCGGCGGTACCCGTGGTGTGGAATGTTTTGTAATGCGATTGGCCGAGAAACTCGCCAACGCGAATGCCGACCTCATAACCTGCCGTACATGCAGTCAGAAACGCTTTTCCCGAAGCGCCGGTCGCCTGTGCCGTTGCGAGTGCGGCAGGAAAGACCACGGCGGCAGGATGAAAGACGGAGCCATTGTGGACATCGTCCTGCTCCGCGAAATGTGAAGAGGCACCGTTCACCAGGGCAGCGAAGAACGGCGTGGACCGGCTGCGATTAATGAGTATTTCCGACGGGCCATTTGCTGCCCCCATCTGGCGTGCGAAATCGGCAATTATTTCGACCGGACGCGCCCCTTTTCCGGCCAGCGCCGAGCCGACCCAGTCGACAAACAGGTCTTCGGCACGCTTCACGACTGTGTCCGGAATGTCTTCATATTGAAGGGTTGCAGCGAACCTGCTCATTACTTCACTTTCAGACCGGTCGGTTGATGTCATCGCAATTACACTCCAAATGCGGCTGGATATTCATCATGCTGGATATTCATCATACTGACAATTTGAAACCGATATAAGCGGTATTTTGCCCCCCTGTTTTTACCCGGGTTCGTGATCTGTGCTTCAGACTCTGTATGAATTGGAGCGGGGGAGAACGGCGTAAAGGCATGCAGACAGGCCGGATTTTTCAGGCAAAACCGGTTGCCTGTCGGTAGAATGCTCCGTATTCAGGGAGCAAGAGGATAAAGCATGACGGCATTTGACTACATTATTGTCGGGGCAGGTTCTGCCGGTTGTGTGGTGGCCAACCGTCTGAGTGCCGATCCGGCGGTATCCGTGTGCCTGATTGAGGCGGGTGGCAGTGACCGCAGCCCGTGGATACGGATTCCTGCCGGCATTTTCGGCCTGTACGGGAACAGAAAATACGACTACACCTTCAGGGGAACACCGCAGCTCCACCTCAACAACCGCATAATGACGGTGAACCGGGGCAAGGTGCTCGGCGGCTCCAGTGCCATCAACAGCATGGTTTATATCCGTGGCAACCGCAATGACTACGAGGGCTGGAAGGCACAGGGCTGTGAAGGCTGGGGGTATGAGGATGTGCTGCCGGTATTCATGCGCCAGGAACGCAATCTGGCGGGGCAAAACCCGGCGTACCATGGCTTCCGGGGTGAGCTGAATGTGGTGGCACCACAGGATGCCACACCGCTGGCCCACCGTTTTGTGGCAGCTGCTGCTGATGCGGGCTTGCCGGAGAATCATGATTTCAATGCCGAATCCCAGCTGGGTCTCGGGATTTACAACGTGAATCAGCATCAGGGGGTACGGCTCAGCAGCTACAATGCCTTTGTTGAGCCGGTGCGGGAGCGTCCCAACCTGACCATACTGACCCATACCGAAGTCCACCGACTGCTTGTCGAGGGTGATCAGGTCCGGGCTGTGGTACTGGAACAGCCCAATGGCCAGCGCAGCACCATCAGCTGTGAGCGTGAGGTGATCCTGTGTGCCGGAACCATTGCTTCACCGCGCATCCTGCTGGCGTCCGGTATCGGACCGGCGGATGAACTGCGTAGCCTGGGCATTGCCTGTCGGCAGGATGTGCCCGGTGTGGGGGCGAATCTGCAGGATCATATCGACAGCATGGTCACGGTGCGTTCCGACAAGCCGGTATCCATTGGTATTTCTGCCGCCACTTTGCTGCCGCATGTATTGCCTGCCCCGTTTCAGTACTGGCTGCAGCGCAAGGGTTGGTGGACCACCAATTACGTGGAGGCCGGTGGCTTTGCCAGAACGCCGCTGGCCGGGGCCGATCCGGATGTGCAGTTTCACTTCACCCCCATCTATCGCAGTCACCGCGGCAGGCGGTTCGAGTTTGGGCATGGCTATTCGGTGTTTACCTGTGTCTTGCGGCCTCAAAGCCGGGGCAGCGTCCGGCTGGCCCCGGATGGCACGCACCGGCAGGTGTTGATTGATCACAACTTTTTTGCTGATGCACAGGATCGGGAGGTGCTGGTCGCAGGGGTGCGCCAGGCGCGTGAAATTCTGGCATCCCGGGTATTTGACGACATTCGCGGCGTGGAAATGGCACCGGGGCGGGCGATTCAGACCGATGCACAGCTACTGGATTACCTGCGTCGCACCACGACCACAGTCTATCACCCGGTTGGTACCTGCAGGATGGGGGTGGATGCCATGGCTGTGGTTGACCCGGAGGCAATGAAAGTGTACGGGATGCAGAATCTGCGCGTTGCCGATGCCTCCATCATGCCGAACCTGATCAGCGGTAATACCTCGGCCCCCAGCATGATGATCGGGGAAATGGCAGCCTTGCGGGTGTTGGGTCGGGCTGGTTGAGGCTCAGGTCCGGGCAGACAAAACCGGTCAGATAAAAAATGAGCCGATCGCCACTAACAGCCCGATGATGATCAGCAGAATGAATGTGGCAGTACTCATGCCCCCGGCCATATCTGCCGTCTCCGGGTTGTGTTCAGGATCAGCCTGTTGCGGGTGATGATCCGTCGTTTTCCGGGCCGGGTTATGGGGGGGCAGCGGTACGGCCATGGGGCGGCTGTGGGGGATGGAAACCGTTACCGGTGCCGGTTCGGGCCGGATCATGGTTTTCACCGGCTGGGCCGGTTCGGCAGCAGCCGTTTCAGTGCCGGAACCGGGGGCCGGGTCCTGAGCCGTTTCCCGGTAAGGCATCAGCATCAGCAGTCGCCAGAACACATGCTCCAGCCGCCCCAACCAGCGGTCCAGCCACAACCTCACGCTTCACCCTCCTGTGGCAGGCGTGCATGCGAGATCACCAGTTCCCGCCAGGTTTTCGGGTTGATGCGGTAAATGTCGAAGTGCCAGAGTTGTCGCCAGTGGTTGAGCTCGGTATCCATGGTGAAAAATTCCTGCATAACTGCCGGCAGGCGCTCGAAGGGGACACCGGCGGCAAAGCTTTTGACCTTCTGATGTGCTTCCAGCCAGGCCATCAGCCGCAGCAGTTGACGCTCGGTATCACTCTGGACTGCCTGGGCGGCAGGCACAATCAGGTAATAGCTGCTCCAGCCCTGATACAGGTAGGGCTGCAGCAATCGCAACTGGTCATTTCTGCTACCATCCTGATGCTGGAACAGGGCCAGTTCACGGGCATCTGCCTCGCTGTAGCGCCGTCCGGTGTAGCGTCGCCCGTACTCCAGCCCGTCAATGAAACCGAGAATCAGGATAAACAGGTCAATCAGGCCGCCGGCTACCAGCGGAATATAGTCGGTACTGTTGAGGTTCAGGCGGGCCAGCTGCTCTCCCGGATGGCGCAGCCCTTCCAGGGTCAGGAGTGAGGACAGCACCTCCCAGGCCCGTTGCAGTACGGTGCGGTTGTTGTTCTGGTCGAACAGGGTGACGGTTCTGGGTTCCGGAAGATCGTCCAGTGCCACCAGCAGGGCATCAATCTTGCGGGTGATTTCGGCATCGGTGCAGGAAACCACGGTCTTTTCTTCGGTCTTGGGGTTGACTGACTCCAGGAAACGGCGCTTGTCCCCTTTGTGGGCCTCCAGTTCGGTTCGGAGGCGGGTGACGCCGGAACCGGTTTTGTAATTACCGATCTGATTGACAATATCATTCAGCTCACGCTCGCGCCGGGCAACCGCCCCTTCCTGACTCAGGTCCAGATTGTCGAGCAGCTTGTTGAGGTCCGTGATGTGGGTATTGACACGCTGTTCCAGCGCATCCATGTCTTCGGCCATGTTGCCGAACAGGCTGGCCTCCTGGTCACGCAGATAATTGAGCGCGCCCCTGCCGGGAACACTTTTTTCATCACAAGTACCGCCGTAGAGGTTTTCCTCCCTGGCCCGGGCACTGGAATATTTGGACAGCTCACCGGAGACCTCGCGCACATGGGCAAAGGCGTAGGCGTAGGTACTGGCATCACGGCGGATACTTTCGATACCGTCTTTGTACACCTCCTGGGCGTAGCTTTCGGCCCGGAATACCTCGTACCACCAGCCATAGCTGAAAAATACGCTGAACAGCATGGCCACCAGATACACAAACAGGGCCAGCACCCGCGTCAGGATACGGTAGCCCTGAATGCTGAACAGCAGTGTCACCACCATGGTGGTTTGGATAGTGAAAACCATGAAGGCGGTAAAACCGATCTGGAACGCTGTCAGGCTCTGGTCATTCTCGGTATTCAGGATCAGCAGACCCTTGTAACTGGTGAAAAAGGAAATGACGGAAAGCAGAATGATCAGAACCAGTGTTAACTTGATGGTTCTGCGTGGTCGGGCCGGACGCCCTGGCGCATTGGCTGCCATGAAAACAATTCCCTTTATTCTGTATAATCCTTGATTACATTCCAAGCCCGTTACCCCTGCTGTCACAGGGTAGCGACGAAAGTACTGATCAGGGTCGCCATCAGTCCATTCTATGCAAAACCACGCTTTTTTTCAGGCTTTGGGTGAATTTCCCTCGCAGGCTTCACCATGCTGCTCCGTACCCGCAGTTGGACAGGGAGTATTGACTCCCGTTTCCGCCCGATGTTCCAAGACCTGTATCAGTCTGTCCGGCATTCTGGGGCGGCTACTGATTACCCGACTGATCTCAAGTATACTCACGCCTTCTTCGCTAATTTAAACAGCAACCAATAATGGCCAATTACGACTTATCCACTTTTCAGGGCATGATTCAGGCACTGCAGGCCTACTGGGCTGCGCAGGGCTGTGTACTGATTCAGCCCTACGACATGGAAATGGGAGCAGGGACCTTCCATACCGCCACTTTCCTGCGTTCCATCGGGCCGGAACCCTGGCGTGCCGCCTATGTGCAGCCGTCACGCCGGCCCACCGATGGCCGCTATGGCGAGAATCCGAACCGTCTGCAGCATTATTACCAGTTTCAGGTACTGCTCAAGCCTTCTCCCCCGGATTTTCAGGAGCTGTATCTGGGGTCGCTCAAGGCACTGGGCTTTGATCCGCTCATGCATGACATCCGTTTTGTCGAAGACAACTGGGAGTCGCCGACCCTGGGAGCCTGGGGGCTGGGCTGGGAAATCTGGCTCAACGGCATGGAAGTCACCCAGTTCACCTATTTTCAGCAGGTTGGCGGGTTGGACTGCCGCCCGGTCAGTGGCGAGATCACCTATGGACTGGAACGGCTGGCCATGTACGTGCAGGGGGTGGAAAGTGTCTATGATCTGGTCTGGACCCGCGGGCCGCAGGGTGTGGTCACCTATGGCGATGTCTACCACCAGAATGAGGTGGAGCAGTCGACCTACAACTTTGAGCAGGCTGACGTGGAAGCGCTGTTCCACCAGTTCGACCACTTCGAGCATGAAAGCCGACGCATGAGCGAGCTGGGACTGTCGTTGCCCGCTTATGAGCTGATGCTGAAGGCATCCCATACCTTCAACCTGCTGGATGCACGCAAGGCCATTTCCGTGACCGAGCGCCAGCGTTTCATCCTGCGGGTCCGGACTCTGGCGCGGGCCGTGGCGGAGGGCTATTACGCTGCCCGTGAAAAGCTTGGATTCCCGCTGCTGAAACAGGCGGACGGGCAGAATGAGGAGGTGGCCGGATCATGACGGATTTATTGGTGGAAATCGGAACTGAAGAACTGCCCCCCAAGGCGCTGAAAACCCTGTCGGAAGCCTTTACCCAGGGTATTGAAGCCGGCCTCCGGGAAGCGGGGCTGGCTCCGGGTACGGTGCATGCTTATGCGGCCCCGCGCCGGCTGGCGGTCTGGGTCGGGAATGTACCGGTGCAACAGGCGGATCAGACGGTCGAGCGCCGTGGCCCGGCCTTGCAGGCGGCTTTTGACAAGGCAGGCAAGCCGACCCGGGCGGCTGAAGGCTTTGCCGCTTCCTGCGGGGTCAGTGTCAGTGCGCTGGAGCGGTTGGAAACCGACAAGGGAACCTGGCTGGTTTTCCGCCAGCAGCAGCCCGGACAGGCGACCCGTGCCCTGTTCCCCGGTATTGTGGAGCGTTCACTGGCAGCGCTGCCGATTCCCAAGCGCATGCGCTGGGGTGATGGTGAGGCCGAGTTTGTGCGCCCGGTGCACTGGATTGTGCTGCTGGCTGATAAGGATGTCATTGCGGCTGAAATTCTGGGGATTCCTGCCGGACGTGAGTCGCGTGGACACCGTTTCCATGCCCCGGCAGCCTTGTCGATCCGGTCCCCGGCAGACTATGCCGTGCAGCTCGGGGAAGCTTATGTGGTTGCGCGTTTTGAAGCACGCCGCGACATGATCCGGACACGGGTGGAGCAGTTGGCAACCGAGCTGGGAGGGACGGCAATCATGCCGGACAGCCTGCTGGATGAGGTGGCCGCCCTGGTGGAATGGCCGGTGGCGGTGGCGGGCCGTTTTGAGGAGAAGTTTCTTGATGTGCCGCAGGAAGCCCTGATTCATACCATGCAGGGGGACCAGAAGTATTTCGGTATTGCGGCAGCCGATGGCCGCCTGCTGCCGGCCTTCATTACCATCAGCAATATTGAAAGCACGGATCCGTCCAGGATCAGTGCCGGCAACGAGCGCGTGATCCGTCCACGTTTCAGCGATGCGGCCTTCTTCTGGAATCAGGATCGCAAACAGCGTCTGGCTTCGCGCCGGGAACAGCTGAAAACCGTGGTATTCCAGCAGCAGCTGGGTACCCTGTATGACAAGTCACAGCGGGTGGCAGCACTGGCAGACGGGATTGCCGGGGCACTTGGGTATGACCGGGCGGCGGCGGTACGTGCCGCTGAACTGGCCAAGTGTGACCTGCTTACCAATATGGTGTTCGAGTTCACCGACCTGCAGGGCATCATGGGACGTTATTATGCCCGGCATGATGGTGAGGCAGATGCAGTGGCACAGGCCATGGAGGAGCAGTACCTGCCGCGTCAGGCGGGTGATGTGCTGCCGGCCTCCGAGACCGGACGGGTACTGGCTCTGGCCGAGCGCCTGGATACCTTGGCCGGGATTTTTGCCATTGGCCAGAAGCCGACCGGGACGAAAGACCCGTTTGCCCTGCGGCGGGCGGCACTCGGGGTATTGCGTATCCTGATTGAGCAGGAACTGCCGCTGGATCTGGCGCAGTTGCTCGATAAGGCTGCCGATGGCCTCATGGCTCAGCTGGGCCACAAGCCGGAGATGCAGGAAGCGCTGGATTATGTGCTTGAGCGCCTGCGTGCCTATTACCAGGAGCAGGGCGTCAGTGTGGCGATTGTGGATGCCGTGGCAGCAGTGAAGCCCACCCGTCCGCTGGATTTCGAGCGCCGGGTCAAGGCCGTGGCCGCATTCCGCCAGCTGAGTGCTGCCGAAGCACTGGCGGCAGCCAACAAGCGTATCAGCAATATCCTGCGCAAGGTTGATACCGGGCTGCCGGAAACCGTGACTGCTGATCTGCTCCATGAGCCGGCTGAGCAGGCGCTGGCTGCTGCGATTGCCGATCAGGAGGCCAGGGTGCTGCCTTTGTTTGCGGCCGGTGATTATGAGACCGCCTTGTTTTCGCTGGTCGAACTGCGCGAGCCGGTGGATCAGTTCTTTGATGGTGTCATGGTCATGGCCGAGGATGAGGCATTGCGAAATAACCGTCTGGCGCTGCTGAACCGGCTGCGGGGACTGTTCCTGCGGGTGGCGGATCTGTCAGTGCTCTAGCAGGGAGCCGGCCATGAAGATCATTTATCGGGCGGCTAATGTCACCGAAGCGCATATCGTGGCCGGCATGCTGGATGCACATGGCATTGAAAGCCATGTCGGAGGCCACTTCCTGCAGGGTGGGGTGGGGGAGCTGGCTCCCATGGATTTTGCCACGGTACTGGTGGCTGATGAGGATTACACATCAGCCTTGTCCGTTATTGCCGATTATGAGCGGACTGAACCGCCGACCAGGGGTAATGGCGAAAAAAACAATGACAGCAGGCTGCCGCGTTATTCGGGTCTGTTCAGTGAAAAGGCATTGTTTCTGGGCGTGATTCTGCTTCTGGTTTACTGGTTTCTGTTCTGAGAGGGCAGGTATCCGTTTTACAGGCCTTAAGTCTGTTGTAGTGGCACTCTGTACACGACAATTTTATCTCGCCTGACCTTCATGATTAATTTTAATTTCCACATCAGTGACCTGAATCCACCCGGGCGGGCATAAAAACAGCACGAGCAATTTCAGCGCTTCCTGTGTACCTGTCAACAGCAATCGAAAACTGACCCACCGTACGGTAACAAATGACAATTGAA
>DAOPKY010000085.1:0-9521 GCA_035391465.1 Thiolinea sp. | reverse complement strand
GGTGGGTCAGTTTTGAATTGTCATCAGTGGGTCAGTTTTGCATTGCTGCTGACAGATAAAACGCAGGGAACCGCTATTGACCACCTTCTCCAGGCCGAAAACGCCGCTCAACAGCGACTTCACCCAGGGGACACAGGCCGCCAGTCTTTTTTTACCGCCGTATCACTCAGGTAGCCCTGCCTATGAGCTATCTCTCCGGCGCAACTGCGTAACGACAGGTCCAGACCGCAATACAGCATGACCAGCTCCAACAACTGAAGCGGACTCCTGATCTTGCGGGCACGTTCAAAGGCTTTGAATTCGTAAGCCTGTTCGTGATAATCGGCAGGCAGGGCTTGCAGGAATGCTTCAAAACGGGTATCCAGTACGGGTGGCAGCTTCATTTTGCTTTCACTTTGGTCGGTAAAAGCTTTTTAAATGGGTTGCCACACCTGCTTTTTCAAGGGCTTAAGCGCTTAAGTTGGCGCGTATGATCCTGCACCCGCTGCGTGCAGCCTCCCCGATAGCCTCGGTCACGCGCAGATTCTGCAGTCCGTCGTGTACGCTGACCAGCGGCTCAGCCTCGCCCCGGATCACACGGCAGAAATGGGTCAGCTGGGCCTGTAGCGGGTCGGTGTGTTCCGGTTCCAGCACGCTGCTTTCCATCGGCAGCCACCAAGAGCGCTGTTCCGGGTTCGGATAGCGCTTGAGGCGCAGGGTCGGCACGGACAGTGAGCCTATGGTACCGGCAATGTGGTAACAGTCCTCATCCGCATAGCTGGCGTAATCCGGGTTTTCCCGTGCGGTCTGCTCCCAGCTGCGCCCCGAGGCGGCGGTGTCGGAGAGCAGGAAACTGCCCAGTGCGCCACTGGTGAAGGCCAGACTGATGGTGACGGTGTCTTCGACTCCATGCCCGCGCCGGGCGTGTGACACCATGGCCTGGACAGCGGTGATTTCCCCACACAGGTAACGCAGGTTGCCGATCTCGTGAATCATGTTGATCAGGACCGGTCCACCCCCCGGACGGGCACGCCAGGGGGCGGTGCTGAAATAACTTTCCGGCTTGTAAAACAGGGCACTGCCGGATACGGCGACCAGCTCGCCGAGCCAGCCGGCATCAATTGCTGCCCGGGCCTGGGCCATGATCGGGCTGTGCATGCGGTGGTGTCCGACCAGCAATGCTACTGAAGCTGTTTTGGCCCGGGCCAGCAGGCGCTCACCCTCGGCCACGCTGTGGGCCACCGGCTTTTCAATCAGGGCCGGAATGCCCGCTTCAATACAAAGGAGGGCTTCCGGTACGTGCAGCGGGTTCGGCGTGGCGAGAATCACGGCGTCAGCAGCCTTTGCCGCCAGTAATGCCTCCAGTGACGGAAACCAGGGAACCCGGCATTCGGCGGCCAGCTGCTGACCGGCTTCGCTCGGGTCGGCGATGGCGGAAAGCCGACACTCAGTACTGGCCTGAATCAGGGCGATATGCGTTCGGCCAATCTGACCAGCACCAATGACGGCAATACGGGGGCAGGACATGGAGAATCTCCGTGGTTTCGATTTTTTGCTCAGGATCCAGTCCGGACACATTCAACATGCCCAACAAGAACACAATCCTGTCCGACTGAGCAGCAACTGAATTTTTACTGTCTTTGTTGACCTGTGCCTCCAGTTCTTTAACGCGGGCAGTCAGCTGATCAATTCGATCAAACAGCATCAACACCAACTCCACCAATTCGGCGTGGCTTGACTGCTGAAGACTTTCTCGTGTCGGGCGTGGTAACTGGTTCATACGGATAGCATAGTTGATTTTTAGGAGACTGAGTATTCGCCCGGGAGCAATGGAAATGCTTCGGGAGTCAGAACTGCTGTCGCATGAAAGCCTCCATCAGGGTGATGAGACGCACGGGTGTCTCCTGCATCGGATAATGCCCGGCATTGGCAAGTGTTTCCAGTCCGCAGTGCGGATACCAGCTCAGGTAGGTGGCCTGCATGGCTTCAGCGGTGATGGCACCGTCAAACTCCCCCACACAGACCTGCATCGGAGTACGGATGGTGCTGATCTCATCGGCAAAGTTCTCTCTGGCCCAGGCGTGCAGATACCCGCCATAGGCGGCCTCGCTGGTCTGGGCGCGGGAATTGGCCACCATGTGCCGCAGCCAGGCCGGACTCAGGCGCTGGCCGGTGGTGAAATCCAGGATGGCATAACGGTTTTCATCCTTGCGGATGGCCCCTTCAAACAGGGCCCAGCTGTCCGTATCCAGCTGTCCGCCACAGGCCGGAACCGGGGTGACACCGAAGGCCGAGCGGACCGTGATGCCCGGATCACGGTCGAGGATGAAGCGTTGCATGGCCATGCCACCCATGGAGTGCCCGACCACATGCAGGTCAGTCCAGCCCAGTTGCAGGACCAGCTGACTGGCATCGGCGGCAATTTCCTGCATGGTGTACTGGCCACTTTGGGCAGCAGACTTGCCGTAGCCACGGTAATCGATAAAGCAGTAGCTGAAGGTGTCGGTATCCATGGCGCTGAAGGTAGGTTTCCAGACCGAGTAATCACCGAACCAGCCATGAAAAACCAGCACTTTGTGGGGGCCGGAGCCGATGAGGGTATGACCGAGTGACATGGGTGTGTTTCCTCCGTATTGTCTGTCGTATGGGTATTGCCGCCGGGCGGTTCTGGCCCCAGGGTTTTCAGTTCAGGCGGCAGGGCAGGTGCAGAAACCCCCGGAAGCGTGCCCGTCCGCCGCGTACCGGGGTGTCGCTCAGCTGATAATCCGGGTAGCGTGCCAGAAAGCGGCTGATGGCGATACGGCCTTCCATGCGCGCCAGATTGAGCCCGACACACTGGTGGATGCCGGAAGCAAAGGCCAGATGCCGGTTGGGGCTGCGCAGGATGTCGAGGCGGTCGGGGTCGGGGAAGTGTGCCGGATCACGGTTGGCGGCGCCGATGCACAGGTTGATGCGGGTTTCCGGTTCCAGCGTCACCCCGCCGAGCTGCACGGTTTCGGTGGTGATGCGGTTGCCGAGCTGGTTTGAGCTTTCAAAGCGCAGGAACTCCTCCACGGCGCTGTTGATCCGTTGTGGCTGTTCCAGCAGCAGGGCACGCTGCGCCGGGTACGCCAGCAGGGCATGCAGGCCGTTGCCGATCAGGTTGGTGGTGGTTTCATGCCCGGCATTGAGAATGAAGATGCAGTTGTGCAGCAGCTCCTGCTGCGACAGGGTTTCGTTGTTTTCCCCCTGAATCAGGCGTGTGAGCACATCCTGTTCTGGGTCGCCGGGGTGTGCCCGGCGCTGGCGCACCAGCCCCTCCAGATAATCCAGAAATTCACTCACGGCCTGATTGCCGCGTGCAAAAGCAGCCGGGGTAATGGCCGGTTCCAGTGCCCCCAGAATGGCCAGCGACCAGTCCCGCAGCGGTTCCCGCTCGGCGTGCGGTACGGCAAGCAGATTGCCGATGATCTCGATCGGGATGTGCATGGCGAAATCCTCGATCAGGTCAACCTGCCGCCGGTCCTGCATCCGTTCCAGCAGCCCGTCCACGCAGGCAATCAATCCCGGCTCCAGCGCCTGCAGGGCGCGGGTATGCAGGGCACCGCTGATCAGGCGGCGTACGCGGGTGTGCAGGGGTGGGTCGTTGAACACCAGACTGGTGGTGTGGTGCCGGTACAGGGGGGAGTCACCGTATTTGGGCCGGAACTCCGCTTTCTTGTCGGAGCTGAACTGGTGCGGGTTCTTGTAGACCGCCTGGATGTCGTCATAACGGGTCAGGAAATAACTGCCATCCGGCAGGCGCTTCACCGGTTCGTGCTGGCGCAGGGCGTGATACCAGGGATAAGGGTTCTGGTAGAAATCTGCCGGCAGGCGGGTCAGGTCAAAATCGGCAATATCGGGCAGGGCAGGCATGGGCGGTTTCTCAAGGCCGCAAGGGGAACTCCCATTGTCGGCTTTGCGGGAGGCGAGTGCAAGCCGGTTTTGCCAATGCCTTCATGCGGCCACCGGCTGCAGGCAGGCGTTCGGCCTGCAGGTCTATTGACTTCTCCGATCGGGATAGGGGATCGTATGGGCATGAACCATGCGCATGAAGATTGTATTACCCGAGGTCGCATTGCCTTATGCTGCTTGAAACCCTGACCAAGGCCCTGTCCGATCAGACCCGACTGCGCATCCTGCTGCTGCTGGCGGGGGGGGCCGAGCTGTGCGTGTGCGAACTGACGCAGGCGCTGGCGCTGGCACAACCGAAAATTTCGCGCCATCTGGCCATCCTGCGTGAAAGCGGCCTGTTGCTGGATCGCAAGGCGGGCTTATGGGTGTACTACCGCCTGCACCCCGAGCTGCCTGGCTGGACCCTGGCGGTACTGGAACAACTGCTGGCCGGCAGCACGGTACAGGAGCCATTCCACGCTGATCGCCTGCGGCTGGCGGCAGCGCTGCGTGAAAGTCCGCTTTGTGCCTGAATCATGAATTTTGTGTCATCTGTTATATTCGTTATTCCATATATTCACTTTGACAGATATAGTAAGTGCTACGTGCTTATCATCAAGGTTTCAATATGTTCAACGTCCTGATCCTGTGTACCGGCAATGCCTGCCGTTCGCAGATGGCGGAGGCTATCCTCAATCATGACCTGGCCGGGCAGGTCCGTGCCAGGTCTGCCGGTGTTTCGCCACAGCCGCAGGTGGCTGCCGGGGCCATTGAAGCCCTGCAGCTGGCGGACCTGCCGGTGGCGGGTTTGTCTCCCAAGGCTGTTGATGTATTCCTGGATGAACCGCTGGATCTGGTGGTGACGGTCTGCAACAACGCACGGGAAATCTGTCCGGTGTTTCCACGGTCGGTGCCTGCCATCCATCTGCCGTTTCACGATCCGCAGGGTGAGGCGCTGGAAAGCTTTATCGCGGTCAGGGATGACATCCGCGCCCGCCTGATTCCGGCAGTGCAAACTGTGCTGGGGCTGGAGGGTTGACTATGTCGACGCAGAGTGAAGTCAGCGCCGGACGCCGGTCCGGTGCCCCCATGGGAGTGTTTGAACGTTATCTGACCGTCTGGGTACTGTTGTGCATTATCGCAGGTATCGGTCTGGGCAGCCTGTTTCCCGGTGTTTTTCAGGCGATCGGACGCATGGAAGTGGCGCAGGTCAACCTGCCGGTAGCGCTGCTGATCTGGCTGATGATCATCCCGATGCTGCTGAAAATCGATTTTCATGCCCTGCGCGAAGTCGGTCAGCACTGGAAGGGTATCGGCGTGACGCTGTTCATCAACTGGCTGGTCAAACCGTTCTCGATGGCCCTGCTGGGCTGGCTGTTCATCCGGGTGCTGTTTGCCGACTGGCTCCCGGCGGAACAGCTCGACAGTTACATTGCCGGGCTGATCCTGCTGGCCGCCGCCCCCTGTACCGCGATGGTATTCGTGTGGAGCAACCTGTCTGATGGCGAGCCGCATTTTACCCTGTCACAGGTGGCCCTGAATGATGCCATCATGATTGTGGCCTTTGCACCGCTGGTGGGCCTGCTGCTGGGAATTTCCGCCATTACCGTGCCGTGGGACACGCTGCTGCTGTCGGTGGTGGTTTATATCGTGATTCCGGTGATTATCAGTCAGGTACTGCGCCGGATGCTGCTGGCCTCGGGCAGGCTGGACCGGGTGCTGAAAACCCTGCAGCCCTGGTCCCTGCTGGCGCTGCTGAGCACACTGGTGCTGCTGTTCGGGTTTCAGGGGCAACAGGTACTGGCACAGCCGCTGATCATCCTGCTGCTGGCGATTCCGATCTTGATTCAGGTGTATTTCAATTCGATGCTGGCCTACTGGCTTAACCGACATTTCGGGGTGGCACATTGCGTGGCGGCCCCTTCCGCACTGATCGGGGCCAGCAATTTCTTTGAACTGGCGGTCGCCACGGCCATTGCCCTGTTCGGGTTCAATTCCGGTGCCGCACTGGCAACCGTGGTTGGGGTACTGGTGGAAGTCCCGGTGATGCTGTCGGTGGTCGCCATTGTCAATCACACACGCGGCTGGTATGAGGCCGGCATTCAACATCAACACACGCAGGAGGAAACTTCATGAAACGTTTTCATGTGCATTTATCCGTCGATGACCTGGGGCAGAGCATCGGTTTTTACAGCAAACTGTTCGGACAGGAGCCGACCGTGGCACGCAGCGATTACGCCAAGTGGATGCTGGAGGATCCACGGGTGAATTTTGCCATTTCTGTCCGTGGCCATGCGCCGGGTGTGAACCACTTCGGTTTTCAGGCCGGGGATGCGGATGAGTTGCAGGGGCTGAAACAGCGTGCTGAAGCCGCTGCCGGGGATGCGGTACTGAATCAGGGCGAAACCGCCTGTTGCTACGCCAGAAGCGATAAACACTGGACCGTTGATCCCTCCGGCTTTGCCTGGGAGCATTACCTGACCATGGGGGAAATTCAGGAATTCGGTGTGGACCGGGCGGATAACCGTGTGGACTGCTGCGTGCCGGTGAAGGGTACGGGCAAGTCATCCTGTTGTTGAGGCACTGTATTACCGGTGGTTTTACAGATACCCCGCCGGAATCGCATCCAGCGCCCGCGATAACGGTACATCTGTCTCCCGCAGGCAGATCATGGCACCGTGTCTGCCCGTCCATTCAGCACCGCCAAAGACAATCCCGGCAGGTCCAACACGGCAACGTGCCCGGCCAGACTTTCAGTAATGCCCTGCATCAGATGGAATTTCTGTGAGCCGGTGAGCCGGTGAGCTAGAACAGGCCCGACTGCCGGGTCTTGTCCACCAGCAGCTTGATGGTGCGGAACAGCTTTGGCGCATACTGGATTTCATCCACGATCACGTCTGTAATGGCACTCCGGATCAGCCGGGCATTTATGCTGTTGCAAGCCCTTCAATAAGCCTTTTTTTTCTACAGATTTTACGGCCAACGGGCTGACCCGCTATTGTATTTTTACACCGTTATCCCTACCGTTAGCCCCCGGAATGAAGACAAATCATGATATTTGAAATAATTTTACAAATTAATCAAGGAGTTGTTTGTGGAACGATTTGCTGTCATCGGATTGGGACGTTTCGGTTCCTCGGTTGCCAAGGAACTGATGCGGCTGGAAAACATTGTGGTGGGAATCGATATGGATGCCAAGCTGGTCAACCGCATGGCGGATTCCCTTACCGACGGGGTGATTGCCGATGCCACCGATGAGCAGGCCCTGCGTGAACTGGATATCGGTCAGTATGAAGCCGTGGTGGTGGGCATGGGCAGTCTGGAAACCAGCATTCTCTGCATTCTGCACCTCAAAACCCTGGGCGTGAAGAATATCTGGGCCAAGGCGGCCTCGAAAGCACATCACACCATTTTATCCCGATTGGGGGTGACGCGGGTGATTCACCCCGAGGGGGAAATGGGCATCCGGGTTGCGCAGGCACTCAATTACCCGTTGATCAGTCAGTTCATGCGCCTGGGCGGCGGGTTCTATCTGGTGGATGTGGAAGTGCGGGAGCAGTGGGAGGACAAGTCGCTGGCGGAGATTCTGGCCCCGTTATCGGATTCCGGCAGTGTCAAGGGTGTGCTGGTGCGGCGCAAGGCCGAAATTCTGGCGGCACCGGGGCCGGATTTCACCCTCCAGCAGGAGGACCGTCTGGTACTGGCAGGTCCGCTGACTGCGCTGAGATCACTGGCAAAACGGTGGCTTTAACGTATGCGTAAGCGTTATTTTCTCCGGTTGCTCCGGTATGCCAGAATCCAGGGTGCGAACCTGATTGATTTCAGTCCACCGGCCCTGCTGACGCTGGGTTTTATGACCCTGATCGTGGCCGGGGCCGTATTGCTGAAACTGCCCTTTGCCAGCCATGCACCCACCAGCTGGCTGGACGCACTGTTTACCGCCACCTCGGCCGTGACTGTCACCGGGCTGGTGGTGGTCGATACCGGATCGCACTATACCCTGTTCGGGCAGATCGTGATTGCGCTGCTGATTCAGGTGGGTGGTCTGGGTTTCATGACCTTTGCAGTAGTGGGGGCCAGCATGCTTGGCACCAAAATCGGCTTTCTGCAGCAGCGGGTGGCTCAGGAGGCCATGAACCAGACCAGTCTGGCACGGGTGGGGCAGACAGCCAGGGCCGTACTGATTTACTCCCTGAGCATTGAGTTTGCAGGCTATGTGATTCTGTTGCTGCGCTGGGGGCCGGAACTGGGCTGGATACAGGCGGGTTGGGAAGCCTTTTTCTACACCGTGTCCGCCTTCAACAATGCCGGCTTTGCCCTGAATGCCAACAGCCTGATGCCCTATGCGGGGAGCTGGGTCGTCAATCTGGTGATCACCGGGCTGTTCATTACCGGGGGTATCGGTTTTGTCGTGCTGATCGATGTCTGGGAAAAACGGCGCTGGCGGCTGCTGAGCGTGAATACGCGCATGGTCCTGCTGGCAACCCTGATCATCAATGTAACGGCGTTTCTGCTGATCTGGCTGCTGGAAATCAACAACCCGGCCACGCTGGCCGGGCTGGACTGGCAGAGTCAGGCGCTGACCGCCTGGTTTCAGGCCGTGACGCCGCGTACCGCCGGCTTCAATACCCTGGACATTGCCGCCATGACCAATGCTTCACTGGTGCTGATCATGCTGCTGATGTTTATCGGTGGCGGTTCGCTCAGTACCGCCAGCGGCCTGAAGGTGGGTACCTTTGTGGTGCTGATGATGTCGACCTTCGCGTTTCTACGCCAGCGTGAGGATGTCACGGTCCTGAAACGCACCGTTCCGCTGACCCAGGTCATGAAGGCGCTGTCCCTGATGATGGCCTCACTGTTCCTGGTGTTCATGGGTATCTTCATTCTGGATGCCACCGAACACACCACCTTTCTGAAGGTTGTGTTTGAAGTGGTCTCGGCCATCAGCACGGTGGGATTGTCCATCGGACTGACCGGCGAGCTGAGCGAAGTGGGCCGGGTGGTGGTGATATTCCTGATGGTGGCCGGACGCCTGGGACCGCTGACGCTGGCCTACCTGATCGCCAGTCCGCGCAGAACCCAGATCCGTTATGCGGATGCGAAACTGCAGATCGGTTGATGCCCGGATGGGGAGGCGAAACTGACTGATGACCGGAAAGCCCGCATGATGCGGGCTTCAGGGCTGGGTGCGAGGAGCCTGCCCGCTTCCCGCAAGGCTTTGCCCCTGTCGCCCTTCAGGCTAGAATGCGGGTTTTCCCTGTCTGTCTGGAGTGTCGGTGCGCGTACTTGGCATAGAATCATCCTGTGATGAAACCGGTGTGGCGGTGTATGACACCGATGCCGGATTACTGGCTCACCAGCTGTTCAGCCAGATACAGAATGCCTTCGCTGCCGTCCTTGTTTTTAAAGACTTGCCGGGCCAGCCTGATGGGGAAATTCAGCCCCTTCAGCCAGCCCGTGATGGCTTCCTGTTCCGGCCATTCCAGTGGGTCGAGCCGGGTGTAACGTTTTTTCTTCCGGTCAGCTTCGCTCAAGGCCACCAATCGGTTGCATTTCAGCGCCATTTTGTTTGATGTGTGCCTCTTGCAAAACTCCTAACAACGTCAGCGGAGACCTACCTCTGACATAAT
>DAOPKY010000084.1:0-9908 GCA_035391465.1 Thiolinea sp. | reverse complement strand
ACCGGATTATCGCTCCATTGACGGTACCGGCAACAACCTGCTGCATACCGAATGGGGTTCAACCGAAGAGGGGCTGGTGCGGGTGGCCAGTCCGGACAATACCCGCCTGACCGATACCACACTGGCCAGCGCCCGCGAGATCAGCAATGCCGTCTCTGCCCAGAGCGGAAATACCGCCAATGACAAGGGGCTGAGTGACATGTTCTGGCTTTGGGGCCAGTTTCTGGATCATGATCTCACCCATGTTGACAGTGAAGATGGTGAGCGGGCTGATATTGCCGTGCCGACGGGTGATCCCCAGTTTGATCCGTTCGGTACCGGTACGGTCAGCCTGCAGTTCAACCGCAGCAATGCCACTACGGGTGCGGATGGACAGCGTCTGCAGGCCAATACGCTCACCGCTTTCCTTGATGGCTCCAATGTGTATGGCTCGGATGAGGAAACTGCCGCCAATTTACGCGAATTTACCGGGGGCAAACTGAAAATGAGTGAAGCGGGCATGATGCCTGCTGATGACAAGGGACAATACATGGCTGGCGATTCACGAGCCAACGAAAACCCCGGTCTGACCTCCATGCATACGCTCTGGGTACGGGAGCATAACCATATTGCAGTGGAGCTGGCCACCCGGCATCCGGACTGGAATGATGAGACCCTGTTCCAGGAGACGCGCAGCCGGGTTGTAGCCGAAATGCAGGCCATTACCTATAACGAGTTCCTGCCCAATCTGTTGGGAGAAAATGCGCTGGGAGCCTATCAGGGCTATGACCCGAATACCAATCCGGACATCAGTGCCGAATTTGCCTCGGCGGCCTACCGTTTTGGTCACTCCATGCTGTCTTCCACCTTTTTACGTCTGGATGATAACGGACAGGTGGTACCGGAGGGGAATCTGACCCTGCAGGACTCTTTTTTCCGACCGGACAAGGTGGCGGAAACTGGCGTAGATGCCATCTTCCGTGGTTTTGCTTCCCAGACGGCCCAGGCAGCCGACCCCATGGTCATTGATGATGTGCGTAATCTGCTGTTCGGCCCTCCCGGTTCCGGTGAGGGGCATGATCTGGTGGCACTGAACATCCAGCGCGGTCGTGATCACGCAGTCGGCAGCTACAATGATGTGCGTGAGCAACTGGGTCTGGCGCGCATCACCAGCTTCGATGACCCGATCTGGCAGGGGGATTTCGGACAAAAGCTGGCCCAGGTATATGACAGTCCGGATCAGGTTGACCTCTGGGTGGGCGGTATGGCGGAACAGCATGCGGGTGATGCCCTGTTGGGCGAAACCCTGACGACCATCCTGACCGACCAGTTCCAGGACCTGCGCAGCGGTGACCGGTTCTGGTATGAGAACCGGTTTTCCGGACAGGCACTGGAAGACCTGAACAGCCTGCGCCTGTCCGATGTCATCAAGCGCAATACCGAAGTCGTGAATATTCAGGATAATGTCATGATTGCATCGAATATTCACTTGCAACAGGTCAATACCGACTGAACCGGGTTGCCCGGTTAATATCCGGAAGGCCGCCATTCCATTTAAGTGGGATGGTGAAAGTTTCTGGATATTTTTCCGAAGCCTGTGCTGCAGGGATGCGGCGCTGGCACTTGCAGGGCGGCATTCACGGCGATGGGGAAGGCTTCCGGAGGCTGGTATGCGACAACCCGGCCGTGCGGCTTTTTCCATTTGTCCGATAAATTCTGGCGTCGGGATTTGGCCGGATTGCAGATGTCAGGGGGTAATCCTAATTTAAGGAGGTTAAATAACTTTGTAAGCAGGGATGTTATATGAGTATCGATTTTTCCAATTCCGGTTTGAATTCCAGGTCCGTGTCCCAGGGGCAGGGTATGTATGGTGGACGCCGATACGGTGGTGGTTCATGGAATCCGGGGGGCGGTTTCGGCGGGAACGGCCTGAATGGTTCACTGGGTATTCTGCTGCAGCAGCTGGTGAAGCTGCTGCTGCAGCATTTCGGGAATCCGCCGGTGACGGAGCCTCAGACTGAATATCGCAGCATTGATGGCACCGGCAACAACCGGCGCAACCCGGAGCTGGGCTCCAGCGGGCAGGCGCTGGACAAGTCGCTGGGGACTGATCCGGCGCGTGAGCCGGGTGGTACGACCGAAGCGCGTCTGCCCAGCGCCCGCGAGGTCAGCAATGCGGTTTCGGCCCAGAACGGAAATACCCAAAACAACAAGGGGTTGAGCGACATGTTCTGGATCTGGGGGCAGTTTCTGGATCATGACCTGACTTTGGTGCATGCATCGGGTCAGGAGTCGGCCAATGTCGCCGTGCCCGAAGGTGATCCCTGGTTTGATCCGGCCGGTACCGGTACCGCCAGCATCGGTTTTACCCGCAGTGTAGCCACCATCGGTAGCGATGGTCAGCGCCAGCAGAACAACAGCATTACCGCTTTCCTTGATGGCTCCAATGTCTATGGCTCCGATGCGGAAACGGCGGCTTCCCTGCGGGATTTCTCCGGTGGGCGCCTGAAGGAAAGCAGCGGAAACCTGCCACCGGTGGATGGTGCCGGTTTGTATCTGGCCGGTGACGAGCGGGCGAATGAAAATCCGGGCCTGACTTCCATGCATACCCTGTGGATGCGGGAACACAACCGTATTGCCGACGAGCTGGCCACACAGCATCCGGACTGGGGCGATGAAACCCTGTACCAGGAAGCACGGCGCAAGGTCGTGGCCGAGATGCAGGCCATTACCTATAACGAGTTCCTGCCCAATTTGCTGGGTGACAATGCCCTGCCGCAATACCAGGGCTATAATTCCTCCACCAATCCCGACATCGGTAACGAGTTTGCCACGGCAGCCTACCGTTTCGGGCATACCATGCTTTCACCCCAGCTGCTGCGCCTGGATGATAACGGGCAGGTTATACCGGAAGGCAACCTGTCCCTGCGTGAAGCGTTCTTCAATCCTGCCAGGGTGGCTGAAGCCGGTATTGATCCGATCCTGCGTGGTGCTGCTTCCCAGACGGCTCAGGCAGCCGATCCCATGGTTATTGATGATGTCCGGAATTTTCTGTTTGGTGCACCGGGCGGCGGGGGAATGGATCTGGTCTCCCTGAACATCCAGCGTGGCCGTGACCATGGCGTGGCCGGGTATAATGATGTCCGGGAGCAGCTGGGTCTGCCGCGCATCACCAGCTTCGATGACCCGATCTGGCAGGGAGATTTTGGCCAGAAGCTGGCACAGGTCTATGAAAGCCCCGATGATGTTGATCTCTGGGTGGGCGGATTGGCCGAACAGTCTTCCGGTGATGCGCTGCTGGGGCCGACCATGACGCAGATACTGGCTGAGCAGTTCACCGGCATACGCGATGGAGACCGCTTCTGGTACCAGAACCAGTTCTCCGGCAGGGAGCTGAATGAACTGCAGAATCTGCGCCTGTCCGACATCATTGAGCGCAATACCGGAATACAGAACATTCAGGACAATGTCATGCTGGCCTCCAATGTTCACCTGCAGAATACCGGCGCTGTGAATCTGCGCAGCATGGCGGCTCCGGCAATGCAGCAGGCGGCTCCGCAGGTTCAGCCGCTTGATCCGGCACAGGTCCGGCAGCTGCAGGATGCGGCGGCACAGGGTTTCCTGGGCTAGGCCGGTTACGGGAAAACTGGCTGGAGCCTGCTCCGGCCAGTTTCGGCAGGAACTCAGGATGCAGAATGCTGCAAGGCATTCAGCCCAGCACTGATACCCATCAGTGACAGTGGCAGCTGGACCTGCTGGCCATTTGTCGCTCCCTGATAACTGACCGTGGCCTTGCGTCCTTTTCGGAACTGGGCCAGTATGTTCCGGTCCAGGGCAAAGCCTGCCGTGCAGCGGGTTTCATCACAGTGCCCCTGAAACCGGATGGGAGCCTGATTATCGACCTGCAGCTGGATGCCGTTACGAATATCAATGGTTTTGGGCAGCTCGAAAAAAATGGTCGGCATGGCATTGCCGGGCGCATAACCGATGACCGTGATCATCAGTGGCCGGTCATTGTGGCTGAGCACCTGCTCCAGGTAGCAGACAGTACGGTTCTGGTCGCCGGTCTCGCAGTTTCCTCCCCAGTCCTGAAAACGCTGGCCCTGCAGTGAAGCCAGGGCAGGCTGGCTGGACAGCATGACGCCCCAGACCAGCAGGAGCGGGATATTCCTTAAAAAGCGGGTATTGGCAGGTACCATATTTTACTCCATGTTTATTTTTGACTTGCTGCCCGGTTCAACAACCTTATGTTTGGTATTTAAGCAAGCCATTGCAACAGGTCGCCATCGGCCAGCTGTGCAGGCAGTCAGGCAGTGCAGTATTGGCCTGTCTGAACCTGTTCAGTTTCATGATAGCAAGGCAATATTGGCCGGAATCTGAACCGGCCATACACATGGACAAAGACACTGCGGCACTGCGGCACTGCGGCACTGCAGCGGCAGATGGGTTGAACGCTGGCCAGGGGATTGTGCCGGCGGCCCGAATCAGTAAGACCGGAGACGGGGGTGACATTGCCCCTGCCTGACTCTTGCATGAGAGACCCACCCATCGTTTGACGGGTTATATTTCTGCCTGCCGGTATTTTTGAGGCGACATTATTCCGTTGCCTGCCTGCGTCTCAGTATTCCGCCATTTCCTTCACGTGTACGGTAACGCTGCGAGCCAGCGAGGACAGGTCATAACCCCCTTCCAGGCAGGAGACCAGCTGTCCCTGACCATACTGTGCCGCAATTTCGCATAACTTGCGTGTAATCCAGGTATAGTCCGCCTCCACCAGCCCGAACCCACCCATCTCATCCTCCAGGTGGGAATCAAAACCGGCAGAAACCATGATCAGTTCGGGCTTGAAATCATGCAGGCGTGGCAGCCAGTGCTGTTCCACCTGAGTCCGCCATTCCGGGCCGCGGGTACCGGCACGCATCGGCAGGTTGACAACATTCGGATAGTTGCTGTCGGCACCGCAGTAGGGGTAGTAGGGGTGCTGGAACGAGGAGCAGAACAGGACGCGCGGGTCATCACGCACGATTTCTTCCGTACCATCGCCATGGTGGACATCAAAATCAATGATGGCTACCCGCTTGAGTCCGTAATGCTCCAGAGCATGCAGGCAGCCGATGGCGACATTGTTGAAAATGCAGAAGCCGGCGGAAACTGCGCGTCCGGCATGGTGTCCGGGGGGGCGGATGGCGCAGAAGACATTGCGGTGCTGCTGTTTCAGCACCAGATCAACGCCCATCACGACAGCCCCTGCCGCGTGCAGGGCCGCAGAGAGGGAGTAACGGTTCATGCCGGTATCGCCATCCAGCAGGATAAGCTCCTGTCCCTGGGGTGCGCTGTCGAATACGCGTTGAATGTAGGCAGGCGTATGGGCACGCTCCAGCTGCTCCCGGCTGGCGGGCTCGGCGTCATAATGCCGGATGATCCAGTCCACGCCGGAGCTGATCAGGCGGTCGGTGATGGCTCCGATGCGCTTGGGCGATTCGGGGTGATACGGGTCGCCATTATCATGAAAAATACAGTCTGAATGGCTGATCAATGCAGTTGTCATCGTATTTGTCTGGAGAGTGTGTATAATATGGTGCAATGCACAAAAAAACGGAACCGGCTTTCGTCTGCGTCGTGTATTTGCGATCGGGTTTTCACCTGTGTCGACTCCTCCGGAAGCTGGTTATCAACCATGATAGAGGTTTTAAACATGGGGCACCACTATTTGCATCAGTTCCTGTCTCCCCGATCGATTGCCGTGGTCGGAGCCAGTGACAGGGAAACATCGGTTGGCACCCGGGTACTGGAAAATATTCTGTCAGCCGGGTTTAAAGGGCCGGTTTATCCGGTCAACCCCAAATATCAGGAATTACAGAGCCTTACCTGTTATCCCGCACTTTCAGCCCTGCCGGAACCTGCCGAACTGGTGGTGATCACAACGCCGGCAGCCACCGTTATCGGTATCGTGAATGAATGTGGCGAGCTCGGTTGCCGGCATGTGATTGTGATGTCAGGGGGCTTTGGTGACGCCGGGGCCAGCGGGCGACAGCTGGAGCAGCGGCTGCAGCAGGCAGTACACCGTCATGGCATCCATCTGCTCGGTCCCGACTGCATGGGTGTCATGCGCCCCAGGGCCGGATTGAACGCTACTTTCAGCCGCAATCAGTCCCGTGACGGTGGTCTGGCCCTGATTTCGCAGTCCGGGGCGATCTGTACCTCCATACTGGACTGGGCCGAGACCCGCAAGCTGGGTTTCTCTTCGGTGGTTACCCTGGGCGATGCGGCGGATGTGGATTTCGGGGATGTGCTGGACTCCCTGGCTCTGGATCGGCATACCAAAAGCATCCTGTTATATGTGGAAGGGATACGCAATGCCCGCAGTTTCATGTCCGGGCTGCGCTCTGCTTCGCGCATGAAGCCGGTGATCGTGCTCAAGGCGGGCCGTCATGCCGAAGGGGCGCGGGCTGCCAGTACCCATACCGGTGCCATTGTCGGCAGTTTTGATGCCTTTGATGCCGCATTGCAGCGGGCTGGCGTGGTGCGGGTGGATTCCATCACCCAGCTGTTTACGGCTGCGGAAATTCTGTCTTCCGGCATTCATGTGCGCCAGAACCGCCTGCTGATCATCACCAATGCCGGCGGGCCGGGTGTGATGGCGACCGACCGGGCGGTGGAGCTGGGATTGAGCCTGAGCCCGCTGGGGGCCGAGGTTCAGCGGGCCCTGGGTCAGGTTCTGCCATTTGCCTGGTCACATGGCAACCCGGTCGACATTCTGGGAGATGCAACGCCCGAGCGTTACGAACAGGTGCTGGATATCTGCCTGCGCGAAGACAATATGGACGCCGTACTGGTGATGCTGACACCGCAGGCCATGACGGATCCCACCGGTGTGGCCGAGACGCTGGTCGGGGTGCGCCAGCGCATCAAGAAACCGATTCTGGCCTGCTGGATGGGGGGCACACAGGTAGCCCCGGCGCGTGAGATATTGTCTGCCGCCGGCATTCCGTGCTTTTCCGCTCCGGAACAGGCCGTGGAGGCATTTTCCTACCTGGCCTGTTTCCACAGCAATCAGAAGCTGCTGATGCAGGTGCCGCCGGTACGGGATGAAGCGGAACCGGAGCCGGATATCCGGGGTGCCCGCCTGATTATTGAAAGTGTACTGGGTGAAGGGCGGCGTACCCTGTCCACCATCGAGTCACGGGCCATTCTGGCCGCATTCGGCATTCCTTCCACCCCGGCGATACTGGTGCGCAGTCCGACCGAGGCTTTGGTGGCCGCCGAATCGCTGGGCTATCCGGTGGTGATGAAAATCAGTTCGCCGGATGTGGTGCACAAATCGGATGTCAACGGGGTGCGCATGAACATCAACAGCGCCAATACCGTGCGCAGCGTGTATCAGGAGCTGGTCGACCGGGTGGGGCAGGCTTTGCCGGGAGCGCGTATCGAGGGCGTGACCGTGGAAAGCATGGATCGCGGTACCCATGTGCGCGAACTCATGATCGGTGTGGTGCGTGATCCGGTATTTGGACCCGTGATCAGTTTCGGGGCCGGCGGCACAGCCGTGGAGATCATGCGTGACCATGCCGTGGTGCTGCCGCCGCTGAATGAGTACATGATCCGCAAAACCATCGACAGAACCCGTATCGCCGATATGCTCAAGGCTTTCCGGCAGATGCCGGAAGCCGATGGCCGTGCCCTGGAGCAGGTTATGCAGCGGGTATCGGTACTGGTATGCGAGCTGCCCGAGGTGGTGGAGATGGACATCAATCCCCTGCTGGCGGACGATAAGGGGGTGCGGGCGGTGGATGCCCGTTTTGTGGTGGGGTATGCCGACCGGGAAATCCGGCCCTATGGCCACATGGCGATTCATCCCTATCCGAGCGATCTGGTGCGGCGGCATCAGCTGGTGGATGGAACCGATATTGTCATCCGCCCGCTCAGGCCCGAGGATGCGGCCATGGAGCAGCAGTTTGTGCGCAACCTGTCCGGGGAGTCGCGTTACATGCGCTTCATGCAGTCCCTGCGTGAACTGACACCGGACATGCTGGTGCGCCTGACCCAGATTGACTATGATCGCGAGATGGCTTTCATTGCCTTGGTGCGCCATGGTGATCCGGCTGGTGGTGATCTGGAAATCGGGGTATCGCGCATTGCCACCCTGCCGGACGGGCAGGGCTGTGAATTTGCCCTGGTGGTGGGGGATGCCTGGCGCAACCGGGGACTGGGCGGGCTGCTGATGCAGGTCATCATCGATCTGGCACGCAGCAAGGGCCTGCATTACATCACCGGTGACGTGCTGGCCGAGAACAGCCCGATGATCAACCTGATGCGCCGGCTCGGGTTCGAGGTTGAGCACAGCCGTCTGGAGCCTGGTGTGGTTGTGGTGACCCGGCATCTGGTGAGCACTTGAAATTTCATGATGCGCCCCATTGACCGGCAAATCCGGTATGATTAACGGCAGCTCCCTGCAGGCGGGCTTGCAGGGATTCCGGCGAAGTCCGGGGCAGGCGGTGTGGCGGCACACCGGGTATTCCGATGTGAATCAGGCTCCGGCAGCACGCCTGGAAAAACAGGTATTCATTTAAGGAGCTCCTCGCATGCGCAGTGGTTTGAAGATGCTGTTGGCCGGTATTATTTTCGGCTTTATGGCAGTCTTTGCCTTTATTGGCGTCAAAAGTCTGGTCAATGACCCGCAGAAAAATCAGGTCCAGGTTCAGCCGCCGGATATCGAGACCAGCACGATTCTGGGCCAGCCGACCCCGGCTGCAGGGAACCGTACCGGTACTGCCAGTCCGTCACTGGCGGATCAGGGAACCATCGATGCGGCGGATCAGGGCAGTGTCCAGCCGACACTGGTGGGGGAACCCGACGAGTCGGCAGATGGCCAGCCGGCGGATCCGGCCACTCAGGCCGAGCCAGCCACCGACACCAACATCGCCAGTCCCGAGTCACCGGCATCGACACCCGATACCGACAGGACTGCTGATGCCGATACCGGACAGGTTGCGGCAGGGGCGGCAACCGGTGGCACTGCCGATACGGATACCACTGCTGCCACTCCCGCTAACACGGCGACAGACACGGCCCCGGCGCAGCCGGACCGGTCCGGCAGTGGCGGGGCAGAGCTGATCGACGAATACGGGGCGCTGGAGCTGAGCCTGACCGATCCTGCCGACCCGCAGCGCAAACCCGGTGCAACATTCATTATCCGTGATGTGCTGGATATGGAAGTGGCCAGTATGGAAAATACCGATTCGGCCACGTTTGACCTGCCGCCGGGTATTTATGAGGTCACGGTGGTTGCTGAAGGCAAAAAGAACGCCCGCATGGTGGAAATTACCGCCAATCAGGTGGCTCGTGAGCGCTTTGAACTCCCCAACCCACCCGCACCCGCCTCGTCGGTACAGACCGGGCAGGTGGACAGGGTTGACAGTACTCCGACCCCGGACGGGGCGGATGCAACCCCCGCCCCGCCGCTACCGGATACCCCGCCACCTGCGGCGGCTGTCGATGCGGATACCGGCAGGGTGCAGGTATTTGTGCGTGCCGGGGGCAGTAATGCCGCCCTCAAGGCCAATATCTATATCCAGCAGCCTAACGGCGTGCATGTGGCCAAGGGCAGTTATGCCGATAATGTCGAGTTCACACTGCAGCCGGGGCGTTACCGGATCACTGCCAAAACCAAGGGCAAGCAGGATGTGGTGCGTGACATCAATCTGGTGGCAGGGCAGGTTCAGCAGCAGATTATTGTCATGGAATCACTGGCGGCACAGACCCCCAACCGGCCTGCTCCACCGCCGGAGGGTACCCTGAATCTGGTACTGCGTTCACCACCGGGTGCGGCTGAAGGCCGGGGGCGCTTTGTGGTGACGGACAGTGAAGGGCAGCGGGTGGCACGTGTCGGCGGTGTTGCCAATGCCCAGATCAAGCTGGAACCCGGCAGC
>DAOPKY010000083.1:0-9999 GCA_035391465.1 Thiolinea sp. | reverse complement strand
ATGGCTTGATCTCTTCAAATAGAAAATAACGAAGATTAGACCATGCATCACTTCCGGTCACACCCCAGTCCTAGCCAGCGATTTGGTGGACTCATAGCTGGACTCAAAAACAGAAAAACAGTCACAAACAAAAAAGACTTACGGACAAAATCACGTAAGCCTTTGTTTTATATGGTGGGTCGTGAGCGATTCGAACGCTCGACCACCTGATTAAAAGTCAGATGCTCTACCGACTGAGCTAACGACCCGAAGGCCGCTATTCTACACAGCGACTTTCCAGATTCAAGTCTTTTTTTCCCCTGACTCGTCAATTATGGCAATTTCAGAGTGCTCACCCTCACAGTCGATCAGATAAGCACCGGCCATTCCTTCCGGTACAGTCTGGGCCGTGACCCAGATCTGACAGACCCGACCGGAGGTCATCTCCTTCAGGCTCTGCAGGGTCGCACTGGTACGTTCGGGATCAAAAAAAGCGAATGGCTCATCCAGAAACAGGAACTGCTGGCCGGCATCCGTACTTTCAGCCAGCGCATTGGCCAGTGCAACCCGCATGGCCAGGGCAATCTGGCGCTGCGTACCGGCAGATATTTCCTCAAAATCCAGAAAATCTCCTTTTTCGCGTGACAATACCCGCAAGGCAAAATCGGTATTGATTTCCAGGCTGTCATAATGGGCCTGGGTGAAATCAGCCAACAGGGTCTGGCAACGCTTGTGGACAATGCTGTTGAAACGGGCTGCCGAATGCTCCGAAGCCCGCCGCACCAGCTCCAGGGCCTTGTCCTGCACCCGCATCGCATGGTCATGTCGCCCGGCTTCGGTCTCCTTGTCGGTCAGGCCCTGATTCAGGCCCTGATACTGCTCCACCAGCGCCTGCTCGTGCGCCACGTCCTGATCCAGTACCCGGACAAAACCATCCAGCGCAGTATTGTGATGTTCCAGATCATCCTTCAGCGCCTGTACCTGCGGGCCGACAGCAGCGGGGTCTGCCTCAAACAGGCGCACCCGCTCCGGCAGGCCATCAAACTGCCTCAGCCGCTCCCGAACCTGCTCATCCAGCGTTGCGGCCTGTGCCTGCGGCATCAGCACGTTGCGCCTGACCAGATAATGCTCCGTCGGCTCACCCAGCGCCTCCGCAATGGAGCTGCCCAACTGGCGCACGGCATTGGCCAGACTGGCAGAAAAACGCAGCGACTGATCACGCAGGGGCGGCAGGCGCTTCTGTTCCGCATGCCAGCCCCAGAACAGGAGTCCGCTGGCCATCAGCGCCGCAACCATGCCACACCATAACAGCATGCGCCCCAGGCGTACCAAGGTCTCCGGCTCCAATCCCAGCCCGGTAAACATGCCCGGCAGCCAGGACAGCAGCATGCCTGCAACAAACAGCAGCAGAAAAGCCCCGATACCAACGCTTGCCAGATGACTCAGCCACTTGAGCCGTCTGAGCAATGCATGAAAGCGCGCATGCCCCTCCGGATAGGAACGAACTGACAAATCAATGGAACGCAACAGGCTGTTACTGCCACGCTGCCGATCCTCCAGCGTCTCACGAATATCCAGAAGCACCGGCAGCAAATCCCGATCCAGTGCCAGCGTATCGCGATTCTGGCGCAATGCCTGCATTTCGGCCTGTACCTGCTCCAGCGCACCCGCTTCCTGCTGATGCTCCTGCTGCAACTGCTGCTCCAGCAGCAGATAACCCCGAACGCCGGCCATGGCACGCAGGCTTTCAGTATCAGCCTTGCTGTCAGTGCTGACCTGCTGACTCCAGTAAAAAGCCCGGACAAACGCCGGATAATCGTAACCCAGTATGGTTTTCAGAACCCGCGCCACTTCAGGCTGCGTATCAGCCAGGGTCCGGCTCTCATCCACACTCCAGAGCGAGACGGACTGGGTACTGCCCGGATCAACCCGGCGAGCCAGCCGGTAATGCCTGCCACGCTGGCGGAACGACAGGGTCACGCTGGCAGCCTGACTGCCCCAGCGTACCAGCTTGCCGCTGTCTTCCGCACCGAGTGTCAGCGAGTGCCCGAACAGGGCAAAGGCGATGGCGTCACCGATGCTGCTCTTGCCGGACTCATTGCCACCGACCAGTGCCAGCACACCCCGCTCGGGCAGCGCTTCCAGATGCAGGTATTCGTATTTACGGAAATCTTCGGCCAACAGATCGGTGATGATCATGACCTGTCCCTCCGGTTGGACAGGGTCTCCAGCCGCTCCAGCACCAGCAGGGCAGCTTCCCGGTAAAGCTGCAGCGCCTCCTTGTCCGGGCGCGGATCAGCTGCAGCCAGGTCCTGGCGACAAAACTCGATGAAACGCCGGGAGGCGGCACTTTTGAAGCGGACCGGATCAAGCCAGCTCATGTTTCCCAGTGGGGTTGACACTCATTACCTCCGATCATCAAACCTGTTTCATGGACGGCATCGGGGTGAAATGCCTGCCATCAGCCAGACAGTCGTTCATCCAGCCTGTTTTGTTCAAACCGGCTGCCGGCCGGTCCGGGCAGTCAGTCAGCCCACAGACAACGCCCGGCGGCCTTTTCGATCTCGGCCAGCCGCTGCTGGTGGGCAGCCAGCTCGTCCCCGCCCGCCCGCACTACCGGCAGGCTGCCGGCATCCAGTACGACCTGGCGGCGTCCGGCCACACTGCTGCTGCCGGCAGCCCCGGCATCACCACGCCCCAGCATCAGACTGACCTGTCCACCGGTCATGGCCAGATACACATCGGCCAGAATCTCTGCATCCAGCAAGGCACCATGCAGCGTGCGATGGGCATTGTTGATCTCGTAGCGCCGGCACAGGGCATCCAGACTGGCGCGCTGTCCCGGAAACAACTCCCGTGCCATGACCAGTGTATCCGTCACGGTACAGTATTCATTCATGGTTTTAAAGCTGCGACCGACCCTGGCCAGCTCGTAGTTCAGAAACCCGATATCAAACGGTGCATTGTGAATGATCAGTTCCGCACCCTCCAGGTAGGCAACCAGATCTTCGGCAATCGCCTCAAAACGCGGTTTGTCAGCCAGGAACTCGCCGGTGATCCCGTGGACTTCAATGGCCTCGGC
The DNA here is from genome assembly GCA_035391465.1 of Thiolinea sp. Taxonomy (GTDB): domain Bacteria; phylum Pseudomonadota; class Gammaproteobacteria; order Thiotrichales; family Thiotrichaceae; genus Thiolinea. The sequence continues at coordinate 6,938 of DAOPKY010000083.1, read as the reverse complement.
ATCAATATCACGGTCAGGTTGCAGATAAAGGTGAAAATTATTACCGGTCAACTGGCGGCTGACCATCTCCACACAGCCGATCTCGATAATGCGGTGCCCGTCCCGGGTGTCGAGTCCGGTGGTTTCGGTATCCAGTACAATCTGTCTGCTCATGGTTTCTGCCTGTCAGGTGATTTGTTGATCTGTTCAACTTATCGGGTATCCGTGTTCACACATTCATCACACGCTGGCGTCATGCTGATGGCCACGCTTCTCGGTAATGGCGCGATTGGCCAGCGCATCCACCCGCTCATTCTCGGGGTGGCCACTATGCCCCTTGACCCAGTGCCATTCAACCTGATGCGGTCGCACCGCCTGATCCAGACGCTGCCACAGCTCCTGATTCTTGACCGGTTTGCCGGCGGCATTTTTCCAGCCCTTGCGCTTCCAGCCCGCCAGCCACTCGGTCATCCCCTGCATGACATATTTTGAATCCGTGGTCAGACGCACAACACAGGGTCCCTTCAAGGCACCCAGTGCCTCAATCACGGCCAGCAGCTCCATCTGGTTGTTGGTGGTCCGGGCCTGATAACCATACAACTCACGCTCGCGTCCGCCATAGCGCAGCAGGGCTCCCCAGCCACCCGGTCCCGGATTACCCTTGCAGGCTCCGTCGGTATAGATTTCCACCTTTTTTGCTTCCATCAGGCATCCCCCTGTCAATTCACTCATGTATCACTTATCACTCATGCTGCTGCTTATCCACCCGCCCCGTCACCTTGCCCATTCTACCGGCTCCCGAGTTGATGGCCATGCCCGGATTCAGGATCGGGCGCGGGTGCATTCTGGGACGAATCGGCGTCAGGCGCGAAACCCGCTTGCGCACATGAATGACATGTACATTTCCGAGCCCGAGGCGTGAGCGCTCACCCAGACGCTCCATCCAGGCCATGCGCCGGAACAGGCCATCACGCCAGAACCCGGAACGAAAGCCGATGGTACGTGTTTCCAGCACTTCAAACCCCAGCACCTCAAACCAGTCCCGCACCCGGAATGCCGTATAGGCCCCCGGTGTCTGGTGCCGGAACAGCTGTCGCCAGAAACGGCGCAATCCCAGCAGACTGACCGGGTTGAAACCCACCAGCACACAATGCCCTTCCGGCAGCAGCACACGCTCGATTTCACGCAAGACCTGATGTGGTGCCGCCGACATGTCCAGCACATGGCAGCCGATCACCAGATCCAGACTGTCAAACGCCACCGGCAGGGACTCACTGGTACCGATAAAGTCGGCCTGCAAACCGGCCTTTGCCACCAGACTGCCATCAGGAACCATGCGAAAACAGTTGACGATGCGCGACTCCTGCAGCAGGTGACAGGTATCCGGCATGCCTCCAATTTCCAATGCATAATAACCGAACACATCAGTGATCATTTTACCGACACAGGACTGTACCGCCTGCAGGGTGTACTGGCCCTGTCGTGAGGCATACCAGCGACGTAACTGCAACAGCGCCTGTTCAGGTTCTGCCGCAGTTGCCTTCCTATAATCGGCCTTAGCTGGTTTTTTATTGCTCATTTCATGCATTCGTTGTATCGAAAAGGGAACAATAACCAAAAAAATAAAACAGCATAACAGCGGGAGCCTCTGCGAGGGGGCAAAAACGTGCCGCAACGAACCTGCACCAGCCGGATCGACACAATAGCATGAGCTGCTCCCGTCAGAAGAATGACAACAACAAACTGGGGCTTCCAATGAACAACCATAAAGCAGCCTTTGCTGGCATGGCCGTTGCCATTGCCGTTTTCTCAACCGGTACGGCCAGTGCCAATCCGCCTGAAGCCTTGCCCCTGAACTACCTCGGGGGTGGACAGAATATCCCTGAAGCCCTGCCCCTGCCCGACCAGATGCCTGCCTGGCAACAGCAACGCCAGCAGCAGGTCTGGCAGCAGCAGGCCATTCAGCGCCAGCAGCAACAGGCCCGGCAACGCCAGATCGAATGGCAGCGCCAGCAGCAACGGAATCAGCAGCTGGCACGCCAGCGTCAGCAGGCGGAAAACCAGCGTCAGGTCATGGCCCAGTCACGTGCCAACCGACAGATACCTCATTACAACAGCCCGCCGCAATTCCTGAATGCGCCCCGGCAGAACCCGGAGTATCAGCAGGCACCACAGCTGCAACTGGCCACATTCGCACGCCCGCAGCCACCCGCTCCGGTCTGGAATGGCAACGATGGCATCTTCTATCAGCAGGATGATGCGTCGGCCTGGGACCGGGTTTTCGCCACCTTCAAGCTGCCGGACTATTCCAGTCATCCGCGGGTACGCAAGTTTATCCAGAGCTATGCCCGCAGTCCCGGCCAGATGAGCATCCTGTCTGCACGGGCAGATACCTTCCTGCACATGATCATCGAGGAGGTGAACCGGCGCGGCATTCCTTCCGAGATTGCCCTGCTGCCGTTCGTGGAAAGCGGTTTCAATCCGGATGTATTTTCCCATGCCGGTGCTGCCGGTCTGTGGCAGTTCATCCCCTCCACCGGGAAAATCTACGGCCTCAACCGTGCCAAGGGTCAGTATGATGCCCGCATGGACCCGTTTGCTGCTACCGGTGCTGCCCTGAACTATCTGCAGAAACTGAACCGGGAGTTCAATGGTGACTGGCTGCTGGCCCTGGCTGCCTACAACTGCGGTGAAAACCGGGTGCACCGTGCAATCAAACAGGCCCGTGCCCGTGGCCTCAAGCCGACTTTCTGGAACCTGTCGCTGCCACAGGAAACCATGAACTATGTTCCCAAACTGCTGGCCTTCAAGGAGCTGATCGGGAATGCAGCCAGTTACGGCATCCGCCTGCCGGAAACGCCGAATGCAGCCAAACTGACCCAGGTTCGGGTCAACAGGACATTAGACCTGCGTGCCGTGGCTTCCTATGCCGGCCTGCCGGCCAATACCCTGACTGAGTTGAACCCCTGCTTCCGTACCGGTGTTACCACACCACAGCACTCAAACCGCATCATTCTGCCGCTGGAGCATGCCCCGCGCCTGATTGAAGTCATGCGTGCGATGGTAACGGGCCGGAATCTGGCCCTCAATATGAACCGTACAGGATCATTCGAGAGTTAACCGCCATGGCCCAGCTCATTGTCCACCTGAACAACCAGATCGTCCAGCGCATCCGGCTGAGCAAGCCCAGCTACTCCATTGGCCGCAACAATCATTGCGACATTGTACTGCCGGAACGCACCGTCAGCAGTCGCCATGCCCGTCTGATCAATGCGGGTGAGGACTGTTTTCTGGAGGACGATGGCAGTACCAACGGGGTATATGTCAATAATGTCAAAGGCCAGAAACACATGCTGATCGACAATGACATTATCGCCATCGGCAAATACCGGCTCGTCTTCCGTAACGATGTCGGCCTGCTGACCCAGATCCGCCAGCTGAGCGTCCATCCGCGCCTGATGGATAATGCCGGCACGCCACGGCTGGAGATTCTCAGCGGGCGAAAGAAAGGGCATGTCATTCCACTGGACAAAAAGCCCCGGGTGGTACTGGGCGGCCAGGGAATCAGCCGGCTGACCATTGAACGCAACCAGAAGGGAGAGTACCTGATGCACTCCAAGTCCCTCAGTGGTGTGGATCAGGTGGACAAGCTGGCCAATGAGCAGGTGTTCCGGATTGAGGAAGTGGAACTGATGTTCCGCAACAACTGAACTGACAAGCGGATACAAACGCGCTAACCTGTCTGTCCGGTGATTTTCCGGACAGGCCACTCATGACGACCGACCTCAAAGCCCTGCGCAGGACCCTGAAAACCCGACGCCGGCTGTTATCCCCGCAGGAACAGCACGCATGTGCACAACAGGCGGTACAACACCTGCTGGGCGAGCGTGTATTCCGGGCAGCACGCAATATTGCCATTTACCTGCCGGTTCGAGGGGAAATCAGCCCGCTGGCCCTGCGTCACCCTGCCAACCCGCGCCAGCGTTTTTACCTGCCGGTTCTGTCACCCTGCCGGCATCAGGGACTCCTGTTTCTGCGCTGGCATGCCGGCACCCGCTTCCGCACCAACCGCTACCGGATTGATGAACCCAAACTGCAGAGCCATCACCTGCTGCCGGCCCGGCAGCTCGACCTGGTCATTACGCCACTGCTGGGTTTTGATGCAATCGGCAAGCGTCTGGGCATGGGAGGTGGCTATTATGACCGCAGCTTTGCCTTCAAATTACGGCAGCACAGCCATCCGCGCCCGCTCCTGCTGGGTTTTGCCTATGCTTTCCAGCAGGTCGAAACCCTGGCACATCGCCCCTGGGATATTCCTCTGGACGGTGTGGTGACAGAGCGGGGATTGAAGTGGTTCAATCATGATTGACAATATTAGAATATTCTTATATGCTGCTTTTCGTAATCTGCTTTTAACCGCTTACCTGGAGAGAAACCCATGAACAAGGTTCTGATTGGCTTGGGCCTGCTGGCACTTTCTGCATCAGCCAGTGCTGATTTTGACTTCTTTAATAATAACAACGGTGAATGGAAAATGGGGCCTTACGGCCCTTACTACGAAGAAAACGACTGGCCGGAATGGACTCCGATGTACTGGATGCAGGAGATGGTGGACAGCTTTGATGATAACAACAATAACTACGGCAACTACGGCGGCATGCCTTTCATGAATGGCCCCGGTTACGGGATGCCGATGATGCCCTATGGACAGATGCCGGCTCCCATGCCTTATGGCTATGGCCAGATGCCGATGATGCCTTACGGTCAGATGCCGGCTCCCATGCCCTATGGCCAGATGCCGATGATGCCTTACGGTCAGATGCCGGCCCCTGCCCCGACTGCACCGGCAGCCAGCGCCCCCGGACCGGCGGCAGCCAGTTCAGCCCAACCGGGCAATTAATGCCTGTACACGGAATGGTTTATACTGCAAAGGCCGGGCATGATGTCCGGCCTTTTCGTTACACCACGCAAGGGAGGAGACCCATGAGGGGAATTTTAACGCGACTTACCTTACCCGCCCTCATCATTCTGAGCCCGGGCCTGCAGGCGAACGGCTTCAACTGGAGTCCCGGCTGGAACAGCAACCCCGGCTTCAACTGGAGTAATGGCAATGGCTGGAATCCCGGCTGGAGCGGTGGACCCAACTTCAACTGGGGCAGCGGCAATGGCTGGAACCCCGGCTGGAGCGGTGGCCCCAACTTCAACTGGGGCAGCGGCAATGGCTGGAATCCCGGCTGGAGTGGTGGCCCCAACTTCAACTGGGGCAATGGCAGCGGCTGGAACAGCATGCCCTGGAGCTGGGGCAATAATGGCGGTAACTGGAACAGCATGCCCTGGAACCGGGGCAACAACTGGGGACCGGGCTACTACCCGCCAGTCTGGCAGGAAGCCCCCTATCCGCAACCCGGCATCCCCGCACCGGGCCTGCCTCATCCCGGCAGCCAGCCCCAATCCCGCCTGTCACCCCCTCCGGCAACCGCTCCCGGCCCTGCCGCCACAGCAGCGGCACCGGCTCCGTCCGCTGAGACAGGTACACCGGCAGCAACCGGAAACGACGGGCACTTTGCCCCCCTGCCGGAAGGCACATCCAATCCGGCCAGCGATACCAGCGTCTTCCCGAATGCGGAGGACATCCCGGCTGATGTCGATAATGCACCGGAAAATGCTGCCGAACCGGCAGCTGCCAACTGAAAAACAGCCACACTCAAAACCTGCAGGGACGTATTTAACAACGTCCCTGACAGGCAGCCTGCCGATCATTCCCGTTCCCGCCATTCGGTAAAACGTCAGCGCTGTATCAGGTTTATTACCGCACTTGCATCAAAAAGCACTACAATCAGAATCAGAATAAAATCAAAACGTATATAAACAACGATTTAATCAGATGCGAGGAGTTGCCCATGCTGCCGGATTTTCCTTCCATTGCCGCTGCCATTCTGGTACTGGTGATTGTTCTGTTGTTCATGGGGGTCAAGATGGTCCCCCAAGGTTACAACTACACCATTGAACGCTTCGGGCGCTATGTGCGTACCCTGCAACCCGGACTGGGTCTCATTGTACCCGTGATCTACCGGGTCGGGCGCAAGGTCAACATGATGGAACAGGTACTGGACATCCTGCCCCAACAGGTGATCACTGCCGACAATGCCAATGTGAATATTGACGGCGTGGTATTCTATCAGGTGTTTGATCCGGCCAAATCGTCGTATGAAGTCAATCATCTGGAAAATGCCATCCTCAACCTGACCATGACCAACCTGCGTTCGGTCTGCGGCTCCATGGAACTGGACCATCTGCTGAGCAAACGGGATGAAATCGGGGCACGGGTCCTGACGATTGTTGATGAAGCCACCAATGCCTGGGGTGTCAAGGTCCTGCGGGTCGAAATCAAGGATATTGAACCACCGAACGAGCTGGTGCAGGCCATGAATCTGCAGATGACGGCTGAGCGTAAAAAACGTGCCCAGATTACTGAAGCACAGGGGTTGAAAGAATCCCAGATACTGGAAGCCGAGGGCGAGAAAACCGCCGCGTTCCTGCGTGCCGAAGCCCGTGAGCGTGAGGCACAGGCTGAAGCCCGAGCCACGGAAATGGTATCGGAAGCCGTCGCCAAGGGTGATGTGCAGGCACTGAATTATTTCGTGGCCCAGAAATACGTGGATGCACTGGGCAAATTCGCGACCTCCAATCAACAGAAAACCGTGTTTATGCCGCTGGATGCCAGCAGTGTAATCGGCTCCATCGGCAGCATCAGCGAACTCTGGAAAGCCGTCAACGATCCGAAAACCCGGGGGTAAGGCCATGGAACCGCTGCCAACCCTGGTGGAATACTGGCACTGGCTGGTCTTCGGGGTCCTGCTGCTGGCCCTGGAGGTATTTGCCCCTGGTGCCATCCTGATGTGGTTCGGGTTCGGTGCCCTGATCACCCTGATGATCTTTCACAAGGATCTCAACCTGTA
>DAOPKY010000082.1:0-10249 GCA_035391465.1 Thiolinea sp. | reverse complement strand
TTTTTTGCAGGGTGGATGAGTGGTTGTTCCGGTCTGTATTTATGGCGACTCAATCTCCCCGCACTCGCGGGGAACATGGGAAGCCTTTTTATCCGGCAATCTCATGGCGCTTGTTCATTCTGTAACTCATTCGCCCGCTGCACAACATAGCGGTAACGCCCGGCCAGCGCCTGCTTGGCGCGGAATCGGACTGCAGGGTCCTGGATACGGTCGACGGCGGACAGCGAACGAGACAGCAATTCCTTTGACGGCTCGTAGATCGGCGTTTTGCCGCGCAGCAGTTCGGCCACGGCATTTTTGCCGAGGGTGCGGTTGCGCTCGTACAGTGCGGCCTGTATCTGTGCGTCTGTCCATTTTTTGTTTCGGTAATATTTGATCAGGTCGCTCATTTTATCGTAAGCGCGTTTCCGGTCAGCCAGTAGCTGCTCCAATTGGCCGTCGATAAAATCAGGCGACAGGTTGACAGTCGTGTCCAGTGCCTGCTTGAACTCAGAGGAGTAACTCGCAATTTTGTTGCGTGTCTGACCGGATGCTGACAGTCCCAGCGTGCTCATGTCCTGCGTTGTCACGCGGAACCCAGCCAGCGCCAGTGCTGCATCCCATCCGGTGGCCTGCTTGCCGCTGCGCGATACATTGCCGCCGATCCCGGCTGCGTACTCGTTGATAACGTCCAGCCCACCATCAGTTCCGACTGTCCCAGCCAGCGCTCGCCCGAAATCCTTGAAATTCTGCACCACACCCGGGCCAAACTGGCTGGCGATGTATCCGGTTAGTTCGTCGATGTGCTGCGCGTTCTCTGCCGGGTGCTTGATGAGGTCGGCCAGTGTTTTGCCTTCGCCGTAGATCGGGCGGCCATAGCTGTTGTTGTTGGCGGCAATCTCAGCAAAACCCTTGGTGGCAATGTCCATCGAGTAAAACGGTTGTCCAGCATTGAGCAGGGCTTGTGACAGACCTGACCAGATGCCGGATGCCACATCATCGGCGCGGGACCCCTCCTGCCATCCCTCACGGACAGCGCGGACAACAAATTCAGACGGTACCAGTGACGTGAGGTCAACATAGCGTGCTCCGGTTTCGCCATTGCCCAGGTATAGCCTGAGCTGGCCTTTGCGCCAGTCGCTGCCGAAATGATCCAGCGCCTCGTCGTCCTCATCCTCGATTCCGGCAAGAGCCATGGAGAGCAGGGAGGCGATAGAGGGCAGGGCATAGGCAGTGAACATGCCCAGCGCACGTTTGGTTGCCATTTTGCGGTAGGCTGGGTTGGTCTTGCCGCGTTGCCAGTCCTGCATCATGTATCTGACATTATTTTCAGCCGTGCGGAACATCTCGAACGGGAATGCAACGAACGGCCCCATTAGCGGGAATTGCCGCAGCTGCTGCACGGCTTGCGGCAACATGGAGTAGGTTGGCATCGTGTCGCGGATGCGGCGGGCAGCTTCCTGTTCAGCGTCGGCACGGGATAGTCCCCCAGTCTGCTGCAGGTCAGCGGCTTCCTTCTCGAACGCCATGATTTTGAAAAAGTCGTCCGAAAACTGGTAGGAGCGCAGCAACACGGACCAGCCTTTTTTGAGCAGTCCGCGCTCTTTAATCTCGTTGCTCATGTTATGGAAGTCGCGGAAGATGCGTTCCAGTTCGCCAGAGCTTGAGCCATCCCGACGCACGCCCAGGCGGACGTATTTCTGATTCAGTTCGGCGGCCTGCTCGCTGTTGAGTTTGAGTTCTCCCGACCATGTGCCGACCCGGTTGCGGGCGTTTTTCATGGTGTTGAATGCGTCGGTAAAATTACCCAGTGGCGAATGGCCAGTGGCGGCCAGCAGCAAAAACCCGCTCCAGAAATTGCGCATCTGCGTTGTAGGGGCTGCAACGGTCTTGCCCAGTTTGACGGCGGCAGACGTGGATACCAGCCCACGGTACAGGGTATTGTCCATGATGGGTTTCAGGCTGCCGAATTCCTCCAGGTCAGCCATGAAATCCCGGTCTATCCACAGGTCGCGCAGGGCGGAATAGGCGGGCGAATCCGGGAATTGCACGAACCGCTCCGCCTCGGGACGCTTGCCGATGTGTGCGATGCCCGGCATGGCCTCCAGCAGTTTGCGCAGTTGCAGCTGATAACGCTGACGGGCGACATATTCGCCGGTCTGCACCAGTGAGTTGGCGTAGTTGTACACGGGGTCGGTGTACTCGCCAAGCACCTCGCGCAGCACTGGCGGAATATCCTTCCTGCGCTTCATGATGCCTTCGTTTGTCCCTTGCAGGACGGAGAACGTGACCATGCTGTCGTGGCCTCTGGTCGACTCCAGCCACTCGTTCAGCGTGCCACGGGCTTCGCTGTCGGTCAGGTTGTCCTGCTCGGCGAGGTACCTAACCGCGTCCTCGTACACGGGCTTTTTGCGCACCTTGTCAATCCACTTCGGGTCGCTGAATGCCTGATAGGAACGGGTGACGTACTTGCCCAGGTTACCGGTGATGGTGTTGATCTGGCGTTGCAGGTTGGCAATGTGCACCAGTTGCGGCGGAACTGGCACGTCCTTGTCACCGGCCTTTAGGCGTCCGGCGATTTTTCCCAGTGCAGCCCTGCCTTCGTCGGTCAGCTCGTTGATACGCATCTGCATTTCATCGTATTTTGAACTGATCAGGTCGGTTGAGGCACGGTCAATTTTAGCGCGGAATACGTCGACCTGCGCCTGAAGTTCTTCGCTACCGTAACGTAGCTGGCCGGTCAGGACCTGATGGAATTCATCCTGTTCGGCGCGGGTGAGGTCGGCGCGGTGTTTTTTGTAAATGTTCTGGACAACAAATTCCAGCGCCACGATGTCGGAGGTGATCTGGTCATGCACGGCAGCACGCGCCCAGTCAATCCCACGGCGCGCATCGGCCACATTCCTGCCGAGGGTTGAGTTTGCGCCCAGGTGGCGGGCTGTCCATTTTTTGATTTCAGCCCACTGGTCTTTGTCGCCGTAGATGGCGCGTTTGGTTGCGGCATATCGGTCCTGCCATGTCTGCGCGGTGTCGCTGTTGAGATAGCGTTGCAGGTTACGTGCGCGGTTGATGCGTTTGCCGGACATGGCGGCGATGTCGGCCATTTCGTGACGCCGTGAGGATTCCTTTGGGGCGAGGTGGTACCGGATGTCGGGCGATATTGCGGCATCTGTCCGTGCTGTATCGACCTGCATAGGGGCCGCTTGCTCCTGTCCCGCTGTTTTGCGCGCGCGGCCTGCCAGCAGCACAAGGTCACTGTCGGAGAGTTTCGGCAAGATACGCGCGTCCAGTCGGCGCAGTTGTTCGCGGATGTGTCCAAATACTTTTTGCAGTGCACGTTTGACGCGGACGGTGAGCGTTCCCTTGTTGGCTTCCAAATGCGCCAGCAGTTCATCCATCTGGGTCGTTGCGGGCTGGCTGAAATAGTCCTCGGCCATGGCGATATTGTGCTTTTTGAGAAAGCGGCGGATGCCGGCCTCACCGCCAATCGCCTCATACAGGTCACGCAGCCGGGTGTCATACTCATTACCCAGCAGGTTGATCACCCCGGCATGGGTCAGTTCCTCCACGGCCACGGCTTCCGCTTCCGCTGCACTGCCCATGTTGTCGGCGTCGATGTAGATAGTGCCCTGGTAGTAGGCTCCCTTTACCCGGTCGGTGGCATCGCCCGCCATGGCGCGGATGTGATCCGGGATGGTGGTTTCCACCGGAACGCGGTCACCGATGATACGGCGGATGGTGGATTCTGCCCGTTCGCGGCTGATCGGGGTCCGTGGGTTGCTGTCGGAAAGGCTCAGGGTTTGCCCGGCGTTGTACGCATCCGTGACGGCCTGCAATGCGCCACTGTTGCGCAGTTCGGCCATGCGGGCGGTAACAAAGCTGCGCGAGTCCGGGTGCTGGTCGGTCGGGGTGTGGTTCGCGGCGAAGTAGTCACGCAGCAGACGGGTGGTGATTTTGTCGTTCTTGGGGCGACTGCTGAAGACCTCGGTCAGGGCGTCTTCAGAAATCTGGTCCAGACCGGCACGTTGCGCGGTCTGGGTGATGGTCTGGTCGAGGGTGGTCGGTTGCAGGCTGAAGTTTGTGCCTTGTTTTTCCCGCAACTGACGCATAAAATCATAGATAGCTCCACGGTTTGCGCGTTGTGGCTCAGCCCCGTCAAGGGAAGCGGCAGACGTTATGAACGCTTCCGTGGAGTCATTTTTGTCCATCAGTATTGCCTCATGCACATATAACCGTTTGCCGTTCATGTCCTGGCGAATCAGCATCAGCAGCTTGTAATCATTGTCGCCAATTCGGACCGGTGCGCCAACGATATGCGCTTGCAGTTTTCCGTCTGATTGCGGGAGCTGACCCAGCAGCCGCCCTTGCTTCAGCCCTTCCGGTATCAGCAAAAATGCCTGTTCTTTGGCGCGAGTGCTTCCGTGGGCAATGGAGTTTCTGGCAGATTGCTTGCTGATAAAAACTTCACCCAGATCAGGGTTTGTTACTTTGCCGCCATATTTTTCATTCCAGTAGTTTCCGACCCATCTGGCAAGATCAGTTCGCTTGTCAAAGACCGGTATTTCATCACCCTTCATGGCTGTAACAGGATCGCCACGATCCAGCCAATCGATATCAGAGTCGATTCTTGGCGATATATTGAAACGCGGTCCTACAGTCCCGCTTCGTCCAGCGCCTCCTGCACCAGTTTCAGCAGCTCGGGGTTCTGCTCCAGCTTTTGCGCCAGCCGGGTCAGGGTTTCCAGTGCCTGCTGGTCCTGGTCGGCCGGCGCTGGCGGTTGTAGTGCCTGCAATTGGGGGGGCTGGCGGTTGGTAGGTGTCTCGTTCTGCACGTTGCAATACCTCGATGTTTGTTGGCACGGGGTTCCCGCCAAACATGCCCTGCTGGTTCGGGTTGCCGTAGGTTTTCAGCTTGTCGGCGTAGGCATTTAAAAAGTCGCGCAACTGGCCGGGTTTTTTTGCGCCTTCGTCCAGACGGCGGATCAGTGTCTTTACCGTCTCCGGGGTCTGACTGAATGCATCCTGCTGGCTGATCCAGCTGTCAATCGTGTTGCCCTGGTCGCGGCGAATCTGTTTGAACAGGCTGAAACTTTGCACGATGTCCGGCGTAATGTCGGCATCGTAGATAATGCCCTGCCTGATACTGTCGCGCATCTCGGCCAGCCTGGGTGCCGCCTGCACCAGTGCCTTGGTGATATTGATGTGGTCCGGGTCTTGAGATTCCACCATGTCGGCGAGGACCGGTGAATCGCCATAGGCCATATACATGAGGGCATTTTTCACCCGGCGTGCGCCATCAGCCGACACTTTTCCGTCAGCGGTCATGATGTTATTGCGCTCGCCTTCCGGTGCTGCAGAACGCAGACGCTGGAATAATCCGGGTGCTGACTGGAAATTGATTTCGGCATCGTCTGCCGGGTTAAAGTCGCCGAGATGCCTGATATAACCCGCGTCGACTTTTGCCTGCTCAAGGTCGGACATTGCGGCACCGGTGCCGATATTGCTCAGGACTGCCAGCTTGCTGGTGTTTACATCGCCCTGCATCCTGCGCACCAGTACCGGTTGCTGCATCCGGCTGATGGCTTCCGTGTCAAAACCCAGTCGCCCGGCATCCTGTGTGAGCTGCTGGCGGTAGTTGTCAGCCGTGCCTTGTTCGTATGCCTGTTTCAGCCCGGCCATGCGGCCATTGCCTGCTATCAGCGTGTCGCCATTTGCCAGCACCGGCGCGCCGTCGGTGAATGTGCTGTGCTGCGTGTTGAGTCGGCCATAGACCGGGTTGGCTGCTATGCTGTCGACCTGTGCCTGCAGCGCTGTACGGGTTCGGTCCCGGTACTGGTTATCGGCCTTGTCGATAGTCGGCGTCAGCGTTGCTGCATCAATGATGTCGTATTCGGCCTGGTACCGGTTGTTTTCTGCATCGTAGATGTCGGCCTGACGAATGGCTGCGGTATCGGGCTGCCCCGTCGTTGTGGTGGTTGTCGTGCCGTCCGGAAGCTGAATCTGTTGTTGTTCCGGGGTGTTATCGGCGGCTGGCACTGTATCCTGTGGCCCCGCTGTGACCGGCTCCGGAAATATGGCGCTAGTACCGGGTGGCTCGATGTAGTTGTCTGGCGTTGGCTCAGGCTGTTGCCGTGCAGTCTGCTGGTAGCCGCTATTGATGCGGATGGTGATTTCGCCGTTGCCTGTCTGTACATCGGACGGTGGCTGACCTGCAGCCGTCTGCCCGTTTGCCGCCGGTGCGGGTGTGCCGATGGCCTGCTGCCATGCCTGTTCCGGCTCTGCCCCGCTTTCGATCGCCTGCCGGTAGGCGGCACGGGCAGCCTGCAATCCTGCGCCAAACTGGTCGGCGGAGATGCTGGCGCTGTTGTTGCCGGTACCATCGTAGTAGCTGCGCCCGGTTTCCGGGTTGGCGATGCTGGCCCATTCCTGTGATCCTGCTTTTTGTGCGCGGGTCAGGTCGTCATGCCGTCCGGTGATGTACCCTTCAATATCTGGGCGCTTCCCTTTGAGCAGGAAGCCGGAGAAAATCCGCTCCTGCAATTCCGGCGTTACGCTGGTGTTCGGGTCGATTCTGAGTGCCCGCACGGCTTCTTGCAGCGTGGATGGGATGATCTGGTATTTGCCGAAGGCAAAGATGCGGTTCTGGTCGCCCTCCGGGAGCGCCTGAGCCTGCATCAACTCGGCAACCGTCATCTGGCTGAAGTCGATTTCTGCACCGTTGGCATCGCCCGCCTTGCCGCGATTGTATGAGCCATAGCCGCCTTCACCTGAACTGATGAGGGCAGACAGGCCGCTAGCCTGCGGTTGTGCCGCTGCTTGCCGCTCAGTCCCCGCCAGTTCCCGGCTAACTTGCGTGACGGCCTCCCCGGCCTCCTGCTCAACAAAGCTATCCAGCGGGTTGACTGACTGCGCGGTCGTTGTCGTCGATCGTGTCTCTGGTGCTGTTTGCGTTTCGTTTATTCCTGACTCACCTCCGGTACCTGACACTCTGCGCCCACCGATCAGATGGACGAGCGAATTCATAAAGGCACCGGCACCAGCTCCCCCGACCAGTGCTTCGTCAGCACCCTCCCAGGTGTCGCGGTCAGGATCGTATTTCACGATGCCATTGGCTATCCAGTTCTGTGCGAGCGTTTGCGCGACCTCAGTTGCCCCCTCGGATGCCGCACCCAGCACGGCTTTTTTGATAAAGCCGCCGGTTGCATCATCCAGTGCGGTCAGGCCCATGCTTTTGGCAAGACGGCCACCGGGGAAGGCATCGGCCAGCGACAGGGCAGAATTGAACAAGGTAGTATTGGCAAGCTGATCTGCATCCAGCGGTTTGCCCTGTTTTTCCAGCGTTTCCCGGTAGTCGTCCGCGCCTTCGTTGGCCAGCTGGTTGGCACTCTGCAGCATGCCAAGTGCGGTTGCGCCTTTTGCGCCAAGCCCGGCCATGCCGCCCACAGCTACCGTGCCCAGCGTTCCCAGTGCACTGCCGATAGCCGCCGGGATGGTTGAGGGGTTTTCTGTGGCGGTGATGTTTTTGATGCCTTTTCCCGCTTGGTAAATAGGGTCTGAGCCAATACCCATCAACTGTGGAAAATTCTGCTGCAGAAACCGGGTCTCTTCCGGTGACACATAGCTCGGCAAAATATCATCACGAAACCTGACCAGTGTCCCGAAATTTGCACCCAATGCATGTCCCGCGTCTGAAATGCCGGAGATGCTGCCACCAACAGCACCACCGGCACCATGCAATAGGCTGCCTGGAATACCGGCCTGCTCCTGTTCTTTGGCTTGCACCGGGGTTTCTGGCGGCTGGATACCTGTCAGACTGTCGTAGTTGGCATAGAATGCCTGTGGGTCGGAAATCCCTTCAAAAAGCTGACTTTCAATGATGTTGGCATTGGCTGTTGCATTCAGCTCCGGCATGCCTATCTGCCTTGCATACTTTTTGTACGCAGCGGCATAGGTCTTACCGAGTGCCCCTAAATCAGTGACCCCAGAATTTTCGTATTCTTGAATAAATGCCTTTGGCGTTGGAAATAATGCAGCGCGTTCCTTTTCATCAGGAACCTGCTCAGGCTCGAATATGCCGTATTGATTCAGGTCCAGCGCCATTACATTACCTCGTCCATCAAATTGAAAATGTGTTCCAGCATGCTTTCATCATCGGCTGGCTTGGTTTCCCGTGTTTTGTGCATCAGCGTCAGGTGGCCGGTGGCATCCAGAAACGGGTTGCGGGGTTGTGCGCCGGCCATCAAGGCATCATCAACGCGGGCGTTCAGATTGGCCCGGGTGCTGTCGGCTATCCTGTAGCGCTTGCCGGTTTGTGCATCATGCAGGGCGGCGGCAAAAAGGGACATAACCGGCTCATCCGGATTGCTGATTCCGACTGCGCGTGCTGACTCCCGGCTGATGCCCGCAATGTTGCCGATGTCCGGCGATTGCGACTCCACGCGGGCAATTAATCCTTCTGGATCAGGGTGGCCCTGATTGGTCAGCGCAGTCATGGCCCACAACAGGCCGGATTGGTCCAGCTTCAAGTGTCAGTACCCCAGCGCCTGTTGCACAGCCATCATCGACTGCATTTCTTCGCGGGTTAACGGGTTGCCGGACAACGCATTGACCTGCCCGCTCATGGCCATGTCAACCATCCTCTTAGTGATACCAGGCAGGCCAAGAGCTTCGTTATAGTCGCGCATTACTGGCGTTGTGGTGCTGATTGACGTGGGGACAACAGCAGTGCTGCCGGGCTGGGTGATGTAATTGCTGGGGGTGGCTGCAGGCGTAGTGGGTGGCACGGGTGGCTGCACGCCCCTGGGCGTTATTACTGTTGGCATGCCGTAGGACTGCTGATTATTTCTGCTCTGCCCACCGCCTCTATCGTAATATCTTGCCCTGGCATTACCGGCGGCAGCCATGGCATTTTGTGCGGCTGCCCTACCCTGGTTGATGCCGCTTTCTTCCTCCCGGATGGCATCAAAGGCATCGGCTTTAAGCTTTGCCAGCTGGGCCTGATAGGTTTGTTCGCTGATCTGCTGGTTGCGGTATTTGGTGTCTAGGTCGTTCATGGCGCTGAAGGCATCGGCCTTCATCTGCATCAGCCGTTCTTGCTGGGCCATTTCTCCGCTCTGGGCGTTGTAATAGCCCGTCTGAGCCCGTTCTCTGGCTATCTGTGCGTTTTTATCCTGAATATAGAGACGCTCACGTGCAGCTAGATTGTCATTTATGAATTGTTGTTCGGCTGTCCGCGCATTCAGGTTGCCGGTCTGTGCATTGCGACTATTGATCTGACTTTGCACCTCCTGCGGGTAATACTGGTTCTGCAACGTTTGTGCAGCCGTTTGTGCATCACGATAATTGATGTCTGCGCGGGTCGCCTCTGGATAGTAAGCGTTTTGGAGCTGCTGCCCGGCGGTCTGGGCATCTGTGTAGCCGGTCAGCGCATTGGTACGGTTGATGTCGGCTTCAGCTGCCGGGGCTACAAATGGCAGTCTGGCAGCCATGGTATCCCCTTCCAGTCCGGCATTGCGGGTCAGTGCTCCCCGGTAAGCCAGGTTGGAGTTCAGCTCGCGTAACTGTTTTGCGCGGTCAAACTGCAGCTCCCGGTTGGCCTGTGTCGCCAGATTACTCCCGCCGATGCCCGCCATGAAGGAGAGGAAGTTGGGAGCCATTTTGTTGATGGCTCCGGCCTGCGACAGGAAATCAAATTCGCGGTCGGTGGTACCGCCAAACGGCAAATCAAAATTCGATTGTTTGACTAGATTGAATTGCATATCCCCCAGCAGGGAGTCAAGCGCGTTGAATGCCATCAGAAAAATCCTCCAACAGTGACTGGCGTGGCCGGGCCGTATTGGTTAAGCGCTGTTGCGTAGCCGGATGCTGCCGGCTGGGTAAAGCGATTCCACAGGGTACCTGCGCCCCGTGCGGCGGTGTAGGCGGCTCCGTTGAATGCCTCGGAATTGGCCATGGCTGAGTTGCTGATGGTTTCGGCCACCAGATTGAAGGCGCTGGCCACGTTCGGCAGTTGCCCTTGCAGGGTGTCGGTCATGGCCTTGACTTTGGCGGTTTTGTAGCGGTCATCCAGTTCCCGCTGGCGGATGACGGCATCGGCCTGTACCGCCACGCCCTGACGGATCATTTGCCGGGCCACTTCACGCCGGATCAGGCAGCGGGAACCGATGGCATCTGCAGGAATGGCGCTGATGGCGCGTTGCAGGCTGGCCTGTGCTTCTGCTGCGACAGCCACGCATGCCCCCCGGTTGTAGTGCTGATCCGGTGCTTCGTCC
>DAOPKY010000081.1:0-12939 GCA_035391465.1 Thiolinea sp. | reverse complement strand
TGATCGTCACCGGCTACGGCTCCACCGAAACCGCCCCGTTTGCCGCCACCACCACCTGGGAGGTGCAGCGCCCCGGTGAAATCGGCCTGCCGGCAGCGGGCCTGAGCTTCAAGCTGGTCCCCAATGGCCAGAAGCTCGAACTGCGACTCAAGGGACCATCCATCACCCCCGGTTACTGGCGCATGCCGGAACAGAGTGCGGCCGCGTTTGATGAAGAGGGCTATTACCGCATTGGTGATGCGCTGAAGTTTGTGGATGACACCGATGTCAGCAAGGGGCTACTGTTCGACGGGCGGGTCTCGGAGGATTTCAAGCTCTCAACCGGCACCTGGGTCAACTTCGCCAAGATGCGTGGCGGGCTGGTGCACGCCTGTGCCCCGCTGGTACGCGATGCCGTGCTGACCGGACTGGACCGCAACTACATCGGTGCCCTGCTGATTCTCGACCTTGATGCGGCGGCACGGGTGGCCGGCAAGCCGGGTGCCCGTGAAGCCGAACTGGCTCATGATCCACAGGTCCGGGCACAGCTGACCGATCGTCTGCGTGATTTTGCCACACAGGCTACCGGCAGCTCCAATCGGGTGGTGCGTGCCATGATTCTGGACTCGCCCCCGGACATCGACAAGGGCGAAATCACCGACAAAGGCTCCATCAACCAGCGCGCCGTCCTGCTGGCGCGTCAGGCCATGGTGGAACGGATTTACACCGACCCGCTGCAACCTGACGTGATCGACTGCCGGGCACCGGCCTGAACAGCCTGCCGGTTCATAGCCCCTTGATCTGACGCTGACGCAGGGCCACAAACAGCCCTGCCCCAGCCACCAGGGCAATACCAAGCCATTTGTATAGCGGGATGATCTCGTCAAAAAACAGGTACCCAAGCACAATTGCCCATGGCAGCACCAGGTAGTTGAAGGGCTGCAGAATCACGGCAGGCGTGAGTTTCAGTGCCTGAATCATCAGATAGTGACTCACGATCCCGGTGAAACACAACACCGCCAGCAGGCCGCTGTCCGGCCAGGGAATCGGCTCCCAAACGCCTGGGAGAAACGGTACGGAAACCAGCGCCCCCATGATGCCGGTATACAGCAGCGAGGATTCCGCACTGTCGGTACGTCCCACCATGCGCGTCAGCAGGTTGTAGGCAGCGAACATGACCGCGCACAATACCGCGATCACACTGTAGACGCTGAAACTGGCGCTGCCCGGTGACACAATAATCAGGGTACCGATAAAGCCGACACAGATGGCCACCCAGCGCCGCCAACCCACTTCCTCACCCAGCACCCAGGGCGACAGCGCCGTGACCAGCAGTGGATAAGCCAGAAACAGGCTCTGCATCTCCCCAACCCCGAGCCAGCGGATGGCATAGCTGAATACCAGAATTTCACCGACCAGCAGGCCGCCACGCAGTATCTGCAACCCTGGGCGGTGTACCCGGAGCACCTCACGCAGGGGATGCTTGCGGGTAGTCCACCACAGTGCAAAAAGCAGAAATACCAGAAACCGCACTCCGACAAACTGCAGGATGGACATGTTCTGGGCCAGATGCTTGGTAATGGTATCCTGGGAAGCAAAAATAAAAGTGGTCAGGACCATCAGCCCGATGCCCCGGTTGTATTCATGCATGATTGGGTAAGCCATGGCAATGGAAAAACCCGGCCTGGGCCGGGAAAAAGCAAGCATAGAACCGATGGCGGGCAGTGGCAAGACAAACCCGGAAACTTGATCCGGGACAATACAAAAGCGCCGCTTTCGCATACCATAGGGTTATCAATCCGGAGGAAGTCTATCCATGGAAATCGAACAGCTGGAAATCCGTGACTATCTGGCCCAGTGCCCCCCGCTGACAGAACTGTCCAACGAGATACTGAACGAGCTGGCAACGGGGCTGGAAATCCAGTATGCCCGCCGGGATTCTGAGGTGCTGAAAATCGGTGCCCACAACGGACATGCCCTGCTGATCCGCAGCGGTGCCGTGGAAGTGACACTGGAAAACGGCGACCTGTACAGCCAGCTGGGCGAGGGCGACTGGGTCGGGCACCGCTCGGTCATTCGGGGCGGTACCGTGAGCATGACGGTCCGGACCATCGAAGACACCCTGTTCTATGCCATTCCTGCCCCGCTGTTCCTCAAGCTCATGGAAAACCACGAGCGGGTCAAACGCTACTTCGCTGAACGCAAACCCGAACGCCTGCGCAATGCCATCGAGGAAATCCGTGGCAATGCCGAGGGGCTGGCACTGGCCACCCAGCGCGTCAGCGAACTGATGAAACTGCCCCTGCTGGTCGGCAGCAACCACACCATCCGCGAGCTGGCGGTGCAGATGAACGAGGCCAATGCCCAGTCTGCGATGATTGTCTCCGGCGACGGCTCCCTGAACGGCATTATTACCGATGTGGACTTCCGCAAGCGCGTGGTGGCACTGGCCCGCAGCGTCGACATCCCCGTTACCGACATCATGACGCCCGACCCGTTGACCCTGAGTCCCAACAACCATGCCTCCGATGCCCTGCTGCTGATGGCCAGACGCAATATCCGTCATGTGCCGGTGGTGGACAAGGGGCAGGTCGTGGGCGTGGTATCTGCCACCGACCTGCTGCGCAGCCAGAGCCAGAGTACCATCTATCTGGTCGGCGACATCTCGGCGGCCAAGGATGTGGAGCGGCTGGCCGCGCTGAGCAAAAGCCTGCCCAAAATGCTGGTCACGCTGGTGAACCAGAGCATGACTGCCCAGGATATCGGGCATGCCATCACCTCCATCGGTCAGGCCATCACCCGCCGCCTGCTGACGCTGGCGGAAAAGCAGTTCGGCCCGCCCCCGATCCCCTACGCCTTCATTGTCGCCGGGTCCATGGCACGGCGTGAACAGAGCGCGCACTCGGATCAGGATAACGGCATGATCCTCTCGGATGACTACAACGAGGCCGAACATGGCGATTACTTCCGTAATGTGGCCAAATTCGTCAGCGACGGCCTGCATGCCTCCGGCTATGTCTACTGCCCCGGCGACATCATGGCCACCAATGACCAGTGGCGACAACCCTGGTCGGTCTGGAACGGCTATTTCACCCAGTGGATCGAAAGCCCGCAGCCCAAGGCCCTGCTGTATTCCAGCATTTTCTTTGACCTGCGCTGCCTGTACGGTGACTCCAGCCTGCTGGAGCGCCTGCAGAGCGGCATTCTGAGCCGAACCCGGAACCAGACCCTGTTTCAGGCTTTCATGGCCGGTAATGCCATGAGCCACCGCCCGCCACTGGGCTTTTTCCGGGGGTTCGTGCTGGAAAAAGATCGCAAAAATGCCAGTGCCGAGGAAGGCATGGACCTGAAAAAGCGTGGTGTAGTACCGGTAATCGACATGGCACGTCTCTATGCCCTGGCCGGTGGACTGGCCCCGATCAACACCTGGGAGCGGCTGGATGCCATTGCCGAGGCGGGTGTCCTGACCCGCTCACGGGTGGATGACCTGCGTGATGCCTTTGAATTCATCAGCATGGTACGCCTGCAGCATCAGGCCCATCAGATCGAAAGGGGGCAGGCTCCAAACAACTACGTACCGCCTGAAGCGCTGTCCAGCCTGGAACGTCGCCACCTCAAGGATGCCTTTGATGTGGTTTCCAGCCTGCAGGACAGCATGTCCAGCCATTATCAGACCGACCGGTTCCGCTGATGGTCTGGCCATTTTCCCCCAGGCGGCAGCAGCAGCGCCTGACCGACAAGGTGGAACATCCATCGGCACGCCGCTATCTGGAAGCCCTGCCTGCTGATCGCCGGCTTCCGGTCTGGGAGCAGGATTATCTGGTGCTCGACTTTGAAACCACCGGCCTCAATGCACGCAAGGATGCCATCCTGAGCATGGGGTATACCGAAATTCATCAGGGCCGGGTGCAGATGAGCCGATGCATTCACCAGATCATCAAGCTCAACATCCCGCTGCCACCGGAAACCGTGGTGATACACCAGATCACGGATGACCGCATGCGTACCGGTATCCACCTGCATGATGCCCTGCATGAGCTGATGGAGCGCATGAGCGGCAAGGTACTGATTGCGCATTTCGCCCGGATTGAACGCAGTTTCCTGTACGCGGCCATGGAACGGGTCTACGGTCATAAACTGCCGCTGCAGATTGTTGATACCCTGGCCCTGGAAAAACGCCGTCTGGAACGCAGCCAGCTGCCGGTCAGGCCCAATCAGCTCCGCCTGGGCAACCTGCGCCAGCAGTACAACCTGCCGCGTTACGGGGCACACAATGCCCTGCAGGATGCCATTGCCACGGCTGAACTGTATCTGGCCGAGTTGAGTCATGCGCCGGAACAGGGCCGGAAACTGAAGCTCGGAGACGTGCTGGAGCGGGGATAGACGACTGACAAGGCTGACTGCGCGCCGGGGCTCAGCCCTGCTGTTCCGGTGTTACGGGCGGACTGAGCCGTGCTTCGGCCTCGTCAATATCGACCTGCTGTCCCTGCGCGTCAAACAGCGGCAGTTCATAATCATTCCAGCCCCGGACGCCGGTCTTGAGTGACCAGACAGCCTGATAGCCCATCAGCTGCAGGGTATGGGCCGCCAGAGCGCTGCGATTGCCGGAACGGCAGACCAGCACCACCGGGCTCATGCGGGCCTGAACCAGTACCGGCACCGTTTCGGAATAGCCCCAGTCGCAGGCCCCTTCCAGAATGCCACGCGGGACATGCAGTGCCCCGGCAATCGCGCCCTGGGCAAACTCCCCGGCCTCGCGGATATCCACCACCAGCGTTTCCGGCTCGTCCCGAAGTTTCTGCTCCAGGTCCCAGGGAAACAGCTCGCGAATCTGTGGCAGAACCCCGGCCACCAGCATCTGATAGGTTTGTGCAGACATCACACAGCCTCCTGCCAGGGTTGAAGCCGCTCAGTCATTGGAAGCCGCACTGGCACGCACCCCGTGTTCCACGGCCATGACTGCGGCAGTAATGCGCGAGCTGACATTGAGCTTGCGCAGGATGGCCTTGACATGCAGCTTCACGGTGCCGTCGGAAATGCCGAGATTGCGGGCAATAACCTTGTTGCTCTGGCCTTCCGCCAGCAGGGTCAGGATTTCATATTCACGCGGGGTCAGCTCCGAAAACGGATTGGCCGCTTTGTTGCCTTCCCGCTCGCCTTCATCACCCTGCACAAAACGCGCCAGTACCGGTGCCAGTTCCGGTGCCACCACCGTCTTGCCGGCCAGAATCTCACGCAGTGATACCACCAGCTCATCCGGCTCGATATCCTTGAGCAGATAGCCACGGGCACCGCTGCGCAGGGCCTCAATCAGGTCATTTTCATTGCTGCTGGTGGTCAGCATCACCACCTTCAGGCCGGGATGTTTCTTGCGCAGCAAGCGCAGGATCGCCAGCCCGTCCATCTGGGGCATGCGCATGTCCAGCAACACAATATCGGGGCCCAGTTCGGCGACTCCCTGGATACCCTGATCCCCGCTGCCGACAGCCGCCACCACCTCAATGCCGCGCCGCCGTAACAGGTCCTCCAGGCCGGCACGAAACAGGGTGTGGTCATCAATCAGTAATACTTTTTCATTCATGAAATTATCCCGAATACAAAATCAGTCAGATCCCGGAAGCGATCCCAAACTTTCGGTCTTGCCGATCAGTTCGGACAGTTTGCGGGCCGGTGCCACATGGAAACTCAGCTGTACCAGTGTGCCGCCTTCATCCGGGTCGCTATCGAACTGCAGCTCACCACCGATCTTTTCCGCCCGTTCGTGCATGATGCCCAACCCCAGATGCTCACCGGTCACCGGGTCCGGCTTCGGTGGCTCACCGGGCAGGCCCACACCGTCATCCTCGACCAGAATGCTGCAGCGCCCCTCTTCCGAGCTGTACATCAGAATGCGCACGGTACTGGCCTTGCTGTGCTTGCGCACATTATTGAGTGCCTCCTGCACAATCCGCACCACCTCCCGCTCCACGTCAGGGTCCAGATCATTAAGGCTCCAGTTATGATAGAAAAACACCTCCATGCCGGTCTCCTTGCGGAAACGCAGGGTCAGTGCTTCCACCGCCCGCAACACCCCGCGCCCGTCCATGGGAGCCCGGAAATGGGTAATCAGGCTGCGCAGCTCCGCATACGCCTCGTCAATGGTGCTTTCCAGTGCCTCGACTTCCTGCCAGATCGCTGCCTCATCCCCCCGGTTCAGGGAGTCATCCAGCAGACGTACCTTGAAACGCAGGCTGGCCAGGGTCTGTGCCAGGGAGTCATGCAGCTCGTGGGCCATGCGGGTGCGCTCCTGCATGATCGACAGGTCGTGGGCTTCCTCTTCCACCCCGGCCTTCTCCACCGCCATGCCCAGATGCTGCCCCAGACTGGTCAACAGTTCATATTCCTCCTTGAGCGACTCACACTGGGTCCGGGGAACAAACAGGTTGTAAACCCCCAGCACCTTGTCACGGTACTGAATCGGTATTGCCAGCATGCCGATGCTGGAATCCTCGGCAAAAAAGGCATGCTGCAGGATCAGGCCGCACTGGCGCATGTCCTGCCGGGTATGGATACAGGCATCCTGGGCCGTCCGGCCACACAGGCAGTCAGAGGACGGCAGAAACTCCTCCAGGCTGACAATCGCCTCATCCAGCCCGCTGCTGGCCACCAGACGCAGCCGCCCCTCACTGTCCAGCAGACGGATCGCCACAGCCTCGGCCCCTACCACGTCCTTCAGGGTTTTCAACAGACGCTGCAGCATGTCATCCAGGCTGTCGGCACGATTGATCGCACTGGCCACATCGTAAAGCACGTTCAGGTGATGCTTTTTCTGCTCCAGGTATTTTTCCTGCCGACTCATGCGGTGGCGCTGCATGCGGGCCAGAGCCTGATAATCATTGGTGATGGCATTGATGCGCTCACGGGTCCGGACCGACAGGCAGCAATTGGGCGAAACCCGCAGGCGTGCACTCAGGTCGCCCTTGCGCAGGCGCGCAGCCCAGAAAGCCAGATCCCGGCCAAAGGAAACAAACTCGCGCCAGACCCAGAAAAACAGGCCGCTGAATCCCAGCCCGGCCATCAGCCACAAGGTCGTCATCAACGGAGGCAGCCAGGGATAGGTGGCATTGGTCCCCGGCAGCCAGTAAAACAGCATCCCGATCGCCACAAACACCACAAACAGCACAATCAGCGTCAGCAGAACCTGCCAGGGCAGGAAAAACGGCCCGCGCTGCGCGACCGGCTGCTGGCCGATATCGGAACGGTTGGTTGCCCAGGAAGCCGGGATACCGAGGTCGTCCGTGCTGTCGATGCTGTGGGTACCGGTCGCGTTTTCCATGCAGGTGGCCTGTGTCCGGGGTTGTATGTCAGTCGGCGGGCGGGCGATAACCCGGATCATTCGGGTTTAGGAAGATAAACTCCATCTGACCGTCCAGCTCGACAAAATCCAGCATCATGCCCTGCCCAAGCCCGATGGATATCGGGTCCATCACCACCTGTACACCGGCAGACTCAAACCCCTGATCCCCTTCACGCTGCTGATCGTCAAAGCCCATCACGTAATGGAAACGCCCGTCATCACGGCGCTCAATCGCAATCCGCAACGGCAGGTTTTCAACTCCCCCCTCCTGGGCGGAACTCAGAATCTGCCCGGCAGCAACCGGAGTAATATTGATCATAGCATTGTTTTCCTCTTGTAATTCCGGACAAAATTGACAAAGCGTGAAGCCCAGTCAAAACGGCTGGTACTGCGCAGATGCGTATAGGATGCCAGCAGGTTCCGGCAGACCCAGCCATCATGCTCTCCGTCAATACCGCTGCCACGCCGTACCCGAAAGGCGAAACGCCCCCCCGGTGCCAGATTTTCCAGCCGTGAATAATGAAACTCGTGCGCCCGAATCAGCCCGACCCCGGCACCCGGCCAGGGCAGCTCGGAGGTCGGCTCCAACTCCACATACCCTCGCCCCTGCGGCCTGGGGTACATGACGGCATCACCGGGAATCACGCCCGCCATTTCGGCACGCTCACCCTTCCAGCTCAGGCTGCGTGCCAGATACATCAACCCGCCACATTCGGCATAGGTCGGCAGGCCGTTTTCAATCGCGCTGCGGATCGCAGTACGCAAAGCCTGATTGGCCGCCAGTTCATGCAGCCGGGTTTCCGGGAATCCCCCCCCGATAAACAGACCATCAAGGGGTGGCAGGCCGGTATCGCGCAGGGTATTGATGTTTATCAGTGTCGCCCCGGCCTGCTGCAAAGCGTCCAGATCATCCGGATAGTAAAAGCCAAATGCCGGGTCACGGCAAATGCCAATATGCACATCACTGCCATTATTCACGGCCCGGAGCCTGGCTGATCCCTGTGGTATGCGGCTGCCGGCTGCCTGCTGCGTACCATCCGCCGTCCGTGCCAGCTGCAACACGGCACCGACATCCACCTGTGCGGCAATCAGCTCACGGATGCGGACAATCTGCCGTTCGGCATCACGGTGTTCATTACTGGGCATCAGCCCCAGATGCCGCTCGTCAATCGCCAGCACCGGGCTGTCCTGCACTGCCCCCAGTACACTCAAGTCGGTATGGTATTCCACTGCCTGACGCAACTTGCCCTCATGGCGGGCTCCACCGGTCCGGTTCAGGATCACGCCCCCGATCCGGACTGCCGCATCAAACTGCTGATAACCCAGCAACAGGGGCGCAATCCCGCGTGTCATGCCACGCACATCAATCACCAGCACCACCGGCAATGCCAGCAGCTTTGCCAGTGCCGCATTGCTGTCACTGCCATCCCGCGCCACCCCGTCATACAAGCCCTTGTTGGCCTCCACCAGACAAAGATCACTGCCCACGGCACGGGTACTGAACAGGGTACGGATATCGGCATCAGACTGGGTGTTGAAATCCAGATTATAACAGGGACGTGCACTGGCAGCGCCCAACCACAGGGGATCGATATAGTCCGGCCCCTTCTTGAACGGCTGTACCTCCAATCCCCGATGCTGCAGGGCGGCGCACAGACCAATGGATACCGTGGTCTTGCCGGAAGACTTGTGGGCTGCCGAAATCAGAATGCGGTCCATGATTTTTCCTTGCTGAGCTGGGCAGGCAAACGGAGTGTCTGTACGCAGGTCACCACGCCGAAACACCTCTAATATTCAGAATATAATAATTTTCTAATAAAAAAGCAAAATCCCGTCTTTTCATCCCCTTCCATCAATCCGCTTCTCATTGCCGCTGATTACTTTCATCCAGGCTCTGTCAGCGGTCGTCAACACCACCATTTCATTCATAAGCATAGCTAA
Source organism: Thiolinea sp. (assembly GCA_035391465.1). GTDB lineage: Bacteria > Pseudomonadota > Gammaproteobacteria > Thiotrichales > Thiotrichaceae > Thiolinea. The sequence goes on along the minus strand of DAOPKY010000081.1, from coordinate 3,683 downwards.
TAGGATAAAAGCTGTTTCTGCATGCGACCTGCCAGCATGCCGGATTCATCGGGCTTATTGGTCTGCTTATCCGGAACAGGCAAACCGAAATCGGCGGCATGGCGAACTGAACGGATTGAACAAGCTGTTGTTTTACCAACCGGGGAAAGAAAACTTATGTCTGAACATCAGGACGATACCTCATTACTCGAATACTTCATTGCAGGGCTGGTCGTGCTCTCCTTCGGCCTGATCTACCTGTTCATCAATAACGGCAGCGCCGTGCTTGATGGTCGTGACCGCAGCGACAGTGCAGCACTCCGGCTGACCGGCCTCACCCCGTCCTCAGATGGACTGGTGACCGGCAGCCGTACAGGCTGGCCCGATACACTGAACCTCCAGGGCACCCGGGGACAGACAGCCACAGCCGGCAATACCAAAACGGAGGGCACAACAACGGATATGGCAGGTAATACCACCATTGCCGGCCCGCCGGATAACCGGTCCGAGCTGGCCCGGCTGCGCAATACCAGCACCGACCTGCAGAAACAGCAGCAGAATCTGGCAGCACAGTTGAAACAGGGACAGAACGCCCTGGCACGGGAACAGTCCGCCCGCCTCAAGGCCGAACAGGAAATCGAACATCTCAAGGACCTGACCGCACAGCTCCAGACCCGACTCCGGGCTACCGGCCCGACCCCGGCAGATCCGGCAGCCGATACCGCTGCAACCGAAGCCCGTCTGCGTACCCAGCAGCAGGAGCTGGAGCAGCTGCGTGCCGACCTGGAGCAGCTGAAGCAGACCGGAGACCCCGAAATGGCAGCCAGCCCGGTACAGACAGCTCTGGTTGAACCCGCCACTGAAGCCCCACAGGCCGGACAGTCCCGGTCTCCTTCCTGGTTTGAGCAGGAACTTCATCAGGCACTGGACGAATACCGTACCAACAGCCCGGTCATTTTCGACCGGGTGGATTTCAGAACCGGCTCAGCCCGGCTGCAGCCGGAGGCCCAACAGCAACTGGGCATCACAGCCGACCTGCTCAGGGAATATCCGGATATTGACATCCTGATCCGGGGCCATACCGACAATACCGGCCCCGATACCGTCAATACCCTGCTGTCCCTGATGCGCAGTGATGCCATCCGTCAGGAACTGCTCCGGCGCGGCATTCCGGACGAACAGGTACGCATTGAAGGCGTTGGCCCCCTGGAACCCATTGCCTCCAACGCCACCGAAGCCGGCCGGCAACAAAACCGCCGGGTTGAGATCATCATCCCGGAATGAACAACACAATCATCCAGATACAAACCTTTTGCATTTCAAGGAGCATCTCATGGAAAGCCTGCTATCCCCGATAACCAACGCACTGGGGCCCGTCGCCTCAGGCAAACTCGGTCATGCCCTGATCGGCCTGCTGATTCTGGTCGTGGGTCTGCTGATCGTCCGATTCCTGTCCGGCTTCATCAAACGCCTGCTTGGCAAGGTCGGCTTTCTGGAGCGCCACAATCTGGCTCATCCGCTGGGCTCGCTCATCAAGGCCCTGCTGACCCTGTTTGTGCTCATGGCGGTCCTGCAGCATTTTGGACTCACGGGCGTGCTTGACCCGCTGAAAGGCATGGTCAACAAGTTCCTGGCAGCGATTCCCAACATCATCGGTGCCGGCATAATTGCCTATGCTGGCTGGATTATCGCCCGGATTGTCTCCGAACTGGCCGGTGCCGCACTGAACAAGCTGGATTACCAGATATTCCTCAAGACCGGCAACCGCGACATTCGTCTTTCACGACTGGGAACCGGCCTGATCTTCGCCCTGATCCTGTTGCCCATCAGTGTGGCCGCACTTGGGGTACTGAACATTCCCGCCATTACCGTGCCGGCCTCGGAAATGATCAACAAGCTCATGGCCGCCATTCCCAACATCATCGGTGCCGGGATCATCCTGGTGGTCGCCTGGTTTGCTGCCCGTTTTGTGGTTTACCTGCTTAATGGCATTCTGGATGGCATGGGTGTCAACAACCTGCCGGCCCGACTCGGCATCCACGGCATGTTCACGCCCACCTTCACCCCCATCCGCCTGATTGGCGGGGCCATCATGTTCTTCGCCATGCTGACCGCCACCACCGCTGCCGTGAATACCCTGGGTATCGGCGTCATCTCCGGGATATTTGCCCGTATCCTTGAATTCGGCGGCAGCATCCTGATCGGCTGCATCATCCTGGTGATCGGCTACGCACTCAGCACCCTGGCCTACAACAAACTGGCCCTTATCGGCAGCACCGGCGTAGCCGGCATTGCCCGCTACGCCATCCTGGGACTGGTGCTGGCCATGGGGCTGCGTGCCATGGGGCTGGCCGACAATATTGTCAACATGGCCTTCGGCTTCACCATCGGTGCCGTGGCCATCGCGCTGGCCATTGCCTTCGGACTCGGTGGACGTGATGCCGCCAAGGTAATTGCCAACAACTGGGCCCGCCGGCTGCTGGGTGGCAAATAAGCTGCCGGTCCCCTGGTTCCCCGGCAGGTATCCGTCAGCGTGCGGATGCCTGCCGGCGGTTATAACGCGCGGAAGAATACAGGGCCGTCAGAATCAAGCCACCACCCACCAGCCCGGTCACAACCTCCGGAACATGGACCAGCGACTGGGTAAACATGACAAAAGCCAGCACGGTGATCGAATAAAAGGCCCCGTGCTCCAGATAGCGAAACTGGGCCAGGGTCTGACGCTCAACCAGCATGATGGTCATGGCCCGAACATACATGGCACCAATGCCAAGGCCGATGGCAATCAGAAACAGGTTTTTGGTCAGGGCAAACGCCCCGATCACGCCATCAAAGGAAAAGCTGGCATCCAGTACCTCAAGGTATAAAAAAGCTCCCAAACCACCACTGGCTCCGGCTTTCATGGCATCACCGGAATGATCCAGCGCATGCTCCAGCAACTCCAGCAGGGTAAAGGTCAGCAAGCCCATGATCGCTGCCATGAGAAAATCCGCCCGTTTGGCTTCAGGCAGGGCATGGGCAAACCCGAGCACAATCGCAAGCACCAGGGCAATCTCTAGGCCCCGCAGCGATGCCAGCTGGCGCAGCCGCTGTTCCAGCATCTCAATCCAGTCAATTTTTTTGTCACTGTCGATAAAGTAGCTCAATCCCACCATCATCAGAAAGGTTCCACCAAACGCAGTCACGCTCAGGTGTGCCTCATCCATGACACGGGCATACGCCTCCGGCTGCCGTGATGCCAGCATTACCGCCTCCCATGGCCCGATACCGGCGGCAATGCTGACCACAGCCAGCGGAAAAATGATGCGCATGCCAAACACCGCAATCAGGATGCCCCAGGTCAGGAAGCGCCGCTGCCAGATCGGCTCCATGTTCTTGAGGATATTGGCATTGACAATCGCATTGTCAAAAGACAGCGAGATTTCCAGCCCGGCCAGAATCACCCCGATCACCAGAAACGAGGCGACACCCGCCAGGGTTCCGGTTGTCACCCAGCCCAGCCAGCCGGACAGCAGCAGCCCCAACAGCGTCACCAGAAACGGCCAGCGGAAATGTTGAAAAATGGTGCTCATTGACTTTCTGATTCCGAACCTTGAAAGCCGCCCAGTGTAAACATTTAATGGCAAACTTTCTTCTTTTCTCCATGACGGGGGTGTGACTGGAAGTGATGCATGGTCTAATCTTCGTTATTTTCCATTTGAAGA
>DAOPKY010000080.1:0-12987 GCA_035391465.1 Thiolinea sp. | reverse complement strand
GATAACTTTCTTTTACAGGCTATCTTTCAGGCTAATTTTAAATGAGGCGGCCCTGAAAGCTACAACCGCTACCGTGATGTGCTGAGCAATCCCTTGTCGCATACCGATCCGACGGGGTGTCCGGTGGCGCGTTGGAGAGGGCACTGGGCTCCTATTGTTCAACTCCCGTAAAACTGACAACTCCTCCCCAAGCCCAATGACTTCATTTTCAGGCAAAGCGTCTGGTCAATATATTTTCCAGGCACAAGGCTGCTTCCATGATGCCTAACGCGACAGCAGGTACAACGCCGGTTGTCCAGTGGGTTCGGACAAAGTTGTGAATAATTTGGTGAACGTCCAAGGTGCGTTGCAAACCTTCCCGGCATTTGGCATAGGTATTCGTCCGCCGTCGGAAGGCACTGTTGCGCCGCCGCAGCGCGGCATTTTGCGCCTCAACATGGTTGGCGTGAATGGCCGCTTCCGCCAGGTTTTGCCGGGTATCCGGGTGCTCCCGGTGGGGTGCTTCCTATTTGGGTCGTTTGTTTTCCGGGGCGGTGTTTTGTGAACCCTTGTTTTTCAGGCGCACCTTGACGTTGGGCGGGAGCATCCGGGGTGGGCGGCCATCACGGACAGCTTCGGCGCACAACTCAAATAGCCAGTGGCCATAGCGCCTTTCGCCATCGGACAAAAAGGTGAGGTCGTCACTTTGCCGGATGTAATCCGCTATAGTCCCCATGACCTGGCGGAACATCGCCTCATCCTTTTTCCCACAACGCTGTTCAACGATAAAACGGCTGGCACGTTCCAGGATCACCACGGTCCAGCCTTCTGAATCACAAGGTTCCCCCCGCTTCCCAACCACCGTGTACAGTTCATCCCCCTCAAAGGTCAGGCGGATGAACTCATGGCAAACTGCATACAGCATCAGCGGCACCTTTTGCTCCACAAACCGCTTTTCCCAGTCGTTACCGTGTTCTTGTGGATACCGAAACACCGGGCGGTGGCACGCAAGCCCAAGCCTTCGCTCGGCCAGCTTGTAAGACTTATCCTTCGGCTCAGCGCTTTTCAGTTGCGGGGTGGTCAGCAGATTTTCTGACTGTCGTGGCATGATGCGTCATTCCATATAACATCCTTTAGGACCATACCATACAGGATACAACATGCGTGATAAGTGGATACAACAAAACGTAGGTGAGCAGCTATTTAATGAAGTGGGTCAAATGGCTTTCTGGTGCGGGTTTCAGGGCACTATTAGGTGCCCTGAAAATAAGGAGTGGTAGGCATAATTGGACTCGAACCAACGACCCCCACCATGTCAAGGTGGTGCTCTAACCAACTGAGCTATATGCCTGCTGTTGAGGGTGTGAACTATACCCAAATCATTATTGGACTGCAACATTTCCCTTGTGTGGGCCGGAGCCGGAGTACCGGCCCCTCAAACTCGCTCAGCCCGCCTGCTGGCCGGCCACGGTCATGCGTCCGATCAGGACGGAACCACTCTGGATGCGTCCGCGCAGATCGACATCATTACCGATGGCCTGAATATTGTGGAACATCTCCCTGAGGTTGCCGGCGATGGTGATTTCCTCTACCGGATACCGGATTTCGCCATTCTCAACCCAGAAACCGGCAGCACCACGGGAATAATCCCCGGTAATCATATTGATGCCGCTGCCGATCAGTTCCGTGACCATCAGGCCGGTGCCGAGCGCTGCCAGCATGCCGTTCCAGTCCTGTCCGGTATCGTGCAGGATCAGATTCGAGGCCCCGCTGGCACTGGCGGTGGTCTGCATCCCGAGCTTGCGTGCGGAATAACTGCCGAGGAAATAGCCTTGGATGCGGCCATCCGCGACAATCTCGCGGTCAAACGTGGCGACCCCTTCGGCATCGTAGGCCCGGCTGCCCAGAGTACATTTCAGGTGCGGGCGTTCGGACAGCTGCACAAAATCCGGGAATATCGGTTGCCCGAGTGAATCCAGCAGGAACGTGGCCTTGCGGTACAGGGCACCACCACTGATACCGGATACCAGCGTGCCCACCAGTCCCTTGGCCAGTTCAGGCACATACAGTACCGGCACTTCACGGGTGGACAGGCTGCGGCCATTGAGGCGGCGCAGGGTGCGCTCTGCCGCCCTGGTGCCGATAGCTGCAGGCGATTCCAGCCGGTCGGGTCGGCAATGACTGCTGTACCAGTAATCACGCTGCATGGAGCTGCCCTCCTGCCCGACAACGGCACAGCTGACGGTATGGCGCGTGCTGCTGGTCACACCGCTGAAGCCGTTACTGTTGGCATAGATGCCAAGCCCGGCATAGCTGTCCACGTCCGCCCCTTCGCTGTTGACGATGCGCGGGTCATGCCCGCGTGCCGCCTGCTCGGTTTCCAGCGCCATGGCAATGGCCCGTTCGGCATCCACATCCCAGGGGTGGTAAAGCGCAAGATCGGGAATATCCCGTGCCATCAGGTCGGGATCGGCCAGCCCGTTGTATTCATCTTCGGCGGTGTAACGGGCAATATTGCAGGCGGCTTCCAGGGTATCGGCCAGGGCTTGGGGCGAGAGGTCACCGCTGGAGGCAAAGCCTTTTTTGTGACCGAAATAGACCGTCACGCTGGCACCCTGATCACGGTGATACTGCAGCTTGTCGACTTCACCCAGGCGCACAGCGACCGAAAGGCCGGTTCCCTTGTCGATACCGATTTCAGCGGCAGTGGCCCCCTTGGCTTTGGCAGCCTTGAGAAAATCCTGTGCCAGGGTCTGGAATGTCGCCCCCAGCGCTTTCCGGTTGTCCAGTTCTATCATGTTTTAATCCTTTGGCTCTCAACCTGTCGCTGTTCCACCCACGGTCAGGCCGTCCACACGCAGGGTGGGCTGCCCCACGCCGACCGGTACGCTCTGTCCATCCTTGCCGCAAACCCCGATGCCCTCATCCAGGGCCAGGTCATTGCCAACCATGCTCACGCGGGTCAGCACATCCGGCCCGTTACCGATCAGGGTGGCATTCTTCAGGGGACGGGTGACCTTGCCGTTTTCAATCAGGTAGGCTTCAGAGGTCGAGAACACGAACTTGCCTGAGGTGATGTCTACCTGTCCACCGGAAAAATTCACCGCATAAACGCCCTTGTCCACCGAAGTGATGATCTCCTGCGGATCGTACTGCCCGGCCAGCATGTAAGTGTTGGTCATGCGCGGCATGGTCAGGTGGGCATAAGACTGGCGGCGTCCGTTGCCGGTTGACTGCGTGTTCATCAGTGCCGCATTCTGGCGGTCCATCATGTAACCCTTGAGCACGCCATCTTCAATCAGGGTAGTGCAGTTCGTCGTGACCCCCTCATCATCCATATTGAGCGAACCCCGGCGCTTTTCCAGCGTACCGTCATCCACTACGGTAATGCCTTTGGCGGCCACCTGCTCGCCGATGCGCCCGGAGAAGGCGGAGGTACCCTTGCGGTTGAAATCCCCCTCCAGTCCGTGCCCGATGGCTTCATGCAGCAGAACACCCGGCCAGCCGGAGCCGAGCACCACGGTCATGCTGCCTGCCGGGGCGGCCTGCGCATCCAGATTGATCAGTGCCTTGCGCACCGCCTCATCCGCAAACTGCAGCGCCTTGTCCTCATTGAGGAACCAGTCCAGATCAAAGCGCCCGCCACCACCGGCCATGGCGCTTTCGGTCTGACCGTCGCGAGCCACAATTACCGAGACATTGGTACGCACCATCGGACGCACATCGGCACGCAGGTTTCCCTGTTCGTCGACCACCAGAATGATTTCATGGGCAGCCATCAGATTGGCCATGACCTGCTGCACATGCGGGCTCATGGCGCGTGCCCGTGCATCAATCCGGTGCAGCAGGTCGATCTTGTCCTGCTCGGACAGCGACCGCAGCGGGTCCCCGACGCCATACAGCGTATTATTGGCTGCCGGGATGTGCTGTGCCATGCGGAGGGTACCGGACTGCCCGGCCCGGCTGATGGCGCGTGCGGCGGTGGCGGAATCCAGCAAGGCCGGCAGGCTGATTTCATCGGTATAGGCAAACCCGGTTTTTTCACCGCAGACGGAGCGTACACCGACGCCCTGCTCAATGCTGTAGCTGCCGCTTTTGACGATGCCTTCCTCCAGCCCCCAGGCTTCATAGCGGGCAGACTGAAAATAGAGGTCGGCCAGGGTGGTGTCGGAAGCCACCAGACGGGTGAGTACCTGCTCCAGTTTGTTCCCGTCCAGCCCATGCGGCTCCAGAAAAACGGCGCGGGCTAAATCCATCGCTTGTGTCATGATTATTCCCTGAATAAAGCGCCCGACATTCCCTGCAGGGCAGGACCGGCCGCCTTACCTGTTTATCCCGTTGATGGTTGGTGTGATGCGCAAAACCCTGCAGGCTGAATCGCAACCATACTATGGCGGAAGAGGTGGCGCAATATCACGGATGCCGGAGGATGGCGAAGCACACAATACCCGTTTTTCAGTCCCCGGCATCCGGTCGTACCGAGGACAAACCAGTCTATCCGCGCCGCCGCCGCCGACTTTCGCGCCCGCCCCGCGCACCGGCTTCGCCTTCCGGCGTCGGCTCACGGTACTTCCGGATCCAGCGCATGCAGTCCGGGTCATGCCCCAGCATCACATCCGCCCCCAACACGGCCTGCATCACTTCCGCATGCAGCGGGCTGGTGATGGCCGAGGTCATTCCCGCGCCCATGGCCATGGTCAGGAAAGCGGCATTGATACCGTTGCGATTGGGCAGGCCGAAGCTGACATTGGAAGCACCGCAGGTGGTATTCACCTTCAGCTCGTTGCGCAGCCGTGATACCAGCGCCAGCACCTGTTTCCCGGCGGTATTGATGGCCCCGATCGGCATCACCAGCGGATCGACCACAATGCGGTCGTGGGAGATGCCATGATCGGCGGCCCGTTCGACAATCTTGCGGGCCACATTGAAGCGTACATTGATGTCCTGGGAAATACCGGTTTCATCATTGGAGATGGCCACCACCGATGCATCATACTTCGCCACCAGCGGCAGTACCCGTTCCAGGCTTTCATCCTCGCCCGTCACCGAGTTCACCAGCGCCCGGCCCTGATACACCGCAAGCCCGGCAGCCAGGGCGTCAATAATGGAGGAATCAATGCACAGCGGCACATCCGTCACCCGTTGCACCAGCCGGATCACTTCCGCCAGGATTTTCGGCTCATCCGCCAGCGGAATCCCGGCATTCACATCCAGCATGTGTGCCCCGGCTTCCACCTGGGCAATGGCATCGGCCTCCACCCGGCTGTAATCGCCGTTTTTCATTTCCTCGGCCAGAATCTTGCGTCCGGTCGGATTGATGCGCTCACCAATAACGACAAAAGGCCGTTCGAAACCGATGCGGACTTCCCGGTTCGGGGAGGTGATTATGGTATCAGTCATGGTCAAAATATCCTTTCATCACTCACTATTTCACCGGCACCAGCCCCGGATGCCAGGGTACACGCCCGTTCAGCACCCCGGAACGCGCCACGATTTCCGGCACGCTATGCTCCTGCCGGTATGCCATGATATGCACTCCGTGCACACCCTCGATTTCCTTCACTTCATTGATGATGTCCACACAGAGCTGAATGCCTTCCTGTTTCGGGTGCCGTGCCCCTTTGAGGCGCGTGATTACGCTGTCAGGAATGTGCACACCGGCAACATTATTGCGGATCCACTCGGCCGTTTTGGCCGATGCCAGTGGTCCGACCCCGACCAGAATGAATACTTTTTCATGCAGGCCCAGCTCGCGTACCTGTGCCATGTAGCGCCGGAACATCGGTACGTCATAGCAGTACTGGGTCTGGACAAACTGTGCACCGGCCTCAATCTTCTTGGCCAGCCGCAGGGGACGGTAATCATGGGGCGGTGCAAACGGATTGGCCGCCGCTCCCAGAAACACATGCGGCGGGCTGGTGATCCGGCGACCGCTCAGGAAGCGGCTTTCATCACGCATCATGCGCACGATCTGGAGGGAGGACATGCAGTCCAGATCAAACACCGGTTTGGCTTCCGGGTGATCCCCGGCCTGTACCCCATCACCGCTGAGGCACATGATATTGGCTACACCCATGGCAGCCGCACCCAGCACATCCCCCTGGATGGCAATGCGGTTGCGGTCGCGGCAGGAGACCTGCATCACCATGGCATAGCCCTTGCGGGTCAGCAGCGAACACATGCCCACGCTCGACATGTGGCAATGCGCTCCAGAGCCGTCGGTGGCGTTCATGGCATCCACATAGCCCTCAAACACCCGTGCACGCTCATACACCTCTTCCGGGTCGGCGGAATCCGGCGGGGCGATTTCGGTGGTCACTGCAAACTTGCCGGCCCGCAGCACCCGCTCCAGCCGTCCGGGCGAGACATGATTGGGCAGAATCGGCAGGTTGTAGCCCGGCGGGGGTTCCTTGCTGTAATCCAGCGGGTCAAACGCCAGTGGCTCATCCAGCAGGGCGGTATCAGCCTGATCCGGGGCGATACCGGAAGCGAATGCCTGCTCCGGCAGGGTATCCCGCGTGTCGTGAGTGTTGTGATTGCCGGCTGGATTATTCATGACACGACACCACGCACTTTCTGTTCAGCAGCCCGCAGCCAGGCTGATTTCCCCTTGAGACGGGCATCCAGCGGCGGCTGCACGAGATGAAGGGCACGCTGCTCCGGCTTCAGCTGCCGGGTGCCTTCCCAGGCCACTACCCACACACAGTCCATGTCGGGTTTGACTTCACACTTGCCCCCCGGACGCACGCCACCGCAGGGACCGTTGCGAATGGTCTTGGGACAGTTCATGGGGCAGGACATGCCGGTGGAGCCGAGTGTGCACTGCCCGCAGGACCGGGAGTCGAACAGGAACTGCTTGAGCGGTTTTTCCACCCACATCAGGGGCTTTTCCACCCGCTGCAGGCCGATCTGCTGCAGGCGCGGAAACACGTTCACCAACCCGCGCTCCACCGTTTCATACAGCCAGTGCAGGGTGGCGGCATGGCGCGCCGACCAGCGACGCATGCGGTACATGTCAGGCTCCCGGTGCTGCAGGGTCGGCGGTATCCGTTGCCAGCCCACCGTTTTTCACCATGCGGTTGAGGCGCTCTTCCGGAAAGGCACTCTCCAGCTGTTCGACCTCGGCACGGGCACAGGCTTCCAGCTCACCATCACAGGCATGGTCACTGGTTTCACGCCGCCACTCAGCCACATAACTGTCGGTATCGGCCTTACCGGCCCGGATGGCTGCACGGTCGATGGCCTCCTGAAAACGCTGGCTCATGAGCCACTTGCCCTTGTTGCGGCCCTGCTGAATGGTGACCTGTGAGGGGATGTCCCTCCAGTAGACGACGATCTTTTGTGGCATGAGGCCTCCCCTGTGCGGGAAACTCAGGGGTTGGCTATCCGCCTGAGGGATTGAACATGCAGACTGCCTTCCAGCTCGCCATACCCGGTATGGATGTGCTCAAAGGCCAGTCCAAGTCTGGCCGCCGCCTGTTCGGCGGCCTGCCGCAGTGCCGGATCACGGGTCTGGGACAGGTAGACCAGCCGCCGGTAGTGACCGAAAATCTGTGGCATCAGTTCCGGATAACGATCCAGCTTCAGGCTTCCGATCACCAGGCGTTCGAAATGGCGTGCCAGAAAGTCGGTCAGGTAGAAGCTGCCCGGTTCCTGTTCCGCCAGTCGGTCAAAGTCCTGCTGCCCGGCAAAAAACTGGTAGCAGTGCGCCCCCGGCAGGCGCTCCACCCCTTCCTCTTCCAGCACCCGGTCCAGCAGGCCGCCGGTACCACAGTCGGCGTAGGCCACAAAAATGGCTGCAAAGTGTGGCCGGTGGCGTTGTATCAGTTCGCGCACCTGCTGTGGAATCCGTTCCGGGCGGTTATGCAGCTCCGCTGGCAGGCAGGTGAGCTTCAGGTGCGACCAGCCATTGCGTTCCCGCAGCGCCAGGATTTCCCGCGCCAGCGCACCGCAGGCAATCACCAGTGTTTGCGGTATCTCCGCCTCTGCCCCTGTTCCACCGGGTGCCGGCTGCATGGGCATGGCTCAGGCGGCCCGACGTTCCGCCAGCATGCTGACACCGGTACGGGCGGCTGTTGCGGCATCGCGGCAATAGGCATCGGCCCCGACCGCCTTGCCGAACTCCTCGTTCAGCGGTGCCCCTCCGACCAGCACGATGTAGTCATCCCGCATGCCTTTTTCCACCAGCGCATCAACCACGACCTTCATGTAAGGCATGGTGGTGGTCAGCAGGGCGGACATGCCGAGGATGTCGGGTTTGTGCTCTTCCAGCGCGTCCAGATAGTCCTCGACCGCATTGTTGATCCCAAGGTCGACCACCTCAAAACCGGCACCTTCCATCATCATGCACACCAGATTCTTGCCGATGTCATGAATGTCACCCTTGACGGTACCGATCACCATTTTGCCCAGCGGCTTGGCCCCGGTTTCCGCCAGCAGCGGGCGCAGAATGGCCATGCCGCCTTTCATGGCATTGGCGGCCAGCAGCACCTCCGGCACGAACAGGATGCCGTCGCGGAAGTCGACACCGACAATGCGCATGCCTTCCACCAGCGCTTCAGCCAGCACCTTGTCTGCTCCCCAGCCGCGCTCCAGCAGAATGTTCGTGCCCTCGATGATCTCATCCTTCAGGCCGTCATACAGGTCATCATGCATCTGCTCCACCAGCTCTTCATCAGCGAGGTCGGACAGGATGAGCTCGTCTTCAAAATCGTCATCGGCCATGATCAGGCTCCATTAAAACGGGTTGTGTGTTCCGGCAGGTTATCAATAGTCCCGATCCGGAAAGTCTGCCTTGCGTCGGGCGATAAAGTCCTGCAGGGCTTCGTCAATACCGGGGTCCAGACCCGGATCCTGGTACGTTTCCAGCAGCTGTTTCCAGTAGCGGTTGGCACGCTGTTCGCAGTCGAGTGCTCCGTCCTCGTTCCATTGCTCGAAGCTGTTATTGTCCGCCAGCGGTGAACGGTAGAAAGCGCGTTCAAAATTGGCCTGGGTATGCGCGGCACCGAGGAAGTGCTTGCCGGGGCCGACCTCCCGGAAGGCATCCAGCCCCTGACCATTCTCGCTCATATCCACACCACCCAGCAGGATGGTCAGCATATTGGCCTGATCCGCGTCCATGACGAATTTTTCATAGCTCATCACCAGCCCGCCTTCCAGCCAGCCGGCGGTATGCAGCATGAAATTGACCCCGGCCAGGGCTGCTGTCTGCAGGGTGTTGGCAGCTTCATAGGCGGCCTGGGCATCTGCCACCTTGGAAGCACACAGGCCGCCGCCGCTGCGGAACGGTACCCCGAGTCGACGGGCCAGTGCCGCACAGATATAAAGCACCATGCTGGGTTCCGGGCCACCGAAAGTGGGGGCACCGGACTGCATGGATACGGCACTGGCAAAGGTGCCGAACACCACCGGCGCACCGGGGCGTACCAATTGGGCAAAAGCCATCCCGGCCATGGCTTCGGCCAGAATCTGGGTACAGGTGGCAGCGACCGTCACGGGTGACATGGCCCCGGCCAGAATGAACGGGGAGATGACCGTGGCCTGCTGATGGCGGGCGTAGACCTTGAGGGCACCGAGCATGGTCTCATCATAGGTCAGCGGGGAGTTGGCATTGATGAGGCTGATGCAGACCGTATTGTTGTCCACGAAATCATCCCCGAACACCCGCTTGGCCATGTCCACGGTATCCTGTGCCCGCGAGGCATGCGTGACCGAGCCCATGAAGGGCTTGTCGCTGTAGCGGATATGGCTGTACACCATGTCGAAATGGCGTTTGTTGACCGGCAGGTCCACCGGTTCACACACGGTACCGCCGGAGTGGTGGATGCCGGGGGAGAGGTAGGCCAGCTTGACGAAATTGCGAAAATCCTCAAGGGTGGCGTAGCGCCGCCCTTTGTCGAGATCGCGCACAAACGGAGAGCCATAGGCCGGAACCAGAACGGTACGTTTGCCACCGATGGTGATGCTGCGCTCCGGATTGCGTGCGTGCTGAATGAATTCTGCCGGTGCATGCTTTTGGATAATCTCCCGGCACATGCCACGCGGAAAACGGACCCGCTCGCCCTGTACCTCAGCACCAGCCTGTTTCAGGATGGCCAGTGCTTCAGGATCGTCACGGAAGTCAATGCCGATTTCTCCCAGTACGGTGTCGGCATTGTATTCAATCTGCTCCAGCCCGGCCTGATCCAGGATTTCATAGTAGGGAATCCGCCGCTCAATCAAAGGCAGCGGTTTTGCCTGGGAAGTCTGGCGTGAAGCCCGCTTGCCACTGCGTCCGCCACCCGCCCTGCGACGTACCTGCTGATCACTCATGGATACCACTCCATCAACAAATCATGTTCCCTGCATACGGGTATCAGGGGCTCTCCTCCAGGGCTTTTGCCGGTGTGTCAGCCAACGGCCCGGATTCCGCAATATAATTCCCATTGACTGACCAGTCAATCAGATTTGTCGGAGTGGTTTCAGCCCTTCGGTTAACCACCGTGGCATGTGTGGCATGCTGGAATCAGCTGCGCCTGCGCCGGGAGACCCTGCGCTCGGCCTGCCCGCTGGCCGAGCCGCCTGCCACGGACAAATCACCGGCCAGTTGCGCCATGGCACCCCTGGAGACTGTACCCAGCTGTGCCTGAATCTGTTCCAGGGTCGGGCGGACACCGGGTGTGTGGCTGTCCATGGCATCCCGCATCGCACGCACGTGTTCCGGCGTGGTACCGCAGCAGCCGCCGATAATGCGCGCGCCGGCGTCCATGGCCAGGCATGCGTAGCGGGCCATAAGCTCGGGTGTCCCGTTGTAGACCACCTTGCCGTCCACGTATTCGGGGATGCCGCAGTTGGCCTTGGCCACAATAATGGGGGGCTGTTGCGGGTCAGCGGCATTGAAGAAGTTCAGCACGGCAGCCACCACCTCCGAGGCTCCGACCCCGCAGTTGGTACCACAGGCCACCGGATGCGGGTGCATGTGCGGTTGCAGGGCGATAATGTCGGCAGCCGTCAGCCCCATCATGGTGCGCCCGTTGGTATCAATACTCAGGGTATTCACCACCGGCAGTCCGACACGTCCGGCCCCTTCCACGGCGGCCTCCAGCTCCTCACGCGAGGACAGGGTTTCCAGCCACAGCACATCGATACCGGCCGCCGCCAGTGCCCGTGCCTGTTCTTCAAACACGTCGGCAGCTTCAGCATGGCTCAGGGGGCCGTTGGGTTCCAGAATGTCGCCGGTTGGCCCCATCGAGCCACCCATCACAATCGTACGCCCGGATTTGGCGATTTCCGCTTTCAGTATCTGCACTGCAGCACTGTTGAGTTCCTGCACCTGATCCTGCGCCTTGTGCAGCATCAGGCGACGGCGGTTGGCACCAAAGGTATTGGTAAGGATGATGTCGGAACCGGCATCGACAAAACTGCGGTAATGGGCCGCAATCCGCTCGGGGTATTCGGTGTTCCAGAGCTCGGGGGCGTCGCCGGTCACCAGGCCCATGCTGAACAGGTTGGTGCCGGTGGCACCGTCAGCCAACAGAAACGGCTTTTCTTCCAGCAGTCGCAAAAACAGGTTGGACATTGCAATAACCTCAGTCAGGGAAAAGCCTCGTGCCGAGGCCGGAGCCATCATTATGGCCGAGTTGGTGACGGGCGGGAATGACAATCCCGTCAATCAGGGCTTGAAATGATTTCAACATCGGCATGATGGGCTGGTGAGTACACAGGCGCTGAAGGAGTTTCCGATTAATTGGGGGAAAAGCGGGTTGATTGGTGCTGCTTTCCGATCAGCGGTGTTTTAGTCCGGATCAGGAGCCAGAGCCGCCATCCCTTTGTGCCAGTGTCTGGACTAAACTGGCAGGGGTCACATGACCTCCCCAATAGCTAAAAAGGAACTTTGATTATGGATATAAATGGAATTAACCCGTCCAGCCAGACCGGTAATGTCGCCTCATCCCCACAAAACCAGCCCATGCCTGCCGGTAACGATGTCAGTGCTTTCAACCGGGCCATGGGGGCCGAGGGGAAAAACTGCGACAGCTGCAGCAGCAGCAATGGCGGTACCCATACAGGTGAAATACCGCAAGATGTACAGCAACAGCTGATCCAGCTGCTGCAGCAACTGTTGCAGATGCTGCAGGGGGGTGAGCCGGGCGGTGCTGCAGATTCGGCCAGCGGAACCGGCAAGACCCACGGGGGTAGTACCGCCGGTCCTGATGGGGGTGTTTCTCCTGTGACAGGTTCCGGTCCGGGGGGCAGTGCCGGCAGTGATGAACTGATCCCCAAGCCGACCGAGCACATCCAGACCCTGAATCTGGGCGGCAAGAATGTCACCGTCGGCGGTGATGGTACCAGCTCGGCTCAGGAAGTGGCTGCCACCGCCAATCAGGTCCAGCACTTGTATGACAACAGCCCGACCTTCAAAAACATGATCGACAACTCATCCGATCCTTCCTTTGAGGTCTCTGTAGGCCGCCGTTCTGACAATACCAGCTGGGGCAATACCCAGGGCCGGGTATTCATGAACATCAACAATGTCGACCCCGGTAACAGCGATACCTTCCAGTCGCTGATGGGACACGAGTTCGCGCATGCGTCTGTTGACATGCCACACGGCAGTGCCATTGAACAAACCCAGAACGCAGTGGCCCAAGAGGCCTGATTCTGCCGGGCCGGGGCTTTGGTTCCGGCCTGTTTGTCTGATCCGGATCAAAAGTTGTATGAACTTGTTGATTTACTCCAGTTTTAGGGGGATTTTTTTTCTGAAAAAATATGTCTGAAGGTTAAATTAAATCTGGACTTTTTTACCTTTTTTCTTTTAGGAATAGAGTGCTCCCAAAAATGTTGCAACTCTCCTCTCATGATAAGTAAGGTTCCGTGGCTCAGTGGTATGTCTATCTTTTTTTTGTGGTCATCTTTTCTTCTGATTGCAAAGTTTCTGGTTTCCCCAAAATTAACTGAAGCTATAACTGGATTTTCTCCTAGTACATCGCCCCGTAAACCTGTCGGATAACTCACACCTGTAGAGGCTTG
>DAOPKY010000079.1:0-13114 GCA_035391465.1 Thiolinea sp. | reverse complement strand
CTCTTCAAATGGAAAATAACGAAGATTAGACCATGCATCACTTCCGGTCACACCCGGTAAATTCGGTAAATTCAGGTGGGCTATTCGATGAACTCGCCGTAAAGAACCAGAGAGTGGTCACGAATGTGAAAACCGTGCTTGCGTGCGATCTCCTGCTGGCGCTGTTCGATGACTTCATCATAAAACTCCACCACGCGCCCGGTCTTGACACAGACCATGTGGTCATGGTGATCATCACTGGCCAGTTCAAAAACGGCCTGCCCGGTTTCAAAATGGTGCCGGTTCACCAGCCCCGCCGCTTCAAACTGGGTCAGCACCCGGTAAACGGTCGCCAAACCGATTTCATCCCCGTTGGCCAGCAACGCCTTGTAGATATCTTCGGCACTCATATGCCGGTCAGACAAACTGCCCAGAAGCTCAAGAATTTTCACCCGCGGCTGCGTTACCTTGAGTCCGGCCAGCTTGATATCCTTTTCTTCCATCGTGTCATCTCCGGTGTGATTGGTCTATCATGGCAACCGCTTTCAACCATTATAGATGATACCCGACCATGATCATACGTTTCATTTCAGCATCAGTTCTCACCCTGCTCCTGCTGTCCGGGTGCAGCGTTTATCGCATGGAAATCCAGCAAGGCAACTACATTACCGAAACCGAACTGTCCCAGCTGCGGGTGGGCATGTCACGGGGCCAGGTGCAGGAACTGCTGGGAACACCATTGCTGGCCGACGATTTCCGTCAGAACCGCTGGGATTATGTGTTTTTCCTCAAACAGGGCGGCAACACCAGCAAGCGCAGCGGCGTAACCGTATTCTTTGACCAGAATGGGGTTGTCAACGACATCCGTCGTGACCAGAATAGCACCCGCTGAATCAGGCCGGCTTCAATCCGGCTTCATGTAACCACTCAACCAGATAATAGATAAACTGCCCTTCAGATGATTTTGAAGGGCCGACCACCCGCGCCGGAAAACGTCTGTCATCCTCCCGGCAAGCTGCCAGTGCTGCCTCGCGGCTTTCCACCACAGTAATGCAACCGGCGGCAAAGCGTTTACGGCTGTGCCGGAACTGTGGCTGATAAACCACAGCGAAACAGGCCCCGGACGGCCCGGTATCCGGTTCGGGCGGAACCATGCCCTCAAGCATCTTCCGCCTCCTGACCGCCCCCCTTTTTCATCCGCTTGCCTTCCGCAGCGCGCTGCTTGCGCACCACCTTGGGATCCGCAATCAGCGGACGGTAGATTTCAATCCGGTCCCGGGCACGCAATACGGTGTCCAGTGCTTCCGTCTTGCCAAAGATACCGGCCTCCAGCGTATCCACCTCCAGCTCGGGATAACGCTCCAGCACACCACTGGCCAGAATGCCATCACGCAGGCTGCTGCCCTCAGCCAACTCAAATGCATACAGAACCTGTTCATGCGGCAACGGATAAACCAGCTCTACCCGGATTTTCCCCCCACCTTCAGCCTTTTCCATACAACTCCCTGGCACGCTGCACAAACGAATCCACCAGGGTATTGGCAACCTGGTTGAACACCGGCCCGACCGCCAGACCCACCAACCGGCTGGAAAATTCGTAATCCAGCTCCAGCGACACCTTGCAGGCTCCCGCCTTCAGTTCATCAAAACGCCAGAACCCATGCAGGTGCCGGAACGGCCCGTCCACCAGACTCATTTCAATCAGCCGGTTGGGCTGCATACGGTTCAGGGTGGTAAAATGCTTGTTCAGTCCCCCCCTGGCAATTTCAATGCTGGCCTTGACCTCATCCGGCTCCCGGCTGATTTCAGTGCTGCTGCGGCACCAGGGCAGAAAGCGGGGATAATCACGGATTCCGTCCACCAAAGCAAACATCTGCTCAGTCGAAAAAGGAACCAGTGCACTGCGGTTGATATGGGCCATCCCGTCTCCTTGATGCAATAACAGACACACACGTGTAACAACACACCAACCCGAAACAGGACAGACTTTCCCATTCACCGTCGAACGCGCTATTATCGTGCGGTTTCGCTACTATAGTAATGCAAATGGCCAAGCAAAAGAAAAAAACACCCCCTGGAAGCAAGACCATCGCCCTGAACAAAACGGCGCGCTTCAACTATTTCATTGAAGATACCTTCGAGGCCGGTCTGGCATTGCAGGGGTGGGAGGTCAAAAGCATCCGGGCGGGTCGTATCAACATCAAGGACAGTTTTGTGATGCTGGAGCGGGGTGAAGCCTGGCTTTACAATGCCCTGATCACACCGCTGCTGTCTGCTTCCAGTCATGTAGTGCCGGAATCCAACCGCAAGCGCAAGTTGCTGCTGCACGCCCATGAAATTTCCCGCCTGCAGGGGGCAACCGAGCGCAAGGGCTATACCGTGGTCTCCACCGCCATGTACTGGAAAGCCAACAAAATCAAGCTTGAAATCGGTCTTGGCAAAGGAAAACAGCTGCACGACAAACGCTCCACCGAAAAGGAACGTGACTGGAACCGGGAAAAATCCCGAGTGCTGAAAAAGTCATAATGGAGCACGCCCTCGATCAGCTGGCCATCGTGATGGTGCATACCTCACATCCGGGCAATATCGGCTCGGCAGCGCGCGCCATGAAAACCATGGGAATCCATGACCTGCGCCTGGTTTGCCCGACCCGCTTCCATTCTCCGGAAACCAGAGCACTTGCCTCTGGCGCGGATGATATTCTGGAACGGGCGCAACACTTTGACAGCCTGAGTGCTGCCGTCGCGGACTGTCAGCAGGTGATCGGGACCAGTGCACGCTCGGAACGCAGTCTGCGCTGGCCACAGATGCATGCACGCCAGTGTGGCGAGTTTGTCATCAGCCAGTTGCCACAACAGAAAGTCGCACTGGTGTTCGGGCGCGAACGTACCGGCCTGACCAATGAGGAACTGGCGCATTGCCAGTCACTGGTTCATATCCCGATGGCCTTTGATTTTTTCTCGCTCAATATTGCTGCAGCAATCCAGATCATCTGCTATGAGTGCATGATGGCCACCCGCACACCGACACGAGCAGAAATCCACCCTGCCCTACAGGATATCCGGGAGCCGGCTGCCACATCCGAAAGCCTGGAAGGCTTCTACCGGCATCTGGAGCAGACACTGGTTGAGGTACGCTACCTTGACCCTGACAATCCGCGTCTGCTGATGCGCCGTCTGCGCCGCCTGTTCGGGCGCACAACGCTGAGCCAGAGCGAGATCAACATCCTGCGCGGCATACTGTCAGCTTTCCAGGGAAGAAAATTTACCTCGCGTTCGTCGTAAATAGACTTGCACTCCCAAACAGGCTTTAATAGAATGCCATTCCTTCGCCGGTATAGCTCAGCTGGTAGAGCAACTGACTTGTAATCAGTAGGTCCTCAGTTCGATTCCGAGTGCCGGCACCAAATAAATCAAAGGGTTGTATGCTTCTGTCTGCAGCCCTTTTTTGTTTCCAACGGTCTAAGGTGTACCTGTCAAGTCCCGATAGATCATACACTTTCTTCTTAAATAAATACCGCAGCACCGGCCACAGTACCACGAACACTATCAGCTCAGGTCTGCCGGTCAGGCCGTCGGGTCCGGACTTTCATCCAGCCGGAAAACAGCGGCAGCAGCAAGGTGAGTCCGACAATACGAAACAGGTGGTGAGCCGCAATATAGGCCGGATCAAAATGCAGTGCCATGGCCAGTGCCGCCATCGCTTCAATCCCGCCGGGTGAATAGGCAATCCAAACCTGTCCGAACGGCAGGCTCAACAGCCAGGCCGCCAATCCGGCCAGCAACGCAGAAATCAGGGTACTGAGACCCACACTGGCCAATGCGGCCACAGAATAGCGCTTCATTTCCGCCAGCCGCACCCCGACAAAACGCACACCAGCCATGCAGCCGACAATCACAAAAGCCAGTGTCACCAGCGGTACCGGCAAGCGTCCTTCCAGCCAGCCTTCCATATGGGTGAAACCGCTCAGCAACAGCCCGCTGAGTACAAAAGCAGCCGGTACCTTGAAAAAGGCCAGCAGACGTGCCACCCCGTAAGCCGCCAACACCAGCAGCAACACACTGTGCCAGGACATGATGGTACTGCTGGCAGTGTTACCCTGCGCACCCTGCAGCCCCAGAGTCTGGATAATCAGTGGCAGAAAGGCCATCACCAGCAGCAGGCGCAGAATCTGCAGGACCACAACAGCCCGCACATCCGCACCGTCTTCAGTGGCAATGGCCAGGACTGTGGAAGCCCCGCCGGGCGTACAGGCCAGCAGGGCCGTATGCCTGTCCATACCGAAAAACCGTGACAGCAGCCAGACCCCGGATGCCATCATGATCACCACGGTCAGCGTCAGCAACAGCAGACTGGCCGGCCAGCGCCCCACCAATCCCAGCATCTCGGGGGTCACACCACTGCCCATGGAGCAACCCAGCACGGTAAAACCGATATTGCGCATCCCGTCCGGCATGGCCAGCGGCAGGCGCGTAAAAGCGAAAATGGAAACCAGAATGCCGCTGCCGAGCAAAGCCGGTACCGGCAGGTGCATCAGGGTTCCCAGTCCGGCACCGATAAAGCCGACCACAAAGGTCAGCCCTATCGGTTTCAGGGAAGTCCAGCGTGCCTCAGGACTTCTTGCCACGCCGCCGTCCCAGCCAGATCGGAACAACTACCACCGCAATGGCCAGCAGGTACAGCACCATGCTGTTGCCTGACTTGAGCAGGATGGACCAGTCACCGCCGGAAATGGACAGCGCCCGACGCAGGTTGTCCTCGAACAGACCACCCAGCACGACACCCAGGATCACCGGTGCCAGTGAAAAGTCGAGCTTGCGCAGCAGCCACCCGAAGACCCCCAGTCCGATGATCATGTAAAGATCAAACGGGTTACCGACCACCGAGAACACCCCGATAAAGGCCAGCACCGCAATCAATGGTGTCAGGTATTGCTGTGGAATGGTCAGCAGGCGTGCAAACAGCCCCACCAGCGGCAGGTTGATGATCAGCAACGCCAGATTGCCGATGTACATGGAGGCAATCAGGCCCCAGGCGATTTCAGGCTTTTGCTGAAACATCAGCGGACCGGGGGTGATATTGAACAGCAGCAACGCACCCAGCAGGATGGCTGTGGTACCGGAACCTGGAATCCCCAGCGTCAGCATCGGTACCATGGCACCACCGGCAGAAGCATTATTGGCCGCTTCCGGCGCAGCAAGGCCACGAATGTCACCTTTGCCGAAGTTCTCACCGCTATCCCCGGCCAGCCGCTTTTCCGTCCCGTAGGTGACTGCGGAAGCCACGGATGCGCCGGTCCCCGGCAGAATACCGATCATAAAGCCAATCAGCGAGGAGCGCAGCATCACCCATTTCACCGTCAGGATGTCTTTCCAGCTCACAAAGCTCTTGCCGATCTCCAGTACCTGCAGGGTGCCACGAGCCTGCGCCTCAACCAGATGCAGCAGTTCCGCCATGCCGAACAGGCCGATCACGATCACCAGAAAATCAATCCCGGCCATCAGGTCCGGACTGCCGAAGGTAAAGCGCATCACCCCGGTATTGGCATCCACACCAATGGAGGCGATCATCAGCCCCATCAATGCACCCAGTAATGTCTTGACCGGATTCTTGCCCACCAGCGAGGCCAGTGAGGCAAATGCAAACACCATCAGGGCCACATAATCAGCGGGACTGAACTTGACCGCGAAACCGGCCAGTATCGGCGCAAACATTGACATCAGCACCACAGCAATGGTGCCACCGACAAAGGAAGCCACGGCAGACAGCGACAGCGCCCGGCCAGCTTCACCGCGCCTGGCGAGCGGATTGCCATCCAGCGTGGTCATGACGGCTCCGGCATCACCGGGTACGTTGAGGAGTATCGAGGAGATACGCCCGCCATATTCGGCCCCGTAATAAATCCCGGCCAGCAGGATCAGCGCAGTCTCGGGCGGGAAACCGAGACTGTAGGCAATCGGCAGCAGAATGGCGACCCCGTTGATGGGGCCGATACCCGGCAAGGCACCGATCAGGGTTCCGAAAAAACACCCGCCCAGTACCAGCAGCAGGTTCAGAGGCTGGAAAGCAACGGCAAAGCCCTGCCCCAGTCCGGTTAGTACGGCATCCATGTCAGCCCTCCTAAAGCATGAATTTCAACAGGCCGGCAGGCAGATTCAGCGCCAGCAGCTTGGCACCGATCAGGTAGCCGATAATCCCCGTCGCCACCCCGAACAGGAGCGCCTTCAGGATATTCGCACCCAGCAACAGGGAAGCTGCAGCACAGAACAGCGCCGTGGCAATCACAAAACCGGCAGGCTCAAACAGGGCCGCATAACCAACCAGGGCCACCAGCATGACGGCAACCTTGAAACCGGCTGAACCCTGCAGCTCAAACGGTTCGGTATCAGGACGAAACAGGATGTAAAAACAGCACAGCGTCGCCGCCAGGGCGAGAATGCGGGGCCATGATTCCGGACCGAGCGGGTCATACTGGAACGGTGCCTTGATGCCGGTGAATGCAATCCAGCCATAGCCCAGCGCCACCAGCAGCGCCAGGGAGGCAAATATGCGATCAGCCATGATAGAAAAGCCTTGAAAGGGTTGGTGGTAAAGGGCCAGGCCGACTGCCCGACCCTGGACAGAATAACAGCAAACTGCTCTGATCCAAGCAGTCACTTACTCACTGATCAGCCCCATTTCCTTGGCAATAGTGCGCAGGCGTGCCACACGCTCCTTGATGTCCTTGTCCATTTCCTCACCGGCCATATCCAGCGGGAACAGGCCCTTTTCCTTCTGGATTTTGGTGAAGGCTTCACTTTCATAGGTTTTCGTGAACAGCTCCACCCAGGCATTATAAGCCTCGTCAGACACGTTCTTGCCCATGTAATAGCCGCGCATGATCGGCCATTCCACATCGTAGCCTTGTTCCCTGGCCGTCGGTACCTTGTCAAACGGCTCCGGCAGGCGCTCGCCGGCCATGACCGCCAGAATGCGCATGTCACCGGCATCCAGATGGGCAGCCATCTCCGCCACATCCCCGGTGTAAACCTGGATATTGTCACCCAGCAGTGCGGCAATGGATTCGCCACCACCATCAAAGGCCACATAACGCATTTTCTGCGGATCAAGACCCGCCGCCTTCATCAGCAATGCAGCCTTCATCCAGTCCTGGGAGCCGACGGAACCACCGGCACCGACCACGACCTCACCCGGCTTGCTCTGAAGCGCTTCAACCACATCCTTGAGTGACTGGAACGGGCTGTCGGCCTTGACAATCACCGCACCATAATCGGTACCGGCGGTGGCCAGAAAGCGGGCATCATTCTCACTCCATTCACCATACTTGCCGGTAGCGATATTCAGGAGCGAGCCGGTGGAGAACGCCACCACCGCATTCGGATCATCCGTGCGGGTGGTATTGAACAGGTTGAAGGCCACCGCACCGATACCACCGGGCATGAAAGTTACGGCCATCGGACTTTCCATCACACCGGCTTCGGTCATGGAGGTCTGGATAATGCGGCAGGTCAGGTCAAAGCCCCCCCCCGGCTTGGCCGGAGCGATACATTCAGGCCTTTCCGGCACCGCAGCCAAACTGGTAAGCGGCAGGACAACGAAAGCAGCAGCCAGACTGGCTGCCAGCAACAATTTCTTCATGGCTTCCTCCAAAACACCAAAATACAGGGACTGTTACCAAACAGAACACTAGCATAAAACCCGAATCTGTCATGAAGCTGTCATGCCCGACCCGGATTACGTATCATAACAGACTTCTTTTCCAGGGCGATTTCCATCATGCCTCCCGGCTGGAGGTGCCGGCAGGGTACGTACCCTGTCCGGTGAGGCGGCAACGGGGGGCCACCCTGCTGGCTCTGCGTGCCTGCCAGGGCTAAACCCCGGCCCTGGGTGTACTGTTTGCTACCCGCTCCAGGTGCTATGGGTTGATCTGTCGGGCCAGCAAGGCCGTGACCTGTTGCAGGTCCGCTTCCGTATCTACGCCCGGCCCTGGAATCTCGTGTGCAATATCGACATGAATGCGATAGCCGTAATACAGCGCCCGTAACTGCTCCAGCTTTTCCAGCTGCTCCAGAGGGCAGGGTGCCAGCGCGGTGAATGCCCTGAGAAAGGCGGCACGATAGGCATACATGCCCAGATGGCGCAGGGCATGGTCCAGCACCGGCGGACTGTCTGCCCGACCGGCATCCCGCCGCAGCGGAATCGGTGCCCGGCTGAAATACAGCGCCATACCCTGATGATCCCGTACCACCTTGACCACATTCGGATCAGCCAGCTCGCGGGCTGACTGAACGGCGGTGGCCAGTGTGGCCATCATCGCCTCAGGATGCCGGTCCAGATTGGCCGCCAGCTGATGCAGATTGGCCACCGGTGTCAGTGGCTCATCACCCTGCAGGTTGACCACAATGCGCTCATCTGCCCAGCCCTGCAGATGCGCTACTTCCGCCAGCCGGTCACTGCCACTTTCGTGGGTGCGGGCGGTCATGCACACCTCAGCCCCGAAGCCGGTACACACTTCCCGGATGCGCTCATCATCCGTGGCCACCAGCACCTGTCCAAAACCCTGTGCCGCCAGGGCACGCTCGTACACATGCTGCACCAGCGGCTTGCCATGAATCAGGCGCAGCGCCTTGGCCGGCAGGCGGGTGGATGCATAGCGGGTCGGGATCACCAGTACCGGCTTCATGCCTCCAGCTGCTCCAGCTCTTCCGGGTTCAGGGGTCTGGCCTCCTCCTCCAGCATCACCGGCATGCCGTTACGGATTGGATAGGCCAGCCGGGCCGCTTTGGAAACCAGCTCCTGGGTCTTGCGGTCATAAATCAGTTTGCCCTTGGTGACCGGGCAGCTCAGAATATCAAGCAGTCGTTTATCCATTGATTTCATCTCCAGAATGTCCAGCAACCGCCTTCAGGCGCTGCAGAAATGCACTTGTCAACTCAGGGGGCAGTATAGCCCGGACCGGCAGGTACCAGACCGTCGCCGCCACCCCGCTCAGGTGACGGCATTTTACCGCATCCTTGGCGGTCATCAGTACCGGCCAGTCATCTTCAAACCGCAGCTCCGGCCCCCGGAAACGGTAATGGTCCGGGTAGGCATGCAGTCGGCACAGCAGACCGGACTGCTGCAGGGCATCCCGGAACCGGGTCGGATTGCCGATGGCCGTCACCACATGCACGGGTTGCCCTGACAGAATCGACAGGGGCAATGTTCGGGTACCATCCACCACACCCCGACAGGTCTGACCTTCCAGCACCATTCGGTATTCACCCGGCTCCGGATTCCCCTGACAGACGACAAAATCACAGTCCTGCAGACGTGCCACCGGCTCGCGCAATGGCCCGGCGGGCAGACACAAACCGTTGCCGAAACGGCGCACACCATCGACCACTGCCACTTCCATATCCCGATGCAGGCAGTAATGCTGCAGGCCATCGTCAGCCAGCACCACATCACAGCCCTGTGTGGCCAGCAACTGCCTGACCGCCTCACTGCGCCGGGCACTGACCACCACCGGTACTC
This sequence comes from Thiolinea sp., assembly GCA_035391465.1. Taxonomy (GTDB): domain Bacteria; phylum Pseudomonadota; class Gammaproteobacteria; order Thiotrichales; family Thiotrichaceae; genus Thiolinea. The sequence goes on along the minus strand of DAOPKY010000079.1, from coordinate 3,619 downwards.
CGGTTTCCTGCGCCATCAGCAGCGCTTCATCACCGGCCAGCGTTACCGGGGTCGCCGCCGTGACACGGCGCAGGGTATCAGCCTCATCACGTCCGTAGCCACGGCTGACAATACCGGGGTGCCAGCCCTGCTCACGCAACAATGCCACCAGCGCCATGGTCAGCGGTGTCTTGCCGGTTCCTCCCACACTGATATTGCCGATCACAACCACCGGCACCGGAAACGGCTGGCTCCGGGTCTGCAGATACTGCCTGCGCCAGCCGGCCACCCGGCAGAACAGCCAACTTAACGGATAAAGCAGGGCACGCGCCAGCGGTCGGGAGCCATACCAGAGCTGATCCAGCCAGTGTTCCAGTCCACGTCTCAAGCCTGGATGCCTGTCCATACCTCAAACCGTTTCATGCTCATGAAACTGCAGCGCATGCAGGTGCGCATACTGGCCCTGTGCTGCCAGCAGTTCGGCATGGGTTCCGGACTCCACCAGCCGCCCCTGATCCAGTACCAGAATCAGATCGGCATTTTCAATCGTGGACAGGCGATGTGCAATCAGGAAAGTGGTCCGTCCCCTGAGCAGGTTATCCAGTGCTGACTGGATATGATGCTCGGACTCGCTGTCCAGAGCCGACGTGGCCTCATCCAGAATCAGTACCGGTGCATCCGCCAGAATTGCACGGGCAATGGCGATACGCTGGCGCTGGCCGCCAGACAGCAGCACCCCGTCCTCACCGATCAGGGTGTCAAACCCCTGCGGCAGCTGATGGATGAACTCCAGTGCATGGGCCGCCCCGGCAACCGCCGTCACCTGCTCCAGCGAGGCGGTACGCAGCGCACCATAGGCAATATTATTGCGCAGGGTATCATTGAACAGCACAATTTCCTGGCCCACATAGGCAAACTGGTGCCGCAAATCCGCCAGCCGAATGTCGGGCAGGGGAATGCCATCCAGACGGATTTCCCCCTGCGAGTAATCGTGGAAACGCACCAACAGGTTAACCAGTGTGGTTTTGCCGCTGCCGGACTTGCCCACCAGGGCCACTTTCTGCCCCGGCCGGATGGTCATGCTGATGTCCTGCAGTATCGGCCTGTCGTTTCCGGGGTAGTGAAACCCGAGCCGGGTCAGCTGAAACTCCCCGCATACCCGCGTCAGTGTGCGTGTGCCGCTGTCCTGCTCCGGGGGCTGATCCAGCAGGCTGAAAATGCTTTCCCCGGCAGCAATGGCCTTCTGCAGCTGGGCATTGAGCTGGGTCAGGTTGCGTACCGGTGCCAGCAGCAGAATCATCGCCATCATGAAGGACATGAAGGTACCGGGCGAAAGACGGCTCAGGGTGGCATCGCGGGTCGCCAGCCAGATAATGGCAGCCAGTGCCAATGCCACCAGAAACTGCACGATCGGTGCACTGAGCAACTCCGTTACCATGCGCTTCATCTCCAGCGCCATATTGTGTTCATTGGCACCTTGAAAACGCTGCTGTTCATACTGCTCGCCACCAAACATGCGTACCACCTTGTAACCCCGGATCAGCTCGTTGCCGATCTGGGTCACCTCCCCCATGGAGCTCTGTACCTGATGACTGAGACGGCGCAGGCGGCGGGTTGCATAAATCACCACCAGGGTGAGTACCGGCACAATGATCAGCACGCCCAGCGTCAGCTGCCAGCTGCGGTAGAACATCAGGGCCAGCAGGCCAATGACGGTGGCTGATTCCTGGATCAGGGTGGTGATACCGCGTGTGGCGGTATTGGCCAGCTGGTCGGTGTAATAGGTCAGGTGTGCCAGCAGACTGCCAGAGCTCTGCTGGCGGAAGAAGTGCACCGGCAGATGCAGCAGGTGGGAAAACAGTTCACCCCGAATCTGCTGCACCACCTTGCGCCCCACCCAGCTCATGTAGTAACCGGCCACGAACATGGCTACCCCGCGCAGCAGGAAAATCCCCAAAATACCGACAGGCAGCCAGGCAATCACATCCGGATCCCGGGCCATGATGGCTTTATCCAGCAACGGCCCCATGATCCAGGCAAACAGGGGCTGGGTAATGGCACCGATGATCAGCCCGATCACGGCAAGCCCCAGATAGCGCCAGTAGGCGATTGAATACCCCATCAGTCTGCGGTAGACCTGCAACCCCGTCTGTTGGCCCTCGCCAGCTGTCATGCGCCTCCTGACTATTTGCGCTCCGATTGGGTGGTCGCCAGTGAGAAGTTGGTCAGCCCCAGCCGCCCGGCAATATCCATGGCCGTTACCACGGTCTGGTAGTTCACGGTGGAATCCGCCGAGATCACCAGAGGGGGTACCGTATCCATTTCATTCAATACCTGGGTCATGGCCTGGAACAGGGTCTCGGGTTCGCTGTTGAGCACTTCACGCCCATTGACGTAATAGCGCCCCTGCCCGTCGATCAGCAACTCCAGCTTGTCATTCCGGTCGGAACGGACCGTCGTGCTGGCGGTTGGCAACTCTACCTTGATTTCAGCATTGCGGTCAAACGTGGTAGTGACCATGAAGAAAATCAGCAGCAGGAACACCACATCAATCAGCGGAGTCAGGTCGACATCAACGGCCTGTTTTTCCCTTGGACGGAAGTTCATGCCTGCACTCCGGCCCGACGTTTCGCAGCGGCAATCGCGGCTTCTGCCCGGCTCAGGTTGCCGTTGCCGGGCTGGCGTGCTGCCGGGCGTGCTGCTGCCTGTATCTGGTTCTGGTTATTCTGATGTACCAGCTCAATCAGCTTGACAGCCTGTTGCTCCATGCTGACCACGTAATTGTCCACCCGACCCTTGAAATAACGGTGGAAGACCAGTGCCACCAATGCAACGGAAATACCGGCAGCCGTTGTCACCAGCGCCTGGGAAATACCGCCGGCCACCGTGGCCGGATCACCAACACCCACCTGGGTGATCTTGCTGAAGGCAGTGATCATGCCAAGCACAGTGCCCAACAGCCCCATCAGCGGCGTGATGGCAGCAATGGTGCCCAGTGTATTGAGATAACGCTCCATGCGGTGCACTGCATGACGTCCGGCCTCTTCCACATTTTCCTTCATGATATGGCGAGGCAGGCTGCTGCCCGAAAGCCCGGCTGCCAGTACATTGCCGATGATGGAGCCACTCCGGAGTCGTTCAATGGCCTGCTCATTCACACTGCCCTCGGATGCCATTTTCCTGGCCAGATTCACATCCTCCGGGGAGATCACCTTGCTGTTACGCAAAGCCAGAAAGCGCTCGATGATAATCGCCATGGCAATGACGGAGCAGAGGATGATGGGGAACATCAACCATCCACCTGCGCGAATAAACTCAATCATGGATAAGCCTCATATTTTTATCAATTCTAGCTCATCTGCAGATGATGGACGATTTACAAGGGTTATAACACCATCTGCCCAAAGCCAGCCCTCCGGGTCAATTGTTGCAGATAAAAAGTGTATGCAACATGTACAGACAGGGCCGGAACCCGCCGTATCCGGCGAGCATAAGCTGCTATCCGATACCCGGCCAGCGGGGCCAGCGGCAACGGTCATGATTCCGGGATAAGCCCGGAGTGAAAAGCATTTTTGCTTACGGACGCAAAAAGCCCCTGCTACATTGTATGCAGCAGGAGCTGAATATAAAGCTTGGCATT
>DAOPKY010000078.1:0-13679 GCA_035391465.1 Thiolinea sp. | reverse complement strand
GCAAGCCTCTACAGGTGTGAGTTATCCGACAGGTTTACGGGGCGATGTACTAGTGACACTTGCAGTGGCCTTCTGGCTGCTTGGTGAGCCAGCCGCCTGGTATCAATGGCTGGGCTGTGCACCCTTGACCATTGGCTGCTGGTTGCTGGTATCCAGGCAGCCAGCCATCCGCCGCCCTACCTTGATCTCTTCCTCTTCCTGAATGTCAAGACCCGAGTGGTCGGCAGGGCAATCGTTTGAAAACCCAAGCGGCCTTCGATTGCCCTGGCGGTTGAAGTGGGGATTCCGGCGTATGCTGATTCCCGCTATTTTCCCAGCACCAGCCCGACCCGACGTGGATCCGCGCCACCTTCCAACCCTTCCGGCGTGATCACAATACCGTGCAGGCCGGAGTTCAGGTCCTGTACCTTGACGGTATGTCCCAGCGCTTCCAGCGCCGGCTGCAGGGCGGCGGCTGTGGTATTTTCTTCCAGATCGGTGCCGCCATTGCGGTTGACATAATGCGGCAGGTCGATCGCCTGCTGAATGTCCAGCTTCCACTCCAGTACGCCCAACAGGGTTTCGGCCACATAGTTGATAATGCGGCTGCCGCCGGGGGAACCGATCAGCATGACCAGATCACCCTGCTCATTAAAGACCATGAACGGTGACATGGAGCTGCGCGGGCGTTTACCGGGCTGAACCCGGTTGGCAACCTTGTCACCGTCCTGTTCGGGGTTGAAGGAGAAGTCGGTGAGCTGGTTATTGAGCAGAAAGCCGCGCACCATCAGGGTGGAACCGAAACCCATCTCGATACTGGAGGTCATGGAAAAACCGTTGCCTTCAGCATCGACAATGCTGAAATGGGTGGTACTGTCCTGCTCGGGAGAACTGGCACTTTTCCAGTTCTGATCGGCATGTGGCGGGGTACCGGCCTCCGCTGTGCCCATGTCCTGTTCACCGATCTGTCGGGCGCGCTCCTGCAGGTAGGTGCTGTCGATCAGGCCCTCTACCGGTACGGTGACAAAATCGGCATCGGCCATGTATTTGGCACGGTCGGCGTAAGCCAGCCGGCTGGCCTGGGTGAACAGGTGGACCGCCTCGGCAGACAGGGGTGGATACCGGGCCAGGTTACGGTCTTCCAGCAGCTTCATGATCTGGATCACCGTCATGCCGCCTGAAGTGGGGGGACCCATGCCGCAAAGCCGGTATTGCTTGTAGGAAGCACAGACCGGCGGGCGTTCCGGTGCGTCATAACCGGCCAGGTCAGCAGTGCTCAGGGTGCCGGGATTGTCTTTGGCTCCCTGAACCGTGGCGACAATATCCAGTGCAATCTGACCTTTGTAGAACGTGCTGGCCCCGAGCAGGGCAATACGCCGGAAGGTATCAGCCAGCTCAGGGTTGCGCAGCAGTACATTGGGCTTGAGTGGCTCGCCACCGGGAAAGAAGTATTTCCAGGCGGCATCATAGCGCCCCAGTGCCGGGTTGGTGCGGTTGGCGATGGCTGCGGCCAGCTTGGGTGAAACCTCGAAACCCTCTTCGCACAGGCGGATGGCGTCGGTGAACAGGTCTTCCCAGGGCAGCTTGCCATGGGCTTTATGCGCTTTTTCCAGCAGGGCCAGTACACCGGGGACCCCGACCGAGCGTCCGCCGGCCAGCGCTTCCCACCAGTCCATATCGGTACCGTTTTCCTGAAACAGGGTTTCATCTGCGCCCATCGGGGCCTTTTCACGCCCGTCATAAGTGCTGAGCTTTTTGTCGGCTTTGTTCCAGTACAGTGCAAAGGCACCGCCACCGATACCGCTGGATTCCGGTTCCACCAAGGTCAGCACCATCTGTACCGCGATGGCCGCATCCACTGCATTGCCGCCCTGTTCCAGAATACGCAGACCGGCTTCCGTGGCATAGGGGTTGGCTGATGCCACCATATAGTTTGCGGACTTAACCAGTTTCTGCTCGATGCGACCGTTGCCGATTTCCGGGTAGCGGGCTTCGCGGGCACTGCTGCCCTGAACGGAAAACAAGGCCAGTAATACCAGTCCGAGCAGGCATGGCAACCGTATTTTTCCTGTCATGTTGTCTCCTTTTTCGTCAGTGGCGGGGTAGGGGAACAGGCTTCATGCCCGACGTGTTTTGTCATGGTATAGCTTATTTTTCCATCGGTTGCCAGCCCTGCGGGTTGGATTGACGTTGTTGACAAATATGTTCATGCTTATTATTTTAATGATCACTCTTAATAGTCTGCATCCCGCCAGGAGTCTGTCATGTCCAATCCCCCTGATCACAAATCCTCCCCTCCACCTGCAGCCCGGGCAACTCATGCCGGGCAGGACTGGCTGGCCCGGTCACACCTTGAGCAGATGATGGCCAATACCTTGCCCACGGCGGCCAATCCACGCCTGAGCACCCGCACGGTCACGGCGCCGACCGGAACGAAACTGCTGGCAAAAAGCTGGTTGACCGAAGCCCCTTTGCGCATGTTGATGAATAACCTGGACCCGGCAGTGGCCGAGAATCCGGCTGAGCTGGTGGTGTATGGCGGTATCGGGCGGGCAGCACGAACCTGGCAGGACTTTGACCGGATCGTGGCCAGCCTGAAGGAGCTGGAGGCGGATGAAACCCTGGTGGTGCAGTCCGGCAAACCGGTTGCCGTGATTAAAACCCACGAGAATGCCCCCAGAGTGCTGATTGCCAATTCCAATCTGGTGCCACGCTGGGCGAACTGGGATCATTTCAACCAGCTGGATCGGCAGGGGCTGATGATGTACGGGCAGATGACCGCCGGTTCCTGGATTTACATCGGTTCTCAGGGCATTGTGCAGGGGACTTATGAAACTTTTGCCGAAGCCGGACGCCAGCACTACGACGGTGATCTGCGCGGGCGCTGGATTCTCACTGCCGGACTCGGCGGCATGGGCGGGGCACAGCCACTGGCTGCCGTGATGGCCGGGGCCTGCTGTCTGGCGGTTGAGTGTAATCCTGATTCGATTGATTTTCGTCTGCGTACCGGCTATCTGGATGAGAAGGCACAAACCCTGGATGAGGCATTGGCCCTGATTGAACGCTGGACGGCTGCCGGTGAGGTCCGGTCGGTGGGGCTGCCGGGCAATGCTGCCGATATTTATCCGGAAATTCTGCGCCGTGGCATTCGTCCTGATCTGGTGACGGATCAGACCTCGGCACATGATCCGGTCAATGGCTATCTGCCACAGGGCTGGACACTGGCGCAGTGGAAGGACATGCGCACCCGTGATCCCAAAGCCGTGGAGCGGGCGGCACGAGCCTCCATGCGTGTGCAGGTCGAGGCCATGGTCGCTTTCCATCAGGCGGGCATTCCCACGGTGGATTACGGCAATAATATCCGTCAGATGGCACTGGAGGAGGGGCTTGAGCAGGCATTTGCGTTCCCCGGTTTTGTTCCGGCTTATATTCGCCCGCTGTTTTGCCGGGGGATAGGACCGTTCCGCTGGGCGGCGCTGTCCGGTGATCCGGAGGACATCTACCGTACTGATGCCAAGGTCAGGGAGCTGCTGTCGGATAATAAGCATCTGCATCACTGGCTCGACATGGCGCGTGAGCGGATTCAGTTTCAGGGACTGCCGGCACGTATCTGCTGGGTGGGGCTGGGCGACCGGCACCGGCTGGGGTTGGCCTTCAATGAAATGGTGCGCAATGGCGAGCTGAAAGCCCCGGTGGTGATCGGGCGTGATCATCTGGATGCCGGTTCGGTGGCTTCGCCCAATCGCGAAACCGAGGCCATGAAGGATGGTTCGGATGCCGTGTCTGATTGGCCGTTGCTGAATGCGCTGGTGAATACCGCGTCAGGCGCAACCTGGGTCAGTCTGCATCACGGTGGTGGTGTGGGCATGGGCTTTTCACAGCATGCCGGGATGGTGATCTGTGCTGACGGGACGGATGCAGCGGCAGCAAGGCTGGAGCGGGTACTCTGGAATGATCCGGCCTCCGGTGTGTGGCGGCACGCCGATGCCGGTTATGAGGCGGCACTTGAGTGTGCCCGTGAGCACGGCTTGCGTCTGCCGGGGATTCTGGGGAACTGACGCCTGATACCTTGCCTGTCCCCAGCCTTCCGGATACAAAGGTTGGGGACATGAACAGCGGGCTGGCAGCCGCTTGTTTTTGATGAGTACACGGCTTAATAGGCTGCGGTGAAAAGCTGCTTCGGGTGGGCGGCCTGTTCGGCTTCATTCAGCATGGCAACGGCATAATCTTCAGCACTGATGTGGCTGTTGCCTGCTGCATCAGTAAGCAGCGTGTTGCCACCAAGCCGGAAAGTACCGGTACGTTCACCCGGTGCAATTTCTCCGGCAGGTGCCAGCACGGTGTAATCCAGAGCGCTGGCGGCAATTTTTGCATAAGCTGCGCGCATGGCTTTGGCCTCTGCAGCGTAAGCTTCGGGGACAACATCAGCGACTGGTGTACCGTCGGGCAGGTTGAGTGAGCCTGCACCACCAACGAGCAGAAGTCGGGTTGTACCCAGACCGCCAATCAGGGCATCGGCATAGCTGAGTGCTTCCTCCATCGCCTTGCCGGTATTTCGCGGGCTGACGGCGGCGATAACGGCATCAACACCGGCTGCTGCTTGCGCCAGTGCCGTGTGGTCATACACATTCAGTTCAATAGTGCTGAGGCCAGTCTGTGCAGGAATATTGGCTGGATGACGGGCTGCTGCGATCACCTCATGACCCCGTGCGGATGCCTCGGATACGATGCGCGAGCCGATCATGCCGCTTGCGCCGATAACAAGAATTTTCATTACTGTCTCCTTTGGCTTGGGTTCTGTTCATGGAAAGCAAGATAACGTATTCCGATTGTAAGTTAAATGAGATTATTATAGATTCAAAGTCAACTGAAAGCTGATAATGGAAGAAAGTGATTTTGTCAACATGTGAGCGTTTCAACCTGAATCGCCTGAGCTACTTTATTGCCGTGATGGAGGAGGGCACAATCACGGCTGCAGCCCGGAGGCTGGGCGTAAGCAAGGCGGTGGTCAGCAGACAGCTGTTCCTGCTGGAAGACGAGCTTGGCACTGCCCTGCTGACCCGGAATACCCGCCATCTGCATCCGACCGAGACGGGACAGCGCTTCTATGAGCAGGGTAAAGCAGCATTCTTACAGGCCTGTGAGGCTTTCCGTTCTGCACGCGAAGAGGGGGATGTGCTGCGTGGTACTTTGCGTGTCACGGCACAGCTGGATTATGGCACCCTGCATATCGCACCACGGGTGGCCCGCTTTATCAGCGAATACCCCGAAGTCAGGGTGGATCTGAGTCTTGATGATGAGCTGGTGGATATTATCGGGCAGCGCTTCGATATCGGTTTTCGGGTGGGCTGGTTAGCGGATTCCTCCAATCGTGCCCGGAAAATAGGCGAGTTTGAAGAGTGGGTCGTCGGCTCCCCAGCGCTGGGCGTGTTAAATATCCGGCGTCCGGCGGAGCTGCAGAAACTGCCATTTGCCGCCAATGCGATGATGAAAAATATTACTGAATGGCATTTTCATCAGGGTGCTGATACCCGGAAGATCACCCTCCGGCCTGCGCTGACACTGAACCCGGTATCTGCAATGATCCGTGCTCTGGAGGCTGGTGAATGCTTTGCCATTTTGCCGGATTTTGTGGCTGAAGAGTCTCTGGCGAATGGTACGCTCGTCCGGTTGCTGCCGGAGTGGACGTTGCGTTGTGGTGGCATCTATGCGGTCACACCGCCGATAAAATACCGGCCTTTGATTGTAAGCCGGTTTCTGGAGTACGTTACAGATCACAGGCCACTGTCGTGATTCACTTCAGTCTGCCACAGCCGACGGCAGGCGGGCATCAAGCGGTCTCCACCTCAAAACCGACGATATTGCGATCGGTTTTGCTGAACTCGACACCGATCAGATAGATTGGTTGCTGGAGGGCGCGGTATTTGTCGGCATAGGCCCGGTCGCGAATCTGCTGCAGCGCCCTGCCTTGCGGTACCAGTTCCACCACCTTGAACTCGAAGATATACACAGCGTCATTAAACTTCAGGGTCATATCAATACGCCCGAAGTTACTGGTGTCTTCCAGGGTGATAGTCAGTCCCAGGGAGGCGAAATAGGAATAGAACACGCTGGCATAATAACCTTCGTACTGCTGGATGGTATTATTGTGATACCACTGGTGCGGGATGCTGGCGAAGAAACTGTGGAACAGCTGTTTCAGTCCGGTCAGGTCATTGGCGCTCAGCAGGCGGTATAACTGAGTGGCATGCAGGACCTGCTGTGACGGGTTCTGAACCAAAGCCCCCAGCAGGCTGTTGTTGAGGCTTTGGTAGACTTCCCGGTTCGGGTAGCCGAGGGTATAGAAAAACTGCCCGCCGAGGTTTTCTTCCTGTTTAATGGTCAGGTAGCCGGTCTGAAACAACAGGGCTTCGGTGCTGATATTGCCGATTTCGAAGCTGGAGAGCATGTCGCTGCTGCTGAGCAGCTGGTCAAGCTGGATGGTGGGAACCTGGCGTTTCAGCAGCTGCTCCACCAGAAAGGTCGGTGTACCGGTTTCAAACCAGTAGCTTTTGAAAAGACGTTCGTCAAACAGTTGCAGAATGTCGAACGGGTTATAGACACCTTCGCCCAACCAGTGATAGCCGTTATACCAGTCCCGGATTTCCTGCCGGTCCAGGCCGGGTAATTCCGGTGCAAATACCGTGTCAATGTCCCGGTCGGTGTAGCCGCAAATCGTGCTGTAGCGTTTATCCAGGGTGATGTCCTTCAGGTTGTTCAGGCCGGAAAACAGGCTGACTTTGGAGAACTTGCTGACTCCGGTTAGCAAACTGAAGCGGATATGGGCATCAAAATCCTTGATGGTGGCGTAGAAGCCGCGCAGGAAATCCCGATTGGCCCGGGCCACCTCCGGGGATTCCAGGGCATCCAGGATCGGCTTGTCGTATTCATCCACCAGCACAACAACCGGCTTGCCAGTCTCTCGGTGGGCGTGGATTAACAGGGACTGAAAACGTTCCGGGCAGGTGGTATAGCCCGACTGGAACTGAAACTGCTGCTCCAGCCGGTCCAGTTGCGCCATCAGGTTTCGGGTCAGGTAATCGGCCTGCCGGAAATTGCCGGAGCCGAAGCTGAAGCGCAGAACCGGGTGGGGGGCTGACCAGTCCCAGTGTGGATGCACCGCCAGCCCCTGAAACAGGGGTTCATTGCCTTCAAACAGTTCCTTGATGGTGTCCAGCAGCAGGCTTTTACCAAAACGGCGCGGGCGTGAAAGAAAGTAATGTGTCCCCCCCTGAACCAGCTCCAGAATCATGGCGGTTTTATCAACGTAATAATAGGGGTCTGTGCGGATTTTGGCGAAGGTCTGGATACCGATGGGCAGGCGTTTGCGGTTAGTCATCTCAAGCGGTCTCCACCTCAAAACCGACGATATTGCGATCGGTTTTGCTGAACTCGACACCGATCAGATAGATTGGTTGCTGGAGGGCGCGGTATTTGTCGGCATAGGCCCGGTCGCGAATCTGCTGCAGCGCCCTGCCTTGCGGTACCAGTTCCACCACCTTGAACTCGAAGATATACACAGCGTCATTAAACTTCAGGGTCATATCAATACGCCCGAAGTTACTGGTGTCTTCCAGGGTGATAGTCAGTCCCAGGGAGGCGAAATAGGAATAGAACACGCTGGCATAATAACCTTCGTACTGCTGGATGGTATTATTGTGATACCACTGGTGCGGGATGCTGGCGAAGAAACTGTGGAACAGCTGTTTCAGTCCGGTCAGGTCATTGGCGCTCAGCAGGCGGTATAACTGAGTGGCATGCAGGACCTGCTGTGACGGGTTCTGAACCAAAGCCCCCAGCAGGCTGTTGTTGAGGCTTTGGTAGACTTCCCGGTTCGGGTAGCCGAGGGTATAGAAAAACTGCCCGCCGAGGTTTTCTTCCTGTTTAATGGTCAGGTAGCCGGTCTGAAACAACAGGGCTTCGGTGCTGATATTGCCGATTTCGAAGCTGGAGAGCATGTCGCTGCTGCTGAGCAGCTGGTCAAGCTGGATGGTGGGAACCTGGCGTTTCAGCAGCTGCTCCACCAGAAAGGTCGGTGTACCGGTTTCAAACCAGTAGCTTTTGAAAAGACGTTCGTCAAACAGTTGCAGAATGTCGAACGGGTTATAGACACCTTCGCCCAACCAGTGATAGCCGTTATACCAGTCCCGGATTTCCTGCCGGTCCAGGCCGGGTAATTCCGGTGCAAATACCGTGTCAATGTCCCGGTCGGTGTAGCCGCAAATCGTGCTGTAGCGTTTATCCAGGGTGATGTCCTTCAGGTTGTTCAGGCCGGAAAACAGGCTGACTTTGGAGAACTTGCTGACTCCGGTTAGCAAACTGAAGCGGATATGGGCATCAAAATCCTTGATGGTGGCGTAGAAGCCGCGCAGGAAATCCCGATTGGCCCGGGCCACCTCCGGGGATTCCAGGGCATCCAGGATCGGCTTGTCGTATTCATCCACCAGCACAACAACCGGCTTGCCAGTCTCTCGGTGGGCGTGGATTAACAGGGACTGAAAACGTTCCGGGCAGGTGGTATAGCCCGACTGGAACTGAAACTGCTGCTCCAGCCGGTCCAGTTGCGCCATCAGGTTTCGGGTCAGGTAATCGGCCTGCCGGAAATTGCCGGAGCCGAAGCTGAAGCGCAGAACCGGGTGGGGGGCTGACCAGTCCCAGTGTGGATGCACCGCCAGCCCCTGAAACAGGGGTTCATTGCCTTCAAACAGCTCCTTGATGGTGTCCAGCAGCAGGCTTTTACCAAAACGGCGCGGGCGTGAGAGAAAGTAGTATTTGCCATTTTGCACCAGTTCCCGGATCAATGCTGTCTTGTCCACGTAATAGTGGTTGTGTTCGCGAATCTCGCTGAAAGTCTGGATGCCGATGGGCAGGCGTTTGCGGTCCGTCATTGTATCATTTGTTCTGCGTATGAAGTGGGGCTGTGCAGCAGGGCAACAGCCCGCTTCAGGGTGTTTTCATCGCCAAAGCCGCCGGCTTTCATGGCAATCAGGAGGCTGCGCCCGTCCTCAAGCAGGGCGCGACCGAGCGGAAAACCCGGTTCCAGTTCATGCAGTACCTCGAAGTTATGGATAGCCAGCTGATCCAGTATTGCCTCCATTGTGTCCCCCCCGGTGGCGATCAGTGCGCCGATGTGGTTGTTATGCACGGTTTGTGCAGCACGCCGGGCGAGCTGCCTCAGGATTGGGGCGGGGTTGTCCTGACGTGCATCGGGTGCACGTAACAGGATGACCCCGTTGGTGGCGTTGAGTTGTCCGGCCTGCGTATGGCTGCGGGGATTGGCTGTGCCGATAACCACAAGAATATCACCCTCAGCACCAGGAGGGGGTGTTGCCGGATACGGGACCGGTGTCAAGCGACGTGCCAGGGCAATGGCCATGCCGGGTGATCCGGCCCAGAGGATGGACTCCGGCTCGGGAAAGGCGGCAATCCGGGTGTCGAGTGCTTCCTGAGTGCTTGCATCCAGCATCGCTACCTGTCTGATAGTGTCGGGAACCAGGTCCGCCAGTGCTGAATAACGGGCCGGGTGAACCGGATCATGACCATACAGACTGTCTGCGACCGGAATGCCGTCGACTTGCTGGATACCGTCGACGGTGATACGCCCGGCAGCCGGGAAGGCCGGAGCAAAAACCAGCATCCGCCGCCTGCCCGCATGAAAAGCAGCTGCCAGTTCGGCTTTCACATGCCCGCGCAATGTCGAGTCCACGGTTTTGTAAAGAATGTCACAGTCGGCCAGCCGGGTTGTGATGGCGCCGACTCTGGCTGCAGCCTGTGAAACCGGCAGTGAACGTGAGCCGGTATCGACAGCAAGAATCCTGCCATTTTCCCGTGCTGCCAATGCTGGCAGCCGGCCCCGTCCGATTTGTGCACACCAGCCCTGCCTGATAAAGGGGGCGGCACCATCCGCAGCACTGGTCAGGTCATCCGCAATAATGCCGATCGTGTGTGGGGTAACGCTTTGCATGCACTAACGTTACCCTGTCCCGGTGTGATAACAAAGCGATAAATATCGGGGTGCAGGTTTTCGGGTGTTTTCCCGCCGGCTTTTGCTGCAGGGGTACTGATTCTGTCAGCGTTTACGGCTTCCCGGTCTGCTGTACCAGCAGTCCGCCGACAATCAGCCCCAATCCCCATAAGGTCGACCCCAGGATCGGCTCGTCCAGCACCAGTCCGATAAAGGCCAGCGACAGCAGCGGAGAAATGAAAATCAGGTTGGAAATGCGGGCAGTACTTTCCGTCAGTTTCATGGCGTTCAGCCATAATACAAAGGTCAGCCCCATTTCAAACACGCCGACATAAACCGCACCCCAGACCCCTTGCCACCGAATGTTTTCCAGCTCCCCGGTGAACAGACACCAGCCCAGTATCAGCGGCAGGGCACAGAGGAAATTCAGGAACAGCCCCGGCACCGGCTCCCGCAGGTCACGGGTGCTGAAAATCCAGTACAGTGCCCAGATCAGGGTGCTGATGAGGGCAAGGATGACCCCGAGCGGGTCGCTGAAATGAATATCCAGCAGATTACCGTGGCTGGCAATCACGACCACACCGAAATAGCACAGTATGGCAGCGGCAATATCCTGACGCCGCAGCGGCTGCTTCAACAGCGGTACTGCCAGCAATGCCATGGTAATGGCCCAGGTGTAATTGATGATCTGGGCCTCCTGAGCCGGCAGGCGGTCATAAGCCTGAAACAGGATCAGGTAGTACAGGGCCGGATTGAGCGCACCAAAAACCAGTGAGGTGCGCAGGGCACCGACGTTCAGCTGGCGCAGCTGTCCGGCTTTGCCCTGCAGTACCAGAATACTGCCCAGCACCACACAGGAACTCAGGCTGGCAAACAGCAGCAGCTGGGCGGGTGTTAGCCATGCAAGGCTGAGCTTGAAGGCTGTGGCCACGGTCGACCAGCACAGCACGGCAGCCAGCCCGGACAGATAAGCCCTGTTCTGGCGCGTCATGCTCAGGCGTTCCGGCGGCGGGCTACCAGTGTGCCCTGCCAGAAGGCAGCATCATTGATATTGACTTCCAGGGTTACACGTCCGTGTCCATGTTGTTCCACCGCCTGTAAAAAGCGGGTACGGACGGCGGCATCGGGAGCCAGATGGCATTGCAACGCACCCTGAACCGGTTGCCGGTAGTGGATGTCAGCCTTGCCCAGCACCAGCTCGGTTGCAAATGGCAGGCGTTCCAGCCAGTGATAAGCCAGTGCCCAGGCTGTCAGGGTGGCAACGCTGTAAAGGCTGCCGGCAAAGGCAGTACCGTGAATATTGCTGTTTGGTGCCAGTGGGGCCGTGACCTGCAACTGCCCATCCGTCAGTGCAACAATGGTAAAACCCATGGCGCGACTCAGCGGGATGTGATCATGGAGGGTTTGTTGCAGTGCCGCTGCTGTGTTCATTTGTCGCTCCTGTTCGTGCTACGCTTTCGGGCAAAACCCAGGGATTAGAGCACCAATTACCATCAGGAGCCAGCTTCATGTCTGCCACCATCCGTACCACACAGCCTGCGGTCTGCCCGCTGGATTGCCCCGATACCTGCAGTTTGAGCGTAACGGTTGAAAACGGCCAGATCAGGGGGGTGCGCGGCTCGCGTGCCAATCCTTATACCGACAAGGCCATCTGCAGCAAGGTGGCCAAATACTATCCGGATTATGTGCATGGCAGCCAGCGCCTGCTGTATCCGCTCCAGCGCACCGGGCCACGCGGTTCCGGGCAGTTTGAGCGCATCAGCTGGGCGGCGGCACTGGACCAGGTCCATGCCGGTTTTCAGCGTGCCATGGACACCTACGGGCCGCAGTCGGTGGTCGGCTTCAATTATGCCGGGCCGCATGGCGAGCTGGCCGGCGGCTCCATGGACCGGCGCTTTTTCCATGCGCTGGGTGCCAGTTGTCTGGATCGGGGGCCTTTGTGCGGAGGCGTGCGCAGCCTGGCCTATACCAGCCTGTTCGGTCATGCGCCCGGCCTGCCTCCGGAGCAGCTGCTGCACTCGGACCTGATTCTGTTGTGGAGCAGCAATACCACCGTCTCGGCCCTGCATCTGGCACGCACCATCCGCAAGGCGCAGGAAAACGGTGCCCGGTTGGTGGTGATTGATCCGAGGCGTACCACCATGGCAGAGCGGGCTGACCTGTTTCTGCAGCTGAAGCCGGATACGGATGTGGTGCTGGCGCTGGCATTGGCTGCAGAGCTGGAGCGCCGCTTTGGTATTGCAACTGATTTTGTGGCGCAGTGGGTGCATGGCCATGAGGCTTACCTGGAGCAGGCCCGGCGCTTTACCGTGGCAGATGTCGAGTCCATCTGCGGTATCAGTGCAGCACAGTTCCGGCAACTGGCGGACTGGTACCTGACAGCACAGCGGGTTGGACTGGCCATCAGTAATGGTATGGAGCGGGGACGCAATGGCGGCTCGGGTCTGCGGGCAGCTATGGCGCTGCAGGCATTGAGCGGTAATTTCGGGCGTCCGGGGGCGGGTGTAGTGGCCAAGGCGGGGTTTGCCTTTCCGCGCAACAGTAATGCCCTGCAACGCCCTGATCTGTTGCCGCCTGATACCCGGACCCTGAACATTCTGGATGTCAGCCGTGCCATTCTGACACAGGATTTTGATCCACCGGTGCGTGCCCTGATGATTTATAACCACAATCCGCTGGCAGTGCACCCGGAACAGGAGCGGATGCGTGCGGCCCTGATGCATGAGGCGCTGTTCATTGCCGGCTTGGATGTGGTCATGACAGACAGCATGCGCTATGCCGATGTGATTCTGCCGGCGGCAAGTGTATTTGAGACCGATGATATATACGGTTCCTATGGTCATACCTGGCTGCAGCGTGGGCAGGCCGTAATCCCGTTGCAGGGAGAGGCATTGCCAAATACCGAGATTTTCCGGCGTCTGGCACAGCGTTTCGGCCTGGATGATCCGGCTTTCCGGGCCAGTGATGCCGAGCTGATGGAGGCCGCCTTTATGATCGGGGATGCGCGTCTGCAAGGCATGACTGCGGCTGAATTGCCACTGGTGCAGGCATTGCGCATGGATGCTGCCGATGGCCAGCCGGCTTTGATGTGTCACAATATCGTACCTGCCACCCCCAGTGGCAGAATTGAGCTTTACAGTGCCGACCTGCAGCAGGCCCATGGTCTGGGAGTACCGGATTATCAGCCTGTGGCGCGTGAGGACACTTATCCCCTGCGTATTCTGTCACCCTCCTCTGATCAGCGTATCAATGCCACTTTTGGGGGTTGTGCCGGCTCACCTGCTTTGCAGGTACTGGACATTCATCCTGCTGATGCCGCTGCTCGCGGTATTGCCGAGGGGGATACAGTGCGGGTCTGGAACGCACGGGGTGAGGTGGTGTTCCGGGCCCGTGTCAGTGATGCCGTGCAGCCCGGCGTGCTCTGTACTTCCAAGGGGGCGTGGCTGGCCAGCAGTCCCGGCGGGCGGACCGTGAATGCGCTGATGTCGGCGGATCTGCGTACCGATATTGGAGCCGGAGCCTGTTACAACGATACCTTTGTCGAGGTGGAACCGGGGATCACTATTTGACCCGGTTGGTATTTGAAAGCCTGGTGCCGGTATTCCTGCTGATACTGGTCGGATTGGCATTGCGCAAAGGTCATATTAGACATTATCTCAAAAATTGAGCTTATTGGTAGATAGGAAAATTTGAAAGA
>DAOPKY010000077.1:0-14437 GCA_035391465.1 Thiolinea sp. | reverse complement strand
GACAACGGCTCCAGCCCCGACAACGGCTCCAGCCCCGACAACGGCTCCAGCCCCGGCTCCAGCTCCAGCTCCAGCTCCAGCTCCAAACCCGACTCCGGTCAACAACGGCACCATCAAGGGTGATCCGCATTTTGTTGGCGCGGATGGCGGAAAATATGACGTACAGGGAACGGCTGGTGCGACTTACAACATCCTGAGTGACAAGGGGCTGCAGCTGAATGCCGAGTTTCAGGGTAAGGCGGACGTCACCACTGTCGGCAAGATCGGAGCTACACTGGGCAACAATCAGGTCAGCTTTACCGACAAGGGCGAACTGACCATCAATGGCCAAACCCAGAAGGATGGTACTTACCTGGATGGTGCAGTCACCAAGAAAGGCGGCAAACTGACCATCAAGAGTGATGAGTACCAGATTAGTGCCCAGACTGCCAGTGCCGGCCTCACCGGGACGCGTCTGGACCTGGCCTTCAAGAGCGACAATGTTGCTGCTGACGGTGTCATGCCACACGGTCTGTGGGGTGTGACGGCTGATGGTGATGGAAAGGCTCGCAATGGCGACAAGGGCAAGGGAGCCCAGGGCGGTGGCGCCATTGAAGGACTTGACGGACAAATTGCCAAGAAAGGCGACAAGGAAACCGTCAACCTGTACAAGGTCAGTGATCTGTTTGACACCGGCTTTACCAACTTCAACCGCTTCAACGGCAGCTTCACCAATGAGCCCGTTGTAAACACTGCGGCCACGGGTACTACAGAGTAACAGCCGGCATCACTGCAGACTGCCGGTTGTAATCCAACCGGCAGGCAGGCGGCTCAGGCTACCTGTTTTGCAGGTGCGGCGGCTTCGGCTGCCGCACTTCTTTCAGCCAGCACTTTTTTGCGCTGCACTTTGGCCCGCACCAGTTCCGCCATATCGGCCCCGATATGCTTGTGACCGGAGCAGCTGGCCAGGTGCATCTGTTTGCGCCGCTCGCGGAAACGTGCCTTCTGCTCCTCAGTCGTTCTGTTATGGCAAGCGGGACAGCAGACGCCCTCCTCATATTGCTCAGACTGCCGCTCCTGATCAGATACCGGATACCCGCAGGAGTGGCAAAGCGTGTAACTGCCACAGTTGAGGCCATGGTCAACCGAAACCCGGTGATCGAACACAAAGCACTCCCCTTCCCACAGGCTCTGTTCCTCCGGCACTTTTTCCAGATAATTCAGAATGCCGCCATCCAGGTGATAAACTTCTTCCACCCCTTTGGCCAGCGCATAACCGGTGGACTTCTCACAACGAATGCCGCCGGTACAGAACATCGCAATCTTTTTGATACCACGCTTTTCGATCACGGCATCGAGGTAATCCTTGAACTCGACAAAGCTGTCCACATCCGGATCTTCCGCCCCCTTGAAACTGCCAATCCGGGTCTCATAACGGTTACGGGTATCCAGCAGCAGCACATCCTCGCGCCGGACCAGCTCGTTCCAGTGCTCGGGGGCGACATAAGTACCGACCAGTTTGTCAGCACCCACGTCCTTGTCGTGAAATGTGACAATCTCCGGCTTTTCCTTGACCTTGAAACGGTGGAACGGATCAAACTCACACCAAGAATACTTGGGTTCCAACGTACCAATCATTGCCTGCAATTCAGTCAGAAAAGCATCCGTATCGGCATCCTGACCGGCAATGGTCGAATTAATGCCCTCATCCGCCACAATCAGGGTTCCGGACACCGGGAAGCGCTCACGCAGGGCACGAATTTTTTCGGCCACTTCAGCCGGTGCCGCAATCGGCATGAATTTATAAAATGCAACAACTTTCATGTCTGTCAAAACCATTATCAAACGACGCGCATCATCATAGCACCGGAAGCAGACTGCAATCACCTGCACCCGCACGAACCTTTGACTCAGGTCATGGTCGATTGTTGTGGACATTAACTCACCACACCCATCAGGAGCAATAAACAAGGCTTATGAAAAAATTACCCACCACCCCCAAAAACCGGCGACCGGCTTTGCTGCCGGCCCTGCTTCCCGCTGTCCTTGGCGCACTGCTGCTGACTGGCTGTGATGAAACCGGTAACGATCAGCCTGCCACAGACACGCAGGCATCAGCCCTGCAGCAGGAGGCCCGTGAAGCAGCACTCTACGATGAGGTCGACAGCCTCAACTACCTGAGTGATCAGGCCGCAAAACGTTCGCAACAGACAGAGGCTGAAGCACTGGAGGAGTGGCGTTCACCACAGGCTTTATCGGCACGCTCTGCACTGCGCACGGGCGAATACGACTTCACCCCGCCCCCCGCACCGCCGATCAGCCGTCCGGGCCAGCTGCTGAACCTGCCTGCCGTGACCCGTCCGCGCTTTACCGTCACCGACCGCCAATGGCCGGCTGCCGGTGAAGTCAGCATCGCCATGTGGTCACAGGACAAGCTCTCCGCTTTCAGCCTCAGCATCGATGACAATCATGTGCAGGACCATGCTTTCTGGTTCGAGATGGGCGAACGCTACGGCTGGAAATGGACCTGGTTTGTGATTGCCAATCAGGTCGGCTGGGGTGCCCATGACCACTGGGGACACTGGCAGCAGGTTCAGGACAAGGGCCATGACGTGCAGACCCATACCTACAGCCACCTGTGTGATGCACTGTTCTACACCTACCGCGAATACCGCCAGTCACAGGTGGTTATCGACCAGAATGTGGAAGGAGCCCGCGTCGTCACCATGGGCTATCCCTTCGGCTCCGGCACCAACAAGGCAGGCTCGCCCTGCGCACCGCTGACCAGTGCACGAACCCAAAATGATCGCACTCTGGCTGCCAAATACTTTCTGGCCGCCCGCGATGTGTACGGCGCACTCACCAACCCGGCCAGCATCGACTTCCTCAGTGTTCCTTCGGTCAGCTCGGCCCGCAACTTCCTGAATGCGGCAGCGCCCTGGGCCTACTTCGACGCCACCCTCGACCCCGACAGCGGCAACTGGCGCAGCTGGTATTCAGCCCATTTCCATGGCCTTTATGCCCAGACCGACAAGGATTATGTGATACAGATACTGGACCACCTGAAAGACCGGGAAGCCGATGTCTGGGTCGGAAGTTTCACGGCAGTGGCCCGCTATGCCCAGGAATTTGCTACTGCCCGCATTGTCAACCTGCAGCAGAACGCCGGCAGTACCCGCTTTGAGGTCAGGGACGACATGAATGACAGCTGGTTTGATGAACCCCTGACCCTCAAGTTGCGCCTGCCGGCAGGTAAAACCACCGCCAGTGCCACCCAGCAGGGCATGGCCATCCCGGCCAGCGTGGTGATGCAGGCCGGGATGGCCTATGCACTGGTGGATGCCAAACCGGATCAGGGGGTGGTGGTCATCAATTACTGAAGCATTACTGCGACAATCACTGCACGGTCTCCAGCCGGTACAACCCACCGTCAGCCTCATCGTTCAGGAGCCAGACATAACCGTCCGGCCCCTGCTGCACATCACGAATCCGCCCGATTTCGCCCTGCAGCAGGCGCTCCAGCTCGACCAGCTTGCCATCCTGCATCCCGAGCCGTACCAGCAGCTGGAACTTCAGTGCTCCGACCAGCAGATTGCCCTGCCAGCCGGGATAGCGGTTGCCGGTGTAAAATGTCATGCCGGACGGTGCAATGGAAGGCACCCAGGCCAGCAGCGGCTGTTCCATTCCGGTCCGGGCCGTCAGTCCATCGCCGACCCGGCCACCGCCATACTCCTCTCCGTAGGTGATGACCGGCCAGCCATAATTGGCACCGGCACGGATGGCATTGACCTCATCCCCACCCTGTGGCCCGTGTTCATGCGTCCAGAGCTGGCCGGTCTGCGGGTGGAGTGCTGCTCCCTGCTGGTTGCGGTGGCCATAGCTCCAGATTTCAGGCGCGGCCCCGGCCTGTCCCACAAACGGATTGTCTGCAGGCACCCGACCATCATCATGCAGACGGATTACGCTACCGGCGTGGTTGCGCAAATCCTGTGCCAGCTCACGCCGTCCCTTGTCACCCAGCGTCAAAAACAGATAGCCCTGACGATCAAATATCAGATGCCCACCATAATGGTGACGGGTATTCACCTTGGGTGTGGCCCGGAAAATAGTCTGTACCTCGCTCAGAACACCATCACGGTATTTGCCACGCCCCACATGCGTGCTATAGCCCCCCTCACCGGCAGCTGCATAAGCAAAATACAACCAGTGGTTTTCAGCAAACTGCGGATGCAGGGCCAGCCCCAGCAAACCGCCCTGCCCGCCAGCGGCTACTTTCGGCACACCCCGCACCGGTCGTGGCAGCAGCTGGCCATCGACAATCCGGCGCAGGCTCCCGGAGCGCTCGGAAACCAGCATCTCCCCATCCGGCAGAAAGACCAGGCTCCAGGGAAATGCCAGCCCGGATACCACCTCGACGGCCTGTACCCGGCTGGCCGCCGACAGCGTCGGCGACAGCAGCAGCATGCTCAAGGCCGTCATCAGGACCAGTAGCGGTCCATGAATATAACGCCGGCAAAAAAAGCGGGAAAAAAGACATGACCGGACAGCAGCAGATGCCATGGAGAACCTCCGGGAAACAGCAGGACAATCCTCCTGTATACCGGTATTTTCAGGCAGCTGCCAATATCACCCGGTCAGCCCGCTGTTTTGTACTACAGCCCCAACGCATCCCAAATGGCATCCACCCTTTCCCTGACCGCTGTCTCCATGACAATTGGCCGACCCCACTCCCGCGTGGTTTCCCCCGGCCATTTATTGGTGGCATCCAGCCCCATTTTCGACCCCAGCCCCGACACTGGCGAGGCAAAATCCAGATAATCAATCGGGGTATTTTCCATCAGGGTGGTATCGCGGGCCGGATCCATACGTGTGGTCATGGCCCAGATGACGTCTTCCCAACTGCGGGTATTCACATCCTCATCCACCACAATAATGAACTTGGTATACATGAACTGGCGCAGGAACGACCAGACCCCCATCATTACGCGTTTGGCATGGCCTGGATACTGCTTCCGGATACTCACCACCGCCATGCGATAGGAACAGCCTTCGGGTGGCAGGTAAAAATCCACAATCTCGGGAAACTGTTTCTGCAGAATGGGCACAAACACTTCATTCAGGGCAAGCCCGAGAATCGCCGGCTCATCCGGTGGACGCCCGGTATAGGTGCTGTGGTAGATCGGGTCCCTGCGGTGCGTAATGCGCTCGATGGTGAACACTGGAAAACTGTCCACCTCGTTGTAATAGCCGGTATGATCGCCAAACGGCCCTTCCGGCGCCCTGTCATCGGGATGGATATGCCCCTCCAGCACAATCTCTGCCGATGCCGGTACCTGCAGCTCTACACCTTTGGCCTGCACCAGCTCGGTACGCGAACCGCGCAGCAGCCCGGCAAAGGCATATTCCGACAGCGTATCCGGCACCGGCGTCACCGCCCCCAGAATGGTGGCCGGGTCGGTACCGACAGCCACTGCCACCGGAAAAGGCTGGCCGGGGTGCTGCTGCTGAAACTCACGGAAATCCAGCGCGCCGCCCCGATGCGACAGCCAGCGCATGATGACCCGGTTTTTACCGATCACCTGCTGACGGTAAATGCCGAGGTTCTGGCGTTTCTGATGCGGCCCTTTGGTAATCACCAGCCCCCAGGTAATGAGTGGTGCGGCATCCTCCGGCCAGCAATGCTGGATCGGCAATTTGCCGAGGTCAACCTGCTCGCCTTCCAGCACCACCTCCTGACAGGCCGCCTTGCGCACCACCTTCGGTGCCATATCCAGCACCTTGCGGAAAATCGGCAGCGTTTCCAGGGCACTTTTAAACCCTTTGGGGGGGTCGGGCTGCTTGAGCAAAGCCAGCAGTTTGCCCACTTCACGCAGGGCTTCGGTTGACTCCTCACCCATTCCCAGTGCCACCCGGCGCGGGGTACCGAATAGATTGGCCAGTACCGGCACGTCATGGCCCTTCGGATTTTCAAACAACAGCGCCGGCCCCTGGGCACGCAGCACCCGGTCAGCAATCTCGGTCATTTCCAGATGGGGATCAACTGCCACCTGAATACGCTTCAACTCGCCCATCTGCTCCAGCTGGCGGATAAAATCACGCAGGTCCCGGTATTTCATTGGGGAAATCCGGTTGAATGTGGGGCACTGCAGGCCGTGTCATACCACTGCGCATGCTCTTCCCAGAAGATATTATGTTGGGGTGCCAGACTTGGCTCCTGATCCAGTGAGCCTGCCGGAACAATCATCATGCCGGTACGGCGCGACAGGTAAGGCAATCCGGAACCGCACTCACGGCAGAACACCTTGCGGAAGTGATTATCCGGGTGGTCAAAGGTGTGCAGCAGCTCCTGCCCGGCGGTCCATTCCAGTGCCAGGGCACCCGGTGCGGCAAACAGGTTGGAGGCGTGAGCGGAGCCGGTAATCTTGCGACACTGTACGCAATGACACAGGTTGAAAGCCTGGAAATGATTGGCAACACGAAAGGTCACCTTGCCACACAGGCAACTGCCCCGGATAAACGCGTTCATGTGATTTCAGCTCCTGATCAGGGTTTAACGGTAACAGCAGGCATCATGCCATACCGGACTGACACCACCAAACATCCGGCACCAGCCACGAATCGGGACAGCAGTCATTACCGCCCACCACACGCCCCTCATCCCGGATCAGCTGCAGCAGCACAAAATGGACAAAATTTAGACCATTCAAACCGGATACCCGCCTGTGCCGGGAAAAAGTCGGTAAAAACGGATATGATTCAGGCCTGTTCGATTCATGGTTCAGAAAATGAGCAATATCCGCATGACGACCCGCCTGCTCCAGGCAAGCCTGACATTCTTCCTGCTTCTGCTGGCCGGCTGTACCACGCTCCCGCCCGACACGGCCACGACACCTGCCGATGCCACACTGTCGGATGCGGATATCAGCACCCCGCCACCGTTCACCCCCGATGCCCTGCACCAGGGGACCCGGCAATCCTTTCCGGACTGGAGCACCCGGCTGGCAGCGCCACGGGTCGTCATCGTTGGCGAGCAGCATGACCAGTATCAGGATCATCTGGTCCAGCTGGAGGTACTGCGCACCCTGTATCGGCAGAACCCGGCCATGGCCATTGGTGTGGAGTGGTTCCAGCAGCCGGTTCAGGGCGTCATCAACGCCTACCTTGCGGGTCAGATCACGGAAAACACCCTGTTGCAGCGCAGTGGCTACTACCAGCGTTGGGGTTATGACTACCGCATGCTGCGTCCGATCATGGAATTTGCCCGTATCCATCGCCTGCCGGTGCTGGCCCTGAATGCCCCGCAGGAGCTGACACGCCAGATCGGGCGTGCCGGACTCGCCGCACTGACACCCGCCGAACGCCGGCAGCTCCCCGCCACCATCACACCGGCAGACCCGAGCTACCGTCAATACCTGCAGACGGTTTTTGCCAGACACGGCGGTCATGGCAATTTCGAGCATTTTCTCACCGTACAGCGGGTCTGGGAAGAGACCATGAGTGCCAATGCGGTGCGCTACCTGCAGCAGCACCCCGGTGAGCGTCTGCTGGTACTGGCAGGCAGGGGCCACATGAGCCATGGCCGGGGCATTCCGGCTGACATCAAACGCCAGCTGCCCCAGGTACAGCTGATGACCCTGACCACGGAAGACCCGCAAGCAGACAAACCGGCTGACCCGGCAACAGCCGACCTGCTGGTACTGGCGGATCCGGTGCAGCTGCCCGCCAGAGGCAAACTGGGAGCCTGGCTGATGGGCGATGTCCGGGGTGTGTCCATCCGCGGGCTGGTCAGTGGCGGTGCAGCGGAAAAAGCCGGACTTCAGGACGGCGACTACCTGACGCAGATCAATGGCCGGCCCGTCACCGGCAAAGGCGATATCCTGCAGGCAGTCTCCATGAGCCCGCCCGGCACGGCTGTCATGCTGCAGTTCAAACGCCGGATTCCGCATCAGCAGCAGGCGGTGCTGCAGAACGTCAGGGTCACGCTGGAATAAGCCGGCTCCGGGGGCGAAAAGCCTCCGAAATGCCAACGACGTGCTCCCGGTTTTCCGCTACAATCGCCGCTTTCAGCACACCAGCCAGATTGCTTATGTCCGATATGCCCGAACTGAAACAGGAAGCCGCCCGCCGCCGCACCTTTGCTATTATCTCCCACCCGGATGCGGGTAAAACCACCATGACGGAAAAGGTGCTGCTGTTCGGTGGCGCGATCCAGCTGGCCGGCACCGTGCGCGGGCGCAAGGCAGCCCGCCATGCCACCTCGGACTGGATGGAGATGGAAAAGCAGCGCGGCATTTCCGTAACCTCCTCGGTCATGCAGTTCCCGTACCGGGAGCGGATTGTCAACCTGCTCGACACCCCCGGCCACGAAGATTTTTCCGAAGATACCTACCGGGTCCTGACGGCAGTGGATTCGGCCCTGATGGTTATTGACGTGGCCAAGGGTGTCGAGGAGCGTACCATCAAGCTGATGGAGGTCTGTCGCCTGCGCGATACCCCGATCATGACCTTTATCAACAAGCTCGACCGCGAGGGCAAGGAGCCGATCGAGCTGCTGGACGAGGTGGAAACGGTATTGAATATCCGCTGTGCCCCCGTCACCTGGCCGGTTGGCATGGGCAAAATGCTGAAAGGCATCTATCATCTGTATCAGGACAAGATCATTTTATACAAGCCGGATACCGAACGCCGACAGGAATACGAGGAGGTGGCCGGATTGAACAATCCCCGTCTGGACGAACTGCTGGGTGCCCAGGCTGCCGCCCTGCGCGAAGAAATCGAGCTGGTCAAGGGTGCCAGCCACGCCTTCGAGCTGGATGCCTACCTGCGCGGTGAACTGACACCGGTTTACTTTGGCACCGCGCTGAACAGCTTCGGTATCCGGGAG
Source organism: Thiolinea sp. (assembly GCA_035391465.1). Classification (GTDB taxonomy): domain Bacteria; phylum Pseudomonadota; class Gammaproteobacteria; order Thiotrichales; family Thiotrichaceae; genus Thiolinea. The sequence goes on along the minus strand of DAOPKY010000077.1, from coordinate 5,574 downwards.
CTGCTGGATGATTTCGTGGAATACGCTCCCGCCCCACAGGCCCACCAGACCACCACCCGCAGCGTGTCTGCAGACGAAGACAAATTCACCGGCTTTGTGTTCAAGATTCAGGCCAATATGGACCCGCAGCACCGCGATCGCATGGCCTTCCTGCGCATCTGTTCCGGACAGTACCAGAAGGGCATGAAAGCCCGGCAGGTCAGGACCGGCAAGGATGTCAAGATTCCGGATGCCATGACCTTCATGGCTGCCGAGCGTGAGCATGTAGAGGATGCCTGGCCGGGCGATATTATCGGCATTCACAACCATGGCAGCATCCGTATCGGCGATACCTTTACCTTGGGCGAGGAGTTGCAGTTCACCGGCATCCCGAGCTTCGCGCCCGAACTGTTCCGGCGGGCACAACTGAAAGACCCCCTGAAAATGAAAAAGCTGCAGAAAGGACTGGATGAGCTGTGCGAGGAAGGTGCAACACAGCTGTTCCGGCCCCTGAACAATAACGACCTGATCCTGGGGGCGGTCGGGGTACTGCAGTTTGATGTGGTGGCCCAGCGCCTCAAGGATGAATACAAGGTAGATGCGGTATTCGAAGCTGTCAATGTTCAGACCGCACGCTGGGTCAGCGCCAGGGATGAAAAAAAGTTTGCCGAGTTCAAGCTCAAGGCGGCCCAGAATCTGGCCATTGACCACGGTGGGGAACTGGTTTACATCGCGCCGACCCGTGTCAATCTGCAGCTGGCCATGGAAAAATGGCCGGACATTGTGTTTCACGCCACTCGTGAGCATGGTGTTGAAATCGGCTGACAGCCAGCGGGAAATGTCACGGTTTTTGTGGGGTTCCAAGGTGACGGACTGTAACAAGGCAAGTATGATGGTTTCCAGGGAGATGGCATGCTTTATTCTGATTCCGCCTTGATGCGGATCGGGTCTGATCCCTCAGAACCTGAGGGCAGGGGGAAGCGGAAACTGGCAGGACTGACGGTTTTATTGAGGAACCAGTATGGATGAGCAACAAATCAAGCATGAGCTGACAAGGGTTTTGGCCAGTGAAAGTTTTCGGTCCCGAAAACAGATGTGCAACTTTCTGCAGTTCATTGTTGATGAAACCCTGGAAGGGCGCGGACGCTACCTGAAACAGTACACCATTGCGGTACACGGCCTTGGCAAGCAGGAGGATTTCTCGCCGGGTGAAAATCCGCTGGTGCGGGTGGAGGCCGGGCGGCTGCGCAAGCTGCTGGTGGATTACTACAATACCGACGGGCGCAACAGCAGTGTGCGCATCACCCTGCCCAAAGGCAGCTACCAGCCCGAATTTCAGGAAAACGTGGTCGATGGCAAGGGCTTCGTCGAACGCCGCCGGGAAGACCGGCGTGCCGCCAATGTCACCCGTGCCTATTCCGAAGGCATGCGGATTCTGCTGGGTTTCAAGCTGTTCACGCCCTCGCAGCAGAACAGCGAGCTTTACTACCTGCTGGTCCGGGATTTCACCCTGCTGCTGAACAAGTTTCCGTTCATCAAATTCCTGTCCGCCTCACCCAACAATACCAGCAATCTGTCGGCTCACGAGTACCTCAAACATATCTGGGACAATTATCAGGCCGATTTTCTGCTCAAGATGGATGTCGAGGTGCTGGCCAACCGCCTGAGCCTGAAGTCCCTGCTGCTGCACTCCGTCACCGAGGAGGTAGTCTGGGGTGATACTTTCGACATTCATGACGCCAAATCCAGCAAAGACATGGAGTGGGTGTACCAGCGTCTGGCCAATGACCTGTTTGCCATTGACAGCGGTGTTGCCCTGCGTTACTGGGGTCAGTACACTCAGGGCGATGCCGCCCGGGCCAAAGAGCACAATCATGCCCTGCTTTACCTGAGCAATTCTTTCATGAGCTATTCGGCCCGCGAGCTGCAGGTGGCGCTCGACTATTGCGACCGGCGCATGGCCGAACACCAGCATGACACCATTGCCATGCAGGTCTACCTCTACCTCAGCATTCAGGACATGCTGTACGGCTATCAGATACTGGACCGGGCCAGCGAGCGCTTTGTGGAAGTGGCCCGCACCCTGATCCGCCTGTCACCGGACAGTGCCGAATCACGGCTGTTTTTTGCCTTTGCCAGCTTCCTGCAGAATGATGACCAGCTCTGCCGCAGCGAAATCGACAAGGCCTTGGTCCTCAACAAATATTCAGCTTTCAACCACTTCTTTGCCAGTGGCCTTTATTATGTGCTGGGTGACTACCCGGAAGCGGATGCCGCCATTGACCAGGCCATCAGCATGAGCCACCGCCATCCGGACTGGTATCGCCTGCTGTGCTTTATCCGTGACTACCGCCGGCAGGATTACGCTGCCGCCCTGGATCAGGCCCGCAGCATCTACATTGCCTGGGGTGGCCTGCTGCGTGCGCTGGCCTACCGCAAAATGGATGCCGAGGCAGATGTCACACGGGAAATGCGCCAGATCAGCCTCACGGACTTCCGGGTTCTGAATCAGGACAACGAACTCCTGACTGACATGATTGAGGGCAATGAATTCCTGCATGCCATGCTGCATGACATGCGCAGCCTGCTGGACAGTATCCGTCCCCCGCACTGACGGAAGGTCCACACCGGGCCGCCATGAAGCTCAATATCTTCGCCAAACTGTTCATGGCCATTCTGGTTGCTACCATGGCCATGACGGTTTTCATGGTTATCTTCACCAACTGGAGTGTGCGGCAGGGGTTTGCCGACTATCAGCATCAGGATGAGCTGGACAAACTGAACCAGCTCGCTGACGTACTGGCTGAAGCCTACTCACACCAGGGCAACTGGAATTTCCTGCTTAACCAACCCGCAAACTGGCGGGCCGCCCTGGCCCAGGTTGGTGAGGGGCGCAGTCTGGAGCGACTGCCCGGTAATAACGAACCTTTCGCTCGCGTGGGCCAGGCCCTGTCACTGCGCTCTTTCGGTCTGCGCATCCGCCTGCTGGACCTCGGCAATCATGTTATTGCCGGTGTGGCAGGCAGTGCCGATGACTTTGAACGCAGGCCGGTAACACTGGCAGGCCAGACCATTGGCTGGCTGGAACTTCGACGCCACAAACCCCAGAACAGTGAGCAGGCCAGCCGCTTCATGGCACAGCAGGTGCGCAATATCTACCTGATTGCCCTGTTCGCTGCCGGAATTTCACTGCTGATCGCGGTCATTCTGGTGCGCCACCTGCTGCGCCCGGTCAAGCGCCTGACCGAGGGTGCCCAGGCCCTTTCACGCGGCCATTTCAACACCCTGATCCAGGTCAATGCCAGCGACGAGCTCGGGGAACTCGCGCGCCATTTCAATCAGCTCTCCAACTCACTGCAGCGTAACCAGACCCTGCGTACCCAGTGGATCGCCGATATTTCCCATGAGCTGCGCACGCCCATCGCCATCCTGCGCAGTGAAATCGAAGCCATGCTGGATGGTATCCGCAAGCCCACACTGGAGCGCATCAGCTCCCTGCACCATGATGTGCTGGCACTGGGCAAGCTGGTGGATGATCTTTATCAACTCTCGCTTTCCGATGCCGGTGAGCTGGAACTGCCGGATGAAAATGTTGATTTATGCAGCGTCTTGCAGGATGCACTGGCGGCGGCAGAAACCCGGCTGCTGGAGAAATCCCTCCAGCTCCGGCTGCCTGACTGTGACCATCCCCTGATCATTCGCGGCGATGACAAACGCCTGTTTCAGCTGTTCAGCAATCTGCTGGAAAATAGCTACCGCCATACCGATCCCGGTGGCCGGGTGGAAGTGGACATTTACCGCACAGCAGACCACAAACAGGTTATCATCACCGTGGAAGACAGTGCGCCCGGTGTACCGGATGAAGCGCTGCCCCGTCTGTTTGAGCGCCTGTTCCGGGTTGACAAATCCCGCAGCCGGATCATGGGCGGCTCCGGGCTCGGGCTTTCGATCAGCAAAAATATCGTCGAAGCGCACGGTGGCAAAATCAGTGCAGAACATTCCGCGCTGGGCGGCCTGCTTCTGCGTATGCGCTTCCCGCTGCGTACCTTTTCATCCAGTTCAAATGCAAGTTGAGGCATACACATGGACAATCTCCAGCCGAGCATCCTGATTGTCGAGGATGAACCCAAACTGGCTGAAGTCCTGCTGGAATACCTGCAGCAGGCCGGTTTTCAGGGGCACTGGCTGGACAATGGCAACGGGGTCATCGCCTGGGTCAAGACCAACACACCGGCACTCATTGTGCTGGACCTGATGCTGCCGGGGCGGGACGGGCTGGAGGTTTTCAAGGAACTACGCCAGTTTTCCGCCATACCGGTGATTATGGCCACGGCCAAGGTGGATGAAATCGACCGGCTCATGGGTCTGGAGCTGGGGGCGGATGATTATGTCTGCAAACCGTACAGCCCGCGGGAACTGCTGGCACGGGTGCGCAATATTCTGCGCCGTGCCAATCTGTCACAGCAGGAAATCCTGAGCGCCACCGGGGTGGAAACCGATCTGGAGCGTATGGAAGCGCGCCTCAATGGTCAGGTGCTGAACCTGACCCCGGTGGAATTCCGCCTGTTGCACCAGTTGGCCACCCATCCGGGCAAGGTCTTTTCCCGTGCCCAGCTGATGGATTGTGTCTATGATGACCATCGGGTCGTGACCGACCGGGCTGTGGACAGTCATGTCAAAAACCTGCGCCGAAAGATGGAAACGGTACAGCCCGAGTTCGAGGCCATCCGTTCGATCTATGGTGTCGGTTACAAGTTTGATGCCTGAGGGTGTGGGGAGCCGATTGTGTGGAACTTGGGGTGGATACTCATGGTAGATCGTGGTTTTGATCCACTACCAAGCCATCTATTGATCCGTTTGGAAGGCAACATTTGCTTGCTTTTATCCTTGTTATTTATGCACATAACGCCGTGGTAAGGGCAGCCAAAGCAACGCGCAGGCCGCGTTTTTTGTGGCCGGAGTGTACTTGACCACCTTGTCATGTGCTGATACCATGCGTACATATTTTTGTACATGTACAGGTAAAAAGAAATGGAAAGCATCAGTTATACCGCTGCCCGGAGCAACCTTGCCAGGACTATGGAGCAGGTATGTAATGACCACGCCCCAGTTGCCATTACCCGCAAGGGAGAAGGCACTGTAGTTATGATTTCGATGGAGGATTACCAGGCTTTGGAAGAAACTGCCTATCTGCTGCGAAGCCCCAAGAATGCGCGAAGACTGATTGAATCCATAGCCGAACTTGAAGACGGAAAAGGACAAGCAAAGGATATGATTGAGTGAAACTGATTTTTGCTGAAAAGGCATGGGAAGATTACCTCTACTGGCAAAAGACCGATAAGCAGATACTTAAGCGCATTAATGCGCTTATTAAGGAAATACAGAGAGAGCCATGTGAAGGCATTGGGAAACCCGAACCGTTGAAACATGCCCTGTCCGGATACTGGTCTCGGAGAATCAACGACGAGCATCGGATCATTTATAAGATTCATCAGGATTCCCTTTTCATCGCTCAGCTAAGGTATCACTACTGACCTAAGGCTGGAGTCAACTAATAAGTGCAACACGTTGCCCTGTAAAAGCCTCAAAAGGTGT
>DAOPKY010000076.1:0-14652 GCA_035391465.1 Thiolinea sp. | reverse complement strand
TGGGCGCGAACCACCGTGCTGTCGATGAAACCTTCCTGCCAATCAGCATCAAGACCTTAACACCTATCAGTTTTTCATGTACTGTCTCCTGATCCTTAACCACCCAGGAAACACGAGACCATGAACTGGGTTATCCGTCTATCCGAAGAAATTCAGCGCGGCCTGCAGGAAGCCTTGCCGCACTTGCGTAAAACGGTGTTGAGGAAACTGCCCCTGGCGGTCGCAGCGATGCTGGAAGCCCGCACCCCAAATACCCAGGAACTGGTGGTATCCCTGCCGTTGGAGATAGAACGGGCCGATATGCGGGAACAATGGTTGCGCCGTTTGTTGAAGAATCCGCGGGTGGATCGTGGGGAAATCCTTGCGCCGTTTGCCCGGTCCGTGTTGAGGCAAGCCAGTGAAGGTGGCCAGACTTTACAGTTGCTGATGGATCAAACCGACTTGGGTGATAAAGTTGCGATCCTCATGCTCAGTGTACGGGTTGGCCACCGGGCCCTGCCCCTGGCGTGGACAGTGGAAGCCGGTACGGCCAACATTGGCTGGGAGGGACAGCGGACTTTGCTGGAACAAGTCAAGGCGTGGCTGCCGGCCGGTGTGGCGGTGATGCTGTTGGCTGACCGTTTCTACCCCTCGGCCAACCTGTTCAGCTGGTTACAGGGGGAAGGCTGGTGTTACCGGCTACGCCTGAAAGGCAACCTGAGTGTGGATATTGGCCGGGCTGACATTCACACCACAGCAGAACTGGCGGCGGGCGTTACTGCCCGGTTTGAGGCGAATGCCCGACTGTTCGCAGCGGGCATTCCCACCTCTATTGGCATCCTGCACAAAACGGGACATCCCGAACCCTGGATCATTGCCATGGACTGCCGCCCGACCCGGGCCGCCGTGAGGGATTATGGTGCCCGCTGGGCGATCGAACCCCAGTTTTCCGACTTCAAGAGCTGGGGATTTCAACGGGAGGATACCCACTTGCGTGATCCCCGCCGGGTCAGCTGCATGATACTGATCATGGTATTGGCCATGTACTGGTGTGTGCAAGCCGGGCGTGAAGACGCCAGAAATAATCCCACTCCCACTGAAAAAAAGCCCGCCAACACGCCGGGTCCAACCATTCCGCAGTCCGCAAAGCGGCTCGCAGTCTCACTTCATGGTTCAAGCGGGGGTTGCGTTTACTGCTGAGATGGGCTGCAAATGGCAAACCCCTTCCCGCTTTTTACAGCCGTTGTTAAAACTGATAGGTGTTAAGGTAATAGCACCATGATTTGGTTCCAGTCGGAAGGACTTCCAAGTATAGCCCGCCACCATCAGCCAGCTTGAAAGACTTATTCTTCGGCTCAGCGCTTTTCAGTTGCGGGGTGGTCAGCTGATTTTCTGACTGTCGTGGCATGATGCGTCATTCCATACAACACCCTTTCGGACCATACCGGATAGGATACAACATGCATAATAGATGGATACAGCAAAACGTAGGTGAGTAGCTATTTAATGAAGGGGGTGGAATGGTTTTCTGTCGGGGTTTCAGGGCATCATTAGACGCCCTGAAATTTAACTGTGGTGGGCCCACAAGGACTCGAACCTTGGACCAAGGGATTATGAGTCCCCTGCTCTAACCAACTGAGCTATAGGCCCTCAACCTGAACGCGGATCAGCCACCCAACGGCACTTCCCCGGCATCAAGGAAGCTGCGTAGCATATCCGATCTGCTTGGGTGGCGCAATTTTCTTAATGCCTTGGCCTCAATCTGGCGGATACGCTCGCGAGTGACATCAAACTGCTTGCCGACCTCCTCCAGGGTATGGTCGGTATTCATGTCGATCCCGAAACGCATGCGCAGTACCTTGGCCTCGCGTGAAGTCAGGCTGGACAGCACCTCACGGGTGACTTCCGACAGACTGTTGGTTGTCGCCGAATCCAGTGGCGAGAGGATATTGGCATCCTCAATAAAATCCCCCAGATGAGAATCTTCATCATCACCGATCGGGGTCTCCATGGAAATCGGCTCTTTGGCAATTTTCAGTACTTTGCGGATCTTGTCTTCCGGCATCTCCATGGCTTCGGCCAGCTCTTCCGGTGTCGCCTCGCGCCCAAGTTCCTGCAGCAGCTTGCGCGAAATGCGGTTGAGCTTGTTGATGGTTTCGATCATGTGTACCGGAATCCGGATGGTACGTGCCTGATCCGCGATCGAACGCGTAATGGCCTGCCGTATCCACCAGGTGGCATAGGTCGAAAACTTGTAACCCCGGCGGTATTCAAACTTGTCCACCGCCTTCATCAGGCCGATATTGCCTTCCTGGATCAGGTCCAGGAACTGCAGGCCCCGGTTGGTATATTTTTTGGCGATCGAAATAACCAGACGCAGGTTGGCTTCCACCATTTCCTTCTTGGCACGCCGGGCCTTGGCCTCACCAACCGACATACTGCGGTTGATTTCCTTGATCTGGGAAATGCTCAGGCTGGACTCGATCTCAATCTCGCGCAGCTGGCGCTGGGCCTCCACAACCTGCTCTTTGAGCGGTAACAGACGCTCCCGGCTGGCCGGGTGATCGGCACAAAAACGATCCAGCCACTCAATGTCGGTTTCATTCTGCGGAAAGCTGTCGATAAAAGCCTGACGCGACATGCCGCCCCGTTGCACGCACAGCTTCATGATCCGGCGCTCAAAACCGCGAATCCGGTCCACGATACGGTTAAGCTGCAGGGTCAGGCGATCAATCACCGGCTGGGCCAGGCGAAACTCCATGAACTTGGCCGCCATGGAATCGCGTGCTTCAGCATAGGCCTGCTCATCATTCCGTTCGCAGGCTGCCACTGCCGTCTGGAATAATGCCTGCAGCTCGGCAAATTTCTGGGCTGCCTCTTCCGGATCCGGTCCGGTATCCACCAGGATTTCCTCCTCGTCATCATCATCCGAGGACTCATCATCATCATTGTCGGAACTGTCATCCAGCTTGGCGCTGTCATCATCATCGGTGCTATCGATTGTCGTCACCTGCTGCAACGGATTTTCATCCACCGCATTCGGGTCCACAAAGCCGTTGATCACATCGGTCAGGCGCACCAGCTCGGCCTCAATGTGGGCAGCCATAACCAGCAGCACCTCTGTCGAAGCCGGGTACTGGGCCAGCGCCCGCAGAATCTCGTTCAGACCTTCCTCGATACGGATGGCGATCTGGATTTCACCCTCACGGGTCAGCAGCTCGACAGTACCCATTTCCCGCATGTACATGCGTACCGGGTCGGTCGTGCGGCCAAAATCACTATCCACATTGGCCAGTGCCGCTGCCGCCTCTTCGGCGGCCTCGTCATCGGCCTGGACCGTATCATCATTCAATAGCAGGGCATCAGCATCGGGAGCGTTCTCAAACACGGTAATCCCCATGTCATTGATCATCGCCACGATGTCCTCGATCTGCTCCGGATCGACAATGGTATCCGGCAGATGGTCATTGACCTCGGCATAGGTAAGGTAGCCCTGTTCCTTACCGCGTGCGATCAATTCCTTTAAACTGGATTGTTGCTGCTCTTGTTGACTCATGTACCGCTTAGACCTCAAAAAATGGACGCGCGATTATAGCATAAAACCTGAAATTACAAGGGAAGACCCGTAAAATCACTCTCCGGGGCCATGAATTTCCTGTAGAAGCGACAAAAGGTCATGCCGCTCCTGTGGTGTCAGCCCTTCTGTCTGCTCTTTGTAAAACAGCAAGTCTAGGGCTTTTTCATGGACTTTACGCTTAATCTGGCGTAAACAGTCCTGAAACTCACGCTGCAGCAACGCGGCATCTGCCTGCGCCGGTTGCCAGGCCACCAGATTCCCCAATGCCTTTTCATGCCCGGTCCCGCGAAACCGCTCCAGCAGCCCCGCAGAATGAATATGAGGATTGTCCTCAATAATTTCAACCAGCTGCAGCAACAGATCGATACCGGGCAGGTCCCAGACCAGCATTTTCTCGGGATTTTCCACCAGCGCGGCCAACCCCGGATCATACAGCAACAGGGTGATCGCATAACGGACCGGCGTTTTGCGAATCTCGAACTCACGTGCTTCATTGGGAATATAGCCCGGATTTTCTTCCCTCGCCGGCCCCGACCTCCAGGAACGCCATCCGTTAGCATGATTGCGGGTACCAAACGGTACCTGCCCCGATACAGCACCGCCAATCGGGGCTCTTCCCGGTAAAACCACCTTGCCCAGACGCTGAACCTCATCCAGCAGCTGCCGCTTCAGCAGTATGTCGGGCATGGCCTTGAGCAGGCGGGTGGCTTCGGCACTGAAACGGTTGCTGTCTTCCAGCTCATGCAGGGTGGAATCCGCTTCGAAACCCAGCGACTCCTTGAGTCCCTGAATAAAAAAACGGCTCAGGGGCATTGACCTGCCCAAAGCCTGCTCAAACGCCTCTCGTCCCCGGGCACGGATCAGGCTGTCCGGGTCTTCACCATCCGGCAGGAACAGAAAGCGGATTTCCCGATCATCGCGCAATTCCGGGAGCGCGTTTTCCAGTGCCCGCCATGCCGCCTCACGCCCGGCCCGGTCCCCGTCAAAGCAGAACACCACCTCCGGCACCAGCCGAAACAGCAGCTTGACATGCTGATCCGTGGTTGCCGTACCCAGGGTGGCCACCGCATAAGTGACTCCGAACTGGGCCAGTGCAATCACATCCATGTAACCTTCGACCACCAGCAGCCGTTCCAGCTGACGTGTGGCCTGCCGTGCCTCATAGAGACCGTACAGCTCCGAACCTTTGTGAAACAGCTCGGTTTCCGGCGAGTTGAGGTATTTCGGCCCGCCCTCGCCCATGATGCGCCCCCCGAAACCGATCGCCCGCCCGCGCCGGTCACGGATCGGAAACATCAGCCGCCCCCGGAAGCGGTCATAGACCCGCCCGGCCTCATTACTGGCCAGCATCCCGGCAGCCTGCAGTTGTTCCTGTCCGAACCGCCGCCCGAAGCGATTCAGCAGATTGTCCCAGCCATCCGGGGCGAAACCGATACCGAAACGCGCCAGCATGTCCCGGTCCAGCCCGCGCTGTGCGGCATAAGCGCTGGCTTGTGGCGACTTTTCCAGCTCGGCACGGTAAAAATCCGCCACAGCCTGCAGCAGATCATAGAGGCCGGCATCCGGTTTCTGCCGCCCGCTGCGTTCGCCCCGCCCCCTGCCGTCCTGCTCGCGCGGAACCGCCATTCCCAGTGTTGCAGCGATGGATTCAATCGCCTCCACATACTCCAGGTGTTCGTACTCCATTAAAAAGTTGATTGCCGAACCATGTACACCACACCCGAAACAGTGATAAAACTGTTTACCGGGACTCACGGTAAAGGACGGGGTCTTCTCGTTGTGGAACGGACAACAGGCCATGTATTCACGACCCGCCTTTTTCAGGGGCACCCGGGCATTGATGATGTCAACAATGTCAATGCGGGCAAGCAGCTGATCGATGAACTCACGAGGGATTCTGCCGGTCATGGGTTGTCAACAAAACTCCGTAAAATGTGGGCAAACAGGCTGGTGACTCTGGCAATTGTCAGCAATCCGATTAATAATGGCGACCTTTTTTATCGCCCCGCAGGTTTCGATGAAATACTCAGAACTACCCGCTGAGCAGGGTCTGTATAATCCTGCCTACGAACATGATGCTTGTGGTATGGGCTTCGTCGCCCATCTGAAAGGTGTCAAATCCGCCCAGATCGTGCAACAGGCCCTGAACATCCTGACCCATATGGAACACAGGGGGGCTGTCGGCAGTGAAGTCAACACCGGCGACGGTGCCGGCATCCTGATCCAGATTCCGGATAAGTTCCTGCGCCGTGAGTGTGGCAAACTTGGCTTTGAATTGCCAGCCCCTGGCGATTATGCCGTCGGTATGGTTTTCCTGCCCCAGGACAGCGCCCGGCGTCAGGATGCCGAAGCGGCCATCAATCGCATCGTTGCCGAAGAAGGCCAGACCCTGCTCGGCTGGCGCGATGTACCGGTCAATCCGGCACCGATCGGACGCTCGGCACGCAAAAGCATGCCATTCATGCGCATGGTCTTCATCGCCAGGGCGGCTGATGTCGATGCCGGTATCGCCTTTGAGCGCCGGCTGTACATCATCCGCAAACGTTCAGGCAGCGAAATCAACGCCGAACACCATTCCGGCTATGTCTACTTTCCCAGTGTCTCTTCTCGTACCCTGGTCTATAAAGGCATGCTCACCACCGAGCAGGTCGGCCAGTTCTACCCCGACCTTGCCGATCCGGATGTGGAAAGCGCCATTGCCATGGTGCATTCACGCTTTTCCACCAATACCTTCCCAAGCTGGGAACGGGCGCATCCGAACCGCTACCTGATCCACAATGGCGAAATCAACACCATCCGCGGCAACCACAACTGGATGGATGCCCGTGAGGCCATTATCGGTACCGGGGTTTTCGGTGACCAGCTGAAAGAAACCTACCCGATTGTACGCCCGGACGGCAGTGACTCTGCGCGTCTGGACAATGCGCTGGAGTTTCTGTACCTGAGCGGGTACTCGCTGCCGCACGCCATGATGATGATGGTTCCGGAACCTTGGGCCAATCACGAAAGCATGAGTGCCGAAAAACGGGCTTTCTACCAGTTCCACAGCTGCCTGATGGAGCCCTGGGACGGTCCGGCAGCCATGGGATTCACCGATGGCTCACAGGTAGGTGCCATTCTGGACCGCAACGGCCTGCGCCCGTCACGTTACTACCTCACTGATGATGACCTGATCATTCTGGCCTCGGAAGTCGGGGTGCTGGAAAAGCTGCCATCGGAGTCTGTGGTTTCCAGACAACGCCTGCAGCCGGGACGCATGCTGCTGGTGGATACCGTCGCAGGCCGGATCATCTCGGATGAGGAGCTCAAGCACCGGATGGCCACCGCCCACCCCTACGGGGAGTGGCTGGAGCGCCACCTGCTGCAGCTTCAGGACCTGCCGGCGGCCAAGCATGTCGAGGTACCGGATCACGATACCCTGATCCAGCGCCAGAAAGCCTTCGGCTATACCTATGAAGACATCCGCAAGATCATCGTCCCCATGGCCCAGGACGGTATCGATCCGCTGGGAGCCATGGGGGCCGACTCTCCGCTGGCCGTCCTGTCCAATCATGCCCAGCCGCTGTTCAACTACTTCAAGCAGCTGTTCGCACAGGTGACCAATCCGCCGATTGATGCCATCCGCGAGGAGATTGTGACCTCCTCCCTGATTAATCTCGGCTCACCCGGTGATGTCACCCGCCCCAATGAAACCTGCTGCCGCCAGATCGTGCTCCAGACACCGATACTCGACAATGAGGAACTGGCCCGGCTCAAACGTATCAACCAGCGGGGTTTCAAGGCCGTGACCCTGCCGATCCTGTTCCCGGCCAGTGACGCCCCCGGCACGCTGGAAAATGCCCTGGAAGCCCTGTTCAAGGCGGCCAAGGCCGCCATTGACAACGGTGCCAATATCCTGATCCTGTCCGACCGGGGCGTGGATGCGGCCTATGCGCCAATCCCGTCGCTGCTGGCGGTTTCCGGCCTGCATCACCACCTGATCCGTGATGGCCGGCGTACCCAGGTCAGCCTGATTCTCGAATCCGGCGAGCCGCGTCAGGTCCATCATTTTGCCGTACTGCTCGGTTATGGTGCCGAAGCCATCAATCCCTATGCCACCTTCGAGACCATTGATGATCTGCTGCGTGAAGGGCTGATGGGCGGTATCGACCATGACAAGGCCGTGGCCAGGTACATCAAGGCCGCTACCAAGGGCGTGGTCAAGGTCATGTCCAAAATCGGCATCTCCACCATGCAGTCTTACTGTGGTGCGCAGATTTTCGAGGCCATCGGCATCAGCCGGGCCGTCATCGACCAATACTTTACTGCCACGGTCTCCCGCATTGACGGCATTGATCTGGACACCATTGCCAGAGAAGCGCTCATCAATCACAAGCACGCCTACAGCCACCACGACAGTGAAGCCCGTTCACTGCATTCCGGCGGTGTGTTTCAGTGGCGCAACCGTGAGGACGAGCACCAGTACAACCCGCAGACCATCTACCTGCTGCAGAAGGCAGTGCGGACCAATGACTTCGCCCTGTTCCAGGCATTTACCCGCCAGCTGAACGATGACCCGGAGGTCAAGTTCAACCTGCGCAACCTGCTGGATTTCCACTACGCCGATCAGCCGGTACCGCTGGATGAAGTGGAGCCGGCCACCAGCATTCTCAAACGCTTCAAGAGCGGGGCCATGTCTTTCGGCTCCATCAGCCAGGAAGCCCATGAAGCCCTCGCCATTGCCATGAACCGCATCGGTGGTAAATCCAACTCCGGTGAAGGCGGTGAGGATCCGGCCCGTTTCATCCCTGATGCCAATGGTGATTCGCGCAACAGTGCCATCAAGCAGGTCGCCTCCGGTCGTTTCGGGGTCACCAGCCATTACCTCAGCAATGCACGGGAAATCCAGATCAAGCTGGCCCAGGGTGCCAAGCCGGGTGAAGGCGGTCAGTTGCCGGGCAAAAAGGTCTACCCCTGGGTTGCCAGGGTGCGCGGCACCACACCGGGTGTGGGCCTGATTTCCCCGCCACCGCATCATGACATCTATTCGATTGAGGACCTGGCCCAGCTGATCCACGACCTCAAGAATGCCAACCGCGATGCGCGCATCAATGTCAAGCTGGTCTCCGAAGTCGGGGTCGGCACCATTGCCGCCGGTGTCGCCAAAGGCAAGGCGGATGTGATCCTGATTTCCGGCTATGACGGCGGTACCGGGGCCTCACCCAAAACCAGTCTGCAGCATGCCGGTCTGCCCTGGGAACTGGGCCTGGCCGAGACCCACCAGACCCTGCTGCTGAACAACCTGCGCAGCCGGGTCAGGCTTGAGGCCGACGGCAAGCTCATGAGCGGACGTGATGTGGTGATCGCCGCCCTGCTCGGTGCCGAGGAATACGGCTTTGCCACCCTGCCGCTGGTCGCCCTGGGGTGCGTGATGATGCGGGTCTGCCATCTGGATACCTGCCCGGTCGGAATTGCCACCCAGAATCCGGAATTACGCAAGAAATACACCGGTGATCCGCAGTACGTGGTCAACCTGCTGACCTTCATTGCCGAAGACATGCGCCATTACATGGCCAGACTCGGCTTCCGCACCGTGGATGAAATGGTCGGTCAGGTCCAGCGCCTCAAACAGGTCAAAGGTCGCGGGCACTGGAAATCCGATCATGTGGACCTCAGTGCCCTGCTGTACCAGCCGGCCCTGGACGAGAATGACGGCATTTACTGTACCCGGTCCCAGGAGCATGGTATCGAGCACTCCCTTGACATGCGTCAGCTGCTGAAGGCCTGTGATGCAGCCATCGAGCGGGGTGAATCGGTCCGTGCCGAGTTCCCGATCACCAACATCGACCGGGTGGTCGGTACCGTTACCGGCCATGAAATCACCCGGCGGCATGGTGCAGCAGGCTTGCCGGACGGAACCATCCAACTCCGCTTCACCGGCTCCGCTGGTCAGAGTTTCGGGGCCTTTATCCCCCGTGGCATGAGCCTGGAGCTGGAAGGTGATGCCAATGACTACATCGGCAAGGGGCTGTCGGGTGGCCGTATCGTGGTCTTTCCTCCCGCAAACGCCCGCTACGCTGCCGAAGACAATATCCTGATCGGCAATGTGGCCTTCTTTGGAGCCAGCCGTGGTGAGGCCTATATCCGTGGTGTTGCCGGGGAGCGCTTCTGTGTGCGCAACTCGGGGGTGCATGCGGTGGTGGAAGGCACCGGCGATCATGCCTGTGAATACATGACCGGCGGACGGGTGGTGGTGCTGGGCAATGTCGGACGCAATTTTGCTGCCGGCATGTCGGGCGGAGTCGCCTATGTCTATGATCCGGAGGGCATTCTGGCCATCAGCGGCAATACCGAGATGGTCGCCTACGGACCACTGGAGACAGAGGACGAGTTTGCCGAGGTACATACCCTGATTGAAAAGCATGTCCGGTATACCGGCAGCACCCGTGGCCGCAGGCTGCTGGATAACTGGGACAGCAGCCGCCAGGCATTTGTGCGTGTGATGCCGCACGATTACCGGCGCATGCTGGATACCATTCAGCGCTTTGAAGCCGAAGGCCTGTCCGGCGAGGCAGCCCTGATGGCTGCCTTCAAGGCCAACAACCAAGACGAAACACGCGCCAGTGGCAACTAAGGAGAGTCTGACTCATGGGTAAACCTACCGGATTCATTGAATACCCGCGCGAACTGCCGGCAGATCGTGCACCACTGGAGCGCATCAGGGACTGGAAGGAATTTCACCTGCACTTCAGTGAGACCCAAAGCCGCTCCCAGGGCGCACGTTGCATGGAGTGCGGCATTCCCTTCTGCATGACCGGCAAAATGCTGCCCAACGGGGCCAGTGGCTGCCCGGTCAATAACCTGATCCCCGAATGGAACGACATGATCTATCGGGGCTTGTGGAAAGAGGCTTATGAACGCCTGCGCATGACCAATAACTTCCCGGAGTTTACCGGGCGGGTCTGCCCGGCTCCCTGTGAAGGTTCGTGTACCCTGGGCCTGAACGAGCCGGCTGTCACCATCAAGCTGAATGAAGTCACCATTATCGACAAGGCTTTCGAACAGGGCTGGATTCAACCCATGCCCCCCGAAACCCGGACCGGCAAAAAGGTTGCTGTCGTCGGCTCCGGTCCTGCCGGACTGGCCTGTGCCGACCAGCTCAACAAGGCCGGGCATGAAGTGACGGTGTATGAGCGTGCCGACCGTATCGGCGGCCTGCTGATGTATGGCATTCCCAATATGAAGCTGGACAAGCAGGCCGTGGTCCAACGCCGGGTCGACCTGATGGCTGCCGAGGGTATCCATTTTGTGACCAATACGGAAGTGGGCCGCGATATTACCACCGGGCAGTTGCGTCAGGATTTCGATGCCATCGTATTATGCGCCGGGGCCACCCAGGCCCGTGATCTGCCCATTCCGGGGCGTGAAGCCGCAGGCGTGCATCCGGCCATGGAGTTCCTGACCCTGAACACCCGCAGCCTGCTGGACTCAAACCTCGAAGATGGTCAGTATATTTCCGCCAAAGACAAGGATGTGGTCGTCATCGGTGGTGGTGACACCGGTACCGACTGTGTGGCCACTTCCATTCGCCATGGCTGCAAATCCCTGATCCAGCTGGAGATCATGCCACGCCAGCCGGATGAACGTGCCCCGGACAACCCCTGGCCGGAATGGCCGATGATCTACCGGGTGGATTATGGTCAGGAGGAAGCTGCTGCCATTTTCGGTGCCGACCCGCGTGAATACCTGATTTCCACCCGGAAATTCGTGGCGGATAAGAACGGTCAACTCAAGGAAATTCACACCATTGGCGTGAAATGGGAACAGGGTGCTGACGGACGCCGGAACCTGGTGGAGATTCCCGGTACGGAAAAAGTACTGCCGGCCCAGCTGGTGCTGCTGGCCATGGGGTTCACCGGTCCGGAAAAGCCCCTGATTGAAGCACTGCGCCTGGAAACCGATCTGCGTGGCAATGTCAAAGCCGACTATGGCCGGTATGCCACCAGTCTCGAAGGGGTGTTTGCGGCAGGTGACATGCGCCGGGGCCAGAGCCTGATCGTATGGGCCATCAATGAAGGCCGTCAGGCGGCACGGGAATGTGACCGTTACCTGATGGGCAAGACTTTCCTGCCCTGAGCCATCGACCCCGTATCCTGCCCCGCCGGCACCCTGCTGTCGGGGCAGGGTCACTGATCACTGCATTCACCCAAGTCGGCAACCCGAACGGTCTCAACGTCGGCTGCTGCCCGGTCCGGCCTGCCCGGTTTTGTGGTGGCGCAACAGGTTCAGCCCGCCACGCTCAAACAGCCCCGCCAGATGCCCGTTCAGCCAAGTCTCCTGACGGGCGCACAGCACCAGAAACCCGACAATATTATCCTGAACACGGCGCAGCTGGCCCAGGGCAGGCCCAATCTGCCGTGTCTCCACTCCGCCTTGTGCCACAATAACCAGACTGGCATCCGCCATGCCGGCCAGCGGCAGGACCTCGGCAGCACTCCCCAAAGCCGGGGCATCGATCAGGACCAGATCAAAATAGCGCCGCGCCAGCAGCAGCAACCGGTGCATACGCTTACCGGACAACAGTGGCAGCGGGTCCCCGACCTGTGCGCCGGCAGCAATCACCCAGAGGCTGGGGGCCACCGGCACAGGCTGGGTCACAGCCGCCAGTGTTGCTTCATCCTGCAGGTAATGACACAGTCCGGGACCGGTGTGCACACCGGCTTTACGCTGCAGTCCCGGATGACGCAGGCAGGCATCAATCAGCAACACCTTGTAATTCATCTGTCCCAGAGCAAGGCCCAGATTGACAGCGGTGGTTGTAACACCTGTTCGTGCCTGAAGCCCGGTCAGCAGGCAGACACCGGGAACCCCTTTGGGCAAGGCAGGAGGCAGCTGGCTGGCAGCCATGCGCATGGCCTCTGCAAACGGTGAACCGGCCTGCCCCAACACCGCCATGGCAAGCTGGCGCTCTCCCTGCAGGCCGGCCTGAGGGATGGCACCCAAAACCGGTGCACCACCCAGCTGCTCCAGTGTTTCACTGAAACTCACACGGCTGCGCCGGGCTACATGCAGCAACACGAATAATGCCGACAGCAGCAAACCGCCCAGCAGTCCCGCAAGCAGAAACAGAAGCCGGCCTTTTTCCAGCCCGTCAAATGCCGCCAGAACCCGATCCTTACCCCCGCTCCAGGTACTACTGGTGATAACGGGTATTGTACCAACAGGTTCAGGCGACTCATGCGCCGGACCAGGCTCGGCAATATCCTTTCCCCGGTTCGGGATTGGTCCGGACAAAAACAAATCAGCATGATCCGAATCAAGGCTGGCAACCGTTGGTAAATGGCGATAACCGTGATCAGTAAAAACCTGATCAGCAACCGTTATTTTCATTAAAGGGGGAAAGGAAAATACGCGACCATTATCATTAATTTTTTTTATTAAAAAATCCTGATTCTCCAGCCCGACAGGTACTGCCGCTTCCGGCAGCCGGCCCGAGGCAGCAGCAACCTGTCCCCCTGCCAGCCACAACAGCAGGGCAAGCAGATACGACAGACCACAGACCAAAGCCGGCAGGTGCTCAGCCCGACTGGCAGAAAGGCGGCATACCGCAGGCCGGCCATCCGGTGAAATCGGTTCAGGGACACTCAACATGGGCACAGCAAACCTGTAGCAACCAGTAGATGGAATACCCATGATTCAATAATCATTTTCTATCAACAACGATTGCCCTGCAGCACGAAGCATTTTCCATGACCGACGGTAAATACCGGCAACTGCAACAGGATCAGGGATCATGCAATCCCTGAAAACAGACCTGAATTGCTCCTGATTTCCGCTCATCCAGAAAATCGCAGCTCCAATCTTTCCCCCGGTTTGCTTTACCGGATACTGCGACCACACTCTGACTCACCAATCCCCAATCTGAATCTGGATATGAACTGGTACAATATTGGGCTGCTGTTATTACCCTTGGCCCTGGGTAGTTTTTCCATTTACTTTCTGACACCTGTTGCTCTCGCCATCGGCATGGTGGATGTCCCCAATGCCAGAAAGCAGCACCAGGCTCCCACCCTGCTGCTGGGCGGTCTGTCCCTGTTTACCAGCCTGTCAATCTGTATTGTGGTGTTTCTGCCCCTGAACACCCTGCACATGACTTTTCTGGTCTGCAGCAGCCTGCTGGTACTGCTTGGCATGCTGGACGACAGTCAGGACCTGCCCCCCGGACAGCGTCTGCTGGTTCAGGCCTTCATTGCCCTGTTCCTGTGCATACAGACCGGTGACTACCTGCACAATCTGGGCAACCTGTTTGGTCTGGGTGAGCTGGAGCTGGGCTATGGCGGCTACCTGCTGACGGTTATTGCCGTGATTGCAGCCATCAATGCATTTAATATGATTGATGGCATTGACGGTCTGCTCGGACTGACGGCCCTGGGTGTCTTTCTGGCCCTGTCCTTCCTGTTCTGGCAGGGTGGTGATGCCGGCAGCATGATTTTGGCCCTGCTGGTCGCCCTGTCATTAATCCCCTATCTCTGGGTCAACCTGCAGCTGCGCCCCATCTGGTTCGGCAAGATATTCATGGGTGATACGGGTTCCATGCTGATCGGATTTGCGGTTATCTGGCTGCTGATCCAGGGTACCCAGACCGATGTGCGCAGTTTCTCAACCACTACCGCACTGTGGATCATCGGCTTTCCGCTCATGGATATGGCACGGGTTATCCTGGAACGTCATCTGCATCGGCAGCCGGTGTTTCAGGCCGATCGTACCCACCTGCACCACATCCTGTTGCAGCGCAACCCTGCAGGCAGTAAAACCCGGACCCTGCTCCAGATTGCCACCTTTTCCGCTATCATGCTGGTTATCGGTATTGTCATGGAAATCTATCAGGTGCCTCAGTTACTCAGTCTGATGCTGTTTCTGGCCACTTTCGGCCTTTACACCCTGGCTGTCAGGCAGCTATCCCCTACCCTGTCATCGGTCAGACAGGCCGGCAAGGTTGAAATTGCCTGATGGGGCTTCGGCATATCGTTGCAGATGCCAAAGCAATTCTGGGTAAGGAGTGGGAACAGTTCAAGCCCAAGCCCAAGCCCAAGCCCAAGCCCAAGCCCAAGCCCAAG
>DAOPKY010000075.1:0-14912 GCA_035391465.1 Thiolinea sp. | reverse complement strand
GGTTCGGGTTCGGTGCCCTGATCACCGGGGCAGTCCTGTGGCTGATTCCGGATATGGGCATGGGCTGGCAGTTGCTGCTGTTCTCCCTGCTCTCGGTCGCCAGCCTGATACTGTGGCATAAGTCCAGCCTGGGGCGGGAGGACAGCGTGCCTTCGCCGGACCCCACGCTCAATAACCGCCTGAGAAGTCATATCGGCAGACAATACGTCCTCAGCAGCGCCATTATCAACGGCAACGGAGCCATCCGGGTTGATGATTCATACTGGCGGGTCACAGGGCCGGACCTGCCGGCGGGAACCCGTGTGACAATCACCGGTGTCAACGGCATTACCTTTACCGTCAGTGAGGCAGAAACATCCTAACACTGAAGCACTGATTCACCGGCCTGTTCTTCACCCTCTCACCCACTGTCTGTGGCTGTCAGGTACTCAGTACCTGCTCCAGCCGTGGTGCCAGGGTGATGATAAAGCGCCGGTGCAGGGCAATCCAGATCACCAGCGGCGCAATCATGGGCAGGATCAGCACCCCGGCCTGATACCCCAGCGCAATCAGGTCTGCTCCCAGCGGGGTGATGCCCTGTTGCAGCTGGAATGCAGCCCCAACATCAAAGGTCAGGGTTTTCAGGACACTGAACACCATGCTGAACACCTCGACCGGGAACAGCAGCAACACCCCCCAGAGCAGATTCAGCCCCCTGTCCGGCCCCGGTACCGCCAGCGTCAGGGCTGCCAGCAGGGGCAGGCTGTAACAGTAAATCAGCGGGTTGAGGTGAAATCCGAGCAGGTCATCCCCTGTCGGCGGCGAGACTACCTGCCCGGCAGCGTCATGACCGAAGTTGGAAGCCAGCACCAAGGTATGCCCATCCAGGCGCAGCCACATCAGGGCATCCGGGCACAGGAGATCCACCAGCGTCCCCGTCACCGCCACTACCGGAGCCAGATGAAACCCGGCCAGCCAGTACCACAGGGCAAAAACCGGTGTAAACAGCAGCAAGACCCCCAGCATGAAAGCCTGCAGTGGCCGGGCCCGTCTCATCCCCCTGCTCCTGTTACTACCGCTGCTTCGGGTGGAGCCTTCTCACCACCCGTAGCAGACGTCCCGGCATTCGCCCCCGGCATGAAGCGGATCCAGATCAGAAAGACGACCAGCGCATCCAGCATGATCAGGGCTTGCCAGATATACAGGTGCGCCCAGTCAAACCACTCCCGGCTCCATTGCCCGAGGTAGAACAGCGTGATGATACGCAGCAGATTCAGCCCCTGAATCGCCACAAAGCCCCAGAGCAGCCCCTTGAGCTTGTACAGCAGAGGCGCAGGAAACGCGATAATGGCAGCCAGCAGCACAATCATGGCTTCCACCCCGTTGCAGCCCGGTTCGATCGAAACCCCGAAGCCGGTGAGGGTGCTGGTGATAACCTTGCCCGATACCCGGACATCCGCATCAAAAAAGGACATGAGCCAGCCGCTGCCATCGGCCAGCAGGGCAGTCCAGGGCAGAATGAGCCCCTGCTGCACCGGTTGATACATCTCCACCCCGAACAGCACGGCCTGAACCAGTAAAAACAGCAGAATAAAACGCAACATAACAGATTTTTTTTGGTGATTTTTCCGGAAGATTTTCTGCCCGGCCCCAAACGGATATTTCACCCTGTCACAGGCCATGGCGAATGGCTTCAGTCTACTGTGTTCTACTTGACCTGCTGATGAACGGGCACAGGCCCTGATAACTTACTGCACAGTCATCAACTGATCCAGCCACACCAGTACGGCATCGGCATCCTCAGGGCGGCTTTCCGGCAGCTTGGCCAGCAAGGCATTCAACAGGGGCTGAAAACTCTCATAATCCGGCGGCAGGCGGGGTACCGGGCCAAAGATATGCTGCTGCAGGATGTCCATCAGGTCACTGCCATCAAACGGCTTTTCACCTGCCAACAGCTCATAAAGGATCACGCCGAGGGCATACAGGTCGGATTGGCGGCTGGCCGGCTCGCCACCAATGCGTTCGGGACTGACATAAAAGGGGGTGCAATAGATTTCATTTTCCCCCAGAAAACCAATATCACTCAGCAACCGGCTTTCCAGACCGAAATCCAGTAATACCGGCATACCATCAGACCGTACCATGATATTTGAGGTTTTCAGGTCACGGTGCAGGATGCCTGCTGCATGAACCAGCGCCAATCCCCGGCAGATTTCCCGGAACCAGCCCAGTCGTACCGGCAATGGCTCAGGCTCACTCAGCAGGTACTTGAGGGTGTAGCCATCCAGATACTCCATCAGCAGGTAGGGCACCCCGTCGAAAAAACCGACCTGCTCCAGCCGTACCAGCCCGGGATCACGCAAGGCCAACAGGGGCTGCAGGTCACGCACCAGCTCGGCCTGTACCTGTGATCCGGCCTCCAGCCGGAACTTGAAACGCTTGATAACCGCCTGTTGCCCCTGCCGATTGCGGGCCAGGAACACCACCGCATTTTCGCTGTTGTGCAACACTTCAAGCATGCGCCACTCCGGCAATACAAACGGATGGCGCTCCAGGGTATCGGCCACTTCCAGCAGGGCTTCAATCCGGACTGACAACTCATCACCGGACACATCGGGAAGCAGGCTCAGGTCAGCACCGGCCCAGACGGCGGCCTGGCTGACCTGTCCCGGATCAGCCAATACCACAACCAATGGAAAATCCACCCCGGCATGCCGGTTTTCCGGCAGCCACGACAAGTCATCGACACCCGAGACCGGGCTGCTGATCAGAACAAGGTGATATTTCGACCAATCCAGAATGGCAAGCTCATCACTCCCCGGCGACAACCAGCGCTCAACCTGCAGGGTGCTGCAGCATTGTCTGAGCATACTCTCCAACCGGGCCGGCGATCTGCCATCTACCAGCAAACAGTGAAAATCCCCATCCGCGCTCATGCCGGGTCGGCATGACGCGGCCAGTAACTGCTTTCCCACCCTGAGTCCTCTGTTAGAATTTTTGGCAGCCTGATTCCCTGCACCTTGCATCAAGTCTAGGACATCCATGCCGGCTTGTCCGTTTTTGGCAGATGAAAGCCATGCTTTTTCAATGGCAAAAGTGGATTGACAAGCCCTCCCCACTCACCCATAATCTTCCGCCTTTGTCAAGCAGGCCGGTTTTGCCTGAATGAAAACACCTTGCCTCACTGTGGTCGCACACAGGAGGCTTTCCTATCCGTAAGGAGCAAACATGCGACACTATGAAATCGTGTTTCTGGTGCACCCGGACCAGAGCGAGCAGGTTCCTGCCATGATCGAGCGCTATCGCACCCTGATCACCGAGAACAGCGGCAGCATCCATCGTCTGGAAGACTGGGGTCGTCGTCAACTGGCCTATCCCATCAACAAAATCCACAAGGCTCACTATGTGTTGATGAACATCGAAGTGGATGCTGAAACCCTGGCCGAACTGGAAAGCATTTTCCGTTTTAATGATGCCATCATCCGCACCCTGACCCTGAAGCGTGACAAAGCGGTCACTGATGCCTCACCCCTCAGCAAGGAGAATGAGAGCAAACCCCAGTCCCGCCGTCCACCTGCACGCGATGACTCAAATGACTCCGACAACAATTCGGACGATGATGACAGCGACAGCGACAACGCCTGATACCCATAGGGAGACCAACACATGTCACGTTATTTCCGCCGCAAAAAATATTGCCGCTTTACCGCTGAAGGGATCACCGAGGTTGATTACAAAGACCTGGAGACCCTGAAGGCTTTCGTCACCGAAACCGGCAAGATCGTACCCAGCCGCATCACCGGCACCAAGGTCAGATATCAGCGTCAGCTGGCCACAGCCATCAAGCGTGCGCGCTACCTGGCTCTGCTGCCTTACACTGACCAGCACCATTAACAGGAACCGGGGACAGGCATCACAGGCTGGTCCAACCGGGAAGAAGGCAATGGCAGCATTCATCATGGCAGGCCCGATACAGGCAAGCGGCTTTGTACTGCTGTTTGCCGTATTGTCCTATTTTCTGCCCATGCTGGAGTTATTCAGCAACGCGGCCATCGGACTGGTCACCTTGCGACTGGGATGGCAGCGGGGTGTACAGGTCGGACTGGTGGCCAGCACCGGACTGGTGGTTCTGCACCTGATTCTGCAGGCCGGTTTGTGGTCGGGGCTGGCTTCCAGCCTGATAAAGTGGATACCGGTCATCGTACTGGCCACCCTGCTGTCGCGGCAGGCCTCCTGGAATACCGTTTTGCAGGGAGTCATGGGGCTGGCAGCTCTCGGTGTACTGGTCTTTCATTTCCAGGTCGCCGACCCGGTCACTTTCTGGGCCGGACTGATGCAGGGTTTGCTGGAGCAGACCCAGTTGCAGCAGCTGCTTCCGGACCTGGATCTGGATGAAATGCTGCGACTGGCCGCCCCCTATTTCAGTGGCAGCCTCGCAGCAGGATTCGTGCTGCTCACGGTCCTGTCCCTGATGCTGGCCCGACACTGGCAGGCTGCACTCTACAATCCCGGCGGTTTCCGGGAGGAAATGGCCACACTGCGCCTCGGACGGGCACCGGCCCTGCTGGCCATCGGCCTGATCACGCTGGCACTGATAATCGGGCAGCCACTGCTGGTCAATCTGGTGCTGGTCTGTCTGGCGGTCTTCCTGTTTGGTGGCATAGCGCTCATTCATGGCCTGCATGCCCGGTTTGAACTGCATCCCGGCTGGCTGTTCGGTTTTTATGCCTTTCTGCTGTTTGCCCCTTTCCAGATGGGAGTTCTGCTGGCAGCCTTTGGCATGATTGACAGTCTGGCAAATTTTCGCAACCAGCTCCGGCGTAAGCCCTGAAGCGGCTCGCAAGCTGAGTGAAGCGTATATTTTGGAATTCTCACAGGCGCGAAGCCTGAAATAAAAGGTGAAACGTATGGACGTTATTCTTCTGAAAAAAGTAGATAATCTGGGTGTACTGGGCAATGTCGTCAGTGTTCGCGCCGGCTATGCACGCAACTTCCTGGTCCCGACCGGGCGCGCCAAGATGGCCACTAAGGAAAACATGGTCGAATTCGAGCAGCGCCGTGCCGAACTGGAACAGGCGGCTGCCGAAATTCTGGCGGCTGCCGAAGCCCGACGCGAGAAGCTGCAGGACATGGTCCTGACCATCAAGGCCAAGGCAGGCTCCGAAGGCAAACTGTATGGCTCGGTCACCAATATTGAAATTGCCGAAGCCATCAATGCAGCCGGTATCGAAGTCGAGCGTCGTGAAATCCGCATGCCGGATGGCCCGCTGCGTCAGACGGGTGAATACGAGGTTCAGCTGCACCTGCATACCGATGTTGATGCCAGCATCAGGGTTGTGGTGGAAGAGGACGAAGTCAGCGCTGCCTGAGGTGTATCACTGACCCGGTCAGGCTTATACTCTGATCCATGGCAGATACCTACGAGTCCCTGAAGATACCGCCTCACTCGGTTGAGGCCGAGCAGTCCGTCCTTGGCGGACTGCTGCTGGATAATGAAGCCTGGATCAATGTTGCGGAAAAGCTGGTCGAAAACGACTTTTACCGCCAGGATCACCGGCTGATTTTTCGCGCCATCAGTTCCCTGATCAGCCAGCAGAAGCCGGTTGATGTTCTGACCCTGAGCGACTGGCTGCGGGAAAACCGGCAGCTGGAAGATGCCGGGGGGCTTTCCTACCTGGGCAGCATGGCACGCGATACCCCCAGTGCCGCCAATATCACCGCCTACGCCGACATCGTGCGCGAGAAGTCCATTCTGCGCCAGCTCATCAGTGTCGGCACTGAAATCACCGAATCCGCCTTCACTACCGAAGGGCGCAACAGCTCGGAACTGCTGGATAACGCTGAAAAGAAAGTCTTTCAGATCGCCGAACAGGGAGCCCGGAATACCAATTCTTTCCGTCCCCTGAAACAGCTCATGAAGGACACCCTGATTCATATCGAGGAACTGTCCCGGCTCAACTCCACCATCACCGGAGTTTCCACCGGCTATACCGACCTGGATGAAATGACCTCCGGGCTGCAGAAGGGCGACCTGGTGATTGTGGCGGGCCGTCCCTCCATGGGCAAGACCACCTTCTCCATGAATATTGCCGAATACGCCGCCACCCATAAAAAACTGCCGGTCGCCGTATTCAGCATGGAAATGCCCGCCGAGCAGCTGACCATGCGCCTGATGTCCTCCATGGGCCGGGTAGACCAGCACCGGGTCCGCACCGGACAGCTGACCGAAGAGGACTGGCCGCGTATCGCCACCGCCGTGAAGATTTTTGCCGACTCGCCCATGTACATTGACGACAGCCCGGCCCTGTCACCCAATGAGGTGCGCGCCCGAGCCCGGCGGCTGGTACGGGAACAGGGACAGCTGGGGCTGATCGTGCTGGACTACCTGCAGCTGATGCGCGGTAACGGCAACAGTGAAAACCGGGTGAATGAAGTCTCGGAAATTTCCCGCGCCCTCAAGGCCCTTGCCAAGGAACTGAGTGTTCCCATTATCGTGCTCTCCCAGCTCAATCGCAGCCTGGAACAGCGTCCCAACAAGCGCCCGATCATGTCGGACCTGCGTGAATCAGGTGCCATCGAACAGGATGCGGATGTCATCATGTTTGTTTACCGGGACGAGGTCTACAATCCCGAATCGGCGGAAAAAGGCTCGGCAGAAATCATCATCGCCAAACAGCGCAATGGTCCCATCGGGAATGTCCGTCTGACCTTCCTGGGAAAATATACCCGCTTCGAGAACTATACGCCGGATGTATACTCTGAAAACTATGAATAAGACAGCGCCTCAGGCTGTTTAAATCATAACAACTCAACTTCAGTTTTCCAGTGTGCTATGGTTCGATTAAAAGTTTATCAAGAATCCGTGCAGGACGCGCAAACCAATGAAACATTCTCAAGGGCGTGCCTTTCATTTACTGATTATGCTGCTGGTTTCAATCGCCATTGGCAGCGCCGGACTCAGCTGGTTACTGTTCAATTCCAGCCTGTTCAATAACGCCGATACCGGCCCATCCACGCTCCAGCCCATCAGCACGCTAGATTCCCTCAGGATTCCGCGCCTTGAAGACCTGCAGGCCAGCCCGGAAAATCCCGCAGCCGGACGGCAGGATCAGGCCCCTGTGGCAGAAACCCCATCAGGGCCAGCCCCTCCTCCCCCCGTGCAGGAAACTGGGGAAACGGCTCAGACAAACCCTGACACACCCGTGGCAACAGCGGCCATCACCGCACCGGATGACAGGCCAGTGGAGACAGGCACGGATACAGACAATACCACCACTCCGGCAACACCCCCCGCCGCTGAACCAGAAAATTCGGTAAATACAGCCCTCGCTCTGGATACGGTTATCGATACCGAACCAGCGCCGGCTACCCCGGCAAGTGCTGAGGCCAGCCCGGCAGCGGTAAACACCCCCGCAACCAGCACTACTGAGGCGGCTGACCCAAGCGTGGCACCAGCCACAACAGCAGCCACCATCCCGATGCGGGAGCCGTTGGACAATGCTCCCCCGCCCAACCTCATCAGTCTCGCCATACAGGATGAGGAGGCACTGGCACTGGAGGAAGACATTCCCAGCCCGGATGAAGCCGATGCATTCGACGATACCCTGGACGGCTTGCTGGACCTGAATCAGGATATCGAGCCCCCAAGGCTTCCGGGACAGGCCACAACCGCTATAGACACACCAGCAGACAGCAGCACCGTGGCGCTCGAAACCGACTCGCTGGCAGCCGATGCAGCAACCGCAGACAGCCGATATGATGCCCCGACAACGGACACAGACACATCCACATCCACGGCCCTTCCCGTCAGTCCGGATGATGCAGGATCGGCAACCGAAACAGCACTTGCCGATCCGCAAGCGGAACCCGCCACCACGGCCACAGATATCGGCACAGCAGAGACTCTGACAGCAGAAGATGATACCGCCCCCCCGGACCCGCGTGATGTCGTGATCATTGAGCCGGAGTCAACACCTGCGGAGCCGGCTGTCGCAGCTGACAATACGGCGTCAGGTACCGAAACGGCAGTCCATTCCGGCTGGATTTATGCCGGCCAGTTCCAGAACGGACGCTGGATACAAAGCGGCATCAGAATTGCCCCCGACCAGCTGCCACAAGCCGGCGCACGTTACGAACTGCTGTGGGGAACAACCATCCGTTCCGGACCACCGTCCCGTCGTACCAATGAAAACGGCAGCAACCTGGGGCAGAATATCGGTTATTTGCAGGATGGAACCCAGGTGGATATCCTGACCGTGAAACCCTCGGGCACACAGGGGCACTACTGGCTTGAAATCCGTTACAATTAAATTCTGCAGGTTCTGCGGGTTCCGAACAGCACCAGCAGCCACCACTGCCTCCCCGTCAGCAGCATGTTAAAAAGTCGCATGGGCATACGTGGCAAGCTTTTTATTGCCATTTTTCTTGCCTGTCTGCTGACCATCGGTCTTTCAGCAGGGATTTACCAGCTCCGGGTCAAACAGGCCTTCCAGGATTTCATCCAGCAACTGGAAAGCACGCTCACCGACTCGCTGGCCCGGCAAGTGGAGCTTTACTATGCCCAGAGCCAGAGCTTGGCCCCGCTGAAAAACCCGGATGCCTGGCGCATGGTACTGCGTGAAAGCTTTCAGCTGGCACGTCAGAGCATGAATGAATCGCCACCGCCCGGCGGCGAACGCGGCCCGAGCTGGCGCATGTCCCGCCGCCTGCTGCTCATGGATGCCCGCCGCCAACCGATCCAGGGCCACCTGCAGGACGTTCCTCCGGCCCGGATGATCGCCCTGCATTACCGGCAACAGGTGATCGGCTACCTGCACCTTTACCCGCCGCCGGAAAGTGATGACAACCGCGAATCCAGGCACTTCATGGAGCGGCTGCGCACCACTGCCCTGTTCTCCACTCTGGTCACTTTGCTGACCAGTCTGCTGATTGCCCTGCTGCTGTCGCGCCAGATGGTCAAGCCCATCCAGCGCCTGCGCAACAGTACCCGCGAGCTGGCCAACGGCAACTACCAGTCCAGGGTCAAGATTCAGGGCAGCGATGAACTCGGCCAGCTCAGCCATGACTTCAATCAGCTGGCCGCACGACTGCAGGAAAATGAACAGGCCCGCCAGCAGTGGATCATGGATATTGCCCACGAATTACGCACCCCCCTGTCGGTACTGCGGGGCGAAATCGAAGCCATTCAGGACGGTATCAGCCATCCGGATGAACCGACCATCCACTCACTGCATCAGGAAACCCTGCACCTGCAGCGACTGGTGGAAGACCTTTACCACCTGTCCATGTCGGATAATGGTGCGCTGACCTATCACAAAACCGAGCTGGACCTCCCTGCCCTGCTGCGTTCCTGCACCGAACAGTTTGAACCCCTGTTTCAGGAACAGCAACTGGACCTCCAGATGGAACTGCCGCGCCAAGCAGTTTTTTTCAATGGTGATCCGCAACGGCTGCAGCAATTGTTCCACAACCTGCTGCAGAACAGTCTGCGCTATACTGACAAACCGGGGCAGCTGCAAATTCGCCTGGCTGCTGACAACCGCAGCATATGCATCGAATTTCAGGATTCGGCCCCCGGCGTTCCGGATGAAGCCCTGCCACGCCTGTTCGAGCGCCTGTACCGGGTTGAATCCTCCCGCAACCGGGCCACGGGCGGAGCCGGCATCGGCCTGAGCCTGTGCCATAATATAGTCAAGGCTCATGAAGGCCGGATCAGCGCCACACATGCTGCCCTGGGCGGATTACGCATCCTGATTGTGTTTCCCGCCGCCGACAACACCCGCCAATCGTAATCCCTGCTGATGGAACGACATGGAACCGATACTGATTGTTGAAGATGAACCCAAGATCGCCGAACTGCTGCAGAAATACCTGCACAATTCAGGTTTTGAAACCCACTGGATTGCCGATGGCAATGAGGCCAGTACCTGGCTGGAGCACAACCAGCCGATTCTGGTGGTGCTGGATGTAATGCTGCCCGGCAAGGACGGGCTGGAAATCTGCAAACAGATCCGCAAGCACTCCACCCTGCCGGTCATCATGCTGACGGCACGGGTAGAGGAAATTGACCGCCTGCTCGGACTGGAGCTGGGGGCTGATGACTATATCTGCAAACCGTTCAGCCCGCGTGAACTGATTGCCCGCATCAAGGCCGTACTGCGCCGCACCCAGCCCGAGCTGGTTTCAAACGGCTCCCAGAGCAGCCCGAACCTGGCACGGATACGCCTGAACCGGCATCACCTGACAGCCAGCAACGGCAGCGAGGACGCGACCCTGACGCTGGTGGAGTTTGAGCTGCTGGAAACCCTGCTGTCCCAGCCGGGACGCATTTTCAGCCGCCAGCAGCTGATGGAACGGGTTTACCCGGACAACCGCATCGTCAGCGACCGCACCATTGACAGCCACATCAAGAAGCTGCGCCGCAAGATTGCCGCTCTGGTCGGTGAGCAGGAGCTGATCCATTCGGTCTATTCCGTCGGTTACAAGTACGAAGGATGAGGCTACACAACACGCAAAAACGGCGTACTGCTGACAAATCCAAAATATTTGCACATTTCCGGCAAACTTGCTGCGCATTCCGGCACTATATTCGTTCACATTAAGCCCAAAACGCCTGCGTGCGATAAACTGAAGAAGAAAAATGAAACAGGAGAAAACTGCATGAAAACATTCATTACGGGATTGAGTCTGGCAGGACTGCTGGCAGTATCAGCGGCCTTTGCAGCACCGGACAGTGCTGCCATCACCCAGCGGGTGGAGCAGCTGAAAAGTGAATTCAACCTCACCGACCAGCAGACACAACGCCTGCAGAGCATGCTGGATACTGCCGCCAATCAGTCACCGGAAGACCGGCAGGCCAGACAGCAGGCACGACAGGAGCGCCTGATGGACAGGCGCCTGAAACGCATGCAGGAACGGCTGGGCCTGAATGATGAGCAGGTCAGCCAGTTCAAGACACTCATGAGCAACCATATGGCCCAAATGAAGGCGATGCAGGAAGAACACAAAAAGCAGATGGAAGCCATACTGACACCGGAGCAGCTGACCAAAATGCAGGATATGCGCTCCAGCATGCAGCGCCGTGGCATGCACGGCCAGGGTATGCGGGGAAAGGGACGCATGGGCGGCATGATGTGTGGCGGCCACAAAGGTGGCTGGAGCAAGAACAAGCCTGCAAAACAGGACGACAGCGCTACCCCTGAAAATACCCCGAATTGATATAAAAACTGATACCTCACCTTACACCTGACTTTCACCTCGTCTTGCCGGGCCTTCGGGTCCGGTTTTTGTTTTTCTGCCCCCCTCCCGTAACAGCATCCCGCTTCTCCCGTCACCATCCCCCTCTGGTTTTCACTGCACCCGCACCGTATCAGAGGGTGATAGCGTCGAAATGCGGCTTTCAAGGTATTTGCACATTGCCTACCCACTACCTGCCTATTCAGCACGTAAAGTTCTCAGTACTGAAACACAGAAACTGAATACAAAACACAACAGGAGACCAATGCAATGAAACACTTCAAGCAAAAAAGAGCCATGTATCACAAAGCAGCTGCCGGTCTGGGAATCGCAGGCCTGCTCGCAGGAACCCTGGCTTTTGCAGCACCGGACAGTGCCACTGTCAAGGAACGTGTTGGACAGCTGAAAAGTGAGTTCAGTCTCACCGACCAGCAGACCCAGCGCCTGACCATGATGCTGAGCGCCAATAATCCGGAAGCCCAAGCTGCAAACCGGGAAGCCAGAGCAAGCCAGCGCATGGAACGTCAGCTGGAGCGCATGAAAAGCCGGCTCGACCTCAATGATGAGCAGGTCGGCAAGCTCAAGACCCTGATGACGGAGCAGGCCGCCAAAATGGAAGCCCTGCGTCAGGAAAACCAGAGCCAGTTTGAAGCAATCCTGACCCCTGATCAGGTCACCAAACTGAAGGAAATGCGCAGCACCATGCAGAAACGGGGGGAACGGGGCATGAAAGGTCGCCACGGGATGCGCGGTGGCCATGGTGAATACGGCATGAAGCGCATGAAAGGCCACCATGGTCGTGATGGACGCGGATATGGCCGCGATGGCAGGGGCTGGGGCTACGGTTTCCGGGGCAATCCGGCAGGCAGGGATATGATGCAGACCCCCGCAGCACCTGCGCCAGCTGCAGCACCCGCCGCGCCTGCGGCACCGGCAGCCCCCGAAGCACCGCAGCAATAATACCATACACCACAGACACTTCTACACACCCGCTGCCGGACCTTCGGGTCCGGCTTTTTCATGCCGGCCTGTACAAAGCCTTTGAACCGGCGGAAGCCCGCCGTTTGCTAAGGATGTCGACCGTAGCCAACACCCTTGCCAGGGACTGGAGGAGGAGCGTCTGTTAAGTTGTTACTGTGCAGCAGAGGTGCCGGGGCAGCAACAGGAGCAGGCATCTGGACCGGAGCCTGGGCCATTTGCGGGTACTGGGCAAACGGGAAGCCGTTGTTGTTGGCGGCGGTGTTGGTCAGGCCGTAGCCGTTGCCATAACCGTTGCCGTAGCCATTACCCTGGGCGTTGCCGTACCAGTTGCCATCGCCGTTGCCCTTGAAAGCGCCGTCGGTGTTCATGTCGGTTTTGCCTTTGCCCTTGAACACGATCTGGAATTCCACTTCACCGTCAGCATTGCCTTTGCCACGACCCCATGCGTCGCTGGCCAGGTTGCCGGTGCCGTAGGTCTGGCCGTTGCCAGTGGTGTAAGCGGTGGTGTTGGCATTGCCCTGGGCAGAACCCTGGCCGTTGTCCATGCCGGGGAAGAATTCAGCGGAAGCAGCACCGGAAAGGGCGATCAGGGCAGCGAAAGTGATGGTTTGCAGTTTCATGGTAAAAATCTCCTGGCAATTTGTTGAGCTAAGTGCGTATTGCTAATATGAGATAATTCATATATTAGAAAATTCTAATGTAAAGCCTTTTTTATACTTTTGCTGCCTGGAAAGACTGGCTCATCTCAAAGCAGGCGATGGGGGGGGATGTCTTGCCGGTATCCTGTCAGGTCAGGGAATAGCCTTGCGGTTGTTGCCATCCAGCATGGCAGCATACTGGTGAGTGGGGACAGGATTCCGGTTTGGTGGTTTGCGGTAACGTCCGGCAAGCCGGACACTATCCAGAACCACCACGGGATGTGCTCACGCAGTGAGACCTTGTCTGACCAGCCCAAAATTCCGCCACCTTTCGGCAGCGGAATGCTACAACGCAAATCTACAGCAAGCCGCGTTCGGCAAATGACACCAGCGTATCACCCACCACAAAGTGGTCCAGTACCCTGACATCAATCAACTGCAGGGCATCTATCAACTTCCGGGTAATGCGTTCGTCTGCCTGGCTTGGTTCCGGTATGCCGGACGGATGGTTATGGGCAAAGATAACGGCAGCTGCATTATGGTACAGGCAACGCTTGACGACTTCCCGTGGATACACACTGGCTGAATCAATAGTGCCATTGAACAGTTCCTCGAAGGCAATCACCTGATGCCGGTTATCCATGAACAGCACGCAAAAACGTTCTGATGGCAAATCCCGCAGGCGGGAGGAGAGGTACTGCCGGACCAGATCCGGGTCACTCATCACATCCCCCGCTGCAGTTGTTCATCCAGCAGGCGGCGTGACAGTTCCAGTACCGCACGAATCTGGATATAGCTCATCTGGCTGATCCCCAACACCCTGAAGTCTTCCTCATCAGCAAGAAACAACTCACGCAGCGACTGAAAATTGAATAACAGGGCTGTCCGGGCCAGTTCCAGATTTTCACCCATGAACAGGCTGAGGATTTCCACATCAGACAGGGACATTGCCCCTTTTTTCAGAAACTTGTGAGCCGGTGAGTCGTATTTCGGGCACTGCTTGCTGGCATCTTCCATGTTTTCTGTCTCCATCATTTGTATAAAGCCGCATGGCTGCGGCTGATGCCCTTCGGCGAGAACGGGGGTGGGGACATCCATGATGGCCGGCGGGGAGGGGGATCACCCGGTCTGCACAAGTGCAGCGCGGAAGACCGGGGACACCCCGCCGGACACAAAGCCTGTCATGGAAGTTACCGGGGGCAGCGCCCTGGAAGACAAATACTGATACCGGCCCTGGCCGGACCAGCCGCTGGCAACGCCAGCATGGAGAAGGGAAATGCCCGCCCGTGCAGGGCGAGACGTATCAGATGATTTCTGGAGGGAGTTCAGACGGAGCGGATGACTCCGCCATCAACGCGGATGCTTTGACCAGTGATATAACCTGTGCCTTCAGACAACAGGAACGCGATGGTCGCTGCGATTTCTTCGGATTTGCCGTATCGCGCCATCGGCACATTGTTACGACGTTCTTCAAGTTCGGGCAGACTGTCGATCCAGTCAGGCATCACATTGTTGATGCGAATACCTTTGGATGCATAGTCGTCCGAGTAAATCTTGATGAAGACGCTGAGGCTTGCCCGGAATGCTGTCGAGGTCGGGAACATGCGCGTTGGTTCTGTTGCCCAGGCAGTCGAAATGTTGACGATTGCGCCGCCGCCCTGGGCCACCATGACAGGCGTCACAAGCCGGATCGGGCGTACCGCACTCAGGAAGTAAACTTCCATGCTGTTTGGCAAGGGCAAGACACAGGAGAGTCAGGACGGCAAATGCCTTGCTGGATCCATCTTCTGGTGCAATACCCGCAGTATCAGCACATCCCGTTTGCTCATGATTTGGTAGTAAACCGCATGGTGTCCACAGTTGCTACGCCGGGCATGTGCTTTCACAAAGCTAAAATCCCGCCCCAGCTTCGGGTTGTCCGATAGTGTCAATGGCCATCTATTTTGACCCACCTTTGGCCAATAAAATTGACCCACCTGATGCGTTAGTTTGTTAGCTTTTCTTTCAGTCGGTAGCTTTCTCCTCCTAGGTTCTGTTGACATTTCATCGAGTCCAAATAAGTATGGCGGTGATTTTGAG
>DAOPKY010000074.1:0-15107 GCA_035391465.1 Thiolinea sp. | reverse complement strand
CATACCGACATCACCCGCATCATTACCGGTCCGGGTACGGGAACCACGCCCGGCACCAGCAGCGGTACCGGGGTACTGGACCTGCACAAGACGGTCTGGAATGTCACACGCGATATTGATGGCAATGTGGCCTTGCCCGGCGAGACGCTGCGTTACACCATCACCTACACCAATGTCGGCGACGGACACCTCAATGAGCTGGTGATTCATGACAGCGTCCCCGCATTCACCCAACTGGTTCCGGCCAGCCTTGACTGTGATGACCATCCGTTGGAGCTTTCACCGTGCAGCGCAACCGATACTATCGATGGCAGCCTGGAGTGGCGCTGGACCGGTACCGACCGCCTGGCACCCGGCTCATCCGGCAGCGTCAGTTATGAGGTGGTGATCGACTAGACGGGGATTTTCCCGAAGTCAGCACAGTATCAGTGCTGCAGGGAAGCAGCACTGGCTTGAACACAACCCGGCTCACAGGTCCTGCAATGCCGCCTCGACCGCCTGTTCCACGGCTTCCCGCTCACCGACCCGGTTGGCCAGCAGCAGTACCAGTTTGGTCAGGAACAGCGACTCCCGCGCCTCACCGGCAATATCAATGGCCCGGGCCAGGGTGTCGTAGACGGCTTCCAGGTCGCTCAGGTTCAATGGCTTATCCATGCTGATTTCCTTGGCCAAGTGCATGGCGAATGGCGTGTTTCAGGGTGGCTGCATCCAGGGTACGCCAGCGGGCGCAGACGTGCTGATCGGGCCGGGCCAGATAGGCACTGCCGGGTCCGGCATCATAGCGGGCGGCAAAATGCCCCTCTGTATCCGCCAGCGCCTGATCCACCCCTGTCGTATCCGTCATGCCGATGCCGATCACCCGCAGTGGCAGCCCCTGCTCATGCAATTCCTGCAAGGCTGACTGCAGCGTATCGGGAAATGCCATACCAAACCACAGCAGACAGAATCCCGTACCCAGGTGGTCCAGCAGGTAATCATCCGCTGCCAGCCGGATATTCTGCAGGGGGGCACCCGGTGCCGGTCCGGTGCGGAAGGTATGCTCATCCGGCCCCGGCAGATTGAGCGGGCTGTCATGGTAGTCATGTGGACGTGAAGTACGCCAGTGATACAGCGGGCGTACAAATTCATGCTGCAGCGACAGGGACAGCACGGCATCGCGCACCCGCCGGAATCCCGGTGTGGGCGGGGTCATGAAACGTGTACTCTTGCCCGCCTCATCGATGATTTCACGCGCTGCCGCCACCCGCTCGTGGCTGTAGCTGGCCAGCAGCTTTTCCGGTGCCAGCCCCCGAATCACAAAAGCCAGCTTCCAGGCCATATTGTGACAGTCCTGCAGGCCGGTATTGGCACCCCGTACCCCGAAGATCGGCAGCAGGTGGGCAGCATCACCGGTAAACAGCACGCGCCGGTGCACATAATCCGGCAGGGTCAGGGCGCGGGCCGAGTAGACCGAACACCAATCCAGTTCCCAGGAAGCCGTGATACCCACCATGTCCAGCTGAGCCTGAATCCGGGTGTGCAGGGACTCGGGTTCCAGGGCCTGTTCCGGGGTTTCTCCTTCCGGCAGCTGATAGTCCAGCCGCCAGATATGATCCGGCTGACGGTGCATGAGAATGGTATTGCCGGGATTCCAGTCCGGATCAAAATAGGCCAGGCGCTCAGTTGGCCAGTCCAGATCGATGCGGATATCGGCAATGACAAAATTACCGCGGTAGGAATCCCCTTCCAGACGCAGGTCCAGCAGGCGACGGAGGGTGGAACGGGCACCGTCTGCCGCCACCAGCCAGTCAGCCGCCAGACGGTAAGGCCCTGCCGGGGTATCGAGTTCCAGCCGTACGCCATCGTCCCGGTTCTGCAACCCTGTCACCAGCGTGCCCCAGCGCAGCTCAATCAGTGGCTCCTGTTGCACCCGCTCCACCAGATACTGTTCCAGATACTGCTGCTGCAGGTTGTTGAGCGGTTCAAAACGGTCATCCGCATCATGCGGAGCCTCAAGGCGAAATACCCGCTGTCCCCGGTAGATTGAGTTTCCGAAGCGCCAGGGATAAGCCTTCTCCAGCATGCGCCCGGCCACTCCGGCCTGCTGCAGGATTTCCATGGAGCGTCGTGTGAACACAATGGCACGGCTGCCGAGGCAGACCTGCTGCTCGGCTTCAATGACCACCGAAGCGACCCCGTGGCGTGCCAGCTCCAGCGCCGTTGTCAGGCCGATCGGGCCGGCCCCGACAATCACGACCGGATAGTGCGGCTGCTCCCCGTACAGCTCGGGCGGGGTATGAAAGGGATAAACCTGATAAGGGTAATAAACCGACGCATGGGGCCGGGTAACGGGTGTATGCACGGGTGCTCCTTGGTAGCCGGTGACAGGTATGTTAGCGTACCCGTTCAGGATTCTTTGCCTGTCCTTATAAAAGGGGGACAAACCGGAGGGGCACATGAGCGACCCGAACCTCACACTGGCAACCTGCATCGAGGCCATCGGGCAGGCACATTTCTACCCGCGCTTCTTCCAGTGGATGGCACGGATCGCCTGTATCAGGCAGTACATGGTGTTTTTCGTCAGTGACGAATGCGAACAGGCGCACTGCTGCCTGGCACACAATGTCTCCCGCCCCGAACTCGGTGTGCGGCTGGCTGAACGGTATGTGGATGGCAACTACCGGAAAGACACCCTGCTCAACCGGCTGGCACGGGAGCTGCTTGAGCACCCGCAGCGTCCGGCCTGCGAGCTGCTGCTGCGCGGTACCCTGCCCCCCACCTACCGACGCCGGTTTTTCAACGTACCGGACCTGGGCGGCAAGTTCGCCATGGTGGTACGGGAACAAAGCGGCAGCGGGCTTTATTACATCAACCTGTATTCCGGCCATCAGCGCCAGTTCAGTACCACTGAAATTCATGATCTGGAACAGGCTGCGGCAGTGGTCTGTGCCCTGCTGGTGCGCCATATCCGCAGCAGCCCGACGCTTCCACCGGGCAGCCGCCTGCAGGCGGCCACCCTTTCAGAACAGGAAGCCAGGGTTTGCGGGCTGATCCGGGCCGGGCACAGCGCCAAAAGCATTGCCCGCCAGCTGGGCGTGGCCGAATCCAGCGTGGTAACCTACCGCCGGCGTGCCTACCAGAAACTGGGCATCCGGCGCAAATCGGAACTGGTGGATGACGGGATTATCAGCCAGCCGGGTGGATGATCCGGTCTGATATTGCCCCGGCTGGCCTGTTCTCAGTCGGCTTACCGGCTCAGCTTGCGCACCAGTCCTTCCATGGCCAGCACATAGCCATCAACCCCGAATCCGACCACAATACCTGCGGCTGCCGGGGAGATGTAGGAATGGTGGCGAAAGGCTTCGCGGGCATGCACATTGGAGATGTGAATCTCGATCACCGGCACTTCCGCGCCCTTGATGGCATCCTGCAGGGCCACCGAGGTATGGGTATAGGCACCGGGGTTGAACACCACGCCCAGCACGCTGCCATCCCGGACACCACGCCCGGCTTCATGAATGGCATCAATCAGCACACCTTCGTGGTTGCTCTGCAGGCAGTTGACCGTGACTCCCAGGCGCTCGCCGGTTGCGCGGCACAGGGCTTCAACATCAGCCAGGGTGGTGTGGCCGTACTGGGCCGGTTCACGCTGGCCCAGCAGATTGAGATTGGGACCATTCAGGATCAGGATGGACTTCATGATAAAACTCCGGAAACAGTGGAAAGAACAAGAAAGATTGGGTGATGATTCAGGTGCAAGGAATCAATCTATCACAACCTGAGTCCGCTAACGCCGGAAAACGTTCGGGCGAACACCGCCGGGGCAAAAACCACTATAATGACAACCAACCCAAACAGTTTTCCTTAACCCTGAAAGCAGGAGTCACTTTCATGATCACCATCCATCCAGACCCGACCGGCAATCTGGTCGAAATTCACCTCGAAGGCGCTTTGTCAGAGCAGGATTTCAGCAACGCGACCCGGACGCTGGAAGCGTACGTCAAAACCCACGGCAAAGCCCCGTCACTGCTGCTGCGCGCAGACTCCATTCCACACTGGGACAGCATTGCCGCGCTGGGCAAGCATATCCATCTGGTCGAAACCTTCCAGAAACAGGTGCCCAAGGTTGCCATTGTCACCGACAGTACCCTGCTCGGCATGCTGCCCAATCTGGCCGACTTTTTCCTGCAGGCCCGGATCCGGCACTTCTCCAGGGTCAACCTGGATCAGGCCAAAGCCTGGGCCAGTGCAGCCGGTGACGACCCCGGCAGTTTTGAAGTTATGGATGACCTGCCTGACGATACCATCGGTTTCCGTATCCGGGGCATCATTACCGCCGAGGACTATGAACAGACCCTGACACCGCTGATTGAGGGCAAGCTCAAAAATCATCAACGCCTCAATCTGCTGGCCGTGATTGACAGCGCCTTTGAATCCTATACCGTCGGAGCCATGTGGGATGATGCCCGACTTGGCTTTATGCACCTGACTGATTTCAGGCGCATCGCCATTGCCACGGATATCAACTGGATTCGCCTGAGTACCCGCTTTTTCAGCCCGCTCATCGCGGCTGAAGTACAGGTATATGACCTGACACAGCTGGATCAGGCCCGTGACTGGGTGACATCGGGCCAGACCGACTCCGGGAACTGACAGGGCAACTTCCGCCTGACGCATCTCCCGACACCGGGGGATGCATCCGGTATCCGGATTCACAGGCCGCCCTGCCCGCCCCTGTCAACCTTATGCATTTATGAGCGTGGCTTGCCGTTTTCGGGGTCATACAGCGCCCCGTATCCCGCGGCAGCCACTTCCAGCGGGTAGGTTTCGCCCATGTACTCCAGCATCAGCTGACGCCCCTGCTCACAATATTCCTGCGGCAGGTAGGCCAGTGCAATGTTCCTGCCAATACTGGGGCCGAAGGCGATGCTGGTGGTGTAGGAGCGCCGGCCTTTGCTGTCCACCAGGGTCTCGCCACTGGCCGGGTCCAGTACCGGACAGATACCGACAGGGTAACGGGCCACACCATCGGCATCGACATTCTCCAGCATCACCAGCGTGCACAGACGAGCCACCTGCTGCGGCAGTGCACGCTGTTCCAGATAGGCGGCCTTGCCGTGGAAGTCTGCCGCCTTGACCTTGGGCCGGGCCAGGTCGGCCTCATACAGGTTGTACTCGGTCAGAAGATCGGCGTTCTGCAGGCGCAGGCTTTTTTCCATGCGCCGACTGTTGGCATAGGTTTCCACCCCCACCGGCGTGACCCCGGCTGCATACAGCGCATCCCAGAGTGCCAGCCCGTACGCCATGGCAAAATGCAGCTCCCAACCCTGCTCGCCGACATAGGAAATGCGGAAAGCCGATACCGGTACCCCCTGAACCCTAAGGTCGCGCACGGCAGTAAAAGGGAAGTTCTCGGTGCTGAGGGCTGCCGGATCATCCACCAGCTTTTCCAGCGTGGCGCGTGCATTCGGCCCCCACAGGCCGATACAGCCGAAATCATGGGTGCGGTCAGTGACCTTGACTGCACGGAAACCGTGATCCTCCGCCATGCGTTTCACCCAGGTCATGTCACGCGGGCCGGCATCGGCCCCGTCAATAATGCGGAACTGATCCGCCCCCAGACGCAGCACCGTCAGGTCTGCCCGCACGCCGCCCCTGGCATCCAGAAAATGGGTATAAACTCCCTTGCCTACCGGGGTATCCCCGCCCACTTTGGCTACACACAGAAATTCCAGCAGCCCCTCGGCATCCGGTCCCGTGACATCAAACACCATGAAATGACACAGGTTGATCATGCCCACATCGTCCGAAAGCTTGAGGTGCTCGGCATTGGAAACGCGCCAGAAATGACGCTTGTCCCATTCATTCTCGCGCATCGGCACCCGGTCGGCGTACTGCTCCAGCAGGTGTTCATTGCTGGCATAGCCATGCGCCCGTTCCCAGCCGCCGATTTCCATGAAATAGCCGCCCAGTGCCTGTTCACGCTCCCAGAACGGGCTTCTGAAAATATTGCGCGAGGTCGCATAAGGCTCACGCGGATGGACTGGCGGGTTGTAGATTTTTCTGGCCCCTTCCTCACAGCGGTTGTGGATGAATGCCTCCTCACACTGGTGTGGATAAAAACGGGCAATATCCAGGCGCGCATGATCGTATTCGGTGATGCCGTCCGTCATCCAGTCGGCCACAAGCTTCCCGGTACCGGGGGCATCCTTGACCCAGATGGCCTCGGCATACCACAAGCCGCGTACCCGGGTCGACTCGCCAATCGAAGGGCCACCGTCCGCCGTGACCTGCAGCAGGCCATTGAAGGAATATTTTTCATCGTACCCCAGCTCGGCCAGGATTGGCGTCAATTCCATGGCACGCTCCAGCGGTGCCATGATCTGCTCCAGCTCCAGGTCGCGCTGCGAGGGTGACAGCCGGGCCTGCTCCTTTTCCAGCAGGTCACGCGGGTGGCACAGGCGGGGCGTGTTTTCCTCATAATAGCCCCACTCGATCTGCCCGCCCTCGGCAGTTTTCGGGTCACCGGTATCGCGCAGGTAGGCTGAATTGCCCTGATCACGCAGCAGCGGATAGCCGATATCCTTGCCGGTACCGGCAAATTCGCCAAAGGGCTTGAAGAAGGTCAGCGGATGATCCACCGGCATAATGGGCAGGTCCTCACCGGCCATGGCGGCAATCAGGCGGCCCCACAATCCGGCACAGACCACCACGTATTCAGCCTCAATAGCCCCTTTAGTGGTCTCAACCCCGCGGATCCGGCCATCCACAATGTGCAGCCCGGTACAGGCAGTATTGGCAAACGCCTGCAGCCTGCCGCTGGCCACAGCCTCTTCCACCAGCTCCCCGGCCACGGTCTGGGAACGCGGTACCACCAGTCCGGCATCCGGGTCCCAGAGTGCACCGGCCACCAGACTTTCCTCCAGCAGGGGCATTTTTTCCTTCGCTTCCGCCGCACTGATCATGCGTACCCGGTTACCGAAAGCCTTGCCGGATGCCACCCGGCGCTGAAGCTCCTGCATGCGCTCCTCATCCCCGACCCGTGCCACTTCCAGCCCGCCGATACGGCTGTAACGCCCGCGACGCTCGAAAAAGTCGATACTGTAGCGTGTGGTAAAAATGGTCATCTGGTCATGCATGGTATTGAAGCAGAAATCCGAAGCATGCGCGGTCGAACCGATATCGGTCGGGATGGCGGATTTGTCGATACCGATAATATCATCCCAGCCACGTTCAATCAGATGATGCGCTACCGAAGCGCCCACGATACCACCCTGTCCGATGATGACGACTTTTGCACGTTTGGGTAAACTGGCCATGAATCCTCTCTCCAGCCGGTGTGGGGCCGCCGGCATATACCTGATTTGGAATAAAAAAATCCAGCCAACTCAGCTGATTGACTGGTCAGTCAACACGCATGATGGCATGAAACCACCCGGCAGGCAATGGCTGTACAGGCCACGATAGCCGTGGCTGTCAGCGCCTCATTCGGGTGAGGTCAGGGGGCTGGTGCTGCGGGTTGCATCCGTTGCCGTACCGGCTTCAGTCTGCCGGGCTTTTCCGGCCTGTTGCTGCAGCAGACTGGCCAGCAATGCCGGGTCCGGCTGTTGTATCTGCACCGGCCGAAACAGGCCCGGTAAAGCAGCCGGCGCATGCGGAATACGTACCGGCACGCCCCAGCCGGCCCCCCAGTCACCGGATTCATAGCGATACCACTGCACCGAGGCTTTGCCAGCGGCATCATAACGGGTCACAGAGCCGGTCAGGCTGGCACGGCCAGCGGCATCAGCATTGAAATCCCGCAGGCTCAGGTACTCCAGTGCCCATTCGGGCTGATTCAGCTGTTCCGGGAAGGCCAGAACCGTACAGTCCAGTTCCCCGAAACGGTCCCGGCTACGCAGGATGCGGTACTCATGACTAGGGCCTTCCACGCTCCAGAGGGTAAACAGCATGAGGCGCTCACCGGACGGGGTGGCAAAAACCCCTTCGACCCAGTGTCCATAAGCCACCGGGTACAGCTGCCACCCACCCGCCTGCTGCACCAACAGCACCGTACCCAGCCGTTCCGGATGGCTCCCGATCAGTACCGGCAGGGTCAGCTCCCCAAGGCGCAGGCCCCGCAATACCCCCAGGTCCAGCAGTTCGCGCACCAATCCCGGTTCCGCTGCCTGTGGCTGGCCGCACTGCCAGTCATCCTGCCATAACGCCCAGGCGGTTTCCCCGGCATCCGGCTCCTCCCCCGGCAGTTCAGGACTCGCCGCCTGGCCGGAGCAGGCCATGACAAGCAGGCTGTAACACAACAGAAACCGTAACTGCAAAGGTGCCAGATGAGCATGCCATGCGTAGCTGTGCCGGAAAAAACTGCTGAAAATCATGTTCCTGTCCCCTCACGATCAGACCGGAGCAGACAGATTAGCCGTCCGGTGGCGAAAAGGCCATATTCGGTCGAGCATCCGGGGTTGCTGCCGGCCAGCACCGTGATGATGGCCAGCGTGTACCGGCTTCAGACAGATGTCCTGAGTGCGTCAGTGAGAATCAGCACCGGTTAATATTGATCTGGCTGGTACAGTACATTCAGGTAGCAGGTTCCTGTTCCGTCGGTTTCTTCATGGTGTTCGGCGCAGCTCTCCCTTTTCGTTAAGGCAGAAGGTAGCCCCTGAAATGAGTGGCGCAACGTTTCCGGTTTTGGCTGCCTGAGCCGTTCGTACCGTTTCGGCAACGCCT
This sequence comes from Thiolinea sp., assembly GCA_035391465.1. GTDB lineage: Bacteria > Pseudomonadota > Gammaproteobacteria > Thiotrichales > Thiotrichaceae > Thiolinea. The sequence goes on along the minus strand of DAOPKY010000074.1, from coordinate 6,404 downwards.
GCCCCGGACAAGCCGGGGTCTCAAAGACTGATAACCGGCTCCATGGCCAGGAGATGTTCCAGGGCGAGATGGCACTTGATCCCGTGGCCGGGGCTGATCTCCCGCACTGCCGGCATTTCGCGCTCACACAAGCCGTCAGCCACCTGTGCTTTATGCGGGCAGCGGGTCTGGAACGGGCAGCCCTCGGGCGGATTCATGGCCGAAGGAATGTCACCGGCCAGCACGACATGCTTTTTTTCCACACGGGTATCGGCAATCGGTACCGCCGACAGCAGGGCTTCGGTATACGGATGATAGGGCGGTGCAAAAATGGCTTCGGTACTGCCCTGCTCCACAATATGACCCAGGTACATGACCACCACCCGGTCGGCAATATAACGGACCACCGACAGGTCATGGCTGATAAACAGCATGGTGGTGCGTGAGGTCCGCTGAATATCCATCAGCAGCTCGGTTACCGCTGCCTGCACCGAAACGTCCAGGGCCGAGACCGGCTCGTCAGCCACCACCACACGCGGTGTGCCGGCAAAGGCACGCGCCACGCCGATACGCTGTTTCTGGCCCCCGGAAAGCTGGCGCGGCATGCGGTGCTCAAATTCACGGGGCAGCTTGACCAGGTCCAGCAGTTGATACATGCGTTCGTGCCGTTCGCGGTTGTTTTTACCGACCCCGAATTTTTCCAGGGTACGGATAATCTGGGAACCGACCGTGTGGCTCGGATTGAGGGTATCAAACGGATTCTGGAATACCATCTGGATGGCGCTGACCATGGCCGTATTGCGGTCCTCGATACTGACCTGACTGATGTCTGCATCTTCAAGCAGCACCTCGCCCCCGGTGGCGGTCTCCAGCCCCAGCAGCACCTTGGCCAGGGTCGACTTGCCGCAGCCGGACTCGCCCACAATGGCGACGGTTTCTGCTTCACGGGCATTGAAGCTGATGCTTTCATTGGCCTTGACCACCCGTGCATCCTGGCCGCCGAACACCTCATTGGCCACCACGCGATAGTATTTTTTCAGGTCGTGGACAGCCAGCACCACCCTGCCTGGTGTCACCGGCTCATCCACCACCGGACGTACCGGTTCGGCCTGCCAGTCGATTTCAGCAATGCGCAGACAGCGTGAGCGGTGGTCGGCCTCACCGGGAACCGGTTGCATGCGCACGGCGGCAGCATTACAGACGGCCGCCACATAATGGTCACAGCGCGGCCCGAAATTGCAGCCTGTCGGGCGTTCGTGCGGCAGTGGCAGCTGGCCCCGGATCGACAGCAGCGGGCGGGTGTGCTTGTCCGCCCCCGGCAGCGGAATCGACTGGAACAGGCCCTGGGTATAAGGGTGGCGCATGCGGTCGAAGACCTCGTTGACCGTACCGGTTTCCACCGCCTCACCGGAATACATCACCGTCACCCGGTCGCAGGTTTCCAGAATCAGGCCCAGGTTATGGGAAATGAACACCATGGACGTGCCCAGCTCGCGCCCGAGATTCCGGACCAGTTCGACAATCCCGGCTTCCACGGTGACATCCAGCGCCGTGGTCGGCTCGTCCAGCAGCAGCAGGTCCGGGCGCGACAGCAGCGCCATGGCGATCACCACCCGCTGCTGCTGGCCGCCGGAAAGCTGGTGCGGATAAGACCGCATCATGCGCTCCGGGTCGGGCAGATTGACCGCCCGCAGCATTTCCAGCGAGCGGTTGCGGGCCACCTTGCGGCTGGCCTGTTCGTGTACCATGGGCACTTCCATAAGCTGGTGTGCAATCTTCATGGCCGGATTCAGGCTCGCCATCGGCTCCTGATACACCATGGCGATTCGGGAGCCGCGAATGGCGCGCAGCTCCTCAGCCGACATTTCGCCCATGTCACGCCCCTGGAACCGGATTGAGCCGTCGACAATGCGGCCCCGGTTGGACAGGTCGCGCATAATGCCCAGTGCCACCGTGGACTTGCCGCAGCCGGACTCACCCACCAGCCCCATAGACTCCCCCGGCATCACCCGGCAGGAAAAATCCATCACTGCCGGAATCACCCGATCACGGGTGAAAAAGGAAATGGACAGGTGATCAATTTCCAGAATCGGCGGGTTCGCCCCGGCCAGATCGGCAGCACCACCCACCACCGTATTCGTATCCGTCATTTCCATCACTCCATCAGCCATGCTTTCCCCCTTAATCCTTGAGTGATTCTTCCCGCAGGCCGTCAGCCAGCAGGTTCAATCCCAGCACCAGCAAGGCCAGGGCAATGGTTTGCGGCAGTACAATGGTCGGCACAATGCGCAGAAAACTGCGATTCTGGTCAATCATCGACCCCCAGTCCGGCGACTCGGGCGAAAGGCCAAGGCCGAAAAAGCCCAGGGTACCAAGCAGGATGGTGGTATAGCCGATACGCAGACAGGCATCCACAATCAGCGGGCCGCGTGCATTGGGCAGGATTTCCCACAGCATCAGGTACCAGGGGCTTTCATTTCGGGTCTGGCCGGCAGCCACATAATCGCGGGTCTTGATGTCCAGTGCCAGCCCGCGCACGATGCGGAAAATACCGGGGGAACTGGCGGCCACCACGGCAGCGAAGATATTGAGTTCATTCGGCTGCAGGTGCACCAGCCCCAGGGGATCGGCATCAAACACCAGCCCGGCATAAAGCCAGCCTCCGACAACCAGCACCAGCAGCGCCAGCGGCCAGAAGACCAGCGGGCGGGGTGCATAACGGGTATAAAACAACAGCAGCATGAAGCCCGGTGGGAACAGGAAAAAGGTACCGGCCATGACATTGGGGATGGCCGTCTCGCGGATACCGGGAGTCACCAGCAGGTAGAACAGCAGAATAACCGGAAATGCCAGCACCAGATTGGCAATGAACATCAGGACATCATCCACCCTGCCACCGTACCAGGCAGCCGGCAGCCCCAGTGAAATCCCGACCAGATAGGCAATCAGGGTCGCTGCCGGTGCAATCAGCAGCACAAAACGTGAGCCGTGGACCATGCGGCTGAACAGGTCGCGCCCGAGGTTGTCGCCACCGAACAGAAAAGCCTGCCCGCTGCCTGAATCAACAGCCCCCGGCAGGGCACGCTTGAGCTCGGCAAACTGGGCCAGGGGATCAAACGGGGCCACGGTCTCGGCAAAAATTGCGGTAAACACCCAAAACAGCACCAGTCCGAGGCCGATAGAGCCGATACGGCTGTCAAACAGCCGCCCGAACAGGCCCAGATGCCGCCTGAGCAGCCGCCCCAGCACAAAAACCATCAGCAGGGCCAGCCAGACCGGCCAGAAACGCACAAAGGCATGCCCCCAGATTCCGAAAAATGACAGTGATTCCATACCGGCCTCCTAGCGCACGCGGATGCGCGGGTTGAGCAGGGCATATCCAACATCGGATATGAGCTGGGTCACGATGACCAGGGCGACCGAAACCAGCGAAATCGCCAGCAGCAGGTCGATGTCGTTATTGTCCGCCGCTTCAACCAGTGACCAACCGAAGCCCTTGTAGTTGAAGAGCTTTTCCGAGATCACCACCCCGGTCAGCAGCCAGGGAAACTGCAGCATGATCACGGTAAAAGGTGCAATCAGGGCATTACGCAGCGCATGGCGGATCACAATGGCAGGAAAGCTCAGCCCCTTGAGGCGTGCAGTACGGATGTACTGCGAGGTCATGGCCTCGGCCATCGAGGCACGGGTCATGCGGGCGATATAACCCACCCCGTAAAAGGCCATGGTCATGACCGGCAGGGCGAAGTTCTCGAACGTGACATTTTCGACATTGGTCACCCCCTTGAGCCAGCCCAGCCAGGAGGCAAAAATGACCGTGAAGATAATGCCGGAGACATACTCCGGTGTCGCCGAGGTCAGGATGGAGAAAAAGGACAGGGAGCGGTCCAGACGCGAGCCTTCGCGCATACCCGCCAGAATGCCGACGGCCAGCGCCACCGGCACCATGGTGATCATGACCCAGAACATCAGCCGCCCGGTATAACCGATGCGCTCGGGCAGAAACTCGTTGACCGGCATGCGGAAGCGGGTCGAGTCACCGAAATCCCCGGTCACAGCCTTGCCGAGCCATTCCCCGTAACGCACCAGCAGCGGCCTGCGGTAGCCCTCCTGCTCCAGCCAGACTTCCACGTCCTGCTGGCTCATGCGGGTATTGTTCTGTTCGAGGGCGAGTTTCTTGAGGTTGGGTTCCAGATTGACCATGGTGAAGACGATAAAAGTAAGAACCAGCATGGTCAGGAACATGATTCCCATGCGGCGCAGAATGAACATCAACATGTCAGGGTTTCCCGGTTGGCGGTGGTGAACCGGCTTCCGGCTGGATCATGCCGGAAGCCGGCCTGTAATCGGCAGACAGACAGGGTTCACGGCCCCGCTGCCGGGAGGCAGGAGGCGCATGAAGGCAGCCAGTCGCTCAGGCCAGCCAGGTCTTGGTGAAGTTCTGATCGTAAGCCGGGTGCATCTCGTAACCACGCACATTGGGAGCCATGTGGCACATGATGCCGCGCCAGTAGGGCTGAATGATGATGCCGCTGTCCTGCAGAATCTGCTCCAGCTCTTTCATGACTTCACTGCGCTTTGTGGCATCGGCAATCGCCATGGCCTCCTGGAGCTTGCTGTCAAACGCCGGATTGCTGAAGCCGGTTTCATTCCAGGCCTCACCCGAGCGGTAAGCCAGCGCCAGTACCTGAACCCCGAGCGGACGGCCACTCCAGTTGGTGGTGGAAAACGGGTATTTGGTCCAGTCATTCCAGAATGAAGAACCCGGCATGATGGTGCGTTTGACCTTGATACCGGCTTCACGCAGCTGCGCGCCGATGGCATCGGTTGTCACCCGCCGCCAGTCGGCATCCAGCGAGATCAGTTCAAACTCGGTATCGGCATGCCCCGCTTCCCTGAGCAGTGCCATGGCTTTTTCCGGGTCACGACTGATTTTGGGCAGTTCGGCATATTCGGGGTGCATGGGACCAACGTGGAAATTCTCCCCCAGGGTGCCCACCCCGTTGTGCCCGAGCTTGAGAACGGTTTCATTATCCACCGCCAGCTGCAGGGCATTGCGCACGCGCTGGTCGTCATAGGGTTTCCGGGTCACGTTCATGCGTGCCACGATGGTGGAGGAGGTGGTTTTGGCGGACTTGACCAGCCCCAGGCTGTCCAGCACCTCGACATTATCGGCATCGGTTTCATAATTGAGCTGGACTTCCTCGGCCTCAAAGGCGGATATCTTGGCAGCCGGATCGGTACCGAAGTCGATCCATTTCACCCCGTCCAGGTAAACCTCACCACCCCACCACTTGCCGTTTTCGCGCCGCTTGACCTCGGCCCCGACCCCGACTTCGTAGCTCACCAGTTCAAACGGACCGGTACCCACCGGACTCTTGGTCAGGTCGCCGCCATTCTTTTCAAAATCACGGTGCACGATCTTGGCCGGGTAATCGGTCATGTTGGGAATCAGGCTGATGTCGGAGTTGCTGAGCTTGAGCCTGACCGTGTGATCATCGACTTTCTCGATTGCACCTTCGCGGGCAGCATAGATTTCCCTGACCTTCTCCACCTGTTTTTTGCTGCCGTCGGCCTGCTCTTCCTCCACCATTTCCTTTTCTTCGCTGACCTTCTCGGACAGGCCCCCCATGCGTGCAGCCATGGAATTGCCGGGAACATGCTTTTCACACCAGCGCCTGAAGTTGAAAATCACGTCATCGGCAATAAAGTCATCTCCGTTGTTCCAGGTCACGCCCTTGCGCAGGTACAGGGTATATTCGGTGGCATCGTCATTGACCTCCCACTTTTCCAGCAGCACCGGCTTGAAGGTGTAGTCATAGTCCCAGAACACCAGACTTTCCACAAACTGCCCGGCCACATTGCTGATTTCAGTCCAGTCGAAAATACGCGGGTCACTCATGTTCTTGATCATCATTTCGACCTTGAGCACCCCGCCTTTTTTGGGCTCTTCCGCATCCGCTGCCCTGGCCGGTTTGGGTGCTGTCAGACCCAGCATGCCGTAAGCCGCCACGCTGGTCACACCCAGGGCACTGGCTGTTGCCAGGAATTCGCGCCGGTCCATCCGACCTGCCCGTGCATCCCGGGCCAGCGCCGGAACGGCAGGATGGACGGGTTTACCATTGATGGTTGATTTGGTGGTTTCTTGTGACATTGCGGTGCTCCAGATTGTGCAATTGGTGAAGATCGAAAGGCAGGTGGGGAAACCGGACGGGAGCGGGCATTACATCATGATGGTGGCAGCCAGACCTGAAGACCAGTTACCCGCCCATCCTCCCGAGGCAGTAACAGGAATTTGTACAGACTCCATTGAATGGACGATCAGACAATTACATATTCAACCCGCCATGTCCAGCCCGCTCTCCCGCCTGGGTGTGACTGGAAGTGATGCATGGTCTAATCTTCGTTATTTTCCATTTGAAGAG
>DAOPKY010000073.1:11725-15243 GCA_035391465.1 Thiolinea sp. | reverse complement strand
TGAGAGGGCTCAACTACCCCTCTCCTTCAGGCTCATTTCTGGATTGGAAAATACTGTACGGAAGGCACCTTGTTGGTGCTTCACGGGTAATCTTGTGGTTACAGGGGAGCCGCACGCTCCAGAATGGCCCTGCAGCCCACGATATGGGATGGCCTTGCTGCCGTCAGCGGGTCCGGTTTCCGGGATCACCGCCTCGGGGTGCACTTCTGTCCGGATGACGCGCCGGGCTGCGCCCCGGACTCAGGGCCGCAATGTCATCAGCATCAAGCACCCGGCGGCGGACTTCGGCATTGGCCATACCGCCCCGCACCACGGCAATGTCACCGCTGCTCAAGCGCCGGTTGCGGTCCTGGTCCAGTACCGACACCGTGAACGGGCTGGATGGTATCAGGTTGAGCAGGGTACGCAGGGCACTCTGCTGGGTAATGGACAGTTGCAGAACGGGAGTCGGTCTCTCGGGAGGTACAATGGCCCAGGCATTGAAGGACAGGAAAAACAGCAGGATGGCAGGCAGGATTTTCATGGCAGACTCCAATAAGTGTCTTGTTCATTCTTTGGACGGGACAGGGGCACGGATGGTTCCCGATGACAGCGCCCGCCCATCATGGAAACCCGCTGCCTGCATTTGGTACAAACAGCGTTGGTGTCCCTGCAGTCTGTCCGCTCTGTGGCGGTTCTATGCTGCCGGCCCCTTGCTGATGCGATCCACCCACAGCACCGTGGCCCCGGCTACCCCGATCGGCATGACCAGAAAATTCACTACCGGAATCGCCGTCAGCAGGGTCAGTGCAGCACCGAAACCAAGTGCATGGCCGCGCTGGCGTTTCAGGGCCTTGAGTTCATCCTGAAAATACAGCTCGTGATTGCCCATGGGATAATCCACGTACTCAATCGCCAGCATCCAGGCCCCGTATAAAAGCCAGGCCAGCGGCGCAATCAGGTTCACGCCCGGAATCACGGTAATCAGCAGGATCAGCACCAGCCATTTACCCATGTACCACAGTTTGCCCAGCTCGCTGCGGAAGGTGCGTGCCATAATGCCGGGCAGGGTGGCCAGACCGCCGAATTCCGGCAGTGGCTGACCCTTGAGCTGTTTTTCGATACGTTCCGCCAGCATGGCATTGAAAGGGGCGGCAATCAGGTTGGCCAGCAGGGTGAAACCGTAAAACACGGCAAAGAAAATCACCACCACAAACAGCGGCCACAGGATATAGCGCAGCCAGCTCAGCCAGTCCGGCAACAGGTGCTGCATCCAGTAGGCAGCCTGCTGCTCCGCCAGCCAGATGCCACCGGCAAACAGCAGGATGTTGATCAGCAGGGGAATGACCACAAAACCCCGGATACCCTTGTGGGTCAGCAGCCCCAGCCCCCTGAAGACATAGCTGAAACCCCGGAACAGGCCGGTCATTTACGGGTTTCCGCTGGCGGGTGCTGTTCATGCACCTGTGCCGGCATGTAGCCGGTGTCCATGGCTTCCGGATGCATGGGCGCATTATTGGCCGGAGGAGCCTGCATGGTAGTGATATCACGTACCTCAAACACCACCGCAACCTCTCCGGCCTTTTCAAACTGCAGCGTGCCGGCATGCTGTTCACCGGCTTTCAGGGCCTCCCCAAGGCCGATGAACATGAGGTGATAGCCGCCCGGTTCGAGCGTCACACGGCCCTGAGCCGGGATTTCCAGCCCCTGATCCAGCTTGCGCATCTTCATAATGCCGTCGGTCATGCTCATCTCATGGATTTCCACCGCATCGGCAAAATCAACCTGAGCGCCTGTCAGGCGGTCGGCTTCATCAGCGCTGTTGGTGATACCCAGAAACCCGCCGCCAACCGAAGCCATGGGAGGCGTGGTGCGGGTGTAAGGGTCGCTGATTACCAGTGTACCGGCCTGATACTCCCCGGCCAGGGCCGGGTACAGCAGGGTCAGACTCATCAGGAAGGTCAGCATCAGTCCTTGCATGGATAATTTCATCAGTTGTTCTCTTTGGAGATGAATAGGTCGGGAGATGAATGCCAAGGGGTTTTACGGCAAGTGAGCCGGGCTGTCAAACCGGGCCCGCCGCGGCAGGTCACGGGTGAGCAGCGACACCGGACGGTGCAGGGCGGTGGCAGTCGTATCCGGCAGGGGGGATGGCATCAGCAGTTGCGGGCAAGCACGGCGCTGCTGTACCTGCCACCGGGGAGGCGGGTATCATTCGGGGCTGGATCAAGGCGGAGTGACCTGCATGAAAGACAGGATGATAGTGCTCTTGTTGGGGTGGCTGCTGGTGTCCGGGGCCATGGCGGGGACGCTGTATCCGGCCATCGGGACGGAAAGCAGCCGCCTGAATATTCTGTCGTCGACCGATGAGACGGCCATGCAGTTTCTGGTGCGGGATTTCCAGCAGCTTTATCCGGATGTGACGGTGGAGTACCTGGAACTCAGTTCCCTGCCGCTGTTTGAGCGCTTTACCCATGAGCAGCGCCGGGGGACGTTCAGCAGCGACCTGGTGATCAGTTCGGCCATGGACCTGCAGATCCGGCTGGTGAATGACGGCATGGCGGCCACGCATGATCTCGCCGGGCTGGACTGGCTGCCGGAGTGGGCGCAATGGCGCGCACAGGCATTCGGGCTGACCTGTGAGCCGGCAGTCATGATCTACAACCGCAGGTTGCTGCCAGCGGCACAGGTGCCCCGGAACCGCTTTGAGCTGATTGAGCTGCTGCGCAATCAGCAGGAGCGGTTTCAGGGTCGGGTAGGGACCTACGATATTGCCCGCAGCGGGCTGGGCTACCTGTTCGCCAGTCAGGATGCCCAGCAGGCCAGCACCTGGGGACGTCTGCTGGAAAATCTGAGCCAGGTACAGGCCCGGCTTTATGACAGCTCCAGTGACATGCTGGAAGACGTGCGTTCCGGCAGGCTGCTGCTGAGCTACAATGTGCTGGGTTCTTATGCGCGTTCATGGCTGGACAAGTACCCGGAGCTGGGGCTGATCCTGCCGCAGGATTATGTGCTGGTGATGTCGCGTATTGCTTTTGTACCGGCACGGGCACCCAATCCGGGGATGGGGCATCGTTTTCTGGATTATCTGCTGTCTCTGCGCGGGCAGCAGGTACTGGCTCAGCAGGCGCGTCTGTTTTCCATTCATCCGGACGTCCGCGGGGAGTTGACGTATCGCAGCCTGCAGGAAGCGGCCCGCAACCGGGGGCCACTGAAGCTGATCCGGCTGGGGCCGGCTTTGCTGACTTATCAGGATCGGTTGAAAAAACAGTATTTCCTGGGCGACTGGGAACAGGTCATGCGTCATCAGTGAATGGCTTCGGCATAACGGCAGGGGGGGATTGATGTTGGGGGGGGGTAAAAATACAGTGTTAATTTAACATAATATACATTATGCGCATAATTGATTGGATATGGCTGTCAACCCCCCCGAAATACTGCATTTTCTGTACTTTAGCTCCCTTCATGCTTAATAGCATGAAAATACAGTTATTTTTCAGGTTTCAAGGTTTCCGACGGCACCAAACCAGTTGGCTCTG
>DAOPKY010000073.1:0-11625 GCA_035391465.1 Thiolinea sp. | reverse complement strand
CGGTCTGCGGTCTGCGGTCTGCGGTCTGCGGTCTGCGGTCTGCGGTCTGCGGTCTGCGGTCTCCAGTGTATTTGATACCGGTCTGGTGTTGGGACATTCTGTCTTCATTTTTTAACATAATCTTTATATTTTTTACCATACCACCCGAGCTGTTTTTCCGGATTTGCATCTGCTCAGCCAATAGCCTACGCTCTGCAGATGAATAACCCTGCTGATCATTTCCCATGCCATCACTGGATACCCTGATCAACGCGTTTGTGACCCTGTTTGTCACCATCGACCCGGTCAGTACTGCACCCATTTTTCTTGGCCTGACTGCCGGCATGGCCCGCCAGGCCCGACGTACCGTCGTGTTGCGTGGCGTACTGGTTGCTGCCCTGATCCTGCTGCTGTTTGCCTTTGCCGGATCCGGTATCCTGAATACCCTGGGTATTACCATTGAAGCATTCCGGGTGGCCGGTGGTCTTTTGCTGTTCTATACCGCATTTGAAATGCTGTATGCCAAGCGTCAGGAGCGTCAGGTCCAGCTGTCCGAGGCTGCCCTGCGTGATCATATTGCCAATCTGGCAGTATTTCCGCTTGCCATCCCCCTGCTGGCCGGGCCGGGTGCCATTTCTGCCACCATTCTCCTCGCTTCCCAGTTGGCGGAATCAGCCGGGTACTGGGCCGGTGTCGGCCTGCTGAGCCTGATTATTCTGCTGTTGATGAGCATTGCAGCGGCAACCCTGATGACAGCGGAGATCGTGGACAAATACCTGGGCAATACTGGCCGCATGATACTGACCCGCTTGTTGGGGGTGTTGCTGGCAGCCCTTTCAGTGCAGTATGTCGCTGATGGTGTCCATGGCCTGATTGCCGGCAATTAGGGAGGCCGGGAAGCCACATACCCTGCCCCCCTGCCCTTGCAACCCCTGCCTCTGGCTACCCGACAACCCCGATCCACCTGGTCGCATGATGAAACGCGAAGGAACTGACATGAAAAAATGGTTTACCGGAAGCGCTCTGGTCTTCATTGTCCTTGTGCTGGCCTTTTTCGGCCTGCGCTGGCTGGCCAGTGCCCGCTTTCAGTTCGAGCCGGAACCGATCCCCCCCGTGACGCTGGAGACTGACACGCCGCTGTATCAGGCTCTGAGTACCCCGCTGAACCGGGCCGGGCCGGAAAACTCCCTGTTCCTGTCCATGGGGAATGCCCATCTGGCTCTGCTGACCCGTATGGAGTTGGCCCGCCAGGCAACCCGTACCCTGGATCTGCAGTATTACCTGTTTCATGATGATGATGCCGGGCGGGCTCTGCTGGCTGCGCTGGTGGAGGCAGCTGATCGCGGGATCAGGGTGCGCCTGCTGCTGGATGACATGGACATGGCAGGCGGGCGTGACCGGTTATTTCTGCGCCTGATGCAGGAGCATCCCAACCTCAGTATCCGCATCTTCAATCCGCTGTATTACCGCAGTTTACGTGTGCTGGATTTCGTGGTGCGTTTCCCGAACTCTTCCCGGCGCATGCATAACAAGTCTTTCACCGCAGATGGCATTGTGACAGCAGTCGGTGGCCGTAATATCGGCAACGAGTACTTCGAGGTCAACACGGAAACCGGCTTTGTCGACCTGGATGTACTGGCCGCAGGCCCGGTCGCTACAGAAGTGACTCAGGCATTCAACGCCTACTGGTACAGCGGTCTGGCGCTGGGGCTGGAGCAGTTTTCAACCCCGGCGGATGATGCCGGTTATACCCCCTGGTTTACAGCCCTGTCCGGTGTATTGCGGGAATACCGGGCTGAAATGGAAAAACGTCAGGTCGATCAAATCATCAGCCGCCTGGCCCGGGACAGCGGAGGCGTTTTCAGCGGCAAGGGGCTTGTCATTTACGATGAGCCGCACAAGGTATTGTCAGGGCTGCTGGATGACAGTGGCTGGCTGTACCCGGAAATCAGCAAGCTGATGCGCTCCAGTCAGAAGGAGCTGATGATTGTCTCGCCCTACTTCATCCCCGGTCATCAGGGCACGGCCATGCTGGGTGAGCTGGTACGCCGGGGCGTCAAGGTCACGATTCTGACCAATTCGTTTGCTGCCAATGATGTGGTGGCGGTACATTCCGGGTATATCGACTACCGCCATCAGCTGCTGAAGGCCGGTGTGAGTCTGTATGAGCTCAAGGCCACCCGCAGCGAGGCACAGGCGCATGATTACAGTTTTCTGGGTTCGCAGCACTCCAGCCTGCATGCCAAAACCTTCATGATTGACCGGAAGCGCACTTTTGTCGGCTCCTTCAATCTCGACCCGCGTTCGGCAGTTCACAATACCGAGATGGGAGTGGTTTTCGACAATGCGGATTACTGTGAGATAGCCTATCACCAGGGACAGGAGCTGGTTGAAAAGGAAGCCTATGAGGTCCGGCTGACCCCGGCGGGTAAGCTGCAGTGGGTCGACCGGCAGACTGAAAATGGCCGGACCATCGAGGTGGTCCATGACACGGAGCCGGATACGACCTGGTATGGGCGTCTGCTGGTCTATCTCATTTCCTGGCTTCCGGTGGAATGGCTGTTATAGGTGACCAGTGCTGGTAGGCAGGGTTTTTAAAAACTGCATGACAGCCATGTCGGCACGCCTTATAATGGTCCCTGCTATTTTGCACCAGGAATGATGCGCATCGGGGGTGACTTTGGCTTCGACGTGGATTACAAAACCTGGGGAGCATGCAGTGGGTGTGATGACCACTATAACAATAGTCACAAACAATAGTCGCAAACGACGACTCTTTCGCTCTCGCAGCTTAATAACCTGACGAGCGCTGTCTGACCGATGCCCTGCTTGTGGGGCGCGGGTTTCAGGCATCATCAGTACACAAGATCGCACCAATGCCTGTCCGGAGCGGCGGTGCTAAAGCTCACGGACCAGCCTGCAAGCCAGCCTGTCAGTCGGCGGGATGCGGGTTAAATAAAAGACTCGACTAAGCATGTAGTGCCTTCAGGCAGAGGATTTGCGGACGGGGGTTCGACTCCCCCCACCTCCACCAACTTCAAATTTCAGGGTATCTAATGATGCCCTGAAACCCCGCCAGAAAGCCATTCCAGCCAATCCTTAACCAGCCTGATACCTAAAAAAATATGCTGGTATGCATGCGCAATGCTGGTAAATTTGCTGGTATGTTCCCAAATCCCTGAGAAGGCATACCAGCAATGGCAGGCAAAAGTACAGAAAACAAGCTGACTGACGCCATGATCCGCAACGCCAAACCGGAGCCAAAGCTTTACCGGCTGCGGGATGGGGGCGCTTTGCATCTGGATATCATGCCCAACGGTTCAAAAATCTGGCGCTATGGCTACCGTCTCCACGACAAACAGAAAACCTTCACACTGGGACACTACCCGGAAGTCGGACTGTCGAGGGCGCGAGAGCTGCGGAACGAGGCACGGAATCTGGTTGCTGCTGGTATGGACCCGGTAGAGCAGCGGCGATACCAGCAAAAGCAGGTGGCGCATACCAGCTTTGCGTTTGTTGCGAGTGACTGGCTGGAGCACAACAGAGCAGGGTGGGCGGAAGGCAATACCAGCAGAGTAGACAGCTACCTTAATCGGGATATTCTGCCCGTGCTGGGGTCGATGGATGCCGGGGAAATTCAGGCAAGGGATATCATCCCGATCATCAAACGAGTTCGTGACCGGGGCGCAGTGGATGCGGCCAAGCGCGTCAAGGGCTGGATCAGTCAGGTTTTCGATTATGCCGTCGTGCATGGTTTTGCTGACCGTAACCCGGCCAAGGATATTGATCCGAAGTTGATACTTCCCAAGCGCATCAAGGGTAAGTTTGCGGCGATCACTGATCCGGTAAAGGTCGGGCAGTTGCTGCGGGACATTGACGGCTATCAGGGCGGGCTGTCTGTCCGGATGTTGCTGGCGCTGTCGCCATTGGTATTCACAAGACCGGCTGAAATCAGGCTGGCTGAGTGGGCGGAATTCGATCTGGATGCATGCATCTGGACGCTGCCGGCCCGGCGGCGCAAGCTTCCAACACACATCAAGCAGGCGGATCGGGCAGAGGATGCCTTGCTGGTTCCGCTATCGACTCAGGCAATCGCCATTCTGCAAGAGTTGCACCCGTACACCGGGCGTGGGCAATACCTCTTTCCATCGAACCGGGGCCAGGGCAGACCACTATCAAATAACGCTGTCCGGGTGGCACTGCGGGCCATGGGCTATACCAATGACGACATGACGGCTCATGGCTTCAGGGCACTGGCCAGTACCTTGCTGAATGAGCTGGGTTATCGGGGCGAGGTCATTGAAGCGGCACTGGGACACAAGGATAAAGACCGGATCAGGGCGGCCTACAACCGGGCGGATTACCTGCAGGAGCGCACGGCCATGATGCAGAGCTGGGCGGATTATCTGGATGGGTTACGGGCGGGGGCGGAGGTGGTACCGATCAGGCGGGTGGTATAATGGTTGAATCATCGGGATAGGGTAGCTACCGACAAGGCCGGACACTTCACACCGGTTTTCCCGATGGCCTTTTTTGTGAAGCTTGCACGGTGAAGGTGCGGGATGACTTTTCTGGAACGGCTTGCTGTCGAGGCGGGCAAGATTGATGAAAAATGCCCTATGTCTGGCATTGCAAAGAAGTTGCTTTGTGATTTACGCGATGCCGACCTAAACGCATTGCTTAATTCGGTTGAGCTGGCGTTCAAGGGTGATGCGTATGATTTTCTGTTTGTACTGAGCTGTGCATACAAGTGGGCAGCATGTTCATCATGCAATAGAAACAGAATGCCTGCGAAGCAAGCACAGGAAAAAAATCAACAGATAGCGGATAAGGCGAGGGCGTTAATCCATGCGTTAGAAGCTGAGCCTGATCCAAAGTGCATCGATTCCATTTTTCAGCTGTCTGTTTTTCGTGAAAGTTATAGCGGGCATGTGCCTGTTAGTGCCAGTGATGTTGTCAAGCTGATAGAACAAACTGCTATCGCGTCGATGGTTACGAAAACGAAAAGCACTAAGATGCCAACTGCAACAGAATTTTTCAGAGAGTTTGACAGGGTGTCTGGTCGTAGGCTTCCGGAACGGGCCATGGTTGCGCTGGGGCAGCTGGCTGGCTTCGATGGGGCCGGGGAAGATCAAGTGAAAAAAGCACGGCGCAACTAGGCGGGTGTCTAATTTTGTTTTTTTTTCCGAAATTGGACACTGACTTTCCGAATGCCATGTGAATAATTGTGTATCAGCACATTACAAAAGGACGCTGATGCATGACAAACAAACTCACTACCCATGAAGTCCGGGCCATTGTTCCGGTATCCACTCACACCATTATTCGTTATCCGCTGACCGACAGCACATTCCCAAATCCCCAGCAGATCGGGCGGGCGAACTACTACGATGTGGGCCAGATTTATCGGTGGCTGGATAGTCGGGCCAGCCAGCAAGGCTATATCAAGGCAGGCGACACGCTGATAACTCAGGATGCTATCTGTGACATGCTGGGGCGCTCAAAGGCTTGGGTCTGGCTGAACATCATGAAGCCGAAGGCGCTGATTACCGTTGATCTGTCACCAAAACGCAGTGAGGCCAGAAACAAACGCGCGTATTTTATTGAGCGGCAGGTCAGAGAAGTATTCGCTGATCTGATTGAGCTGGTCAGGGCGGCGTGAGGTGTGGACATGGCAAAAATAAATATGCCCCCGGCGGTGGGGGCACAAGGGAAAAACACCACAGGTCATCACTATACCACAGCAACAGGATTTTCCGAGGTCCGCCTGCTGGCCATTGGCCAGTGGGGGCGCATCCATTCCGGGCTGGGCCTGTCCTTGAAAATGACCAGAAAGCATGGGCCTTGTCCCGGCTGTGGCGGCAATGACCGCTTCCGGCTGGCGCATGACTACCCTGAGCATGGGCGCTGGTTGTGTGGCGGGGGTGGTGATCTGCAGGTCGGGGACGGCTTTGCACTGCTGGGGCATGTGTTCGGCTGGTCGGCAGCGGAGCAGCTGGCAGCCGTCAAGCGGGTGCTGGGCATTGACACCGGGCTGACGGCTACCGGGCGGCAGGTTCTACGCTACAAGGCCGAAGCGTACCGGCGGGATATGGCGGCCAAGGCGAAGGCAAAGGACGAGGCCATTCAGCGTGACAGTGACCTGCTGGGCGCGACCATGGACCTTGACGATGCGATCCGGCACCGGCAATACCTGAGCAGGCAGAACAATGAAACTCTGCCCCCGTACGGGGCAGAGCTGCAGGCGGCGCAGCACCTGAACAGCCTGCTGCTGGAAGCCTACGGGGGGCTGATGTGATGACGTTACTTAGTTTCGACGAATACAAAAACAGCCCGCCACCGTGGCTGGATGACCCGGCTGACCCTGCTAATCAGGGCTTGCTGGACGCTCCACCGGACAAGTTAAAAAAACAGACTTTTGAGCCTGCCCATTCTGGGTATCCAGAAAATAAATGGCCGTTTGTACGGATTACACCAACCCTGAAACCGGCACCAGCATTTAACAGTGCAATGCTGCCGAGTGCCTTTGTACCGTTCGTGGAGGATGCTGCTTACCGTATGCAAGCACCACCCGATTTTATTGCCGTATCACTCATGGTCAGCCTGTCGGCAGTGGTGGGGCGCAAGTTCGCCATTCACCCAAAGCAGTGGGATAACTGGCTTGTTGTGCCAAATTTGTGGGGCGGCATTGTCAGTAATCCGTCTGCCAAGAAAAGCCCGTCAATCGCTGAGGGCATAAAGGCCATTGAGCAGCTGGAGATTGGGGCGAAAAATGATTACATGGAGGCGCGGAAAGAATACGCCATTGATGCAAAGCTGGCTAAGATCACCGAAAAGCAGGGCAATGCGGATGCAGAAAAAGCATTGAAAGACGGGGCGGAGGACGACGCAAAACAGGCGGCAAGGAAGATACTGGCCAGTGCAGTGCAGGTGCTGGAAGAGCCAAAAAGGAAGCGCTACAAAACCAATTCGGCAACCGTGGAAAAGCTGGGGGAGCTGCTGGCGGACAATCCCAACGGGATGCTGATTATCCGGGACGAGATGTCAGGCTTCCTTGCCGAGCTGGACAAGCAAGGCCATGAGGCGGACAGGGCTTTTTATCTGGAAGCATGGTCTGGCAACTCTGGCTTTGTGTATGACCGGATAGGCCGGGGCACGGTGGATATTGCATCGACTTGCGTATCAATCCTTGGCGGTACCCAACCCGACAAGATCAAGCCTTTGGTCGATCAGGCCATGAAGGGAGGGGCAGGAAATGACGGCTTTGTTCAACGCTTCCAGCTGCTGGTTTACCCTGAGCGCTTCACCGGGAAGTATGTTGACGAACTGCCCGGCAAGGCGGCTGAAGACAGGATGCTGGCCGTATTTAACCGGCTGGCGGAGTTCGAAGCGCAAGAGCAGGTAAGACTAAGGTTTACAACCGCAGCCCAGCAGCACTTTATTGAATGGCATGAAGAGCTGGTGCAGAAAACAAGCGACCCCGATATTCACCCGGCGATTGAAAGCCACTTGAGCAAATACACCAGCATGGTTCCAAGTCTGGCTTTGCTGATCCATCTGGCGGACGGACACTATGACGCGGTATCCGAGGGGGCAATCATCAAGGCGCTGTCATGGGCTGAATACCTCGAAGGGCACATGCACAGGATTTACAGCCTGTCAGAATCGGTAGATCACGACAACGCCATCACCATCGCCAGCAAGTTTGGCAAGCAGTTACAGGGTAGTTTCACGGTCAGGGAGGTTACACAACCGAGCTGGAAGGGTATTGGCAGGGATACCGATAAGGCACAGACAGCCATAAATATCCTTGTTGAGCATGGATACATCCGGGAGCAGATCAGGGATACAAACGGTCGGCCAACAGTAGATTATTTAATCAATGAGGGGGCGATAGGTTGTCATGGGTAAGTGGTTAGACAGGCTTTTAGATTTTGAAAATACCCAAAGCAGCCACTCTCAAAACACTCAAAAGGTAGAAAAAGGGGCTTTTGTGAGTTTTGAGAGTGGCCATTCCGGGCCAAACAAGAAATATCCGGCTGTCTGGCAGGTTGTCCTGAGCGGCTCAGGGTGTGACTACCCGATGACGGTGATAGACCCGAACAGGCTGCCCGATGATAAATTTATTCAATACCTGTCGGACAAGTTCGGAAGTGACAGAGTGGTGAGTGCCAGCAGAAGGCAGCAGCAATATGATTGATAAACGGACACGAGCTTACAAGCTGTCAGCCAGAATCGGTCAGGCAGTGACAAGAGCACGCATTGAATCGGGTGAGGAACTTGATACAGAGCTGGCAACTGCAATTTTTAACCGTGACTTCAGGAAAATATCACCGCGCAAATTACTTGAAATGCTGGATATGGCAGACAGCTTGTATCCACCGGAAGCCTTGAGGCGCAAGGAATAGGACGACTCAGGAGGGAGGTGCATTAAACCAATGATGTGTTGAGAAAAAATAAAACTGTTACTGATTTTTGACTGTGTAATCGTGAACCGTAAACATCTGACCCTCAATGTTTTTCAATCTCAATGGCAGGTAGTATTTTCTGACCGCCCCCATGTTCGGGGCTTTGCCCGGTGGGTGGGGTTCAATTTTTCAAAATCAGGTTTGGAAGATACCCGCCCCAATGAATTGCCGGATGGACAAGGGGTGGGGGGTAAGGGCGGGAGAGAATGGGAACCGTATATATAGGCAGGACTTTGCCGGGAGCGGTGTTCCTGATTCTCCCAGATACCGGGTAAGGTGAGCGGTTCTATTGTGGGTGCATGAGTGGATTTTTATTCAGGGGTAATGGAATGGGTATGGGGTAATGGAATGGGTGCAGTGCAAATGAATGTGAATGTTGAAGGGAGGCGCACAACAATCAGTGTGCCTGTATTGCTGGCCGAGCTGGTGGCGATTCAGTGCGGTGAGGTGCCACGTTCCCCCAAGGCATACGCAGCCTTGCGCAAGCTGGCACAGGAGCTGGTGACTGATGCGGAACAGGCAGGCGATGACACAGGCAGCATTTCACGCTTTGTTCAGGAATGCCTGTTGCTGACCATCATTCCCAAAAAACTGTTTGAACGCTGGCAGTCAGTGACAGGGTGAACCTGCTACACTGCCAGCCATACAAAACCCGACCATTTTGTTGACGGCAACAAGAAGGTCCGGAAAATCTCGCAACCTGAACGAGTACCACACCATGACCGACAAGCCAGTCACAGAACGGCCCAGAAAGCTATCCCTTGGGCGCAGGATCGAAACCAGCACCAAGACAAGGGAAGTATGGGCAAACGCATCAGAGGCGGTTATAAGCCGCTCCAAGCGCATCATCCGGCGCGAGAGCGTACCGGCAAAACCCAAGCCGAAACCGGCACCGAAGCCGCAAGCACGCAAACGCAAGCCGGACCCCAAGAAACCCTTGATATCACCATCGGAATTGCGCCTTCGGGAGCTGGACGCGGCATTGAGCGGCAAAACCGTCTGGATGGACCGCAAGCCGTTGGCGCTGGGCATCGAGCGGGAGGTGTTCCAGTTCATCAACCGGAATGAGTTGAGCGCATCAAAACGTGTTGTTCAGAAGTTGTTGCACCGACATACCCATCGGGAGCAGTACCTGCAAAATGTTGGCGCGGGTGGTGCGCGGTATCATCTGGACGGATCGGAAGCGGGGCGGGTGCTGGCGCTGGAGCGGGAACATGCCGGGAGGGTGTTGGCCGGGATGGCGGGATGAATCTATAATCAGTCCATGACACCGGGCAGGAGGTTTTCATGGGAACGGCAAAGTACGACGCGGATTACTACGGCTGGACGCTGGAACAGGCTGAATTGCTGCGGGCTGGCGAGCTGGGCAAGGTTGACGTTGAACACCTGATTGAGGAGCTGGAAAGCATGGGGGCATCTGAACGGCGGGAGTTGTTGAACCGGCTGGCCCTGCTGATGGGGCATCTGCTGAAATGGCAGTACCAGCCAGAATACCGGGGTTCAAGCTGGACCCGCACCATCCGGGAGCAGCGGCGCATGATTCCCGTGCACATCAAGCAAAACCCGAGCCTCAAGGGCAAGCTGGATGAATTCATGCTGGATGGTTACGAACTGGGCCGGGGGCTGGCGGCGGATGAAACCGGCTTGCCGGAAAATACGTTCCCGGCATCAAGCCCATGGACGTTCGAGCAAATAATGGATGCTGAATTATGGCCGGAGTAAAACCGAGACCACCGTTGAAATTCATCAAGGACGGGAAAACGTGGACCGTGCGCAGCAAAACCGGGGCAGTGATGACCGATGAAGAATACCGGCTCTTGTTCGAGGAACTGCGGGAGGATGAGAACATGGGGCTACTGGAAATAGACCATGCTGTTTATGCGTGGCTTGGCGAAGAACCGTTGCTGTAGTTACTGACACGGTAAGGGTTGAACGAATTTCAATAAATTCATGGCTGACATGAAAATATTTCATGCCTACTGATGACACTCGCACTTGAACAAACAGCAGCTTCAGGCGCATGATAAAAAGACAATTTGATTCGGGACTCATACCCCACTTAAGGCGGCAAACACCGCCACCACGCAGGGCGGTTTTTTTATGCCTGTACCATGCGCTAACGGCAGTGTTGCCGGGGTGTGCGTGGACTGCAAGACTGCTTTGGCAGAAACAAGCGCGTCGTTTCCTTAAGGACGATATGAGCATCCCGGCTATTTGTGCCAACTCATAGAAAACTTAAGAGGTAAACGATATGCAACCCGCATACACTGCAGGGCCATTGCGTCCCCATGCCGCGCAACTGCGCCTGTCCGCCCTCCCGGTCTCCGCTGACCCGGACTTTTCCTTCCCCACCCATACCGACCTGAGCTACAGCCACACCCCCAACGGTGTGCTGGTCACTTATGCCGGCCTGCTGGTGGCGTGGATTTATCCCGGCCATGCCGGCAGCCGAAGCAGCAACCGCTGCACCTTCTGGGATGTGGCCTGTCCCGGCCTGAGCTTTGGTGAGCAGGGCCGCGTGACCGGCATCCTGCTGGACAACCTGTCATTCGACACGCTGACCGAAGCGGTTCAGCACATTGAAGCCACCTTCGGTACCGGAGGTGCAGCATGAGCAACCAGCCAAGCAATGAACTGGTCGGGCAATTTGAAGATGTCCAAGCCTTGCTTGAAGTGGTCGATCTGGCACTACGCAAGATAGCAGGCTGCGAAACCATCCCGCTTGAAAAAACATTGAGCATTGCCGGTGGATTAATGGACTCAGCCCTGACGGAATTGCGGGAACTGGCTGACAGGGAGGTGAAATCATGAGCGCTCCCCTCACCCGTCCCGTCCTGTACCCCGCCCCTGACCGACATCTGGCCAACTGCCGGGCGTGGTTTTCGATTCATGCCCAGCAGGCCCGCAACATCCGTGACCTGATCCACTGGCACCGGGAGGAAATCACCCGGCTGAATCGCCACATGGATGACACCATCGGCCAGCTGCAGTTCTGGCTGGACCGGGAAGCTGACCTGTCCCAAGTGGCGGTGCAGCCATGAACCACCATCCCCACGATAACGGCTTTGTAAGCGGCATTCTGGACCGGGTGCCCCTTCGGGTATCCAGCTTTGTTGAGCGGGGCTACAGTCGCCTGTATGCCGATCAGGGCCGGCAGGCAGCCAATCAGTATTTGCTG
>DAOPKY010000072.1:0-15247 GCA_035391465.1 Thiolinea sp. | reverse complement strand
TTGAAAACCCCGTGATGTGTGTACATTTGCAGGGCGAACGGCTGTTCGCCCCGTTTCACGAAGTTGACGAAGCAGGTCAGCCCTTATCCATCCCGATCGCCTGCAATCCTGCCTGGGCGCATTGCTGATCCTGCGCCTCACTGGCACCCGAAACGCCAATCCCCCCAATGCGCTCCCCCTGATACACCATTGGCAATCCGCCACCAAAAGCGACAAACCGCGGGCGACCCGACAGGCCATCCTGCACAGCAGGTGAGTGCTCCTTGAAGGCATCCGCCCACAAATGGGTGGGCAGACCGAAACTGACCGCGGTGTAAGCCTTATCAATGGCAATGTCGATAGAATGCAGCGGTGCGCCCGGCATGCGCAGGAACGCCATCAGGGTTCCTGACGGATCAACCACGGCCACATTGATTTTCACCCCGAGACGAGCTGCTTCTGCTACTGCCGCCTGTACGGCGGTAGCGGCTGCATTGCAGTCAATCAGGGTCTGGGTAACACTAACAGCATTCATCATCAAGCCTCCTGCCTGGGCCAGGGTGAACTGTCTGCATAGCCCATCATCATCTGCAACAATTGCCATAACAGGCGTTTCCTGAGCGCCGCATGCCCCCGGCTGTCCCAGAGATTGCGGGATTCCAGCGGGTCTTTTTGCAGGTCATACAACTCGCCCCAGTCAACACCCTGATAAACCGTCAGGCGATAACGCCGGGTCACCAGGGTACGTGCCCGGATCTGGCCGGTAAAACCCAGGATATCCGTAGCGTAGGTATCTTCCTCAACCAGAATCTGCTCGCGCTCAATGTTATCACCCTGGCCATTCAGTAAAGCAGAAAAATCCACGCCCTGCATCCCGTGATAAGGGGTAATGCCCGCCTGGGCCAGAATGGTCGGTGCCAAATCAACGGTCGAACACAACACATTGGTCTTTGCCACCTGCTCCCTGCGCGGGTCATGCCACAGCATGGCCACCCGGATCAGGCTCTGGAAATGCAGCCCGCCCTTGAACAGAATGCCGTGATCCCCCAGGTAATCCCCATGATCACTGTTGAAAATCACAATCGTATTGTCAGCCAGCCCCTGCGCTTCCAGGGTTTTCAGAATATCCCCCACGGCATCATCAATCATGCTGATCATGCCACAGCTTAATGCCATGGCTTCCTGCGCCTGCCGGCGGGTCAGGCGCGTCGGGGTATGGTGAAAACCGGCCCCGCCCACAATCGGCTGATCCAGCACCCATTGCAGGTGTGGCGGCGGATTCCGGTGCGCTGAAAAGCTCTCCGGGACCGGCATATCCTCCGGCTGATACTGGTCCCAGTATTTACCCGGTGGTGTAAAGGGGTGATGCGGATCGGGAAAAGACACAAAGGCGAAAAACGGTGCCTCCTGCCTTGCCGCATCCTGCAGATAATCAACTGCCCGGTCGCGGATATAGGCAGTGGAATAAAGTGCTTCCGGCAAAGCAGTGCGGATCGCCTGCGGACAGGTGTAATCATGCGGCAGCTGATTGGCGGCACCGCGTACCTTGTCCAGGTCCGGCAATTGCTCCCGCAGCCAGACCTCATGCGCACAGCCGGTTGTATCGCCATGGAAAGAAACAATATCCGCCACATCAAAGCCATAAAAAGGCAAATTCACGGCGGCAGCACCTTTTTCCAGCCATTGTGCCCCGGTTTCCGCCAGGTATTCAGACTCATCACCAATATCGACGGCATTCGCCAACCGCCCCTTGCCCACCGGATTCTCACCCTTGGACGGTGGCAACGTGGTCATGGTCTGCAGATGCGCCTTGCCAAACAGGGCCGTATCATAGCCATGCGCCTGCAGCAATTCGGTAAACGTGGTCATGTGATGCGGCAGATCCTGGCCATTCTGGTGTACGCCATTGACCGACGTCATGCGCCCGGTCATGAGGGCTGCCCGGTTTGGCATGCACACCGGGCTGGCGACATAAAAACGGTCAAAACGGGTGCCATTGGCGGCCAGCCGGTCAATGTGCGGGGTTTTCAATACCGGGTGGCCAGTACAGCCCAGATAATCGGCACGCTGCTGGTCGGTCATAATAAAAACAAAGTTGGGCCGTTTGCCCTGCCCCGGTGCAGACGGGCTGGCTGAGCAGGCAGACCGGGGGGTTTTCTGTTTGGACATGGGAAATACCTTTTATTGCATCGTCACGGTGTCTTGCCTGCATTGTTACTGCATGAGGCCGGGAATCAGGGTGGCAATGGGGGGGAACAGCAGAACCAGTATCAGGGCCAGCAACATCGCCAGCAAATAAGGCGTCACTCCCCGAAAAATGGTGCCCAGCGCCACATCCGGCAGCAGGCTCTTGACGGTAAACACATTCAGCCCCACCGGTGGTGTAATCAGCCCCAGTTCAATAACCAGCACCACCAGAATTCCAAACCAGATCAGGTTGACCTCAAAGCCGATCAGGGCAGGCATGAATACCGGCACAATCAGGAGCAGAATCCCCATGGTTTCAAACACCATACCCATGACGACACAAATCACGCAGATCATGACAACCAGACCGAATGCAGACAGCTCAAGGCCATCCACCCAGTCCAGCAGGTCATACGGAAACCCGGTCAGATTGATAAACTCACCAAAAACCTGAGTGCCAAAAATCACGGTAAACAAGGCTGCCGTGGTACGCCCGGCATCAACCAGACACTCCAGCCAGGCATTCACCGAGCTCAGGCTTCCCCGCAGAAAGGCAATCAGGGCAGCCCCAAACGCGCCGATACCGGCCCCTTCCGTCGGTGTGAAGACACCGGTATACATACCGCCCAATACCGCCACAAACAGCACCAGTACCGGCCAAACACCACGAACGGCCTTGCGCTGCTGCTCGGGGGGCAGTTTTTCACCTGCCGGGCCAGCCTGTGGCCGCAATCGCACCACAATCATCACCGCCATGATAAACAGCAGGACCAGCAGCAACCCCGGCAGGATACCCGCCATGAATAACTGCCCGATATCCTGCTCGGCAATGATGCCGTAAATGACCAGCGGCACCGAAGGTGGAATCATGATGCCCAGGGTGCCGCCCGCCGCAATGGTACCGGTGGAGAGGCGGTCATCGTAGCGATAGCGGCGCATGGATGGCATCGCCACTTTGCTCATGGTGGCAGCCGTTGCCAGGGTTGAGCCACAAATCGCCGAAAAGCCCGCGCAGGCCAGTACTGTCGACATTGCCAGCCCACCCCGAAAACGCCCCAGCCACAGATAGGCTGCGTCATACAGTTCATTGGCAATATTGGAGCGATAGATAAACACTC
The DNA here is from genome assembly GCA_035391465.1 of Thiolinea sp. GTDB lineage: Bacteria > Pseudomonadota > Gammaproteobacteria > Thiotrichales > Thiotrichaceae > Thiolinea. The sequence goes on along the minus strand of DAOPKY010000072.1, from coordinate 11,963 downwards.
CCATCAGGATAAACAGCGGGATTACCGACAAACCGTAGTTGGTAGCCGTTTCCATCACCTGCTGACTGCTCATCACCAGCGCCGGTGATGCACCGCGCAGAATGGCAAACCCGGCAAACCCGACCAGCAGGGCGGCAAAGCCCAGTGGCACCGTCAGAAAGCACAAGGCCAGCAGGATGGTAAAACCGATTAATGCCTCACTCATGTGCACCTCCTGTGGGTGACTGCCAGCGCAGCAGCAACAGCAATGCCCCCAGCCACAACATGCAGCCACCCGTTACCGCCAGCGGCCATTGCGGCCACTCCAGAACTGTTGTCGCGGTACGCAGCTCCAGCATGCGCCCGGCACTGCGGAACAGCTCAAAACCGAACAGTAGCAGCACTCCCAGGGAAACAGCCTGCACAAGCAGATGCCGGAACCCCGGCATATACCGGTCCAGTTGTGTTTCAAACAGGGAGACCGTGATGTGTCGCTTCATCCCGGAAACCACCGCCATGCCACTGAACAGGCAGATGGCCAATAGAAACCCGGTCATTTCCGTGGAACCAAACACGGGCTTGTTGAACACATAACGCCCGAGCACATCCACAAAGGTCAGCAACATCATCATCAACAGTGTCAAAGCCATCAGGCCATCCAGCAGACGCACCAGCCCGTTGACCCGGCGCTCAGATTGATCCGGGCGTTCCATTACTGCACCAGTTCATTGATGGTATCCTGATAAAACTGCAGGGCTGTCTTGCCATCGATACCCTTGGCTTCGGCCTGCTTGATCCATGCGTCAATAAAAGGTTGTGAGGCTTTTATCATTTCCGCTTCAAAAGCCGGGTCGGCTTCCAGTACCTGGATTTTTTCATCAATTTTCTTCAGGGCCTCCTGCTCATGCTTCCACCAGGTCGCGCCTGCCATGCGGGAGAAGGCCTCTCCTGATACCGCTAAAATGGCCTGCTGATCTTGCGGTGAAATCGCCTTCCATTTGGCATCACTGACAAAAAACGAAAAACCGGGTGAAAATATCTTCTGTCGGGTGCGGGTGACTGACTTGCTGTAAGGCAGAACATTGAACGCCACCACCTCATTGGACGGTGCACCGACATGCCCGTCAACCACGCCGTGGGAGATAATCTCGTTCATACCCACCGCCGGCGTGGAGACAACCGGTGTTCCCAGCGTTTTCAGCAGTTCCGCCGGTGCCCCCGGCAAGGCCCACATCTTGCGTGACTTCAGGTCGTCCAGCGTTGTAATCGGTGTATTCGTGGTGGAGAAAAAATCTGCCCCTGGTGCTGCGAACAAACCCAACAGCTGTACCCCTTGGTATTCATTCTTGTCAGCCATGAATTTTTCATAAGTACGCCACAATGCCATCGACATCACTTCAGAGTCGGCAACGGCAGTGAAGGGTGTCATGGAGATGCGTGGCCCGACCACCTGCTCGGTAATAAAGCCATTGAACTGTAACGCACCATCAAATACGCCATTGAGTACGCTTTCCAGCTGTGCCGGCGGTGGTGACATGCTTTTGGCCGGAATATTAATGACAACCCGCTTTTCAGTTGCCGCTTCTACGGACTTTTTCCATTCGGGTAACACCTCCCGGCAAAGGAAGTGTTGTGGTGGCAGAAAACAGTTGACCAGCAAACGGGTTTTGGCCTGTACCGGTGTGGTAAAAAACAATCCTGTCAGACTGATCACCACTAAAGAAATAATGCTCCTGGACTTGTGTGTCATAAATCCTCCTCCTGACTTATACATTTCAACAAGACAAGCAAAAACATGAAAATAAGGGCAACAAGACTCCTTATCGCGACCATAAGGGCGATGATGAATTGACGGGCATTTTTCCAAAGCCTGTGCTACAGGGATATGCTACCGATGCCTGCAAAACGGCATGCACGACGACTTCGGGAAAACGCCCGGCAACAGGTGCAAGATGATTTAAAGAAATTGTGAGTTAACGGGAACCACTGACAGTCGACTCACGCCAACCTTCCCCCGGATGGGGGAAGGTTGGCGCGGACGATCACTCAGGTCACAACGGTCAGGAAACGCTCATTCAGTTGCTGGTCATGATAGAAAATGGCTCCCCCCAATTCATCCTCTGTCCAGACAATGGTATTGAAGTCGGGATACCAGTCATAAGAATCACAGAATGTTTCATTGCGATTACCCGATGGATCAAAGAAATAAATGGTACGCCCACGGGTAATACCATGCCGGGTCGGGCCGATATCAATCGGAATCTTGTAACGACCCATAATATCAGCAGCATGCAGCACTTCTTCCCAGGTTCTCAGCAGGAAGGAAGCATGGTGTAACTTGTTTTTCTCTTCATGACGAATCAGGGCAACATCATGCGCCTTCATGCCACAAGTCAGGAATGTCCCGATCTTGAGCTGACCATCCGGGCCACCCATTACCTTTTCCGCCTCCTGGAAACCCAGCACTTTGGTAAACAGCTCCACAAAGCCATCCAGATCATCCCCATACAGCAGGCAGTGATCAAATCGCTGTACCTTCATGCCTTTCAGGCCTTCCGGCCACGGATGGGGATTAATATCACCCAGCCCGTTGCCCTTGTAGTCCTTGTCCACATAAAGCTCAAACAGATGCCCCGTAGGTGAATCAAACTGGACACGCTCACCGCAATGCTTCAGCTCACCGGCGGGAAGGCGCTCTACCTTGCAGCCAAAATCACGCAAACCCTGTTCCAGTTTGTTCAGTGTTTCCGTGCTGTCCACCTTGAACGCCATAAAATCCATGCCGGGCTCATCAGCCTCCCGCAATACCACGGAAAACCAGTCCGGCTCATCCCAGCCTTTCAGGTAGACCCGCCCCTGATCATCCCGATCCGTTTCAAGCAACCCGATACGGTCAACGTAATGGGTCAATGAAGCATCCATATCCAGTACCCGCAACTGTATGTGGCCCGGTCTTAACACTCCCGTCATTGGCATAACCAACTCCTCCTTATCAATCAGAGATATTCAATTACAAATCATGGGTTATCCTGCGCATCTGACCGATCACCTGAATGATCAGGTCCGATTGGGGCTGACAGCGGCATGCAAGAGCGTAGCCTTGTTTTTCCTCGGCAACCGACACATGCGCACGGCTCATTTTGCCGGTGACATATTCACCTTGTTGAATATGCACCTTGCAAACGCCACAACCTCCACTGCGGCATCCAACAGGTATTCCCTTCTTGCCCAGCCTGGTCATGGCTGCCAGCAACATCTCACCGGATCGGCACGTAAAGCTCGTACCGGTTTCACCAATGCTGATGGTAAAGGCGGTATTCAAGTAAGACAGCATTTATCGCTAAACCAATTAATATCGATATTAATATAAAACGTCGATAATGTCATGATAAAAACCCGGCGACCAATGCATTAAAACGGGCCACATGTTCAATCTGTGTCCAGTGCCCGCACTGCCCGAAGACATGCAGTTCGGCATGGTCGATCAGGCTCAGCAAGTCATAGGCATTCTGCAGGGGAATCACCCTGTCATCGCGCCCGTGGATGATCAGTGTGTGGTGCGGCAGGGCGCGGATGTCTTCCAGCGGACTGGCCATGGCATCCACCCACTGCTGACGCGGAGCAGGGAACATGCTGGCAAACGATTCCTGAAAACCGGGGCGAATACTGGCCTTGTAGCGCAGCTCTGCCAACTCATCCGTGACCAGTTCACGGCTCCAGGCGAAGATATCAAGCAGTGCCTTCATGTTTGCCAGCGACGGCTCATAACCCCATACCCTGTCCAGCCCGTCGGTAATGGCGAATGGCACCCCGACACTGCCCATCAGCACCAGTTTATTGACCCTTTCCGGGTAGCGGATCGCCAGTGCCAGCGCCAGTGCGCCGCCAAAGGAATTACCCACCACCGAGGCCCTGCCGATATCCAGCGCATCCAGCAGGCCAACGGTCTGCGCTACCCAGTTATCCATGCTGTAAACGGCATCAGGCTTGCGTTCACTGAACCCGAAACCGACCATATCCGGTGCAATCACGCGGAACTGTTGTGCCAGTTCGGGAATGGTCAGCCGCCAGTTTGCCCATGCACTCACACCGGGACCGGAACCGTGAATCAGCAGCACCGGCTCACCGCTGCCCTGATCGTGATAGTTGGTCATGATACCGGCTGCCTGAATACGTCTGGCAACTTCAGGATTCTGTGTCGTCGTCATATCGGCTCCCCTAAATATTTTTGAACAGCGGGCTTTTGCTCCCCGCCTGACTGCCCTGGTTGTAGAAGTTCTCCATAAACATCGCTTTCTCAAACAAACGCCCCTGCATCAGGGTGGTGATGCAGGCGTCAATCATCGGTGGCGGCCCGCACATGTATGCTTTATTACCGGCAAATTTACCGTCGAAATGTTCCCTGGCAGCTTCGTGCACATAGCCGCGCAAACCCTGCCAGCCGGAATCCGGCGGCTCTTCCGACAGCACCGGCAGGTAGGTGAAATTGGCATGTTCCGCCGCCAGCTCCTCGAACAGCTCGCGGTAGTACAGCTCATCCTGAGTGCGCGCCCCATAGATAAAGGTGACCGGGCGCGTTTCACCGCGCTCAAACAGGTCCAGAATCATCGACTTGGGGCTGGAAAGGCCCGAGCCGCCCGCAAGGAACAACATCGGTTCCGGGGCGGATTCACGCACATAAAAACGTCCGTAGGGACCGGAAAAGCGGATTTCATCACCAACTTTCAGCTTATTGTGCAGCCAGGTCGTGCCCTCGCCGCCCTCCACCAGCGCCACATTCAGCTCGATCAGGTGTTCCTCGGACGGCGGACTGGCGATGGAAAATGCACGCGGCTGATGTTCCAGCCCCGGAATCAGCAGATTGATGTAGTGCCCGGCCTGGAACGCCAGTCCGTCATTTTCAATCGCAATAAAAATGGCCTTGATACGCGGCGTCAGGGTTTCAATCCGGGACACCACACCGGTGAAATCACGCACCGGGTGGTTACGTGCATCCGGTTCTTCCTCAACATCGGCTTCCAGGGTCAGGTCACTCAAGGGCCTGGCACAACAGGCCAGACACTTGCCTTCCTCACGCTCCATGTCCATCAAGGCAAAAGGCGAAGCGGGGCCATGGTCAAAATCCCCCTCCAGCACATCAACCTTGCAGGTTCCACACAAGCCGTGGCCACAGGCGTGAGGCAGGTAGATACCGGCACGCAGGGCGGCATCCAGCAGGGTCTGGCCCTCCTCGACTTCAATGGTGTCACCGGTGGGTTCAATGGTTACTTCATAGGTCATCGTGTTACCTCGTGTCTCTGTTGCTCCTTCCTCCGTGATTCCCCCCATTCCCGACCCGTTTGCTCCCTCGTTCCCGTGCGGGAAAAGGGAATGAAGCGATCGGAACCCGACCTGCCTGTTCCCTCTCCCCTTGCGGAGGAAAGTCGGGATGGGGGGAAATGCCGGACGAGGTTTTCCTAGTTCCCCGTTCCCCGATACCCCTTCAGTCCCAGTGTCCTGAACCGGATCAGCGACTTGTGCCCGACCCCGTTGTCTTTCAGGCTTTTATCCATATCGGGGGTAAAGCCCTCTCCATCCAGCATCCACTCAACCTTATCCCACTGGATTTGCGGGAAATCGGGGTGCGCCCCCAGTACGCCCGGCAACACCTCAGCCGTCAGCGCACCAAACGGCATGTCCGGTGGCAGCGGGTAGGTATTGGCGGAGCAGAAGCTGGTATGGTGATCCCAGTTGATATAGACCAGCTGGTTACCATGAAAACGCTCAACGCTGTCCATCATGACCACCGGGTATTCACCCTGGATTGATTTGACTGTCATTATGTTCCTCCTGCCTCAGGCGGCATCCTGGGTAGATTCGGCGGCTTTGCCGTGCATCGCTTTCCAGCGGATTTCATCGGCAGAACCGGCGTACTCACCACTGTCTTCAGGCTGGAAGTGATACCAGTTCAGCACGTCAGGAATGGTGGCACCACCGCAGTTACCCTGCAGAATCTGATGCACCGGCAGCCAGGCATGGACGTATTTTTCCGGCTCATGGTCAAAAATATCCTTACAGCCATCAGAACAGGTATGGAATTTCTCCCCGTTATACTCACTGACGCGGTAAGAGAACTGCATCGGATCACCCTTGCCGATTTCGGTGAACGCCATGGGTACCTGACAAACCTGACACAGCTGTGGCAGACCGCCGTTGTAGAAACGCTTGCCTTCCTTCGCCATCTGAGCCCACATTTCGTAACGCGGACGGTAGTATTTGTCGAAAGTATTTGGATACTTTTCGGACAGCCAGTCCATCTTCTTCTCGCCCGGCAGGCCAAGATTAAGCGCGGCAGCATGGGTATAGTTATAAAAAATGCCGAACACCTGATGGCTGAGGTGTTCCGCCTCAGCCGTGGCGACTTCGTGATGCCTGGGCATGCGCAGGCCATAGCGCCCCAAATCATTGAACAGTGCGCCGGCATTTTCCACAAAGTAAATCTCCCACGCCTCCTTCCACGACATCGGGCTTTCCGGGAGCATGTAATCCTGCATCATGGAAACCAGTGCCAGTACCCGGTAGGCACGCCAGAAATGCTTGTCGATCCAGCCCTGCACAATCGGCACATTGTCTTCATGTTGTTCCAGCAGGAACTTGATGATTTCCAGCCCCAGGGTCATGTGGCGGGATTCATCCGACTGCGCCGAAAAGCCGAAAGTCACTGTCGCCATATCACCATTGTAGGCAGCCCCCGACATGAACGGCACGAACAGCAGGTTGGTCAGCAGGTACTCAAACGCGAATGACACCGAGGTGATGAACTCAAACGGCCCGGCGGAACTGGCATCATCGAAGTAGGATTTCGGGACCGACAGATACCACACCCGGTCAAACATGTGGAACGGGTCGTGCAGGCCGTTGAAATGCTTGTTGTAGTGGCTGATGGTGTGGATCTGGGTCTGCGCATGACGCAATTCATCAATCGACTGCATCTGGCAGGCAATCTGCGCCCCTTCCCCCCCGAACTGGCGCGCCAGCCGTGCAAAATTGCGGTGTGCTGCATATTCCAGCGGGGTCACGCCCTGGATAAACAGTTTCAGCGCATTCACATAACTGGCATCAGCAACATTCAGGTGGGCGTTGTTCTGGGCGAAGCTGTCCATGACTGCGTACAGCTTCTTGTCTTTTTCGGCCTGGTATTTCCAGTAAGCATCAACCGTCAGGCGAAACGGGTCTTCCCACTTGCTCCAGTCGGTGATCTTGATGCCTTCATAAGTTTCATTGGAAAACACTTTCTCACGCGGCTGATAAGTCGGCTCCCAGCCAAGCCCACGGGTCAACAGTTCGTAGCGCTTGCGCATATTGAGTTTTCTGGCCATGTTCGTTTCTCCTCCTAGTGGCGCGTAATACGAAAGTAGTCGTCGTCTTCATCGACATTACCGGACAGGGAAATCAGCGTGAGGTGCATCTCCTGAAGATCAATCTCGCGTCCCGCCAGTTCCTCAACCACCTCACGGGTGATACCGAGTTTGCCCAGTGCTTCAAATCGCACCATACCGGGCTGATGGACGACATTGGCGGCGGGGTTTTCCTGGGTCAACGCCTCAATAAACGGGCGTGCATCCGCTGTGTCCTGAAAAATCATGAATACCTTGTTGTCAGACATGTCAGCCTCCTCAAACCTTGACGCCCTGTTTTGCCAGCCTTGCCAGCAGTTCTGTTTTGACTTCCGCGAGCTGTTGCGCCCCGTTATCGCTGAAGGCCAGTTGTGCCAGCCCCTGCAGTGCCTGCTCCGTGCGGGGCAGCCAGTGCTGTGACCACTCGCCCAGTTGCCGGGCATTGGCATCTGATTCCGCAGCAGTGACTTTCAGCAGCTGCTGGGTCCAGCGCAGGTTTTCCTTGTGCCATTCGTCCATGAACTGGGTCAGCATCAGCAGCACATTGCCGCCCTGTGCCGCCAGCGCCGGCACAAAGCGTTCGTAGATCAGCGGGTAGATCAGGCCATCCATAATCACATTCTGGGCCAGCAGGATTTCAAACCAGTCATCCAGCACAAAAGTGTCTTCCATCGCGTGCCGCAGCGGTTGCCATACCTCACTTTCCAGCCATGCATTCCTGGCAGCAACCAGAGTGGTCTCCTCGTTCTCATCCAGCAGCAGGGCAATGCGCGACAGGTATTGCGCCATACCGATACGGTCAAAACCATTGAAGGATGCTGCTGCGGTAATGGCGGTACCGTAACCGCGATGGCAGATGTCCTGATTATTCATATTGGCACCGTACTCATAGTGACGCAGTGGTATCAGTAGCTGCCGCACCTGATCCTGCAGTGCCGCAGGAATACTGTCAGTGAGCCGGTTTTTTTCAATCAGGGCAAAATTGTTTTCCATCGACTCCTGCTGCCTGGCGCGAGCGGAGACATAACTGCTGTAGTAATACTGGCGCGGATCGTTGAATGCATACCAGTCCTGCATCACGATGGCGGTACGGCTGGGGTCGTACAGCTGCTTTTCCGGCTCCCAGGTAGGCGGATAGTGGAAGTTGGCGGTTGGCTGCACATCGCAGATGGCTTCCTGATAACGCGAGGCAGGCCGCTCATCACCGATACGCCGGGCCACATAGCCGTAATTGACGCGCAGCGGTTTGACCTCTTTCGCGGAAATATTCAATGACATGGATAAGGCTCCTCTCTCTTGTCTTCTGGAAATAGGGGGCTTTGCGTTACTGCCTGACGCCGGGTTGTCCGTAGCGCCACTTCAGGCGGTCATAATCGACCTGTGCCTGCTGCTCGGTACTCAGCTCCCGTGCATTCTGTCGGGTACAGAACTGACGGAACTGCTCAAACGGCAGCATCAGCTCCACAAACAGGGTCGGGTCACCAATGGAAAAGTCGAACTCAACAAAACGGTTATTGCGCACACCGGTCACGCGCACATAACGGGGTTGTTCAGCCAGAACGGAAACATCGGTCTGCATGTGATTGTTCCTCCAAAGTCCAATGACATTCAGTTGAACAAGCTAAAGCAAAATGCATGCCATTATTATAAAATATTGTTTTATAAAAAATTTTACCAGAAATCAGGCACGAACAATCCGGCAAGATTCATGAAATCATCAGGTAGTCACAGAGGATTTGAGGATTTGAGAAAAGCAGGAACAACTTTCGGTTTTTACAAGGCAGATATCCCCAAAGCAGACATCGTGCCGGCTTTTCATGCGCTTTGCATACAGCCGCCCTTGATGCTTGGCTCCCCCCTGCCACCTAACGATTTTGCTGTATATACTTAACAGGATCGGAAAGCAGGAAAAGCAGATGCCAGTACAAGACTATTTTCATCAGGCGGAACGCCTTGATCAAGGATGGCTGGGTGGTTACGCACGACCCATTGACCGTGCCATTCGGGACCATCAACCTGCACATTGATCTGGGTGCTGAGCGCCTGCTTGCGGCTGAAAAAGGTATTGAAAAAATTGCGGTTGAAGTCAAAAACTTTCTTTCCCCTTCGATGGTGTCTGAATTTCACACCGCGCTCGGCCAGTTTCTAAACTATCAGGTGGTTCTGGAAGAGAACGATCCGGAGCGGCAGTTGTATCTGGCGGTACCGATAGACGCCTACCGCGAATTCTTCTCGCTGGAAATCACGCACAGAATTACCCAGCGTTTTCAAGTCAAGCTACTTGTATTCCGTCCCGAACAGGAGGTTATCGCAGAATGGAAAAACTAGACCGGTACCGTCAATGGGTGATGCATATCCTGGAGAAATATGCCCAGTTCAGGCCATCCTACGGTGATGTGGACATGCACCTGATCTTTGACAAGGAGCGTGACCGTTATCAGCTCATGACCGTGGGTTGGCGTGACTATGAGCGTTACCATGGCTCCATCCTGCACGTGGAAATCCGGGGTGGCCTGATCTGGATTGAGCATGACGGTACAGAAGGCGGGATCGCCAATGAGCTGGTGGAATTGGGTGTTCCCAAAAAGGACATCGTGCTGGCTTTTCATGCACCTTACAAACGCAAGTTTACCGGGTTTGCAACCGGGCAAGAGGCGGCATGAGCTGCATCAAATCGTATTGGTAAGCTGGCATTCATTCAATGCCAGGTGGCTGCAAAAGCCCCCGTTCACACGGAAATGCATCGGCAATGGTCCGGGCATTGATCAGGCAAGACCCAGCTTCTTCAGCCGGTAACGGCACTGCGGCCCGCTGATACCGAGCATCCGGGCGGCTTCCATGACATTGCCTCCGGCTTTCTGCAGCGCCTTGTCGAGCACCTGTTTCTCCAGAGACTCAAAGTCAATACCCGACTGGATCATGCGGCTGAGCAGATCCTCCAGCACATCCGGACTGGCGGCACCCGGTTCGAGGCTGCCATCCTTACCGATCACCATGAATTCATCATCGGATGCGGGGATATCAAGGCCAATCTGGCTGGACTCAATCCGGCTATTGTTTTCAGTCAGGATCACACCACGTTCAAGGATATTTTCCAACTCGCGGATATTACCCGGCCAGGGGTAGGCAGCGAACCGGTGCAAGGTGTCATCCGTCACACCCAATACTTTTTTACCGTATTTTTTATTGTATTTGTCAATGAACCTGCGGATCAGGCCGGGAACGTCAGCACGCCGTTCACGCAATGGGGGAATGGTAATGGGGAATACATTGAGGCGGTAATACAGGTCAGCACGGAATGTGCCCTCATGCACCCTTTCCAGCAGGTTGGCATTGGTGGCGGCAAGCAGGCGCACATCGACCCTGATCTTTTGTGTACCGCCGACCCGCTCGAATTCACCGGTCTGGATGGCACGAAGCAGTTTGGCCTGCGCCTGCGGATTCAGCTCGCCGAGTTCATCGAGAAACAGGGTACCGCCATCGGCACGTTCAAAGCGGCCGGGGCGTGATCTGTCCGCACCGGTATAGCCCCCCTTTTCCACCCCGAACAGTTCCGACTCAACCAGATCACGCGGCAAAGCTGCACAGTTGACCGGAATAAAAGGGCCGTCGCACCGGGCCCCCATGCGGTGCAAAGCCTGTGAAAACACCTCCTTGCCGACACCGGTTTCACCCAGCATCAATACGGTTACATCCGTTTCCGCCGCTTTCTGCAGCAGGTACATAATCTGCTGCGTCTGGGGTGATTCGGCAATAATGTTTTCCGGACAGACACTCGCGCTCATTTCCCGGCGCAGAAACTGCACCTCCTCTTCCAGCGACTGCAGCTTTTGTGCCATGGAACCGGGGGAAAACAGTTGCTGGAGTTCTTTGGCATCTTCCCACTCTTCCAGCGGCTTACCAATAATGCGGCACTGCTTATCCCCCTTGCCGACACATTCCACCTCCTTGAAATAAATCGGACGCCCCATAAACGTGCTGGTATAGCCGGTCGCATAACCCAGCAGATGCCAGCACACGGCATGATCCGACAGGCCGTAAAGCCGCATGTGCTCGGCAGCCTCGAAAGAGTTTTTCCAGGTAAATTCACCATGGAAACTGCCGGTTTCGCCATCGATATCGACACGAACCGGCTTGACGCTGACCACACCTTCCAGTGCGTGCAATTGCGGACCGACCATAAAGACTTCAAGAATATCGGTACCGCAACGAATCTGGCGGGCAAGCTGGGCATCCGACTGGGCGGCAGCATAACCCATGCGCATCAGGATGGCGCGGGCGTATTCCTCCCCAAATGATTCAATCAACTCGCTGCGCATCGAGCCGAAAGCCGAGGCATGCAGCAGAATCATGCGTTGCTGGCCCAACCAGATATTGCCGGAATCCCCTTCAAAGCGGATCATGGCTTTCAGATCCTGATTGGAAGGATAGGCGAGTTTCTCCCCTCGACGGCTCATCAACGGTACCTCCTCAAATAGCGTCAAACCCTCTCATTGACAAGCATAATGCAAACACTATCGATTGCAATATATATCGATATTTTTATGAAAATCGATATTTTAAAATGACCTCTAACCGGCCGGCGCTAACCCGGATTTCCCGTTCCTG
>DAOPKY010000071.1:0-15410 GCA_035391465.1 Thiolinea sp. | reverse complement strand
ACCTTTTGAGGCTTTTACCGGTCAACGTGTTGCACTTATTAGTTGACTCCAGCAATGCGTAAACGCCGCCGACATGGCCCCATTTGCAAACTTCCCGCCCGTCAGGGACGACACCAGCCCACCGGCCGCCGCCGCAATCATGGTTTTGGCAATGACCGAGGTCACGCGTGCACCTTGAATCCAGCGTTTGCTGATACCCGCTGCATGGCCGACGACGCCACCGAGGAACCCGCTGCGGAACTTGCCGCCCTGCAACGCGGAAACCGTTCCTTGCGCCACGCCGTGGGCAATGTAGGTTCCGGCGGTCTCTCCCAGCAACCCGGTAGCAACTTCCCCCAATGCACCATGTCCAATGGAATGGGCCAGTCCCCCTGACAGCCCGCCAAACACGCCCGCAACCACGGCAGCTTCCAGCGAGCCAGTCGCCACCAGCGTCCCGGCAAACGCCCCGGCAGCACCCGCAATCATCGAGCCGGCAAGGCCGCCACCAGTCAGGGCAAACCCCGTCCCCAGATAAGCCCCCAAGGCCAGTCCGGCAGTCGCAAAACCCACCGCAATCGCCGCGATGGTCCGGATATTATCGCCAATCCAGTCAACCACCTTATCCAGAAAATACCCCGTCGGATCGGTATGCGACAAGGGATTGTTCAACACATAACTGTAGCGGTTGTAGCTTTGGGTATTATTAGCAAACTGCACAAACGGATCAGCACTGACAAACCGCCCCAGTCGGGAATCATACAAGCGCCCCTGCATATTGATCAGCCCAAAATCCTCATCCATCTCATGCCCGGTAAAACCGGTCGTCAGGGCATATTGACGCAGCAGGGTCAGCGCACTGGCCGGCGCATCCAGCGGACGCCAGCTCCCCGCCCGACGCTGGCCCCAGGCATCGAAACTCAACGATTCCAGAACCATACCCGCACTGTCCAGCAACTGACTGACCGAGCCTAAATGGTCGGCAAGCAGATACAGGACCGACTGGACGTTATCCAGCGGGTCAGTCCCGCCCGGCAACCAATTCTGTTTCACATACGCCACCTGCTGACCATTGATCCGTATCGGGTACTTGAAGGTCTCGCGTCCGCTGCTGCCATCCCGGAAGCGCTCATACAATCCGTCACCGGCATACCAGGTCGTTCCCCGGCTCGCCACTTTCAGCATGCGCTGCTGTTCACTGTTGTAGGCAAAACGGGCGCTCTGATCCAGACGGGTGATCCGGGAAGGTTTGTTGAAACTGGTCCATGCGATATGCCGTGCATCTCCGGCATACAGCATGTTCCCCCGCCCGTCGTAGGAAAACACATCATCCACAACCCTGTTCTGATCCTGTTGCGCGACCTGATGCGCGGTGCCTGGCAAGCCCTCGCAACATTCGCTGCATGACAGCACCCTGCCGGAATGACAGTCCGCAAACCCGCGTCATATCAAATCAGGGGGATAGAAAAAAGGTGGACAGTTCTGCTATAACTTCTTTAAATGGCTGAAAATTTCCGGTCATTGTCGAGAGGAGAGTTTATGAAACCTGTTTTCTGCCGCAGCCACATGCGGTTGCTTGTCTTTACGTCGGTACCCTGCCTGCTGTCCTCAGCCGCCTTTGCTACCAACGGCATGCTGATGGAGGGCTATGGTCCCGAATCCACCGGCATGGGCGGCGTGGCGACAGCCATTCACAATGGCAATGCCGGCATGGCCAACAACCCCGCCACCCTGACCCAAATGGCTGATGGAGAATCACGTCTGGACGTTTCCATCGGCAACCTGCGCCCCGCTGTTGATGCAGCCTTTGCTGCCATGCCGGCCATACCGGTGGCGGAATCCGGTGGTGATTCCTACATCATGCCGGCGGCCGGCTGGGTCAGAAAAACCGGACAGTTCAGCTACGGCGTCGGCGTTTACTCCCAGGGCGGCATGGGAACCGAATATGACAAAAACAGCTTTCTGGGCAGCGGTACCGGAGTCGGCGCACGCTCGGAAGTTGGCATCGGCTCGGTCATTGTGCCAGTCGCCTATGAGGTCAGCCCCGCCCTGTCCATCGGGGGCACGGTGGAATATGTCTGGGGCGGGCTGGATATGCAGATGGGTATGCCGATCATGAATGCCAACGGCCCCACCGCCGGCTCTTTCGCTGATTTTTCGACCGGCTTTGGCGGGGCACAGGTGCTGGGTTCGGCTTCCGGCAACCTGCTGGACAGCATGGCACCGATGCTGATGGGCATGACACCCGCCCAGATGCAGGGTACCTCCGCCGTTTTTGATTTTTCCAACAGCAGTGACTTTACCGGCCAGGCCGACGGCTCCGGTATCGGTGCCCGTATCGGTGCCACCTACAAGGCCACGCCCCAGCTGACACTCGGGGCCAGTTATCGCACCAAGACCAATATGAGCGACCTCAAAGGTGACGGCAGCATGAAGCTGGTGGACATGGCCAGCGGCACGGCACTGCCGAGTGCCACCATTCCGGGCAAGTACACCATCAGGGACTTCCAGTTTCCGGATGTGGCCAGCATCGGCATGGCCTACCAGCTCAATGAGCGCACTACATTCGGGCTGGATTACAGCCGCATCAACTGGTCCGGTGTCATGGACCAGTTCCGGCTCAGCTTCACCGCCGACAGCAATGTACCAGGTCTGGGTGGCCAGTCTGTCGACGTGGCCCTGAAGCAGCAGTGGAAAGACCAGAATGTCATCAAGCTCGGGGTCGCGCACAAGGTGAACGACCGCCTGACGGTACGTGCCGGGGCAAATCTGGCCCGGAATCCGGTACCGGATGCCTACCTGAATCCGCTGTTTCCGGCCATTGTGGAAAATCATTTCACCACCGGCTTCACCTACGGGCTGAGCAAGCAGAGTGACCTGAGCGCCTCGCTGGCCATTGCTCCCGAGGTAGAACAGACCAACAGCAACACCGGCATCCAATCCACCCACTCCCAGACCAACTTCCAGCTGATGTATTCGCAGCGTTTCTAAGGCTGGACCGACGGCCCTGCTGCAACCATTATCGGTTACAGCGGGGTCCATTAGGCACCACGGCGTCAGGGGTCAGCACTACGTCGGTATGTCGCTGACCGACGCCATCCGGTAAATTCATCAGCTTCAACAAAAACGGCATCCGAATCCGGGCAGGTAACGCATCCTTTCCTTCAGTGCTGCAACAATCTGCAACTTGATGGTATGCTTTGAAAACTTCATGCCGGATGGCCAAACTGAAACAAAGATGCAACAAAAACCGATAAATCGCGTTTGGATAAATTACGCCCTCTTCGCCCTGCTTGTACTGCTGTTGATTCTGCTCATGTATCAGGTGGACCGTCAATGGCTCAAGCTGGAGCAGATGCAGACCGCCCTGAGCGAGCAGGCTGCCGACCTCAGAAACCTGCGCACCACCCTTGGCAGCGGGCAAGTCAGCCTCTCCGGTAACGGTGGTAGCGAGACCGGCAGCATCGCCCCGGCCTTCCGGCGTGCCTACGCGGCATCACAGCAACCGGATTATGCCCAGGGCGACTGGAACGTTTCCAGCTTTGGCAACAACCTCAAAACCCTGACCCCGCTGGTTTCCTCTGACGCTTATGCCTCCGAGGTGCAAAGTTATGTGCAGGAAAGCCTGATCACACGCAACCCCGACACACTGGAATGGGAGGGCCTGATCGCCAGGGACTGGCGCATCAGTGAAGACGGCCTCCGCATTACCGTCAACCTGCGGCCTGATGTGAAATTTTCTGATGGTGTCCCGCTCACTGCTGACGATGTGGCCTTCACCTTCGCCTTCATCATGAATGAGAGTATCCAGGCCCCGCGTGATCGTGCCTATCTGGAAAAACTCGCTGCCGTGACGGCGACTGATCCCCACACGGTGCAGTTTGTGTTCAAGGAGCCGTATTTCGAGGCCCTGCGACTCGTGGCGATGCTGGCCATCATGCCCCGGCACTTTTATGAGCCCTACCTGCAGACCCCGGAAAAATTCAACGAGTCCAAGGGCCTGCTGCTCGGCTCCGGCCCCTACCGTCTGGCCGACCCCAAAGGCTGGACCCCGGATCAGGGCAATGTGGAGCTGGTGCGCAATGAACGTTACTGGGGTGATGTCCAGCCGACCTTTGACCATATCCTGTGGAAAATCATCCAGAATGACAGCGCCCGTCTGACCACTTACCGCAACGGTGAAATCGACACTTACAGTGCCCGGCCGGTAGAATACAACTCACTCAAAAATGATTCGCAGATCAGGGACAAGAGCCACCATTTCGAATACATGTCCCCCGTCGCGGGCTACAGCTATCTCGCTTGGAACCAGCAGCGGGCCGGCAAGCCGACCCTGTTTGCCGACCAGCGCGTGCGTGAGGCCATGACCTGGCTCACCGACCGCCAGCGCATTATTGATGAAATTTTTCTGGGTTACGCCGAAACCGCCATCAGCCCCTTCAGCCCGCGCAGCAAGCAGCATGACCCGGACCTGCAGCCACGCGCCTACAACATGGACAAGGCCAAGGCCCTGCTCAGGGAAGCCGGTTTCGAGGATCGCAATGCGGACGGGGTGCTGGAAAGTGCAGACGGCCAGCCCTTCACCTTCAAGCTGACCTATTTTGAATCCAATGAAGATACCAAACGCATGGTGCTGCTGCTTAAGGACCTGTACGCCCGTGCCGGCATCAAGATGGAACCCTCGGCACAGGAATGGCCGGTGATGCTGGAGCAGATCGACAAGAAGGATTTTGATGCCATCACCCTGGGCTGGACCAGCGGACTGGAAACCGACATCTATCAGATATTCCATGGCAGCCAGATCAAAACCGGTGGTGACAACTTCACCAGCTACAGCAATCCGGTACTGGACCGGCTGATTGATGAGGCCCGGGCCACCGTGGATGAGGCCAAACGCATGCCACTGTGGCAGCAGGCCGAGCACATCATGTACGAAGACCAACCCTATACCTTCCTGCTGCGGCGCAAATCACTGGTGTTTATCGACAAGCGCATCAACGGGCTGGAACTCACCCCTATGGGCCTGAACCAGGGTTTTCTGCCACTGGAAACCTGGGTGCCCGCACCACAGCAGCGTTACCGGTAGCCTGGAGCCACCATGCTCACCTACCTGCTGCGCCGCCTGCTGCTGATGATTCCGACCCTGCTGGGGATCACTATCGTGGTGTTTACCGTCATGGCACTGTCGCCCGGCGGTATCAGCGCTCAGGGTCTGGTGGACGGCATGGACATGAAGCCGCAGGAAAAACAGGCACTGCTGGATTATTACAACAAGCGCTATGGCCTCGACCAGCCGGCCCCGATCCAGTACCTGCGCTGGCTCAACAATGTGCTGCCCTTCGGTTTCACGACCGACCGGGAAGGCAGCATCACCGGTTTTTCCCTCACTAAGGGCATGGATCTGGGCGACAGTTTCCACTATGGCCGTCCGGTACTGGCCATTCTGGGGGAACGGATTCCCGTCACCCTGCTGCTGAATGTCATCACCATTCCACTGATCTATCTGTTCGCCATCGCCATCGGCGTCAAGGCCGCCACCGAACGCGGGCGCGGCTTTGATGTCAGCTCCAGCGTGATCATGCTGGCCTTGTGGTCGATTCCCACCATGCTGGCCGGAGTACTGCTGCTGGGCTTTTTCGCCAATGTGCAGCACTGGCACTGGTTCCCGACCGCCGGTATCGGCAGCCGTGCGGCTCAGGACATGCCCTTCATGCCACACTGGGGTTCCCTGCTGGATGTCGGCCAGCTGCTGGCCGGTTCGGCCTTCGGGGCGGTGGCCGGGCTGTGGCTCGGGCGCTGGCAGGAACGGGGCCTGCGCACGTTTGTCGCTGCCGTCTTCGGGCTGGTAGCCGGTATCTGGATGGCCATGTCCCATGCTTCCCCGTCCTGGCTGGTCTGGATGCTGCTGCCCCTGCCGGGAGCGCTTGTTATCGGCGGCATCGGCTGGATGCGCTATTCCCCGTTCCGGATTCTGCTGCTGGGTCTGTTCGGCTTCCTGCTCGGCCTCCTGTTTGCCACCCAGTTCATGGGGCCGGGCTATGTACGCGGTTTTCTGCTGGATCATGCCTGGCATCTGGTCCTGCCGGTGTTGTGCCTGTCCTACGGCGGCTTTGCCGGACTGGCCAAGCTGACCCGGACCTCGGTGCTGGAAAATCTCAACGCCGATTATGCCCGCACTGCCCGTGCCAAGGGGCTGGACGAGCGCGAGGTATTATGGAAACACGTATTCCGCAACAGCCTGCTCCCCCTGATCACGGTGGCTGCCGGCCTGCTGCCCAGCCTGCTGAGCGGCTCCCTGATCGTGGAAAACATTTTCAGTATCAACGGCATGGGCCAGCTTGCCGTCGAAGCGGTCAAGAACCGGGACCGCGAACTGGTACTGTCCATTACCTGGATCAGCGGCTTCCTGACGCTGGCCGGCTACCTGCTGGCCGATGTCCTGTATACGCTGGTTGACCCGAGGGTGAGTTATGATTGAGCACAGCCGTGTCAACCGCGAAACCTTTGGCCGCCGCATCCTGCGCAAGGCATTACAGGGCGTGGGCGTCAAGGTCGGACTGTGCTGGGTCGGGCTGCTGGTCATCAGCGCCGTGTTTGCACCGTTTCTGGCCAACAGCATGCCTATCGTGATGAGCCGGGGCGGGGCGGTATCCTGGCCGGTGCTGAACTACCTCAACAGTGAGGATATTTTTGTGCTGGGAGCCTTTTTTATGGCGCTGCTGCTGGCCCTGCTGCCGATCCGGGTGGATTACCGCCTCGGTCTCATGGCACTGGTGGCCATCCCGGCAGCCCTGGCGGTACTGGCCAACCTTTACCTCAAGCCACCCCAGCTGGTGATTTACGACAGTTTCCGCACCCCGGCCCATGCCGAGGCCGACTGGCGCATTATGCCGCCCATTCCCTGGTCACCGCGGGACTACCTGCGCGATTATGGTGAAACCGGACTGGAATCCCCGCTGGCTTCCAATACCGATGGCCGCACCCACTGGATGGGCACTGAATCCAGCGGTGCGGATGTGGCCAGCCGCATGATTCATGCCTCCCGTATCGCCCTCAGTATTGGCATTATTGCCACCGGCATCGCCATGCTGATCGGCATTATTATCGGTGGCCTGATGGGGTATTTTTCCGGCACGGTGGACATGCTCGGCATGCGGCTGGTGGAGATTTTTGAATCCATCCCCACCCTGTTTCTGCTGCTGACTTTTGTGGCGTTTTTCGGGCGTAGCCTGTACATGATGATGGTGATTATCGGCCTGACCAGCTGGTCAGGATACGCACGCTACATCCGTGCCGAATTCCTCAAACTGCGCAAGCAGGATTATGTGCAGGCTGCCGTGGCCAGCGGTCTGCCGCTGACCTCGATCCTGTTCCGCCACATGCTGCCCAACGGCGTCGCCCCGCTGCTGGTGGCCGCCAGCTTCGGGGTTGCCTCCGCGATTCTGGCTGAAGCCACCCTGAGCTTTCTCGGGCTGGGGCTGGTGGACTCACCTTCCTGGGGGGAGATGCTGAATCAGGCCGTGCAGTCCGCCACCTTCAACTGGTGGATGGCCGTCTTTCCAGGCGGGGCGATTTTCATGACCGTGTTTGCCTACAACCTGATCGGTGAGGCTTTCCGCGATGCGATTGACCCGCACATGGCGCGCAATGCCGGGGTGAATGCATGAGACGCCGGCTGCTGGACATCATGAACCTGAGCACCGACCTCCGTTCCGGTGGGGAAGTCGTGCATGCCGTCAATGATGTCAGCTTCAGTATCGAACGCGGGGAAACCTTCTGCCTGGTAGGCGAATCCGGCAGCGGCAAGTCGATCACGGCCCTGTCGGTGATCCGCCTGCTGCCCCATGGTATTGCCAGCCATCCACAGGGCGATATTCTGTTCTATGGCCGGCAGGAAGGCCTGCCGAACGCCGAACGGCACGGCGTCAACCTGCTGGAACTGGACGAAGACGCCCTGCAGCAGGTACGCGGCGCACAGATCGCCATGATTTTTCAGGAACCCATGAGCTCGCTCAACCCGGTCTTCACCATCGGCGAGCAGATTATGGAAGCCCTGTTGCTGCACAATCCCGGTATCGGCCCGCAGGAGGCCATGGACCGCACCATTGCAGCACTGGAACAGGTTCGGATTCCCAAGCCCCGCAGCCGCGTCAACGATTACCCGCACCAGCTCTCCGGCGGCCAGCGCCAGCGTGTCATGATCGCCATGGCGCTGGCCTGTGAGCCGGAACTGCTGATTGCCGACGAACCCACGACGGCCCTGGATGTGACGGTGCAGGCTGAAATTCTGCGCCTGATGCGCGAACTGCAGGACACCACCGGCATGAGCACCCTGTTTATCACCCACGACTTTGGTGTGGTGGCACAGATGGCCCAGAAAGTCGGTGTCATGCAGCAGGGCAGACTGGTCGAAGCCGGCCCGGTGGATCAGGTACTGCACAACCCGCAGCACCCCTATACACGCCAGCTGCTGGCTTCCGTACCGGAGAACCTGCCGCGTCGGCCCCGTCAGCCGTCATTCCCTGCTGATGAAGTGGAAACGATCACGACACAAGCGATGGCGGTGCCTGATAAGCCTGCCGGTGTGCAGCGTGACGGGGTCACCCCCGAATCGGTGGCAGACCACACCACCGGACAGGCTGACAGGCCCCTGATTCAGGTGCGTGACCTCAAGGTCTGGTTCCCGATCCGCAAGGGCCTGTTCCGGCATGTCGTGGATCATGTCAAGGCCGTGGACGGGGTCGACCTGATGCTGCCACGCGGCGAAATCATTGCCGTGGTGGGTGAATCCGGCTGCGGCAAAACCACGCTGGGCCGTGCCATTCTGCAGCTGGAACCCCCCACCGCCGGCAGCGTGCAGATGGATGGCACCGAGCTGACCGGTCTGAGCCGGCGCGGCCTGCGCCCCTGGCGGGCCCGGATGCAGATTGCCTTTCAGGATCCGCAGTCCTCGCTCAACCCGCGCCTGCCGGTCCATACCACCCTGACCGAACCCATGAAGGTGCACGGCATCGGCCAGAATCAGGAAGAACGGCTGGCACTGGCCGGGCAACTGCTGGAGCGGGTGCAGCTCAAACATGATTACCTGTGGCGCTACCCGCATGAGTTTTCCGGTGGCCAGCGACAGCGTATCGGGCTGGCACGCGCGCTGGTACTGAACCCGGAATTCATTGTCTGCGATGAAATCACCAGTGCCCTGGATGTCTCGGTGCAGGCTGAAATCCTGCAATTGCTGCAGGATATTCGTGCCGAGCGTGACCTGACCCTGCTGTTCATTACCCATAACATGGGTGTGGTCGAATACCTCAGCGACCGCACGGTAGTGATGTATCAGGGCAGAATTGTGGAAAACGGCTTCACGGCACAGGTCTGTGGCGAACCCGCCCACGCCTACACCCGCAAACTGCTGGCAGCAGTGCCCCGCCTCCGGATGGCCGCTGCCTGAAACCGGCAGCTTCCGTTAAACTACCCCATGATACAAGCACCGCAAGGGAGACCATGGCATGAAACACAAGGCATACCGCATCGTGGCGGCCGCCCTGCTGATACTGGCAGCAGGCAGTACCCGAGCCGCTGGCTGGCCCACGGGGCCGGGCAACATGATGTCTCCCTGGGGCAGCCCCTTTTCCGGCATGCCGGGCGGCTTCATGCCCTGGGGAAGTGGCGGCTCCCCGTTTGGTGGCAGCATGAACGGGATGCCCTGGAATGCCTGGAGCGGCAGCACAGGCCCCGGCAACAGCCTGTTTCCCTACGCCGGCACTTTCCCCGGCTGGGGTAGCGGCAGCAATCCCTGGTCTTCGGACTGGATGCCCTGGGGAGGCAACAACAGCTGGAACAACTGGAACCGCTTTACGCCCTGGAATGGTGGTTACGGGCGCAACAACCGCCAGCGCGACTGGCTGGAAACCTTGATCCTGATGAACTCCCTGAACGGCCTCGGCGGCAACAACAGCGTGCCTTTGCCCGGCCTTTCCCCACTGCCCGGACTGGGCACACTGCAAGGCAACAGCTACCTGCCCGGCCTGCAGACACCCGACACCCTGCCCCCGACAGCGGGCACAGGCATCCTGCCCGGCCTGACATCCCGACCCATACCGCCACCGCCAGCCTATCCCGATCCGGTGGTACCGCCGCCGCAACCGCTCATACCCCCCGAACCGCGCAGCTCGGGCAATCCGTTTCTGGATGGCTGGACACCTCCCGCCATTCCCGGTCAGATGCTTCCACCCCCCAGATCGTTTGACCCGTTTGCCGCCCGGTCCGATACTGCTGACAGCCCCGCTGCCGTACAGACCGTCCCCGGCCCCATTCCCCCGATTCCGGCCGTCATACCGGAGCACTTTGATCCCTTCAGCGGCAGCCCCGTCACCATGCCCGGACCGGTGCGTCCCCAACCCGCCGTTCCGCAGGGCTTTGATCCGTTTGCCAATGCACCTCCAGCTCGGGACAACAAGCGCAGTTTCCCGCAGTTTCCCGAGCACCCACTGGAATACTGAAGACGAATACCGGCATGCAATATATCCACACTGCAGGCCTTGCCTTCATGGCCAGCCTGAGGGGTACCGGGGAGCCACTGCTGTTTCTGGGTGGCACCGGTTCCGACCTGCGCCACCCCGGTGCACATGCCTCGCTGCTCACCCGGCATTTCACGGTACTGGCTTTTGACCAGCGGGGCATGGGGCAAAGTGACAAGCCACCCGGCCCTTACCGAATGCAGGACTACGCCACCGACGCCATGGCCATACTGGATGCCGTGAACTGGACAAGCGTTCATGTGGTGGGTTATTCCTTCGGCGGCATGGTGGCTCAGGAGCTGGCCATCCGTGCCCCTGAGCGGGTCCGGACCCTGACACTGATTGCCACGACCGCCGGTGGAGCGGGCGGTTCCTCCTGGCCGATTCATGAACTGCTCGGGCTACCGGATAAGGAAGCGGCCCGAAAATCCCTGGAAATTCTGGACCTGGATTTCAGCCCGGCCTGGCAACAGCAGCATCCGCAAGACGCTGAACATAAAATACGGCGACGCATGCAGCAGATGGCAGCCTGCCGGAATGAACCGGGGGCTCGTGCCGGACTGTTGGCCCAGCTGGGTGCCCGCGCCCGGCATGACACCTATGCACGTCTGGGACAGATCAGCGCCCCGACACTGGTGCTGGCCGGCATCCGGGACGGACAGGCCCCGCTCGCAGCCCAGCAACGCATGGCTGAACGGATTCCGCACTGCCGCTTTGAAACCTGTCCCGGCGGTCATGCTTACCTGTTTGAAAGCGATGCCCTTTACCAACGCATTATCACCACCCTCAACGATCCGGACTGGAGCCGTGTGCCATGACCCCTTTGTATTCAACCGAGCTTTTGTTGCTGCTGGCTTTCGGACTCATGCTCACCGGGGCAGTGGCCGGGATACTGGCCGGCCTGTTGGGGGTCGGGGGTGGCATAGTGATCGTGCCGGTACTTTATCTGCTGTTAGACTATCTGGAGGTACCGCGCAGTATTGCCATGCATGTGGCGGTGGCAACTTCGCTGGCCACCATCATTCCCACCTCGATTTCCTCGGCACGCTCGCATCACGCCAAGGGGGCGATTGATACAGCACTGCTGAAAAGCTGGGGGCCGCTGGTGTTTCTGGGGGCGGCAGCGGGCGGTATCCTGTCCCGCTATCTGGCCTCATCCAGCCTGACCCTGATTTTCGGCGGTATCGCACTGGCAGTCGCCATCAATATGGTGCTGCCCAAAAAAATCGTACTGGCACCGGCCTTACCCGAAGGCAAGCTGGCACGGGGCCTGTTGCCTGCCGGCATCGGCACCTTTTCCGCCCTGATGGGGATCGGTGGCGGTACCCTGTCGGTACCGGTGCTGACTGCCTTTTCCTACCCGGTCCATCGTGCTGTGGGTACGGCTTCAGCCTTCGGCCTTCTGATCGCCGTCCCGGCGGTACTGGGCTTTATCTGGTCCGGCCGGGATGCCGCCTTGCGCCCGCCGTACTCCTTCGGTTATGTCAGCCTCCCGGCGGCGTTCCTGATCTTTTCCGTGAGCGTGTTCACCGCCCCGCTGGGTTCACGCATTGCACACAGTCTCAATCCCGTCAACCTGCGCCGTGCCTTTGCACTGTTCCTGTTTATCAGCGGCCTGCGCATGCTGTGGTCGGTACTGGGGCAGACCTGAGCACCAATCCCGTCTACACCTTGCTGCCCGGAGAACTGTTCGGCAAATCCAGACACGGGTGTGCCAGTTCGATACCCAGCTCCCGCACCAGCCGGTCATTTCCGATTCGGCGCGATTCCCTCAGGTAGGACTGCATGCCGGCACTCAGGCAGGTCATGGCCTCGGCCAGAGAGACCTGCGGCGGGTACGGCAGACCGGCAAAATCCGCCACCCGGTTGAAATAGTCCGTCATGGTGGACGGATGACCATCCGTGGCATTGTAGATACGGCGGGCCGGCGCTGCCTCCATGGCGCGCTGACACACCAGGGCCAGATCATCGGCATGAATGCGATTGGTCCACGGAGCTTCAGCTTCACACACCACCGGTTCACCGCGCTGCAGCCGCTGCAGCGGCAGGCACTCGGGGGCATAAATCCCCGGCACACGCAGGATCACCCAGTCACCGTCATATTTGTCCCCCCATGCCTGCAATGCCGTTTCCGCATCGACCCGGCGCACAGCCCGCGCCGTCACCGGCTTCAACGGCTCGGTTTCGTCGATCCAGCGCCCGCCACAATCCCCGTATACCCCGGTGGTACTGATCAGTACCATGCGGCGTGGTGCTTTCTGCACCGCCAGCAGAAAACGGCGCAGACGAATGTCCACTTCACCCTGTGGCGGGGGCGGCATAAACCAGAAAATATCGGCCTGTTCAAAGGCATTGCGCGGAAAAAAGCAGCCCGCATCCATGTCACCGGTACGCATGCTGATGCCCTGCGCCTGCCCAAGCTGCAGGGATTCCCTGCTTCTGACCCAGCCAATAGCCGATCTGCCCTGCTTCTGATATAAACTGGCAACACGGCGGCCAATGTCGCCACATCCCATTATCCATAACTGACTCATGGGCAAGCTCCAGCAATGATTGATGCAGGCAGTATAAACGAAATCAAACCGGGAAAAATGAAGCGTGTAGCGTTGGAGAATGGTCAGCACATTCTGGTCTGCAATGTAGACGGGCAATTCCATGCCGTGGATGACCGGTGCACCCATGAAGATGCTTCCCTGTATCTGGGCTGCCTCAAGGGTGACCGCGTACAGTGCTCATTACATGGCGGCATGTTCAATGTCCGCACGGGCGAACCGGCGGAAGAACCGGCTGAAATCGCACTGAAAACCTGGCCGGTGCAGATTGTGGATGACCGGATCATGATCACGATCTAGAGGTTTTGTACATGCGCATGCGTTATCTTGCAACGGGATTGGGTATGGTACTGCTGCTGAGCGGCAGTGCCGGTTGGCTTTACCTGCAGCATCCGGGCCTTTGGGAACGGCTGGAGCAACGTGTGGCACCCACCCATCCCAAGACCCAGGCCCCGACGACAGATGACAATGCCCCTGTCGGTGTTACATCAATACCGGATACCGCGTTGGTCGAGGAAGCCGGGGAAACTTTCGCCCTGCCACCGATACTTCCGGACTGGAACTGGCGGCCTCCTGCCATTCCACCACGCCTGCGCCCGGTCCCCCCGGCCCATGTTGCCAGACTGATGGACTCTGTTTACGCACAGGCTGAAACCACCCTGAGCTACAATCCCGCCTACCTTAAAATTGCCTATCCGGGCGGGGATGTGGACCCGAGCTTCGGTGTCTGTACCGATGTCATCATTCGCGCCTTCCGTGCCAAAGGGGTGGACCTGCAGCAGGCAGTGCATGAAGACATGCGCCGTCATTTCCGCAAATACCCGCAGAAATGGGGGCTGCGCAGCCCGGATACCAATATCGATCACCGCCGGGTACTGAACCTGATGACCTTCTTCGAGCGCAAGGGCAAGTCGCTGACACCGGTCAGTGACAACTCCAATGATTATCTGGCTGGTGATGTGGTGATCTGGCAGTTGAATGAAAAGCAGTACCATATCGGTGTGGTGATGGAAATGCGCAGTTATGATGAGGAGCGCCCCCTGATCGGTCACAATATCAATGCCGGAACCCGCATTGAGGATGTGCTGTTTGACTGGCCCATCGTCGGGCATTACCGCTATTTTGAGCCGGAACCCACCCTGCAGGCTGACCTTGTGACAGACCGGGACAACCCGACACCGGCCAGCGTACTGCGCTGAAATACAGACGGCCTCCGTTATCGGGAGGCCGTCATCATCAGGAACCGCAGTTCCCGACAGGGCTCAAAGCGGATTGCTTACTTCCAGCCGCCCGTTGTCAGGCCCGTGCCCTGACCACCCATACTGCTATTATTGCCGGAGCCTGAAGAGCCGCCGGTGGAAGAACCACCCTGACCGGCATTCATCTGCTCGGTCAGCAATGTCAGCAACTGCTGCAACAACTGCATCAACTGCTGCGAGTCGCTGGCATTCATGGAACCCATGCCTGAACTGCCTTTGGCACCATGGCTTCCGCCGGGACCACGACCGCCTTCAGCACCATGGCTTCCGCCGGGGCCGCTACCGCCTTCAGCACAACCGGCACCACCCTGTCCCTGGGTTCCGGAAGTACCACCAGAGCCGCCCGTACCGCTGGTTGAGCTTCCTGTACCTGAAGTACCGCCACTGGTTGAACCGCCAGTGCTGCCACTGGTGTTTCCTGTACCGCTCCCGCCCTGCAGTTTGGTCAGCAGTTGCTGCAGCAGGTCGGTCAGCTGCTGCATGTCAGCACTGCCCGTACCCGTACCGGAAGTTCCACCGGTTCCGGAAGTACCGCTGCCACCCTTGCCGCCACCAATGCCGGAAGTGCCGCCGGTACCCGTGCCGGAAGTACCACCGGTTCCGGAGGTGCCGCCGGTGCCCGTGCTGCTGCCACCCTGTAGCTTGGTCAGCAATTGCTGCAGCAGGTCGGTCAGCTGCTGCATGTCAGCACTGCCTGTACCCGTACCGGAAGTTCCACCGGTTCCGGAGGTGCCGCCTGTTCCGGAGGTGCCGCCTGTTCCGGAGGTTCCACCTGTTCCGGAGGTTCCACCTGTACCGGAGGTTCCGCCTGTACCGGAGGTTCCGCCTGTACCGGAGGTGCCGCCCGTGCCGGAGGTGCCGCCCGTGCCGGAGGTGCCGCCTGTACCGGAGGTGCCGCCCGTGCCGGGGGTTCCACCGGCTCCGGCAGCACCACCTTGTAATTGTGACAGCAGCTGCATCAGCAGTTCGATCAACTGGTTCATGTCGGTAGAACTGCCGGTACTACCATTACCACCAGCTCCTCCAGGACCACCTACTCCACCGGCCCCGCCGGGACCACCTGCCCCGCCAGCACAATCTGCTCCACCTGTGCCGCCAGTTCCGCC
>DAOPKY010000070.1:0-15991 GCA_035391465.1 Thiolinea sp. | reverse complement strand
TCTCCTCCCGACAGGCCGCTTAAAATTGGCTGGCATCACTTCCGGTCACACCCGTGCGGCACTGCAGGCCGGAAGTCAGCACTACCCCTGTTCTTGCTGAAAGTGATACAGAAAAATTAAAATTTAAAAGAATCTTGTATCTTATTAAAAGACTCAGGTATAGTTAATCTCCATTCCAACACTGGATGAGGAGTCACCTTGGAGTCTTTTGAGGATATATTGCCTGGTACCCCCCAGGCAGGGGTATTGCTGTTGCGCCTGAACCGCCCTGCAGTGCGGAATGCCCTGCGTACCCAAACCCTGGCTGAAATTGCCACGGTTCTGGATGCCTGCAGCCGGGATGATGCCGTGCGCTGTGTCGTGATCACCGGTGATCGGCAGGCCTTTGCCGCCGGGGCGGACATCCGCGAGATGGCGGCACTGGATATGGTGGGTGTCATGCACAACGAACGCCCACAGCACTGGGCACGCATTCGCCAGTTCCCCAAACCCCTGATTGCGGCCGTGAATGGCTACTGCCTGGGCGGTGGCTGCGAGCTGGCCATGCATGCCGACATTATTATCGCCGGTCACGACGCCCGTTTCGGCCAGCCGGAAATCAACCTGGGCATTATTCCCGGTTCCGGCGGCACGCAGCGCCTGATCCGTGCCGTGGGCAAATCACTGGGCATGCAAATGGTGCTGGGCGGGGAAATGATTGATGCCGCCACGGCGTTGCGTGCCGGATTGGCAGCACAGGTGACCGAGCCGGAGCTGACGCTGGAAACGGCCATGGCACTGGCTGAAACCATTGCCGGCAAACCGCCGCTGGCTGTACGGCTGGCCAAGGAAGCCATGCTGCAGGCATTTGAAAGCTCGCTCAGTGCCGGGCTGGAATTTGAACGCAAGGCTTTTGTCATGCTGGCCGCCACCGAGGACCGGCGCGAAGGCATCGCCGCTTTCAGCGAACGGCGCAAACCCGAGTTCCAGGGCCGTTAAGGCCCGTCTCCATTGCAGAAATATTGCAGGAATCACGCACTCATGAGTTTTACCACCATTGAATTCGGCGTCGAGGCCGGGGTTGCCACCCTGGTTTTCAACCGCCCTGACAAGCTCAACAGCTTCACCACTGAAATGCACCGCGAAGTGCGCCAGGCCATCTGCACCGTACAGGACGACAGCGCCATCCGCTGCCTGCTGCTGAGTGGTAACGGACGCGGCTTCTGTGCCGGGCAGGACCTGTCCGACCGTGCCGTGGCCCCCGATGCCACCATGCCCGACCTGGGGGAGTCACTGGAAAAGAACTACAATCCGCTGATCCGTGCCCTGACCGGGATGGAAAAACCGGTGATCTGCGCCGTCAATGGCGTGGCTGCCGGGGCCGGGGCCAACATTGCGCTGGCTTGTGACATTGTGTTTGCGGCCCGTTCGGCCAGTTTCATCCAGGCTTTCTGCCGCATTGGCCTGATACCGGATTCCGGCGGTACCTGGACCCTGCCGCGTCTGGTCGGACGCAGCCAGGCCATGGCACTGGCCATGCTCGGGGACAAGGTGTCTGCGGAAGAAGCCGAGCGTCTGGGCATGATCTGGCGCTGTGTGGATGATGCGGAACTGATGCCGGAGGCCGGGCAGCTGGCCGCCCGGCTGGCCACCCAGCCCACACAGGGACTGGCTTATATCAAGCGGGCCATCAACGCTTCCTTCAGCAATACCCTGGATCAGCAACTGGATCTGGAGCGTGACCTGCAGCGTCTGGCCGGGCGCACCCACGATTACCGTGAGGGCGTACAGGCATTCATCAACAAGCGTAAACCGGCATTTCGGGGGAACTGAACATGAGTGCACTGGAAATCACGCAAACCGTGGCCGTCATCGGAGCCGGTACCATGGGTGCCGGGGTGGCACAGGTGGCTGCTGCTGCCGGGCATCCGGTCCTGCTGTTTGATGTGGGGGAGGGGGCTGCCCGGAAAGGCTGCGACCAGATCGGTGCCGGGCTGGAAAAACAGGTGGCACGCGGGCGCATGAGTGCCGCCGACCGCGAGGCCCTGCTGAACCGGATTCAGGTGGCCGCCACACTGGAAGACCTGGCACCGGCAGCCTTGGTGATCGAGGCGATTGTCGAAAACCTGGCGGTCAAGCAGGAGCTGTTCACCCGGCTGGAAAGCCTCTGCGGCCCGGACACCATCCTGGCCAGCAATACCTCCTCCCTGTCCATTACTGCTATCGGTGCCGCACTGGCGCGCCCGCAGCAGCTGGTGGGCATGCACTTCTTCAATCCGGCCCCGATCATGAAACTGGTCGAGGTGATTCGGGGGCTGGCTACGGATGAAACCGTGGCGGAGACGGTTTTCGCCACCGCCACGGCCTGGGGCAAGCAGGCGGTACTGGCACGTTCTACACCCGGCTTTATTGTCAACCGGGTGGCGCGGCCTTTTTATGCCGAGGGGCTGCGTGTGCTGCAGGAAGGGGGAGCCGATGCCGCCACCCTGGATGCGGTGATGCGCGAGTGCGGCGGTTTCCGCATGGGGCCATTCGAGCTGATGGACCTGATTGGCCATGACGTCAATTATGCCGTCACCTGTTCGGTGCACAGCGCCTATTACGGTGATCCGCGTTTCACCCCTTCACTGATTCAGAAAGAGCTGGTGGATGCCGGTTTCCTCGGGCGCAAGAGCGGACGCGGTTTCTTTGTCCATGGCAAGGAGGCAGCAGCCCCCGTGGCACAGACCGCCACGACTTTTCCAGCCCCGCAACAGGTGCAGGTACTCGGGGATGCCCCCTTTGCCGAGACCCTGATCCGGCTCATGCAGACCGCCGGGATTACCGTGGAGACGGAGGCCCGCGACAATGACGAGGATTTTGTCATTCTGGCCGGTGAGGCAATGCTGGCCCTGACCGACGGGCGCACGGCCACTGAGTGCACGGCGGCGGATGAGCTGGAGAACCTGGTGCTGTTTGATCTGGCACTGGATTATGCCGATGCAACCCGCATTGCCCTGGCCGGTGCCGACCAGACTTCAAGGCAGGCACTGGAGGATGCCATCGGCCTGTGGCAGGCCATGGGCAAGCAGGTTTCGATTCTGGACGATATTCCGGGGATGCTGGTGATGCGCACGGTCTGCATGCTCGCCAATGAGGGCGCGGATGCCGTCAATCAGCAGGTCTGCTCCATTGCCGCTGTCGATACTGCCATGCAGGGCGGCGTGAACTACCCGCTCGGCCCCATGGCCTGGGCCGAGCGTATCGGGGTGGGACGCGTGGCCACCGTATTGGACAATCTGGCCGGGAGCTACGGGGAGGACCGTTACCGGGCTTCACCGCTGCTGGTACGCCGCGCCATTACCGGAGGCAGTTTCCATGACTGAGACCACCCTGAACCTGACCCCGGAACAGCTGGCGCTGGCCTGCAGCGAGGCCATGCATGAAAACGATTATGCCACACAGGCACTGGGCATGCGCATACTGGAAAGCACACCGGGCCGTGCCCTGCTGTCCATGGTGGTGCGTAACGACATGCTGAACGGGCATGCAGTCTGTCATGGCGGATTTATGTTTGCCCTGGCCGACAGTGCCTTTGCCCATGCCTGCAACAATACCAACAAGGCCACCCTGGCTTCCGGCTGCAGCATTGACTTTCTGGCCTCGGCACAGGAAGGCGACCTGCTGACTGCCGAAGCCCGTGAGCGCAGCCGCAGTGGCCGTACCGGTGTTTATGATGTGGAAATCCACCGTCAGGACGGCACCCTGATCGCCGTGTTCCGGGGCCGTTCCTATCAGATCCGCGGCAGTGTGCTGCCTGAAGCCGTATCCCCAACCGAGGAGAAAACCGCATGAAGCCTGAAGCTTTTATCTGTAGTCCGGTGCGTACTGCCATCGGGCGCTATGGTGGCACCCTGTCCACGGTGCGTACCGATGATCTGGCCGCCGTGCCACTCAAGGCCCTGATGGAACGTAATCCAAAAGTCGACTGGGAACAGATCGACGATGTGATCCTGGGCAATGCCAACCAGGCCGGAGAGTGCAACCGCAATATTGCCCGCATGGCCACCCTGCTGGCGGGCCTGCCGACAACGGCACCGGGAACCACCATCAACCGCCTGTGCGGCTCCGGCATGGATGCCGTCGGTCTGGCAGCACGTTCCATCAAGGCGGGTGATACGCAGCTGATGATTGCCGGCGGGGCCGAGTCCATGTCGCGTGCGCCCTTTGTCATGCCCAAGGCCACCAGTGCCTTCAGCCGCAATGCGGAAATCTATGACACCACCATTGGCTGGCGCTTTCCCAATCCGCTGATGGAAAAACAGTATGGCACCGAGAGCATGCCGGAGACCGCGGAGAATGTGGCGGCGGATTTCAATATCTCGCGGGCCGATCAGGATGCCTTTGCCCTGCGTTCCCAGGAGCGCACCGCCGCCGCCCAGGCATCCGGACGCTTCCGGGATGAAATCGTGCCGGTGCTGATCCCGCGCCGCAAGCAGGAAGCCTTGGTGTTTGAGACCGATGAGCATCCGCGTGCCACCAGCCTGGAAGGGCTGGCAAAGCTGCCGGCACCGTTCCGGACCGGTGGCAGTGTTACCGCCGGTAATGCTTCGGGTGTGAATGACGGAGCCTGTGCCATGCTGCTGGCCGGTGAGGCGGCCCTGGCCCCCAACGGGCTGGAGCCGCTGGCACGGGTGGTCGGCATGGCCACTGCCGGGGTGGACCCGCGCATTATGGGGTTCGGCCCGGCCCCGGCGACACGCAAGGTGCTGGCCCTGACCGGTCTGCGTCTGGAGCAGATGGATGTGATTGAACTGAATGAGGCGTTTGCCGCCCAGGCCCTGGCGGTGACCCGCGATCTGGGGCTGGCCGATGATGCCGCGCATGTGAATCCCAATGGCGGGGCAATTGCACTGGGCCATCCCCTGGGCATGAGTGGTGCACGCCTTGTCACTACGGCAGCTTATGAACTGAAGCGCCGCGGTGGACGTTATGCCCTGTGCACCATGTGTATCGGTGTGGGACAGGGAATCGCCATGATTATTGAGCGGGTTTGACAATTGGATCAAAGAGGAGGAGTGGATATGACAGCAAGCCGGTTTCCGGGCGGTGGTTTAAGCTCGGTGGAAAAAGCCAGCCGTGATGAACTGGAGGCGTTGCAGCTGGAACGCCTGAAATGGACCCTGCAGCATGCCTATGCCAATGTACCGATGTACAAGGCCAAGTTTGATCAGGCTGGCGTGCATCCGGATGATCTGAAGGAGCTGGCCGATCTGGCACGCTTCCCTTATACCACCAAGCAGGATCTGCGGGACAATTACCCCTTTGGCATGTTTGCCGTGCCGATGGAGGATATTGTACGCATTCATGCCTCCAGCGGCACCACCGGCAAGCCCACCGTGGTCGGTTATACCGCCGGTGACATCAGCCGCTGGGCCGATATGGTGGCCCGCTCGATCTGGGCTGCCGGTGGCCGGCGGGGTGACAAGGTGCATGTGTCCTATGGCTATGGCCTGTTTACCGGCGGACTCGGGGCGCACTATGGGGCCGAGCGTCTGGGTTGTACCGTGATTCCGTTCGGGGGCGGGCAGACCGAGCGCCAGATTCAGCTGATCCAGGATTTCAAGCCCGACATTATCATGGTCACGCCGTCCTACTGCCTCAATCTGGCGGACGAGTTCGACCGTCAGGGCATTGATCCGCGTACCTGTTCATTGCGGGTCGGCATTTTCGGGGCCGAACCCTGGACCAATGCCATGCGCAAGGAGATCGAGGAGCGCATGGGGATTGATGCGGTGGACATCTATGGCCTTTCCGAGGTCATGGGGCCGGGCGTGGCGCAGGAGTTCGTGTCCACCAAGGACGGTCCCACCATCTGGGAAGACAGCTTCTATCCGGAAATCGTGGCACCGGATACCCTGCAGCCGGTGGCAGACGGAGCGGAGGGCGAGCTGGTCTTCACCGCACTGGTCAAGGAAGCCATGCCCATCATCCGCTACCGTACCCGTGACCTGACCCGCTTGCTGCCCGGTTCGGCCTGCTGCATGCGCCGCATGGAAAAGATCACCGGACGCAGTGATGACATGCTGATCATCCGTGGCGTGAATGTGTTCCCGTCCCAGCTGGAAGAGCAGATACTGAAACTCCCGGACCTGTCGCCGCATTACCAGCTGGAGGTCACGCGTCAGGGGCACATGGACAAGCTGGCAATTCATGTCGAGGCCCGCAGTAATGATGTCGGTGCTGAGGCCCGTGCCCAAGCCGCACAGGAGCTGAAGCATCTGGTCAAGACCTTCATCGGGGTCTCGATTCAGGTCAATGTCAAGGATGAGGGCGAAGTCGGGCGCTCCCAGGGCAAGGCCCAGCGTGTGCTGGACCAGCGTCAGAAGCAGGACTGAAACACGACACCCCTGTCTGTATTGCCCTGATCAGGAACCGGTGCTGCCGGGTGTCAGCTGACGTCCGGCAGCACGGTTCTGTTCACAGTCGGCAAAGATATATTCACCCTGCACAATGGCTGCATCCGTTGGCAGGGTACTTGCCCAGAAGTGGCTGACAAAAGCGTCGGGGTAATGCTGCAGGGCCTCCTTGATCAGGTCGATGTAACAGGCGGCAATAATCCCCTGATACTGCTTGGCATCACCGGGCTTCAGGTAAGTCCAGGCACTGTCACAGCGTCCGTCAAATTCCACCTCCACCTGCCGGCGTTCATAACCGCGTTCACGCAGGTCCAGGGCCTGCAGCTCGCTGTCCGTGACTTCCAGACACACACCGTTGCAGCTGCTGCCGGCGCATGGCGTCAGGTCAAGAAACAGGGCCTGATGACAGCACGGTTCACCATCAATACACAGGGTAATGCGGGTCGCTGCGGTCCAGGAGCGCAGAAAGCCGTGCAGCACCCCGCAGCACAGTTCACCGTGACCAACCGGCCGTTTCAGGGTTCGTGCCGCACTGGCCGGGTTGAGCAGCGAACCGTATCCAAATACCAAAGCCATTGTGTAAGAATGTTTAAAAAATGATTGAATATAAAAAAATTCATTAAGCTTTTGTTCAGCTTAAGCCTATAATTCAAGTTGCCCAAAAGGAACGGGAACCACTAACCATCCTAAAAATAAGGACAGGGACGTTCCGGACGGGGCAAGCCGTCCCCAAGTTTGCCCCGTTTTTTCTTTGAGGGTATTTTCCGGTCATCGTTCACTCCAGTCAGGCTCTCAGGCATTGAAAATCAGCCCGCAGCCGGCTACCACCAGCACCGCTCCGATCCAGGCACCCGCTGCCGGCACTTCACCGGTACGCAGCCATAACAGCGGCAGCAGAATAACCGGAGCCATGGCTGACAGGGTGGTGATGATGCCGACCTTGCCGCCGGCAAGGCCGAACAGCAGCAGGGTCATGCCCAGTGCCATGGCAATGAAGCCGGACAGCGCCACCTGGCCCAGCAGTGCCGGTGTCAGTGCCACCGGGGGCTTTTGGGAGGGTTTGCGCGCCAGCAGGTAACGCAGTCCGTTCAGGCACACCACCCCGGCCAGCACGCGCAGGCAGGACACTGTGGCCGGGTC
This sequence comes from Thiolinea sp., assembly GCA_035391465.1. Taxonomy (GTDB): domain Bacteria; phylum Pseudomonadota; class Gammaproteobacteria; order Thiotrichales; family Thiotrichaceae; genus Thiolinea. Next base: position 8,474 of record DAOPKY010000070.1, on the reverse strand, counting down.
TGCTCCGGTCTGCATGACCGGACGCACGATCAGGGCTCCGGTGGCCTGGGCCAGTGCTGCTCCCAATCCCAGCGCAATACCCGTCCATGGTGAGCCGCTGATGCTTTCCCACTGATGAATCTGGCTGCGGCGTTTGCCGAACACAATGGCGAGCAGGACACCCCCAATACACAGCAGGATGCCGGTCCCGTTCCGGAGTGACAGCTGTTCATCCAGAAACAGCCAGCCCAGCACAACCGCCATGGGAGCATTCATGGCAAACAGGATACCGGTACGGCGCGGTCCCATGCGGTTCATGGTGGCAAACAGGGCCGCATCTCCCAGAAAGATGCCGATAACGCCAGAGAGCAGGGCCGCCGGCAGCTGTGCCGCATGCAGGGTCTGCCAGCCACCGGAGGCCAGCACCCAGATACCGAGCATGCCCAGCACCAGCACCATGCGGATACTGCTGAAGCGCAGGGCACCGAGGGTACGGGACGGGTTGGCGGAGATGATGCCGCTGAGCGCCCAGCAGGTTGCGGCACCGATGGCCGCCAGTTCATGAATGTACATGAGCGCCCATCATGCCTGTTGTCAACAAGGCGCGCAACAGACGCACAGCAGCCTGTCAGCCGGTGTGCTGAAAGGCCTGCCCCTCCTGGTCGAACAGGTGCAGCAATGCCTGTCGGGCATATACCCTGACTTCTGCTCCCCGAGCCAGCTCGTGATCCCCTTTTTGGGCCACGGTCAGCAGGTTTTCGGTATCACCGTTCAGCGACAGGTACAGGTAGGTAATATCGCCCAGACGCTCCACTGACTCGACCTGCCCGGCCAGCGCCAGCCCCTCGCAGGGCTCCAGGCTCAGGTGCTCGGGACGCACCCCCAGGGTGACGGACTGCCCCGTCAGGCAGACCAGGCGCGGAATTCCGTTGACCCGGTTTCCGGATACCTCCACGGAACAGGTGCTGTCGTTGGCATCCAGTACGGTGGCCGGCAGGAAGTTCATGGCCGGTGAGCCGATGAAACCCGCCACAAAACGGTTGGCCGGCTGATGATAAAGCTCGACGGGTTTGCCGACCTGTTCCACCCGGCCCCCCTGCAGCACCACGATCCGGTCCGCCAGTGTCATGGCCTCGACCTGATCATGGGTGACATAAATGGTGGTGGTATTGAGCTCCTGCTGCAGTCTGGCAATCTCGATGCGCATGCGCACCCTGAGGGCGGCATCCAGATTGGAGAGCGGTTCATCAAACAGAAATACCCGGGGATCACGCACAATGGCACGTCCGATAGCCACGCGCTGGCGCTGGCCACCGGAGAGCTGGCCCGGCTTCCGGTCCAGCAGTGGCTCCAGATGCAGTTTGGCGGCAGCAGCACGGATTTTCCGGTCCATGGCATCCTTGCTGTCACCATCAATGCGCAGGCCGAAGGCCATGTTGCGGTAGACCGACATGTGCGGATAAAGCGCGTAGGACTGGAATACCATGGCGATGCCCCGTTCACGCGGGGACAGGTCGTTGACCAGCCCGTCACCGATATGCAGCTCGCCCCCGGAAATCGTCTCCAGACCGGCAATCAGGCGCAGCAGGGTGGACTTGCCGCAGCCGGACGGGCCGACAAACACCACAAACTCGCCGGCCTGGATTTCCAGGTTGATACCGTGCAGGACTTCGGTCCTGCCGAAGCGCTTTTTTACGTTTTTCAGGCTCAGGGATGCCATGCTCTGTTGTCCTTGATGATGGGCGGAATTGACCGGGTTCAGCGGATTTTTCAGGTTTACCGGGTTCATTTGACGGCCCCGGAGGTCAGGCCCCGGATCAGCTGGCGTGAGAAGAACAGGTACAGCACCAGTACCGGAATCACCGCCAGCGTCAGGGAGGCCAGCACCGAATTCCAGTCGGTGACGTACTGGCCGATGAACTGCTGCACGCCCAGAGTCAGGGTGCGGGTACCTTCGCCGGGAGCCAGAATCAGCGGAAACCACAGGTCATTCCAGATCGGAATCATGGTAAATACCGCCACGGTGGCGATGGCGGGCCGGGTCAATGGCAGGATGACCTGGAAAAACAGGCGGTATTCACTCACATCATCGCAACGCGCCGCCTCCTTGAGCTCCTTCGGTATCTGGGCCATGTATTCGGTCAGGATGAAAATCGCCAGCGGCAGGCCCTGTGCGATATAAACCAGTATCAGTGCCGTGCGCGTGTTCACCAGCTCAAGGGATACCATCAGTTCCAGTATGCTGACGGTTCCGAGCCGGATCGGCACCATGATGCCGATGGCCATGAACAGCGTCAGCATGCGCCGCCCCGGAAAACGGTATTCGCTCAGGCTCCAGGAGGCCATGGCCCCGAGCAGCAGCACGAAAAACAGCGAGACCAGGGTGACGGTCAGGCTGTTACCGAAATAGAGCAGAAAGTCCGACTGGCTGAAGACCTTCTGAAAGCCTTCAACACTCAGGGTGCTGGCCGTCGGCAGGGCCAGCGGGTCGTTGAAGATGCCCTTGCGGGTCTTGAGCGCGTTCACCAGAATCAGGAAGATCGGGAACAGGGCCACCAGGGTGTAAAGCCCGAGGACCAGATGGACCAGTGAGGTGTTGATACCACGTTGCATTTGGCTGTTCATGTCGGGTTCCTCACATCGGATAGCGCTGCAGGCGGCGCTGTACCCCGTAAAAATACAGTGCAACCCCGGCCAGAATGATCAGGAACATCAGGGTGGCTACGGTGGCACCGAGTGTGGTGCTGCCCAGACTGGACTGGAAGCCGAAAAAAGTGCGGTAGAAATGGGTGCCGAGAATGTCGGTGGAGAAGTTCGGCCCGGCCAGTGCCCCCTTGACTGCGTAGATCAGGTCGAAGGCATTGAAGTTGCCGATGAAGGTCAGGATGGTCACCAGACCGAGCGTGGGCGCGATCAGGGGCAGCTTGATCTGCCAGAAGGTCCGCATCGGCGACGCACCATCCACATGGGCGGCATCCAGCAGCTCGTCCGGAATCGCCAGCAGTGAGGCGTAAATCAGCATCATCGGAATGCCCACGAACTGCCAGACCGAGATCAGCGCCAGCGTGAGCAGGGCGCTGGATTCCTTGCCCAGCCAGGCATCAAACAGGTGTTCCAGCCCGATATAACCCAGCAGGGTTTCACTCACGCCCCACAGGGGACTGAGGATCAGCTGCCAGATGAAGCCGATAATCACCACCGAGAGCAGGGTGGGCATGAAGATCAGGGTGCGATAGGTCCGGACGCCACGCAGGTTGCGCAGGCTCAGCAGGGCGGCCAGCAGCAGCCCGACGGGATTCTGTACCAGCACATGCACCAGAAAAAACACCACATTGTTCCACAGGGCATTCCAGAAGCCGGCGGACAGGTCCGGATCGGTCAGCACCAGCCGGTAGTTCGCCAGACCGCTGTAAACCCGCTGGCCGTCACTGCCCTGCTCAAAAAAACTCAGGAGCAGGGTGTCGAGCAGCGGCCAGGCACTGAACAGGGTGTAGATCAGAAATCCCGGCAGAATGAATACCGGAATGTGAAACGGAAAACCGTGCTTTTTGATCATGTCGCGGGGGTCCTCGCCGGTGATCGGTAATGATGGAAACCTGCCTGCCTGTACCCTGATTTCAGGGCACAGACCAACGGTTAACGGAGATTGTCAGGATAATTGACGGTATTATTAACGGCGTATCACTTGTCGAGAATGGCCTGAATATTGGCACCCGCCGCTTCGGGTTGCAGGGTTCCGTTAAGGACACCCTGCCCGGCATTCCAGTAGGCAGTTTCCAGGTCATCCCGTCCCCGGCTCAGAATCTGGGCATTCAGGCGGATGGTGGATTCGCAGTCGGCACGCCAGCTGATCATCTCGGCAGCCACCGGGTCTTCAATATTGATCTTGTGATCGGAGAGCGAGAAGAAACCGGTTACTTTGTTGGTATAGAGCTCTGCGAATTCCCTGGAAGCCAGCCAGTTCAGGAGGGTTTCAGCATCAGCCGGGTTCTTGCTGGCCGGATTGATGCCCATGCCGATGTCGGTGTGGTCGCTGATATAACAGGTATCCCCTTTATTGGCGACCGGGGGCTTGAATGCGCCCATTTTGAAATCGGCATTGCTGTTGAAATAGGCGATATCCCAGCTGCCGGCGGGATAGATGGCAGCCCGGCCCAGGGCAAACAGGTTCTGGGAGTCGCCATAGGTCTGGGACTGATAGCCCTTGCTCAGATAGGGCTGCCATTTGGCCATCCGGGCATAGGGTGCCACGAACCGGGGGTCGGTCATTTTGGCCTTGCCGGCGATCAGTGCCTTGCGACCCTCCTCACCTTTCCAGTCATTGGGGCCGATGCCGGTATAGACGATCTGATGGGTTTCCCAGCCGTCATTGGTACCCAGTGCCATCGGCGTGTATTGGCTTTCCTTGCTGATTTTGTCCAGCATCGCAAGGAAGTCGGCTTCGGTTTCCGGCACGCTCAGGCCCAGCTCCGTGAAAATATCCCGGTTATAAAAGAAGCCGTGGATCACTGAGGCCATGGGCAGGCAGAACGTGGTTTTAGCGTCATCGGTCTGCCAGGCACTTCTGGCGACTTCGGAAAAGTTTTTCAGCCCGTCAAGGGCACTGATGTCCTTCAGGTTGCCCTTGTTATAAAGCTCCAGGGAAATATCAAACGGGCGACAGGTGATCAGGTCGCCGGCAGTGCCCCCGGCCAGACGGGTATTGAGGCTGGCATTGTATTCGGTCGGTGCAGTGGGGTTGAACTTTACCGTGATGTCGGGGTGGGCCTGGTTGAAGGCCGGGATGATCTCTTTTTCCCACAGGTCCCTGTCATCCACGCGCCAGCTTTCAATGCTGAGCTCTCCGGCCATGGCGGTGCTTATCGCCAGTGCCAGCGTCAGGGGGACGGCGGATACGATATGAAAGGGTTTCATGCGGTTCTCTCCTCAAGGTAAATGAACAATGGAAATACGACGACAGGGACGGGGATGAAGCGGCTCCTCTCCTCAGGCCGGCGGTTCCCTGTGGAATTGGCCATCCGGGGCTTCTGCCATGGCCTGCGGGATACCCCGGTGTCCCAGCACGGCCCGCAGCCGGTAGTGGTGCTGCTCCAGCAGGCATTCTGCCTGTCCGGGAGCAAGCCCGCTCTGCAGCAGAATGGCCAGCGGTACCCGGAAATCAGCCTGATGCAGTACCTGCAGGGCTTCGGCGGCACTGCAGCCGCTGATCTGGCAGACCATGGCGACGGCACGCGCCTGCAGCTTGCTGTTGGCGGCGTTGAGGTTGACCATCAGGTTGTCATACAGGTAGCCCAGCCGGGCCATGATCAGGGTGGACAGGGTGTTCAGGGCGATTTTCTGGGCACTGCCGGCGGCCATGCGCGTGGACCCGGCTACCGCTTCGGGACCGGTGGGCAACACAATGGCATGCTGCGCCAGCCGGGTGAGCAGGGTATCCGGATTGTTGCAGAGGCTGATGATCAGCGAGCCTCGGGCGCGGGCATGACGGGCAGCCGCGACGGTATAGGGGGTCCGGCCGCTGGCGGAGACGGCAAGCATGATATCGGCAGGGCCGGGATCAAGCCGCCGGCAGGCACTCACTGCCGCAGTGGTATCATCTTCGGCACTGCCCCGGCCCCGGAAAAAACTGCCCAGCCCGCCAGCCAGCAGCAGAACCAGACGGGTTTCCGGCCAGCCGTAGGTTCCCGGCAGTTCCAGTCCGTCGACACAGGCCTGCAGCCCGGCTGAGCCGGCCCCGCAGTAAATCATTCTTCCCCCGCCATCGGCCAGCCGTTTTGCCGCCGCCTCTCCAGCCGTAGCAATCGCAGTACAGGCTCCCTGCACACAGGTCAATGCATTCAGGTGAGCTTGGGTCAGGCGCAGGGATAATACCTGTTCAGGCCATTGGTCCATACCGGTCCAGCCGTCACCGGATTGTTCGGTGGCGTGGCAGGTCGGGTCGAAGTCAGCAGGTTTCATACAGCAAATCCTGACAGGGTCGGGAAAATTCCGGGCTTCGTGGCCCTGGGGTCTTCAAGCTGGTTTCGAGTGTAATAAAATAATACCAATATGGCAAATGGTATTTTTTAATTTAAAACCAAAGCCTAAACTGGTATCCTTCCGGATCACAAGCACTGGTGGGAAAACCTGATCGTGACGGACAGTATTCCGGCGACCGGTTCCACCGGAAATCAGCAATAAGGAATAAGCCATGCAGGGGCAGGACAGCACTCCATTATTCATCGGTATTGACGGTGGCGGCAGCCATTGCCGTGCCCGTCTTGCCGATCGCCATGGCCGCATTCTGGGTCAGGGGTGTGCCGGCCCGGCCAATTTCCGGCTCGGAGTCGGGCAGGTCAGGGCAACAATCCTTGAGTGCAGCCGGCAGGCCCTTGAGCAGGCCGGTTTGCATACCACTGAGCTGAAGCAGTTACAGGCCGGTATCGGACTGGCCGGTGCGGTACTGGAGGAGGATCTGGCACTGGCCACCCCCATCACCACGCTGTTTGCCCGCTGTGAACTCAGGACCGATGCCTATATTGCCTGTCTGGGAGCCCACCGGGGGCAGGCGGGCGGCATCCTGATTCTGGGAACCGGCTCCTGCGCCCAGATTATCTGCGCTCGGGAGGTTCGTACTTTCGGGGGCTGGGGCTTTACACTCGGGGATCAGGGCAGCGGGGCCTGGCTTGGGCATCAGGCGGTGCGGCTGGCACTGCTGGCACTGGAAGGCATTGTCCCGGACTCCCCGCTGACCCGGGCGGTCAGTGCGGATATGGGGGCGGAACCGACAAAGTTTCTGGCCTGGAGCATGAATGCCAGACCGGCAGACTTTGCCCGCTTTGCACCACGGGTTTTTGAGCATGCCGGGGAGGATGACCCGCATGCGCTGGCATTATTGGCACAGGCGAGTGCCGATGTGTGCCGCCTGCTGGAAGTATTGGCACGCTACCGGACCGGACGTATTGCCCTGCTGGGCGGTCTGTCCGGTGCCATGAGCCGGTGGCTGCCGGAAACGATACGCACCACACTGGTTCCTGCGCAGGGCGATGCGCTGGATGGTGCGTTATTGCTGGCCCGACAGGGGCTGTCACAGGAGTAACAACATGACCATGGAACCTTATATCCGGCAGCATGCCAGCCTGCTTGAAGGCGGGGATGCGCCCATGTACCAGCGCCTGGCCGGCCTGCTGCGCCAGGGCATTAACGATCATTCCCTGGAGCGGGATCAGCCGCTGCCCGGTGAGCGCGATCTGGCCAACCTGTTGTCGGTGTCGCGTGTGACCGTGCGCCGTGCCCTCGGGATTCTGGTCAGCGAGGGCCTGCTGACCCAGCGTCAGGGGGCGGGCACCTTTATTGCCAGCCGCATGGAGCAGCCGCTGGGACACCTGACCAGCTTCACCGAAGACATGCAGCACCGCAGGCTGGTTTCCGGTGTGGTGTGGCTGGAGCGCAGCCGGCGCGAGGCGAGTGTGACGGAGTGCGGCCTGCTGGCGCTGGATGCCGGGGAGCAGGTGGCCAGTCTGTACCGCCTGCGCACTGCCAATGAGGAGCCGCTGGCACTGGAGCATGCGGTGCTGTCGGCACGCCTGCTGCCGGAGCCGGAAACGCTCAATGGCTCGCTGTACCGTTACCTGGATGCGCTGGACAGCCGCCCGGTACGTGCCACCCAGCGCCTGCGTGCCGTGCCCTGTGATCAGGAGCAGGCCACCCTGCTGCGTGTTACCCCCGGCAGCCCGGTGCTGTATATCGAACGGCACTCGTTTCTGGCCGATGGCACGCCGGTGGAGTTCACCCGCTCGCATTACCGGGGCGACAGCTACGATTTTGTCTCGGAAATGGCCATCCGCCGCACGGACTGAGGCAGACAGGGGAGGGCAGTCTGGCTGCTGCAGGCAGGAAGAGGCCTGAAAACGGCCTGAATCAACCGACCGATCACAGTAACAGAGGATAGCTACATGACCAGAACCTTGATGTATACCGAAGCCAGCGCTGCCCCCGACTGCCTGCAGCGCCAGCTTGAGCGCCTGCCGGAGCCGCTTGGCCCGCTGATACGTCACCTGTGTACCCGTCCGCTGCGTCTGGTCATCACCTGCGGGCGCGGCAGTTCGGATCATGCCGGGGTTTTCATCCGCTACCTGATCGAGACCGGGCGGCACATTCCGACCGCCTCGGCCACACCGTCAACCCTGTCGATCTATCAGGCCGGCACCCGGCTGGAAGACACGCTGGTGATCCTGATTTCCCAGTCCGGCCAGAGTCCCGATCTGGTCCATTATGCCCGCATGGCCCGGGCGGCAGGGGCAAGCACGCTGGGGCTGATCAACCGGGTCGAAGATGCGGCCCTGACGCCGTATTGTGATTTTATCCTGCCGCTGCATGCCGGGCCGGAACAGGCGGTGGCGGCTACCAAATCCTGGCTTGCGGCCCTGTTTGCCGGGCTGATGCTGGTGGCGGCATGGGCCGATGACCCACAACTACAGGCCGCTCTGGTGCAGCTGCCCGAACAGATGCGCCAG
>DAOPKY010000069.1:13332-16071 GCA_035391465.1 Thiolinea sp. | reverse complement strand
GAGCAGGAACGCCCAAAGTTGACCTAACCCGCTATAGAGCGCGTGAACGGGTACGATCGAAGTCGCCTCTCTGGAGATCGACGGAGGGCATAACAAGCCCTATGTTCGCTTGGTCTCGACCCATAACCGGAAGGGATTGATTACGGCCAAGATCGAGATCGATGTCCAGCGCGGCAAGAATATCCGCCGTGACATTCTGACGGTCGAAGACGGTGACGATCTGGAGCAGATCGCTAACCGGGCGATCTATGAAAATATGCAGATCGGCACGATTACGTGCGGCAAAGACAATGAGTCCATCGAGGTCAAAGGTGATGGATTTGATGAAGTCTTGAGGCCGGATGATGCGATTGGCGGCGTTGATCCGGATGCGGTTAAACGCATGATGATCCGCCGGACAATCAAGGAGCACCTGGACAAGGAACTGACCTTTGCGGCCAACAAGCAGCCGATCAAGGTCCTGAGCCTATTCTTCATCGATAGTGTCGAGCATTACCGGCAGTACGATGCAGACGGCAATCCGGTTAAAGCTAAGTACGCCAAAATGTTCGAGGAAGAGTACCTGAAGCTGGCTAAGTCAGCCGACTACCAGAGCCTCTTTGCCGAGATCGACCTTGATACGGATGCGGCAGAGGTACATGAAGGCTATTTCTCCATCGATAAGAAAGGCAAGTCTGTCGATACCGCTGAAAACAATCAGTCGAACAGAGACAACGCGGAGCGTGCCTATAACCTGATTATGAAGGACAAGGAAAAGCTCCTGTCCTTTGATACCAAGCTGAAGTTCATCTTTTCGCATTCGGCGCTGAAGGAAGGCTGGGACAACCCCAACGTCTTCCAGATTTGTACCCTCCGGGACATGGGCAGCGAGCGCGAAAGACGACAAACACTGGGACGTGGTTTACGTCTGTGCGTCAATCAGGAAGGCTTGCGCCTTCGCGGTAACGACATCAATACATTGACCGTTATTGCCACGGAAAACTACGAACAATTCGCCGAAAACCTCCAGAAGGAGATCGAGGAGGATACCGGCATCCGCTTCGGGATTGTCGAGCAGCACCAGTTCGCCACAATCAAGACCGTGGATGACAAAGGCCAGGTTTCGAACCTCGGGGTCGAGCAATCCGAGAAGATATGGAAGTTCCTCAAAGACGAGGGCTTTGTCGATGCCAAGGGGAAGGTGCAGGATACTTTGAGAACCGCCATCAAAGACGGTTCGTTTGCGCTACCTGAAGAGATCAAGCAGGAGCTTGCCGATCAGCACGGCGATGAGCAGGCCGAGGCCATTGCTGTCGATGTGCAGGCCGTGCTTCGTAAGCTTGCCGGTAAGCTGGACATCAAAAACGCTGATGATCGGCGCACAATCCGGACTCGCGAGGCAGTCCTTCAAAGTGAAGAGTTCAAGGCGCTATGGGAGCGGATCAAGTATAAGACCACCTATCGTGTCGAGTTCGACAACGACAAGCTGATAGCCGATTGTGCCGAGGCCATTCGCGATTGCCCGCCGATCACGAAGACGCGGGCGCAGTTCCGGAAGGCCGATATAGCCATCGGAAAGGGCGGTGTGACAGCCGATGAGACTTCGGCGTCCGGTTACACCACGCTCCATGAAGATGATATCGAGCTGCCGGATATCATTACCGATTTGCAGGACAAGACCCAGCTCACCCGTAAGAGCATTGTCCAAATCCTTCGTGACAGCATGCGGCTGGAGGATTTCAAACGTAACCCTCAGCAATTTATCGATTACTGTTCGGAGTCCATCAACCGAACCAAGCGCTTGGCTCTGGTGGACGGGATCAAGTACCGGAAGATCGGGGAAGAGCACTTCTACGCCCAGGAGCTATTCCAGCAGGAAGAGCTGAAAGGCTACCTGAAGAACACGCTGGAAACGCAGAAGTCTGTCTACACCCATGTTGTCTATGACTCTGCCGGTATCGAGAAGACCTTTGCCGAGGACCTGGAGAAGAACGAGAAGGTCAAGGTGTACGCCAAGCTGCCGTCGTGGTTCAAGGTGCCGACACCGCTCGGAACCTACAATCCGGACTGGGCCGTTGTTGTAGATGATGAGGGCGAAGAAAAACTATACTTCGTTGTCGAGACCAAGGGCAGTACATGGTGGGGTGACTTGCGCCACGCCGAAGGTGCAAAGATCAAATGCGGCGAGAAGCATTTCGAGGAGATCGCAAAAGACACAGCAAACCCGGCCCATTATATCAAGGTGATGGATGTGGATGGGATGATGGGATATGTGAGATAGGATGTGTTGGGTCAGAGACAAAAACGGGCATCAATCTACCAGATTGATGCCCGTCAATACCGGAATCCGGTGGTTTCACATACCGGGACAGTTCTGCTTCTTGCCTTCACTGGTCAGCTGTGCCACCACCCGGAACAGGCGCACGGCAGCATCCCGTGACTGGCTCTGGGATTCCAGTACCGCCTGACGATTCAGTTCCTGAATCTTGCGCTTCAATACATCACAGGACTCGGTGGTGCGCTCGATATTATCGGGTGTGAACCGGGTCGGAATGGTGCGTTCCACCGGATTGGTTGCAGGTCGGGTGTTGGCTGCGGCGGCGGCACGCTGTTGCTGGCGGCGCTGCTGTTCCTGACGCTGGCGTTCGCGCTCAGCCGCTACCTGACGCTGTGCCGGTGTGACCGTGCCGGCAGACGGATTGGCAGCCTGTGCGGCACGCTGGCGGGCCAGTTGCTGCTGGCGCTGCTGTTCGGCACGCT
>DAOPKY010000069.1:0-13232 GCA_035391465.1 Thiolinea sp. | reverse complement strand
GACGGGCCAGTTGCTGCTGGCGTTGCTGTTCGGCACGCTGACGGGCCAGTTGCTGCTGGCGTTGCTGTTCGGCACGCTGACGGGCCAGTTGCTGTTGTTGCTGCTGTGTCTGGGCCTGATTCGGTTGCTGGCGGGCAACACGGGCTGCTGTGGGCTGGGGATTGTTCTGACGCTGGACCGGCTGGCTGGAGCGGGCCAGGATGCGGCGATTAAGGGCAACCTGCCGGGCCTGGGCTTCCTTGTCCGGCGTCATGGTCTGATAGCAGTAATAGGAAATGCTGCAGTTGGTGGCGGCGAGGGCATTGCCTGACAGCAGGCTTGCCGCCACCATCAGTCCGGCCGCAGGTAAAAAAGATTGCTTGAAACGCATGCTCGTTTCCTTTTCCTGTTGTCGATTGGGGATTCAAAAGTGTTATTGCCTAGGACTGCAAATATGCGGGGAAGTTTAGCGGAAATCAAACGGGTATGTGGCTGGTGGGCAGGATTGGTCGATGGGGTGGCCGACAGGCCGGGGCAGGGCGTTGCACGGCAATCCCGTGCAACCCGGTGCGGAACCGGTCCCGAATCGGTACTCAGGCGGCAGCCAGTGCCGCCTTGTAATCAGGCTCCTGGGCAATTTCAGGCACCTGCTCGGTGTAGGCCACCTTGCCGTCTTTGAGCACGACCACGGCGCGTGACAACAGCCCGGTCAGCGCACCGGTCGTGATGGTGACGCCATAAGCCTGACCGAACTCCGGATGGCGGAAGGTGGACAGGTTGGTGACATTCTCCAGCCCTTCGGACGTACAGAAGCGCCCATGGGCGAAGGGCAGATCGGCGGAAATGCACAGCACATTCAGCCCCTTTTCCCGTGCCAGTTCATTGAACTTGCGGGTCGAGGCGGCACAGACACCGGTATCCACGCTGGGATAGATGTTCAGGATCACGGTCTTGCCGGCGTAATCCGCCAGGCTGACCTGACCCAGATCGGTTCCGGTCAGCTTGAAATCCGGGGCCTTGCTGCCGACGGCGGGCAGTGTGCCGACGGTTTCGATCTTGTTGCCCTGCAGGGTGATGGTTGCCATGAGTCGACTCCTTCTCTGATGGTAATGGTTCGGGCTTGATACCCGGAAATGGACGCCGGGTCAATATCCGGACCCTGGGGTATGGGTATCCGGGGCCGTGATGACTCAGTGGTGGTGATGCTGACCGGGTGCATGCACGTGGCCGTGATCAATTTCCTCGGCGGTGGCCGGACGCACGGCCAGCACCTTGACATCAAAGTGCAGGGTCTGGCCGGCCAGTGGATGGTTGGCATCAATGGTGACGGACTGGTCATCCACGGACTGGACCGTGATGACTTCGGTACCGGCATTGGTCTGGGCCTGAAACTGGGCACCGGGTATCAGTGCCGCGTCATCCACGCCGGCAAACATGCTGCGGGAGACCTGCTGGGTCAGGCGCTCGTCACGCACGCCATAAGCCTGCTCGGGGGGAATGTCGACCGTAAAGGTGTCATCGGCACGGCGACCGATGAGGGCCTGTTCCAGGCCGGCAATGATACTGGAAGCACCGTGCAGGTAGTCGAAGGGGCCGTCTTCGGTGGAATCCAGCACGTCACCCTGGTCATTGGTGAGGGTGTATTGCAGGCTGACGACGGTATTGTCTTGGATTTGCATATTGGGATCCTTGGGATCAGCAGCGGCTGCCGGGGTAGTCGCGCTGGTGTCGGGTGTAGCGATTGCTGCCATCCGGTGCCGTTTTAAAGCGCCGGTGCGTCCACAGGTACTGTGCGGGAAACGCCCGGACCTGCTGTTCGATGAGCTGGTTGATGCGGGCGGTATCCTGTTCCAGGTCCGGCCCTGGAAAGGCGTCCAGCTCCGGCAGGAAGCGTAACAGATATCCGTCCGGGGTGCGAAGGGTAAAAAACGGCACCACCCTGGCCTGTCCCAGCCCGGCAATGCGGCTGGTTGCGGTATTGGTGGCGGCGGGAATATTGAAGAAAGGGGCAAACAGGCTGTTTTTCTTGCTGAAATGCTGGTCCTGGGCATACCACACCACCTGCTGCTGTTTCAGGCTCTGCAACATGGTGCGGATACTGTGGCGCGGAATGGCCCGGCCGTAGCGTCGGGAGCGCAGCCGGGCCACCAGCCACTCAATCACCGGATTCTGGTGCGGGCGATAGACGACATGTAGCGGCAGCCGGGGAGCCAGCAGGCGTCCACCCAGCTCCAGGCTGGTGAAGTGGGCACTGAGCAGCACCACCCCACCTTGCTGCCGGGCCGCTTCCAAATGCTCCAGCCCTTCAAAGTGTGCCAGGGGGCGCAGGTGTTTTTCACGGCCCCACCAGCTCAGTGCGGTTTCCAGCAAGCCCTGTCCCAGCGACTGGAAATGTTGCCGGTTCAGGGTCTGGCGCTGCTGCGGTGTCAGCGTCGGGAACGCCAGTTCCAGATTGATGCAGCAGATGGTCCGGCGCTGACGCAGGGTGTGGAACATCAGCAGACCCAGCCCCTGTCCCAGACGCTGTTGCAGCCGCCAGGGCAGCTGCACCAGCAGCCACAGGCAGCCCAGCCCGAGCCAGGTCGGCCAGTAGCGCGGGTGATAAAGGCCGGGGGGGAAGTGCCGGTCTGCTGTCCCTGTTTCAGTCTTGGCCATGGCGGATTTTTCCGATCAGGGCGGTGGTGGAGTGGCCGGGCAGGAAATCCAGAATTTCTACCGTGCCGCCATTGGCCCGCACACAATCACCACCGGCCACCTGGTGCGGGTGGTAATCCCCCCCCTTGACAATCACATCCGGCAGCAGCTGACAGTACAGGCGTTCAGGGGTATCCTCCGCAAAGGCCACCACCCAGTCGACACAGTGCAGGGCCGCCAGCATGGCCATGCGGGCCGCCAGCGGATTGAGCGGTCGCTCCGCACCCTTGAGGCGGCGGACCGAGGCATCCGTATTCACCGCTACCACCAGCCGGTCACCCAGTGCCCGGGCCTGCTCCAGGTAATGGATGTGGCCCGGATGCAGCAGGTCAAAGCAGCCATTGGTCATGATGATGCGCTCACCCTGCTGGCGGGCGGCCTGTATCAGCCCGGTCAGCCGGGCCTCTTCCACCACGCCCCGGCTACCGGCCACGGGATCCTGCAGGGCCAGACGGATTTCCGCCGGGCTGGCGGTGGCGGTACCGAGCTTGCGCACCACAATACCGGCTGCCACATTGGCCAGGTACACTGCCTGCGGCAGCGTGCTGCCGGCTCCCAGCATGGCCGTCAGGGTGGCGATGACGGTATCGCCGGCTCCGGTGACATCGAAAACCTCTCGGGCGTGAGTGGGCAGGTGCAGTGCCGGATGCCCCTGTTCCAGCAGGGTCATGCCTTCATCCCCGCGTGTGATCAGCAGGGCCTGCAGCGCCAGTTGCTCCCGCAGCCGCTGACCCTGCTGCTCCAGATGCGGCTCATCGGCACAGGGGCCGGCAATGGCCTCGAATTCACTGCGGTTGGGCGTGATCAGGCTGGCTCCGTGATACCGGGTGAAGTCATTGCCCTTGGGGTCGACAACCACCGCCTTGCCCTGGTCACGGGCCAGACGGATGAGGTCTGCCACCGCACTCAGGGTGCCCTTGTTGTAATCCGACAGCAGCACAATGTCAGCCTGTGGCAGCATGGCAGTGAAGCGTTCCTGCAGGGGGGCTTTGTCCACGCCGCTGAAGCTGTCCTCAAAATCCAGCCGGATCATCTGCTGGTGCTGGGCAATAACACGCAGCTTCAGGGCCGTGTCATGACCGGGTACCGCCTGAAAACGGCAGTCCACGCCCCGGTCCTGCAGCAGGGTCTGCAGTTTCGCGGCATTGTCATCCGCCCCGGTCAGCCCCAGCAGTGTCACCTTGGCCCCCAGACTGGCAAGGTTCAGGGCCACATTGCCGGCCCCGCCGGGACGCAGCTCTTCAGTACGCACATGCACCACCGGCACCGGAGCTTCGGGGGAAATGCGCCGGCTCTGGCCGTGCCAGTACTGATCCAGCATCAGGTCGCCCACTGCCAGAACATGCACGCTACTGAAATCCGGCAGTTCCGACCGGATAACCGGGAGACTGCTCACAGTGCCTGCTCCACCTGCTCGCACCACCAGTGTGCGATCAGGATGTGCATTTCCTGAATACGGGCCGTGACGGTACCGGGAACAATAATCTCATGATCGGCCATACCGGCCAGCCGGCCTCCTTCGTGCCCGCTCAGTACCAGGGTGCTGAGGTGCCGGGCTTTGGCCTCTCCGACGGCAGCGATGATGTTGGGGCTGTTGCCGGAGGTGGAAATGGCCAGCAGGCAGTCACCCGGCTGCCCCAGTGCCGCTACCTGACGCTCGAACACGGTATCGAAGCTGAAGTCATTCGGGTGTGCGGTCAGGATCGAGGTATCCGTGGTCAGGGCAATGGCCGGCAGGGCCGGGCGCACCTTGCGGTAGCGCACCACAAATTCGGCAGCAATGTGCTGGCAGTCTGCGGCACTGCCGCCATTGCCGCACAGCAGCAGCTTGTTGCCCCGGGCAAAGGTCTGCTGCAGGGTCCGGCCTGCGGCCTCAATGGCCGGGATCAGGGCCGGCAGACGGGAGAGGTAGGTCTGGTGTTCCTGTAATGCAAGACTAAAGCTCATGAATTCAGCACCTTGTGGTAAATGGCCAGATTGCCGCCAATCATGTGGTTCAGGGAAAACCGCTCCGCCACCCGCAGACGGGCGGCGTGTTGCATGCGCTGACGTTCCTCGGGGGCATTGATCAGGCGTTCCAATGCCTGCTGCAGGCCGGCACTGTCACCCGGCTCGACCAGCAGGCCGTTAATTTCATGCGCCACGATCTCCGGAATACCGCCGGTACGGCTGGCGATAACCGGCACTCCGGCGGCGGCAGCCTGCAGTAGTGCCACTCCCAGCCCCTCGATCAGGGCCGGATGTACCACCAGGTCCAGACAGCCGAGCCAGCGCTCCAGATCATCACGGAAGCCGGTGAACAGTACCCGCTCCTGCAGGTCGTTTTCATGCACCATGAGTTTCAACTCCGACTCCAGCGGTCCCTTGCCGAAAATCAGCAGGTACAAGTCCGGGTATTTGCGTGTCAGGGCCGGGAGGATATTGAGCAGGTAACGGTGGCCCTTGCGCCGGATCAACTGTGCAACCATGCCGAGGGTGAAAGCACCGGGCGGCAGGCCGAAAGTCTGCAGGAAATCCTCCCGGTCAGCCGGGTGCTGGTACGGAAGGGCGTCCACGGCACTGGGCACACAGGTGATCTTCCGCTCCGGGACACCTTCCGCCAGCAGCACACGGCGGATCCCTTCGGAAATGGTGATAATATGGTCATACAGGCGGTATTTGAGTGTGACCTGCCATTTCGGCTCCGGATTGTCCACCCGGCGTGAAAGCACGGTGGGCAGACGGTTGAGGCCTGCAGCCAGCCCGCCCAGCACATCGGCACCCCGACGGCTGTGCAGGTGTACGATGTCGGGGCGCTCCTGGCGCATGATGGTCTTCATCTGCCAGAAGAAACTCAGGTCCAGGTCACCTGCCGAGCGGGTGGTGCGGCAGGGAATGGCCTGTTCGCTGGCAAAGCGGGCAATATCGCTGCCGGCAGGAGCGACCAGCACACTTTCAACACCGGCCTGACGCAGACCCTGCAGCAGGAAAGCGACCTGACGTGCACCGCCATACAGGTTCTGACCGGCCTCAACATGCAGCACTTTCATTGTGATGGGTTTCCTCCATGAGGGGTTGTGCCACCTCCATGACTTCATCCGCAGTGATGTGACGCAGGCAGTCAAAACGCCCGTCACAGGTGGGATGCCGTTTACAGGGGGAGCAGCTCAGCGCGTGGTAAATCACCCGGCTTCGGGGGCTGCCCGGTTCCAGATACGGACGGGTAGAGCCGAACAGCGCCACGGTCGGCACCCGAAAGGCATGACCCATGTGAGTCAGGCCGGTATCCACACCGACCAGCAGCCGACAGTGTGCAATCAGGGCCGCCGCCACCCGCAGGCTGGTCTGCCCGCTCAGGTCGGTGACAGGACAGTGAGCGCTGATGGTCTGCGCGGCTTCCCGATCCGCCGGGCCACCCAGCATCAGTACCGGCAGCCGCCAAGTGCTGTTTATTTTTTCTACCAGTTCGATCCAGTGTGCATTAAACCAGTGCTTTTGCGGACGGGTGGTGAACGGACAGATAACAACAAAGCCTTTTTCCGCCGCATGGGCACGGATCAACATGTCCGCCTGTTGGTGGCTGGCCGGATCCAGACTGATGCACATCTGCCAGGGCTCCACGGCCAGTCCCAGCTGCGCTCCAAGATAGCGGTATTCGGAGCTGATCTGATCCGGGTTGCCGTCATGACGTGAAACGACCTGATGCATCAGGAATTGTGCCCCCTCGCGGGAGCCCAGCCCGATGCGCTGCCCGGCTCCGGACAGCCAGGCCATCAGCCCGCTTTTCAGCAGCCCCTGCAGGTCCAGTACCACATCGAAATGATGGGCGCGCAGGGCCTGCCGGAACTGGCGTACTGCCTGCCAGAGTCCGCGCCAATCGCGTGCCCGCCAGCAGGCTGCCCACTCCTGCCGTGGCCAGATAATCACCCCGCTCAGATCGGGGTGCTGTTCCAGCAGGGCTTTGCATTCCGGCTGGGCCAGCCAGTAGATATGGCTGGCCGGATAAGCCTGCTTGAGCGGGGCAATCAGGCCGGAGGCCATGACTATGTCACCGATGGCACTGAGGCGGATAATGAGGATGTTGGCAGGTTGCCTGTTTAGCATATTGTTGGTGTCGGCAGCTGGATCGGATGAAGCCTGCCGATTATAAGCGCGGGACGCCGGATTTCATAATGTTCTGCCAGAATCGGCTGCTTCCGCTGCCGGGCAGGGTGGCCGCTGGCTATTGCACCCGCGTTACCCACACCGGCAGCTCCCAGGCCCCGCCCGGTGCCACCATGCGGCATTGGCCGGTGCTCCAGATTCGCCGTGTGTTAAAGCGTGTCCCGTCCCGGAGCCATTCCTGGTGCGACCAGCAGTCACACAGACCGTGCCATTTCCGGGCCAGGCTCCAGTCATTAGTCAGTATGGCACATGGCCGTGCATCCGGAACAGGCGGGAACCCGAGCCTGTCCGGGACTGGTTTGCAGGCGGGCCGGCCCGCCATCAGGCTCGGAGCCCCGTACTGTTGGTGGCTGTCAGGCCCGGCTCAACTCGGGAACGCAAACGACACCCCTTCGCGCACCCCCGCCGAAGGCCAGCGCTGTGTAATGGTCTTGCGGCGCGTATAAAAGCGCACGCTGTCCGGGCCGTAGGCCGACAAATCCCCGAACAGTGAGCGTTTCCAGCCGCCAAAGCTGTGATAGGCCACCGGTACCGGCAGCGGAATATTTACCCCTACCATCCCGACCTGGATGGCGTCAGTGAAATAGCGTGCGGCTTCCCCGTCACGGGTGAAAATACAGGTACCGTTACCGTATTCATGTGCATTGATCAGGTCCATGCCTTCCTGCATGCTGTTCACCCTTAACACCTGCAATACCGGGCCGAAAATCTCCTCCCTGTAACTCTGCATCACAGGCGTGACATGATCAAGCAGGGTCGCACCAACGTAAAAACCGTTCTCATATCCCGGCACCACGGTATGGCGTCCATCCACCCGCACCGTTGCGCCATCTGCCTCGGCACTGCTGATATGACCCCGGACTTTTTCCTGATGTGCTCTGGTGATCAGGGGGCCGAAATCATTGCTGCTGTCGGACCAGGGACCGGTTTTCAGCGGCTGCATGGCCGTGGCCAGCTTGTCGACCAGCGTATTGGCAGTATCCGCACCCACCGCAACCACAACCGGCAGCGCCATGCAGCGCTCACCCGAGGAGCCGAACGCTGCGCCCAGCAACTGGTTGACGGCATTATCCAGGTCTGCATCCGGCATCACGATGGCGTGGTTTTTGGCGCCACCCAACGCCTGACAGCGCTTGCCCCGGGCGCTGGCGGTGGCATAAATGGATTCGGCAATCGGTGTGGAACCGACAAAGCTTATCGCCTGCACCCGTGGGTCATGCAGCAGGGTATCCACCGCTTCCTTATCGCCGTTGACCACATTCAGCACCCCCGGCGGCAGCCCGGCCTGCTGCGCCAGTTGGGCCACCCGCATTGTGGAGCCGGAATCCCGCTCCGAGGGCTTGAGCACAAAGGTATTGCCGCAGGCAACCGCAGCCGGATACATCCACAGCGGCACCATCACCGGAAAATTGAACGGTGTGATGCCCGCCACTACGCCCAGTGGCTGAAACTCGCTCCAGGAATCAATGCCGGGGCCGACATTCCGGGTATATTCACCCTTGAGCAGTGCCGGGATGCCACAGGCAAATTCCACATTCTCGATACCACGCTGCAACTCGCCCCCGGCATCGTGGGCAATCTTGCCGTGTTCCATGCCAACCAGCCGGTTGATCTGGTCGGCATTGTCCTCCAGCAGCTGTTTGAATCTGAACATGACCCGTGCCCGCCGGGCCGGTGGCGTATCACGCCAGGCCGGGAAGGCGGCTTCGGCAGCGGCAATCGCCGCCTCAACCGTGGCCTTGCCGGCCAGCGCCACCTGTTTCTGCACCGCGCCGGTCGACGGGTTGAAAACATCCTGGGTACGGGCCGTATCCGTGCACAGTTCGCCGTTGATCAGGTGTCCGATGGTTTCCACAATACAATCCTCAGTTAATCACTTAATCACTACTTCAGTCCCGGCATCCACACGGCAGCGGTGCAGATGGCATCACCCGGCAGTGTACCTGAAAACTGCCCGCTCCCGCTGTCCTGTTGCAGTCTGGTACTGCCGTGGCTTTTTCTTTATCATTCATAACCCCGTGCGTGGACATTTTCCCCAAACGGTGCCCGTGGCAAGCATTGACAGGTCAGGAGGGGGTTTCCCTTGAGCGAGTTTCCGAGTGATATTTATACCGAGCCGCAGAATATTGATGCCAACACCCTGAACAATCTGGGGCCGCTGAAACAGATGGCCGGCATCTGGGAAGGGCGGCGCGGCCTGGATGTCAAACCCAAGGCGGAAGGCTCCAAAAAGCAGGCTTTTGTGGAAAGGATTGAGTTGCAGCCGATTGACCCTGTCACCAACGGGCCACAGTTGCTTTATGGTCTGCGCTACCAGACCCTGATTACCAAGCCCGATCAGGTCAAGACCTACCATGAACAGGTCGGCTACTGGCTCTGGGAGAAGGCTACCGGTACCGTCATGCATACGCTGACCATTCCCCGCGGCATGACTGCCATGGCAGCCGGGCAGGTTGCTGCCGATGCCACCCGGTTTGAGCTGAATGCGACCGGGGGGTTGGAGACCTGGGGCATCTGTTCCTCACCGTTTCTGGTGCACGCCTTCAAAACGGTAGCCTTCAGGATCAGCGTGGCCTTCAACCCGGATGGTACCTGGTCTTATGAAGAGGACACCGTGCTGCGGATTCAGGGGCAGGCTGAGGTTTTTCACCATACCGACAGGAATCTGCTGGCCCGTGTGGCCGAGGCGACACCCAATCCGCTGGCGCGGGAGCTGTAAATAATGGACGCTGACAACCCTTTACGGAAAATCCTGATCCTGTTTGCCCATCCCGCGCTGGAAAAATCCAGGGTCCAGTATCGACTGATCAAGGCCGCCCGGACTCTTGAAGGGGTAACGGTTCATGACCTTTATCAGGTTTATCCGGATCTGGTAATTGATATTGAACGCGAGCAGCTGTTGCTCAACCAGCATGACCTGATCCTGTTCCAGCATCCGTTTTACTGGTACAGCGCTCCCGCAATGATCAAGGAATGGCAGGATCTGGTGCTGGAATACGGTTTTGCCTACGGTTCCAGCGGGCGCGCCCTGTATGGCAAGGCCCTGGGCAATGTCATCAGCACCGGCGGCAGCCGTGAGGCTTACCACCGCGATGGCCAGAACCATTTCACGGTGCGGGAACTGCTGGCCCCGTTTGAGCAGACCGCCAGCCTGTGCGGCATGCATTACCTGCCGCCTTTTGTCGTGCACGGCACCCTGCGTCTGAGCGGAGAGCAGATTGATGCTTATGCTGCCCGATACCGCACCCTGCTGCAACGCCTGCAGCAGGGGACTCCGGTGCCGGGGGCCATCGGACGCCGTCAGTACCTGAATGAATGGCCGGAGCCGCTGCCGCTGGGCTGAAAGCCCGTGAAGCAGCCGCCCGGACGCGCTGACGGATCAGCTTGCGGCCTGTCCGAATTCTGGCATTATCATCCATGTCCGATGTCATCCCAGGCATGGTGATCATCGTGCTGACGCCGCTCCAGCAGGTCGGCCTGCAGCAATTCCAGCACCTCGGCACGGGCCTGGGCCGAGGTGAAGATTTCCGGCCTGTCACCGCTGATGTGCTCACCGATCTTGGCTGTCACCTTTTCATCATGACGCTCGAACTCGATCCGGGCCCGGCGTGCCTGATGCGCCCGCATGCCGAGTCCCTGCAGGCACTGTTCGCCCATTTTCAGTGAGGAATGGAACAGCTCACGCTCGACATGGGCCACGCCCCGGTTTGTGAGCTGGTGATAATGCAACACGTCATAGGCACGGGCGTAAATCTGCAGGTTCGGGAAATGATGCCGGGCCGTTTCGATAATGCGATCGACATCATCACGATTGCCCACGGTAATGATCAGCAGCCTGGCCTTTTCCGCCCCGGCGGCATGCAGCAGTTCCTCACGGCTGACATCCCCGTAAAACACCTTGAAGCCGAACTGGCGCACCTGCTCGATCTGGGCCGGACTGCGGTCCATGACGGTTACCGGCACACCCTTGCTGATCAGCATGCGCCCGACAATCTGCCCAAAGCGGCCGAAGCCGGCAATAATGACCGGGTTCTCCTGCAGATCGATGGTTTCATCTTCCATATCGGCGTCGGCACTGCCCTGAAAGCGGGGCTGGATCAGGCGCTCGTTGAGCAGGATCAGGATCGGCGTCAGCACCATGGACAGCGCGATTGAAACGGTCAGGATATTCACGATATCCGGCGGCAGCACCCGGTTCTGCAGGGCAAAGGAGAGTAGTACAAAACCGAACTCACCCCCCTGGGCCAGGGCAAAGGCGAACCAGTAGCGCTCACCGGCATGCAGGCCAAAGGTCCGGGCCAGCACCCAGAGAACCAGAAACTTCAGCAGTACCAGTCCAGCCACCAGCAGCCCGATCAGCACCGGCTTTTCAGCCAGCAGCCCGAAATCGATACTGGCTCCCACGGAGATGAAGAAAAAGCCCAGCAGCAGGGCCTTGAAGGGGTCGATATTGGCTTCCAGCTCATGGCGGTATTCGCTTTCTGCCAGTACCACGCCGGCGACAAAAGCACCGAGGGCGGGCGAAAGCCCGACGGTCTGCATCAGCAGCGCAATGCCGATTACCAGCAGCAGGGCGGTGGCGGTAAAAATTTCACGCAGGCCGCTGTCGGCAATGAAGCGGAACACGGGGCGGGTCAGGAACCGCCCGGCCAGAATAATGCTGCCGACCGCACCGATGACGAACAGGGCCTGCTGCCAGCCGGGCAGGTTGCTGATCAAACTGCCGCCGTGGCCATCGTCTGCCACATGGGTACCTGCCCCGGACAGGGCCAGCAGGGGCAGGAGGGCGATAATGGGGATGACGGCAATGTCCTGAAACAGCAGTACGGAAAAGCTCAGTTTGCCACCCTCGGTCTTCATCAGGTTCTTTTCCGCCAGAATCTGCAGGGCGATGGCGGTGGAGGACAGGGACAGGATCAGGCCGATGGCCAGGGCCGGCTGCCAGGGCTGACCCAGCAGCCAGGCCACATTGCCGATCAGCACGGTAGTGAACAGCACCTGCATGCCGCCCAGTCCCACAATCTGGCGACGCATGCGCCACAACAGGCGCGGCTGCAGCTCCAGACCGATCAGGAACAGCATCATCACCACCCCGAACTCGGTGGTATGCATGATGGTTTCCGGGTCATGCAGCAGTTTCAGGAAAAAAGGGCCGATCAGGGCACCGGCGATCAGGTAGCCGAGCACCGAGCCCAGCCCGAGGCGGCTGGCGATCGGGACGGCAATCACCCCGGCGGCAAGCAGAATGAAGCCTTGCAGTAACAGTTCCATAGCGGTTTCCGGACTTTTTCAGAAGTCTGGCCATCTTAGGCTATTTCTGGAAAAACACACCCCCTGATGCTGATCTTTCGGTCATTTTTTATGAGTGCAACCCGCCATCCGCGCTCCTGGCAGCAGCAATGATGCTGGGCAATCATTTGGCTGTCTGGACAGGGGCCGGTGAGCAGAACGGGGCAGAAAAGCATTCAAAAAGGGGCTTCCTTCCGGCAAGATCAAAGTTTGCAATCATCCATCAAGCAGAGTTGTGCGGCTTTTGTGCTGCTGGTCAGGCGCGATGGCTTGCAGCAGCAGCGCCGGGTGGGCACATCCAGCCTACAACCCATGCCGTTCCACAAACTCCGCCGCCGTGACAATCGCATACTGCCCGCGCAACGCCAGCAAACCCTTATCCCCCGTTACCAGACACTCCGCCTGCCCCAGCAGATAAGCCGACAAAATCAGGTTGTCATTCGCATCCGCAGGCACAGTCACCACAGCTTCAATTCCGCCCAGCCAGACCGAGCGCAGGAACAGCTGCTGCAAAAAACGCGCTGTCTGCTCCTCGCCCCAGCACAGGCGCTGCTGGATGCGTCGATAGGCCAGCGTGCGGCCAATCTCATCCAGTTGGAAGCGACTCAGCACCAGCTCGAACTGATGCTTCCTCCAAGCATTGACAATCCTGCCGGGTGCGCCATCGGGTTTCATCAGGCCGGACAGCAGGATATTGGTGTCAACCACGACCCTCATGCGGATTGTCTGGCGTGGGTAATGGCCTCGTCCAGCAGCTCATCCAGTTCATCCGGCTCCAAGTCAGCAAAAGCAGCCTGCATTTCAGTTTGCAGGCGCTCGAATTCACCGTCCAGCTGCCGGAAGCGTTCAAACAACGCCATGTCAATCAGGGCAGCGACCGGCTTCCCGGCCTTGGTGATGACAATCTGGTCATGACGGTATTGCACCTCGTTGAGCAGTTCACCGAGATTCTGGCGCAAGGTCATGGCGGGGGCTTCACGTAGCATAGGTTTTCCTTAATCAGCATGATTATATGAGTTAGTATAGTTAATAGGGTTATGCTTGACAATGGACAGACTACCCAGCCGAACCTTAGGCTCTGTTGACATTTCTTCGGGTTAGTTTGCTAAACTCAATAATTTCATCGA
>DAOPKY010000068.1:0-16220 GCA_035391465.1 Thiolinea sp. | reverse complement strand
TCTGCCGCTGGAAAGGCGGGCTCCGTTCAGGCTCATGTTCCGTTGGACAAGGCTGAGCATTGCCATCCGGCCCCAGCCCGGTTACACTGCTGTAACGGAAACGCGCATAACTGTCACCGGTCTGCATGCCGGCGGGCGGGGTAAAATCCAGATACAGCGTGCCGCCGCTTGAATGGATATTGGTGGCAATCTGCTCACCGGCATCAGCAAAATCCCCGTTACGATTGAAGTCAACCCAGGCACTCAGGTAGCCGTTACCGGTGGTGTCGACCGTGAGGGTCTGGGTTCCCTCATTGATCAGGGCATTATCCAGCGGAAAGCCATACATGCTGACGCCATCTTCGTCGTCAATCCCTGTCACATCATCACCGCTGCCATCCAGCGGGGGGGCGGCAGCTGTTTCCATATCGGGTGCATTCAGGCCCAGATGGGTGCCGGAAACGATTGTGTGTAAAGGAGAGCCGTAGCTGGCCGGTGCATCACCATAATCCTGGATTGTCACCAGCGGTGTTGCCGGTGAAAATTCGGAAGTCCCCAAGGTATTGAGTGTTGCCGTTGCCGTCAGCAGGTCATCCACCACCACATCCGCCGGCAGGGGAATCGTCCACTGGAACGGGCTCATGCCTTCGGCACTGTTACCATCGGCATCCGTCAGGGTGGCACAGTCGACCGGTGTAGTCACTGTGTCCTCATCCACCCCCTCGGTCAGGGTCAGCAGGTAGCGTTCACCCTCGCCATAATCCTGTGTCCTGCCCAACTGGTTGGCACCGGCACTCACACCGCTGGCGGACGTGGGCGAGACATCAGCCTCGAACAGCTCGATGCTGCTGCCGGTGGGGGCACAGCCGGCGATACGCAGGTTTGAGCCCAGCAGGGCGGTATTGAACTGCGGGAAATTCAGCAGGCTGTTGGCACCGGTATCGCTGTCATTGGCATCGTTGAGGGTGACGTCATCGGCATTCAGGTCGATACCCAGACCGGTATTGCTGTAAATCGTGTTCATCGATACGCTGTTACCGGTACCGGTCGCTGTGCCGGATACCCCGTCACCTCCGTTATTGGCGATAATATTGCCACCACTCGCCCCGCCAATCAGTGTATGGGTGGCACCTGTCAGTGAGATGCCGTCCCCACCGTTGCCAACAGCATCCAGGCTGCCCAATGCAACACCGACGCGGTTTCCGGTCAGCGTGACACCATCCGTCAGGCCATACAGGATGACGCCGACGCCGGTATTACCGGAAATGGTGTTGTTCTGCACCAGTGCGTTGTCACTGTCCTGGATGTACAGACCCCGGGCCTCATTGGCCACTGCCGTGGTACCGGCGGCGTTGAGGCCGATGATATTGTTCTCAATCAGTGCGCCGGTGCTCAGCATGCCGGCCGTACCGACCTTGCCCAGTTGCAGGCCGTCCTGACCATTGCCGGAAATGGTGTTACCACGCACGGTAATTCCGGTTGCGGCACCCCAGAAGGTGACGCCATCCATGGTATTGCCCAGATCGCCGTTTCCGTCTGCATCAAGACCGATGGTATTGCCCGCCACGCCGGCATTGGCATACGTTCCATCAAACAGTATGCCATTGTTGTTGTTGGCTGAAACCACATTACGCCCGGCAGCGGTGTTGTCGCCGATCACCACATCATCCGCATCCAGCACGGACAGGCCGATATGATTGGCATTGGCGGCATTACCCGCTGCATTCAGGCCGATGTGGTTGCACAGCACCACTGCTGCGTCGCCATTGGCGGCAATACTCACACCGTTGCCGCTGAAGTTGCCGATGGCCCAGCCCCTGAGCAGGGCATCCGGCCCGTTGAGTTCCAGGCCGGGCGGATTGGTACCGCCGCTGGCGGGAACGCCGGTTCCGTCCAGCATGATGCGGAGGTTGCGTGCCGGTGCACAGCTGGCCCCGTTCTGGGTACCGGCATCCAGGGCGGTATTGGCATCGGTCACGGCCGGCAGCCCCTGTACGGGTGCAATGGTGGCCAGCCCGCCGATGGTCAGGTCGAGCGTACCATGCGCGCCGGTTCCGGGATAACCCGAGCCATTGGCAATCATGAAGATCGAGGTTTCCTTGCCCGCATTCAGGCTCTGGGCCGGTATGTCCGTGAGCAGGTTGCTGTTGAGGATGAACTGGCGCAATGACCCCTGCCCGGCATCATTGGTATTGATGATGGTGTCGAAGTTGAAACCGAAGTCCACCCCGACAATGTCACTGCCGGCAATGGTCACCGGGGTGACTGACTGGGCCTGGCCGTCGATCATGCCGCCGCTGAAGGTGAAGTTGCCGGTATCCAGTACGGCACCGGAGGCATGGGCCAGGGTATCTGCCACGGCAGGATTGCGGCCTCCCACTTCACCTGTGACCGGGGTGGTGCCATCGGAGCGGAAGGTCTGCACGCCCCGTTCCGTGCCATTTGAGCCGGTGCGGGTGGAGGTGACGGTACTGTTGACCACGCGCACGTAATAGGTCTCGTCACCCAGATTGCTGAAAGCGTAGCTGCCATCGGCAGCCGTGGTGGTGGTCCTGACCAGCGCACCGGTGGCATCGTAAAGCTCCACGGTCGTACCGGGTACACCCATCCCGGCTGCTGTGGCCTGATCACGTCCGGCCCCGCCGGCATAACGGATGTCTTCGAAGACCGTGCCGCTGAGGGTGCGGCTGACAGCAACCACTGAAATGGCTGAAAATTCGGATGTACCGGTGCTGCCCAGGGTTGATGTGGCCGTCAGCTTGTCCCCCAGCGCCACATCCGCCGGCAGGGGAATCGTCCACTGGAACGGACTCATGCCTGCGGCGCTGTTGCCATCGGCATCCGTCAGGGTGGCACAGTCGACGGGTGTCGTTACCGTGTCCTCATCCACCCCCTCGGTCAGGGTCAGCAGGTAGCGTTCACCCTCGCCATAATCCTGTGTCCTGCCCAACTGGTTGGCACCGGCACTCACACCGCTGGCGGACGTGGGCGAGACATCAGCCTCGAACAGCTCGATGCTGCTGCCAGTGGGGGCACAACCCTGCAGAATCAGGTTCGTGCCGACCAGGGCGGTCTGGCTGAACTGCGGAAAGTTGAGGCCATTGTTCGGTCCGGTATCGGCATCATTGGCATCATTCAGGGTCACGTTATTGCCGGATGTACTGCTGGAGTTGCTCAGATCGATACCAAGTTTGCCATTATCGAACATGCGATTCTGGCTGATACGGTTATTGAGCGAGGTGGGCTGCACATTATTGTAAACCAGGATGCCCTGACCCAGATTGCCGGAAAAAATGTTTTTGCTGAGGATGGAACCGTTACCGACTACGGAGACGCCGTAATCCTCCGGGCTGGCGGCGGCCTGACCGTTGCCGGTGACGGTATTGTTTATAAAACTTGAGGCCGTCAGCCCGTCATACCCGCCCGAGGCCGCATTGGCAATCCGGTTGCCCTCAATGGTCAGGCTGGTACCCCCGTATCCCCACAGGTTATCCGCCGATCCTGTGCCATTGGCGTAAATCTCGTTGCCGGAAACCTGCCAGGCTGCACTGCGGAAACTCACGCCATTGCCACGGGAAAAGCCGATCAGGTTGTTGCGCAGCAGGCCGTTGCTGCCGCTGATATTGACATTGGTGCCGGCGCCCTGCAGTGGCGGAGCGGTGAAACTGGAGGCTGAAGTGCCAATAATGTTCTGTTCGATCAGGGCATTGGTACCGAAGCCGTTGACAATGATCACGCCATTGGCATTGACATCCGTTCCGAAGCCATACAGGGCAAGACCACGGACTCCGGCATTGTCAGCACCGATGGTCAGGCCATAGTTGAAGCCGCTGCTGGCAGGTGCCAGCTGTACTTCAGGCCGCTGAATCTGTGGCAGCACCAGGGCATCGACCCCGACGGTTCCGCCACTGCCCAGCAGGCCGGTATTGGTATCACCGATGTTGACAGTCTGGGTGGTCGCATCAATCAGGGTAGCGGCAGCATTGCTGCCACTGATGGCCGGCAGCAGGCTGGAGCCGGAGAGCAGGGTAATCTGTGCCACACCATCGGTGAGCTGACTGGCCGGAATCATGAAGATGGATGTTTCCACCCCGGAAGGCAGGGCTTCATCCGTATTGTCCAGGGTCTTGCGTGAGCCTTCCTGGGCCAGCCCGGTATTGGCCAGCAGGTTGCTGTTGAGGATGAACTGGCGCAATGAGCCCTGCCCGGCATCATTGGTATTGACGATGGTGTCGAAGTTGAAACCGAAGTCCACCCCGGTGATGTCACTGCCGGCAATGGTCACCGGGGTGACTGACTGGGCCTGGCCGTCGATCATGCCGCCGCTGAAGGTGAAGTTGCCGGTATCCAGTACGGCACCGGAGGCATGGGCCAGGGTATCTGCCACGGCGGGATTGCGGCCTCCCACTTCACCTGTGACCGGAGTGGTGCCATCGGAGCGAAAGGTCTGCACGCCCCGTTCCGTGCCATTCGAGCCGGTACGGGTGGAGGTGACGGTGTTGTTGACCACGCGCACGTAGTAATCACCATCCGTCACTCCGGCAAAATCATAGACGCCATCCTGAGTCCCGTCATTGCCGGTAGTGACTGTATCAACCAGGGTACCGGCGGTATTATAAAGCTCCACGGTGACACCATTGATGCCGGCACCGCCAGTACCGGCAGTGGCCTGATCACGACCCGCACCGCCGCCGTAGTTCACATCTTCAAACACCACACCGGTGATATTGAGCTGATCCACGTTCAGGGTCGCTACATTCGAGGGCGGGCTGGCTGTTGTGGTCTGGGCAGTGCTAACGCCGCTGCTCTGATTGTCATGGTCGCCCAATACACTGCTGCTTACCTCCAGGGTGATGTCACAGAAGGCTCCTGCCGGCAGGCTGGCATCCGTCACCTCGAATGTGGCTCCACCGGGGGATGCCTGATAGGCGAAATTGGAGCAGGTGCTGGAAACCACCATGGGGGTGGCAATCTGCATGTCCGTCAGCACATCCGTGAAATGAATCTGTGTCAATCCGGATGGCAGCAGGGTGGACGGGTTGGGGTTGGTCAGTCGAAACCGCAGGGTGCTGTTTTCTCCGGTCAGAACGGCTGCCGGTGCGAATGACTTGGTGATCGATGGATGCTGAATCACCGTCAGGGTGGCACTGGCGGCATCTGCATTGCTGGTGTCGGTTGCCTGCAGATCACCAATGGCGATGGTATTGGTATATTGTCCGGTTGTACTGGCGGTGACGGTGGCACTGATCTGGCAGCTGGCTTCGGCCACAAAAATCCCCCCGTCCAGACGCAGGGCATCGTTGCCATTCTGGGTGACTGTGCTGACAGTTCCACCACAGCTATTGGAATCAATGCTCTGGATGGTGATGCCTGCCGGCATTTCATCAATCAGTGCCGGTGTGGCCCCGGTTTTGTCATTCGGTATGTCATTGGTATTGTAGATATCCAGTATCAGGGTGCTGGTCTCGCCAGACGCTATCGTGGCGGGAATGAAAGCCTTGGCCACATTCAGCTGCCGGTTGACGGTCAGGGTGGCGGAGGCCGAGTTGTAGTTGGTGATCCCCTCACGCGAACCGAGCGTATCGGCATCAAGGGTATTGATCTGGTTACCACCTTTGAAGGCTGTCACATTGAACTCGAAATAGCACACGGTACTGCTGTCGATTTCTGCACCATGCAGGGTGATTGACGTCCCTCCCGGTATACCGCTGAACTGGGCCTGCCGGCAGGCACCTGTCGAGGAACCTGCGGCATCGGTGAAGCTCGGATCAATGTTGCTGTAGAGGCGTAAATCCGAGCCGGGGAAGGCATCAGTCAGGCTGACATCGGTAAGATTGATCGAGGCCGGGTCCTGGTTGAACAGGCCGATTTTTACCCGGCTGACACTGCCGCCGTTGATCACTGGCGGCATGAATTCCTTGTTTGCGGTAACGGCGGTCGCAATCCGGGTAATGGTGGCGGAAGCGTTGATGTAATTACGCATTAATTCGCCGGTCCCGGTTTTAACGGCGCTGACCTCCAGATCGGCGACTGGATCCGTATGCCCATCCGCAGGGATTGTGTTGGTGGCCGTTTCAAGGGTATTGGGAGGTGTCAGGGCCGGTGTCTGTATATTAAAATAAATATTGCATCTGGCGGAGTTGGTTGTTGCAGCCGGCAGCAATCCATCATTGAACAACAGGGTGTCACTGCCGGGTGTGGCAGTAACGGTGCCGCCGCATTCATTCAGAACATCGGGACTGGCCGCAATCGTGTGTCCTGCCGGCAGGATGTCGCGCAGTGTGATCTGCCCGATACCGAAGCGGCTGTAGCTGTCATGCCGGACCTCGATCCGGACGCGGGTAATGCCCAGTGGTCCCACAGTAGCGGGATTGAAGTACTTCAGTATCCTCAGTCCGGGGTCAATGCGAGTCTGAACCTCGGGAATCATCGGAAAAATCCGGGTATTGCCGTCGTTGTCAAGCTGGAAGGTAATGCCCTCCTGACCGGGGGCATTGATGTCCGTTTTCAACAGAATACGGTCATAAAGCGCCATGCTTATCGGGTAACTGTCGGGGTGACTGGCAATGGTCAGGGAGATGCTGCAGGTTTCGCCCTTGGGAAGGGTCAGGCTGTTTACTTTTATGGTCTGTGTACCGGGAACGGCCTCTACCAGGGCACCCGAACAGTCGCTGACCAGCTGGGGTGCGGGTGCCACCTTGAAGTTTGCGGAGGGGCAGCTACTGGAAGAGCAGGTTTCCTCAAGAATATCAACCAGAGACAGATCGGTAATATCCCTGCCGGTAACACTGTCGCTTGCATTGGTGAAGGTATAGGTGATCCGGGTCTCATCACCCTGAAAAAAGCGGACACTGGAAAGTGACTTGTCAAAGCTCAGGGCATTACCGCTCAGGTTCAGGGTGGCGTCGGTTGCCTGGTATGCATGGCCATTGACAGCCCCGGCAGGAATGGTGTTCAGGTAGGAGCCGACCTGATTGACGCTGACAGTCGCCACGATTTTGCACTCACCAATATCGCTGCCTGAACTGTTGGCAGGGGCTCCGGGCAGGGTGCCTCCCGTGATGGAAAGGCTGATACCGCCCCCTGTTGTCACGCTTCCCCCGCAAGTATTGCTGTCAATACTGACAACATTCATCTGTGCCGGTGCAGCGGGTGGTGCCGGCATGATGTCGGTAAAATCCAGACTATCAAGGTCGGTGGTATTGTAAGTCTGAAACAGCAGCTCCAGTGTGGTGGTAAAGGGATTGTCCAGACTGTTGACAGTCAGTACCCGACTGCCACCGAATGTTTTCACCACGGCAGTACCGGCGCTATTGAAAATTCGGGACGATACGGCTGTTGTATTGGTGGCGCCTTCATTGGTCGTGATGGCTCCGGCATCCAGCCCGACTGTCGGGCGTGGCCGTGTCATGGGGATGGTTGGCAACAGCGAGGTTTCGACCTCAAAACTGATGCTGCAGCTGCCACTGGCCGGGATAACCCCCCCGCTGAAGCTGATGATGGAATAGTCCGAGTAACTACTGCTGTTGGCATGCGGGTAATCCGTAATATCCACCGTGCCGCCGCAGGTATTGGCCACCGTGGCACTCAGCGCCTTCATGGAGATCAGGTCTTCCGTAAAACCGGTTCCGGTCAGGTCAACCGGATTGGAGTTGGTCAGGGTAATGGTATGCGTCACGGTTTCACCCGCCTGCAGCGTATTATTTGACCAAGCCAGTGTTACACCGAGGTCTTCCAGAATCACCGCCAGGGTGGCATTGGTACTCTGGGGATTGGTCTCCGGTGAACCATTGGTGGTTGCACTGACATCACCCGCCTCAATCCGGTTGAGATAGGTTCCTTTGGTATTGGAAACCACATCAACACTGATTTCACAGGTACCGGCATTGACACCGTCACCGGCCGGTATCCCGCCCCCTGAAAAGGATAATTCACCGTGTGTGGCGGTATTGACGGTATTGATGACCGGTGTCAGGGAACCACCGGCATCGCAGTTTTGGGTCGGATTGGGGGTATCGGCAAAAAAAACATTATCGGGAAAGACATCTGTAAAACTCACAGCAGTTGCAGGCATGGTTGCTGAGTTCACCAGGCGAATGGTCAGACGTGATACCTGTTTGGGGTAGATGGTTGCCGGGGAGAAACTTTTGTTGACATCGATAACTGCGTATGCAGCCTGGGAGAGTAGCAGGCTGATCAGCAGGGCAAATGGCAGGGTGCGACAGAATTTGTTCAGGATGGTTATCATGGTTATTATTTCGCCGAAACAGGATGGTCGGACATTGCCTTTCCGGCTTTGAGCAAATGGCCAGGGAAGGGATGGCAAAGCCTGTCAGATGTCCCGGAAGATGTCCTGACGCTGCCGTTTCGCCGGGTAGCAAGCGTTGCAAGCCGATTGATGCAATCATCAATACCAACGCGCAATGGCATGAGTCATGCTGTTTTAGTTGTTAATCATTATGTTTTTCGCGTGCTGAATGGCAGCTGAAATTTTTTACACAGCCCGAAACATCGGTACCCGCTTACAGGCGGTCCCGGAGCGAATAGTAAAACATGGCCAGTGCCAGCAGTGGCCAGCGCAGCAGGGTACCACCCGGAAACGGCAGCATCGGTACATCATGCATGGCATCAAAGCGGGTCAGGGTGCCCTGTACCGCCTCGGCCATGATTCTGCCGGCCATGGTGGCCATGGCGACCCCGTGTCCGGAATAGCCGCCGGCTGACCAGACATTGGGCTGCGGGCGCAGGAAGCAGGGCATGCGGTTGACGGTAATCGCCAGCGTGCCGCCCCAGCCATGGTCCAGGCGCACATCCGCCAGTTGGGGAAAGACCCTGAGCAGGTGCGGGCGTACAAAAGCCCGAATATCGGCAGGGAAGCGGTAACGGTAGTTTTCTCCCCCTCCGAACAGCAGCCGCCGATCGGCACTGAAACGGTAGTAGTTGACGACAAAGCGTGAATCCGCCACCGCATGGTGTTCACGAATCAGGGCACGCATGGTGCTCTCGCTCATCGGTTCTGTCGCCACCATGTAATTGTTGATCGGCATCACATGCCGGGCCACTGTCGGCTCCAGCCGGTCCAGATAGCCATTGCAGGCCAGAATCAGCTGGGCAGCCCGCACGCTGCCCCGTTGCAGGCGTACCTGTACCCCTTTGGTATCGTTGCGGTAATCCAGTACGGCGGAATGTTCATGGATCACTGCACCGCCGGCACGGGCAGCCCGGGCCAGACCGAGGGCGTAATTGAGCGGATGCAGGTGGGCGCTGGCCAGATCCAGGGTGCCGCCGAAATACAGCGGGGAGTTCAGCAGCGTGCGCAGTTCCTCCCGCTCCAGAAAGCGGATCTGCGCCTGTCCGTAGTCCTGCTGCAGCTTGTCCACATAAGCGCGGCTGTCGGCCAGAAAGCGTGCCCGATGGTCGGCATGAATAATGCCGTCCTGCAGGTCACAGTCGATCTGTTGTTCCCGCACCAGCGTGCGCACCAGCGTCACCGCCTCACGGGCAATGTCCCAGAGCCTGTGGGCGTGTTCCCGCCCGAGTTTGCGTTCCAGTAGGTCCTGATCCAGACGCTGGCCCATGCAGACCTGGCCACCATTGCGCCCGGAGGCCCCGAAGCCGATCCGATGGGCTTCCAGCACCCGAACCCGCAGGCCGCTCCGTGCCAGATGCAGGGCAGCCGAAAGCCCGGTATACCCGGCCCCGATAATACAGACATCGGTTTCAACTTCACCGACAAGGGGAGCGGATTCCGGCAGGGCATGGGCGCTGGCAGCATACCAGGATTCAGGGTAGGCCCCGGCACGGTCATTGCCGTACAGGAGTGCCCGCTGCAGTCCCGGCATCAGCCATGCCCCAGCTGTTTCACCTTTGCATGGGTATGGTCCAGCGTCAGTCGCGCCTTGTCGATCAGCTCGTCCACTTCAGCCTCGGTGATAATGAGCGGCGGGGAAATAATCATGGTATCGCCCACATGGCGCATGATCAGGTTGTTTTTAAAACTGTTTTCCCGGCATAACAGCCCGACCGTGCCTTTGGGGGCCTGAAACGGAGCCCGTTTTGCCTTGTCCGGTGTCAGCTCCAGTGCGCCGACCAGTCCCGCCATGCGCGCCTCGCCCACCAGCGGATGCTCGCCCAGCTCGCGCCAGCGGCGTTGCAGGTAGGGGCCGATGTGGTTTTTCACACGGGCCGGCAGCTGCTCGCGCTGCAGGATTTCCAGCACCTTGAGGGCTGCTGCACAGCAGGCCGGATGGCCGGAGTAGGTGAAGCCGTGAAAGAACTCACCACCGTCGGCCAGGGTTTCGAACACCCGATCACCGACCAGTACGCCACCGATGGGCAGGTAGCCGGAACTCAGGCCCTTGGCCACCGGCATCAGGTCCGGCCTGATGCCATAATAGTCGGAGCCGAACCATTCCCCGGTCCGCCCGAACCCGGTAATGACCTCATCGGCCACCAGCAGGATGCCGTATTCATCACAAATGCGCTGAATTTCCGGCCAGTAGCTTTCCGGCGGAATCACCACGCCGCCAGCCCCCTGGATCGGCTCGCCGATAAAGGCCGCTACCTTGTCCGCCCCCAGGGTCCGGATGGCCTGTTCCAGCTCGCGTGCCCGCGCCAGCCCGAATGCTGCCGGGTCCATATCGCCCCCTTCACCGTACCAGTAGGGCTGGTTGATGTGGTGGATGCCGGGAATGGGCAGCCCGCCCTGGGCATGAAGGGCCGTCATGCCGCCGAGGCTGGCACCGGCCATGGTGGAGCCGTGGTAGGCATTTTTGCGGGCGATAATGATCTGTCTGTCCGGCTGGCCGTTCAGGGCCCAGTAGTGGCGTACCATGCGCACCACGGTATCGTTGGCTTCCGAGCCGGAGCCGGTGAAGAACACATGGTTGATGTGTGCGGGTGTGATTTTGGTGAGTTCCGCCGCCAGGGCCAGGGCCGGTGGATGGGTAGTCTGGAAAAAGGTGTTGTAATAGGGCAGCTCACGCATCTGGGCCGCCACGGCCTCTACCACTTCCTCGCGCCCGTAGCCGATTCCGACACACCAGAGCCCGGCCATGCCGTCCAGTATCCGGTTGCCGTCGCTGTCATGCACATACACCCCGTCGGCGCGGGTGATAATGCGTGATCCCCTGTCATTCAGGGCGGCGGTATCGGTAAACGGGTGTACGTGATGGGCCGCATCCAGGGCCTGCAGTTCAGCAGTGGAAAGTGCATGTGTTGTCATGGGGGTTCCTTATACCGTCAGCAGCAGGTGTTCCCGTTCCCACGGGCTGATGACCTGCATGAATTCATCAAACTCATGGGCCTTGAGGGCCTTGTAGATTTCGGAAAACTGGCGTCCGAGCAGGTCCTGCAGGGTGTCGCATTCATCAAAGGCCACCATGGCCTCCATCAGTCCGCGGGGCAGGCCGTAACTGGCGTTGTAGGCATTGCCTTTGAACTCCCTGTCGGGCTGGTGTTTTTCCATCATGCCCAGATAACCAGTGGCCAGATTGGCAGCAATGGCAAGGTAAGGATTGGTATCCATACCGCCGATGCGGTTCTCCACCCGTCGGGCGGAGGGGGCGCTGTTCGGTACCCGCAGTCCGGCAGAACGGTTGTCAATGGACCATTCCAGGTTGATGGGGGCCGAGTCGTTCGGGACCAGCCGCCGAAAGGAGTTCACATACGGGGCCATGATGCAGGTGGCCGGAACCAGGTATTTCTGCATGCCGCCGATAAAGTGGTAGAACAGTTCTGTCGGTTCGCCATGGCGGTTGCTGAACAGGTTCTCGCCGGTATGGGCATCCACCACGCTCTGATGAATGTGCATGGCACTGCCGGGCTGGTTCTGCATCGGCTTGGCCATGAAGGTGGCGTAGCAGCCATGGCGCAAGGCCGCTTCACGAATCAGGCGCTTGAAGACAAACACATGATCAGCCAGGTCCAGCGGGTCGCCGTGCATCAGGTTGATTTCCATCTGGGCCGGGCCACCTTCCTGGATAATGGTGTCGATTTCCAGCCCCTGTGCCTCGGCAAAGCGGTAAATGTCCTCGATAACTTCTTCGTATTCGTCAATGGCCATGACCGAAAAGGCCTGCCGGCCCACGCTCTGGCGTCCGGAACGTCCGGTGGGCGGGGTCAGGGGTGCATCCGGGTCCACATTGCGGGCGGTGAGGTAGAACTCCATTTCCGGGGCAATGACCGGTTTCCAGCCCTGGGTTTCATAACGCGACAGCACCCGCTTGAGCACATTGCGCGGGGCACAGCCCACCGGCTTGCCATTGGGGTAGTGCAGGTCATGGATCACCATCAGGCTCGGGGATTTGGTCCAGGGCAGGGCACGCAGGGTATTGAGGTCCGGAATGAGCTGAATGTCGACTTCGGTGGCGTATTCGTCCGAGTCGAACTCGAAATACTGGCCGGTGATGCTCTGGAAAAAGATGCTGAACGGCAGGAAAGCCGGTTTCATCTCGCTGAACTTGTAGGCCGGCATGACCTTGCCGCGTGCCACACCGTGAATGTCGGCCACCAGGCATTCGACTTCATCAATATGATGGGCACGGATCAGTTCTTTCAGGGCTTCCGTATTGTCCTGTTCCGGATCGGCGTGAAAATAAAAGGGTGTGCTTGCTGTCTCGGTGTCCATGGCTTCCTCCGGGCCGGTCAGGCACCGGGCTTTTTATTGTCGCGGCTGATGGATGGTCACATGTGATCACATTCTGCGGGGGCAGGCAGGCAAAGTCAACCGCCGGCAGGCCGGGAAAATCCGGTTTCTCAAAGGACTCGCAGATACCCGGAGCCGTCTGGTCGTGATCACAAATAACGGGGGAGCAAGGCCCCTGACCGGCACCCGTTCTGATTGATTTTGCCCGGTAACTTCGCTAATTTGTCGACTGTTTCAACCAACAGGAGCGTGAGATGAATAAGGGTCAACCGTATCGCAAAGGGGTGGTTTCAGTAGTGCTGACGGCATTCATCTCTATGACGGCCATCGCCATGGCGACGGCTCAGGCGGATGAGCGCGTGGTCAATGTCTATAACTGGTCCGACTATATTGATGATTCCGTGCTGGCGTCGTTTCAAAAGGATACCGGCATCAAGGTCAACTACGATGTGTTTGATTCCAATGAAATGCTGGAAACCAAACTGCTGGCCGGCAGCTCCGGTTATGACGTGGTGGTCCCGAGTGCCCACTTTCTGAGCCGCCAGATCCGGGCCGGTGTTTTTGAAAAGCTGGACAAGGACAAGCTGTCTAACCTGGGCAATATGTGGGACGTGATCAGTGAACGGACTGCCATTTATGATCCCGGCAATGATTATTCCGTCAACTACATGTGGGGTACGACCGGTATCGGCTATGTGGCCGAGAAGGTCAGGGAGGTGCTGGGCGAGGATGCACCGCTGGATTCCTGGGCGCTGGTGTTTGATCCCCAATATGCCGACAAACTGGCGTCCTGTGGTATTTACTGGCTGGATGCACCGGTGGAAATTCTGGCTGCCATTCAGGCTTATCTGGGGGAAAAGCCGGGTGACTGGAGCAATATCGACAAGGCGGTGGAAGTGGCTGACAAGGTGCGCAAGGATGTGAGCAAGTTCAACTCCTCCGAATACATTTCCGCGCTGGCCAATGGTGACATCTGTGTGGCTGTCGGCTGGTCGGGTGACGTGTTTCAGGCCCAGTCCCGGGCAGAGGAAGCCAAGAACGGCCTGAGCATCAATTACTACATTCCCAGGGAGGGGGCCCTGATGTGGTTTGACCAGATGGCCATTCCGGCGGATGCCAAAAACAAGGCAGAAGCCTATGAGTTCATCAATTACCTGATGAAACCGGAAATGGTGGCCAAGGTTTCCGATTTCGTGGCTTATGCCAACGGTAACAAGACCTCTCAGGAATTCATGGACAAGGTCGTGCTGGAAAATCCGGCCATTTACCCTGATGAGGAAGTCATGGGCAAGCTCTTTACCGTGCTGGCCCCGGAGGGCAAGGATCAGCGTACCCTGAATCGGGCATGGACCCGGATAAAGAGCGGTAACTGATGCGATAACCGACAGCACTTCATATCTGCCTGTTCCCTCATGCCTGATATCAGGGCATGAGGGGATTGTTTTTTCCTTTTTTCTGCTCCTCTGCACATGAACCTCCACCTGAACCGGCTGCTCCTCTGGCTGAACCTGCTGCTGCCCTTGCTGCTGGGTGCCTGTGCAACGGGTGAGCCGCAGCCGCTGACTTTTGCGCATGTGGCCTATCTGGACCGGATACCGTTGCAGGTGGTGCTGTTTGACAGTCCGCAGGAGCGCGAAGCAGGGCTGGCGGGGGTGGAGGAACTGCCTCCCGGTAGCGGTGCCCTGTTTGTGTTTGAAGCACCCCATCCCGCCAGATTCTGGATGCAGGGGATGCATTTTTCGCTGGATATTCTGTTCTTTGACGAGCAGGGACAGGTGGTGCGAATAGTGCATGCAGCCCCTCCCTGTGAGGTCGATACCGATTGCCCCCTGATCCGGGCTGATGATGTGCGTTATGTACTGGAGCTGCCCGCCGGGCAGGCCGAGCGTCTGCAGGTATCCGGGCAGTCCCGGCTGGAATGGGAAGGGCCTGATCCGCTGGATGGCCAGTGACTCATCGCTCACGGGTTTCTGGCTGCTTGCCCTGCCTGAACAGTCAGCAATTCCCGGTGAGGAGAAAACTTCTTTATAATCAGTAGCCTCGAAAAACGGCTCCTGTGCAAACAGGATGCGTTGGCCTGTAACGGCCCACACATCAGGCACCTGAAGGCCCAGTGTTTCAGTTTCATCATCACCAGCAAACCGCGCAGCAACAGCTTATTGCTCAACACGGTCCTGGCCGGCCTGGATGATGGCAGCACCACCGAATTCGAGCAAACCGATGAGCAGGGCGTCATCCGGGGCTACCGCTTCCGCAACGATGCCCCCCTCAACCATGGACACGCTGACCTGAAGGTCAACTTTATTGATTACTGGGAGAAACACCCTAACGGAAAAACCTTTCTGTATGCCTGCGTCACCGATCTCCCCCTCACTGCCGACAACGTGGCGGCGATCGTGCGCGCGGGCCGTGCCCGCTGGAAAGTGGAAAACGAAACCTTCAACACCCTGAAAAATCAAGGCTATAACCTGGAACACAACGACGGTCATGGCAAGAAACACCTGTCAACCGTATTTGCCACCCTGATGATGCTGACCTTCCTGATCGACCAGGTGCAGGAAGCCTGCTGCCGCTACTTTCAGGAAGCCTGGCATTCCTTCCGCACCCGCAAATTTCTGTGGGAACGCATCCGCTCTCATTTTGCCCTCAGTCTGATCGACTCCTGGGAATCCCTGTACGCCGCCATCATCTGGCAGACGGACCCATCAGCACTCCCGGTTTGGGAAGATAGCGGGTAAGCCCGTCACGGGTTATCAGCGATTTGACGGGTATTGAAGGATGATGGACAACGGCAGATGGCAGGCAGGCGAATTGCGCTTGAGAGGTTGTTCTGGCCGGAAAGAAATCCAGCCCTGAGTCAGGGGGGTGGGAGGGCATACGCGCCAACTTAAGCGCATAAAGGCTTGAAAAATCAGGTGTGGCAACCCATTGACAAGTTTTACCTACCACAGTGAAACCCCCAATGAAGCTGCCACCCGTACTGGATACCCGTTTTGAAGCATTCCTGCAAGCCCTGCCTGCCGATTATCACGAACAGGCTTACGAATTCAAAGCCTTTGAACGTGCCCGCAAGATCAGGAGTCCGCTTCAGTTGTTGGAGCTGGTCATGCTGTATTGCGGTCTGGACCTGTCGTTACGCAGTTGCGCCGGAGAGATAGCTCATAGGCAGGGCTACCTGAGTGATACGGCGGTAAAAAAAGACTGGCGGCCTGTGTGCCCTGGGTAAAGTCTTTGCTGAGTGGTGTTTTTGGGCTGGATCAGGTGGTGAACAGTGGCTCCCTGCGTTTTATCGTGATCGATGGGTCTACGGTCCAGGAACCGGGAGCCACTGGGACGACCTACCGTTTGCATATCGCCATCGACCTGATCAACCTGAGCTTGCGTCAGGTCGAAGTGACCACGGATAAAACCGGGGAGAACCTGGACCATTATCAGCTGGAGTCGGGTGATGTGGTACTGATTGACCGGGGCTATAACCCGCCCAAAACCCTGGCGCCCTTTCTGGACCGGGGTGGTGAGGTGGTCTTACGTTATAACGCCTGTCAATGGCCATCTATTTTGACCCACCTTTGGCCAATAAAATTGACCCACCTGA
>DAOPKY010000067.1:0-19209 GCA_035391465.1 Thiolinea sp. | reverse complement strand
ATAACTTTCTTTTACAGGCTATCTTTCAGGCTAATTTTAAATGAGGCGGCCCTGCCGGGCTGATGGCTGGTGTGGTACCGGCTTTCGGTATGGTTGTCAGGGCCTGACCGACAGGGCTTTCAGCTGTTCGACATAATCGGGTGCCCGTACCCGCATGAGCAGTTTTTCCAGTGTCGCATTGAGTAGCGCAATTTCCTGCGGTTTCAGCGTGGTCAGCAGGATGTTTTCTGCAGCGGCTGACAATTCCCGTCCTTTCTGACAACACCGCCGGCCTGCTTCTGAAGTGAACAGGCCGAAGCGGCGTGCATCCTGGCGGCTGTTCACCCGATAGATCAGGCTACGCTCCAGCAGAATGCGGATCAGGCGTGATACCAGGCTGCGATCCAGTCCGGTAATGCACAGGATGTCCTTGAAGGTGATTCCTCCCTGTTCATCAATCATGCGCAGCACCCGGTATTCGCGGATGCTGCAACCGGTGTGTTCAACAAAAAGCGGATCAGTGGCCTGAATGGCATCGGTAGCCAGCACATCCAGGCGGTGGGTCAGTGCACTGTTCCGGAACAGACTGTCCGTACTGCTTGCGGGCATGCGGCTGTACCTCATGGTTTCATGTGAAGGGAAGGCGATTCTTCCGACTATAGCAAACTCCGGAAAAGTTTCTAGACAGGATATTCTTATTTTGAGATTATATCATGCCTGTATTGCCCTGCTGGGCAAAAAGAGTAAGTCTGCTATGCGCCAATGGTTTGATGAGCATCGTTCCGAGTTGGAGCGATGGTTACATGTGATTCATCAACATCCGGAAACCGGTTTTGATGAAAATCATACGGCTGATTTTGTCGCTGAACGCCTGAGGGATTGCGGTGTT
Organism: Thiolinea sp.; assembly: GCA_035391465.1. Taxonomy (GTDB): domain Bacteria; phylum Pseudomonadota; class Gammaproteobacteria; order Thiotrichales; family Thiotrichaceae; genus Thiolinea. Next base: position 18,341 of record DAOPKY010000067.1, on the reverse strand, counting down.
AAAGTGGCCAGGGGTATTGGCGGTACCGGTGTCGTTGGTGTCCTGCACGGTGAGGCTGGTACCGGGCGGCGAATTGGTTTTCGGGCCGAGCTGGATGCCTTGATGATGCAGGAGCATGCCGATGTGCATTACCACTCCCGTATTGATGGCCGGTTTCACGGTTGTGGACACGACGGCCATACCGTAACGCTGTTGTCTGCTGTGGCCTATATGGCGGCCCATCGGGATTTCAAAGGGACCGCAGTTTTTGTGTTTCAGCCTGCCGAGGAGTTGCTGAGTGGTGCCCGGGCAATGCTGAAAGACGGCCTGTTCATGCGTTTTCCCTGTGACGAGATTTACGCCCTGCACAATTTGCCGGGGCTGGGGGCCGGGCAGGTTGGTGTGCCGGCCCTGAGTGCGCTGTCATCAGCCGATCATGTTGTCATCACCATGCAGGCACAAGGTACACATGGTTCCGCCCCGCATACCGGGCAGGATGCGATTCTGGCCAGCGCCTATCTGTTGACCACACTACAGCAAAGCCTGACCCGCCTGTTGGACAGTCGTGACAGCGGGGTGGTTTCCTTCGGCAGTATTCATGCTGGCCATGCCTTCAACATTCTGCCTGATCAGCTGCAGATGGAAGGCACCATCCGTACACATTCCGAGGCGGTCCGCAGCACCATCAAACAGCAGCTGGAAAAAGTGGCGCGCAGTACCGAATCCCTGTATGGCGTGACGGTGGGGCTGAGCTATCCGGTGCAAACCCCTGTGACCCGCAATCATCCGGCACAGGTGCAGGCGGTACTGGATGTTGCCACTGCCCTGGCAGGGGCTGCGAATGTGCACAAAGACTACCGCCCGGTCATGGCCTCGGAGGATTTTTCCTACTTCCTGCAGGAGGTGCCGGGTGCCTACTTTTTCATGGGCCAGGACGGACCGTTCTGCCATCACCCGGAATTTGTGTTTGATACCGCTATTATTCCCCTGGGGGCATCCATCATTGCTGAATTGATCCGGCAGCGTGCCGGGTTGGTACCCTGAATTCTGTCCCGAGCCTTGTCTGTTCACTGGAGGAGAAATACCATGACCATGACGTTTTATCGCAAGCTGAAATTTGCACTGCTGCCCTCACTGGCCCTGACCGTTGCCAGTCTGGCAGCTCCCCTGCAGGCCGAAACCCTGAGAATGTCCAACTGGGTTCCAACCACCCACTATCTGTATACCGATGTCTTCAAACCTTGGGCTGACGATGTGGAAAAAGCGACGGAAGGCCGTGTCAAGGTTAATATTCTGCCCAAGGCACTGGGGACTCCGCCGCAGCATTGGGAGCTGGCACGCAAGGGCATTGCCGACATTACCTGGGGCAATTTCACCTATGAACCAGATCGCTTTCAGTCGATCTGGTTTGCCGAATTCCCGTCTTCCGGGCGTGATGCCAGGGCACAGTCCATTGCCCTGTGGAACAGTTATAACAAGTACCTGCAGGCTGACAAGGCTTATGCCGGGGTCAAGGTATTGGGTGTCGGCATGTTCGGCGGAGGGCAAATGCATCATGGCAGCAAGTCCATGGTGAAACTGGAGGATGTTGCCGGGCAAAAATTCCGCATGGGCGGGCCGATCCAGCAGGTCCTGATTGAAAACCTCGGAGGTGTTCCAGTGTCGGCACCGGCAACCAAAGCCTATGAAATGCTGGAAAGTAAGGTAATTGATGGTTCGCTGCATACGTTTGAGTCGGTGGAAAGTTTCCGCCTGCAGGATGTGCTGACATACCATACCCTGTTTGATCAGGGGTTCTATGATGCCACCTTTTTCCTGATCATGAACGCGAAAAAGTGGGACAGACTCAGCCCGGAAGATCAGGCCGCCATTGAAAAGGTCTCGGGAGAGAATTTTTCCGTGCGCTGGGGTGAGGCTTTCAATGCACACAATGCATCGGCTGAACAGGCCTTGCGTGATGCCGGTCATACTTTCAGCGAACCCTCCCCGGCACTGCTTGCCAAGGTGACGGAAATCCGTGAGCAGATGGTGGCAGACTGGGAGCTTGCTGCCAAGGACAAGGGGATTGATGACCCCAGAGCGCTGTTGGCTGATTTTGAATCTGATTACAAGCGCCTGGAAGGCGAGTAGTACCAGGGTACTCCAACCGTGCTTCCGGCGGGCGGGAGCACGGTTGGTGCCCGCCCCCCGGCCTGGCCGGGGAAAACTGACGAGAGGAGGACCTTGTCATGGCGAAACGCTTGTTTCATCTGCTGAAAACCCTGCTTGAATACCTGTTGATGATCTGTTTGCTGGTTATGGTTACCATTAACTTTGCCGATGTCACCGGGCGGCATCTGTTCAACCACCCGATTTACGGTATTCATGACCTGACGGAACACTTGATGGCTTTGGTGGTGTTTTGTGGCTTGCCACTGGTGACCATGGCCGGCATGCATCTTACCGTGGATCTGCTGGACCGGTTCCTGCAATCCCCATCCATGCGCTGGCTGCAGCATGTTATTGCCGTACTGATGGCCGTGATATTGGGGCTGATTGGCTGGACGTTTCTGCAGTCCTCGCTGGAGGCAGGGGCCATTGCGGATGTCAGTAATGAACTGCGCCTGCCACGGGGGCCGCTGTATCTGTTTATGGCGATCTCGGCCCTGTTGAGTGCACTGGGTCTGCTGTATCAGCACTTTCTGGTGAATGAGAAGCTGATTACCCCACCTGACCATGGAGACGCGCTATGAGTATTGGCATCCTGGCGATTGTTGCTGTTCTGATCCTGTCTTTTCTGCGGGTACCATTGGGCTTCTCCCTGCTGACTGTTTCGCTGGTTGGCATTGCGTTGATCATGGATACCGAGGTGGCCCTGTCCCTGCTGCCCATGACCATCTCCGAGGCAGTATTGTCCTATGAACTGGCAGTGGTGCCGATGTTTATCCTCATGGGCAATGTCATTTCGCGCACCGGCATTTCACGTGACCTGTTCACGTCAGCCAATGCTTTTTTCGGTCACATCCGGGGTGGCCTGTCACTGTCCACCATGGTGGCCTGTGCCGGCTTCAGTGCCGTGTGTGGTTCCAGTTATGCCACCGCAGCCACCATGTCCAAGGTGGCCTATCCCAGCATGCGCAGCTATGGCTATTCCGAAGGGCTGGCGACTGCCACTATCGCTGCCGGTGGTACCCTTGGCATCCTGATCCCGCCTTCCATCATTCTGGTGATCTACGGCATTCTCACCCAGAGCAATATCGGGGATCTGTTTATTGCCGGTGTGGTGCCAGGGTTGCTGGGGCTGGTGATGTACATGGGGTGTATTTACCTGATCAGCGTGCTGAATCCGGCCACAGCGCCCCAAGGGGAGCGGATGGACTGGAAAATACGCCTGTCTTCGCTCAAAGGTGTCTGGTCATTCCTGTTCATTTTTGCCCTGATTATCGGGGGATTGTACCTGAAATGGTTTTCACCCACGGAAGCGGCCGGCATCGGGGCTGGCATTGCCCTGCTGGTTGCGGCCCTGTCGGGCAAGCTGAGTCTGAAAACTCTGCGCGAGGTGCTGCTGGAAACGGCTTATACCTCGGTGGCACTTTACAGCGTATTGTTCGGTGCCCTTCTGTTTTCCAAGCTGATTTCCTATTCGGGGTTGGCTGACGGCATTCTGGAAACGGTACAGGCAGCCGGTGTGGAAGGGGTGGGCCTGATTATCATGATTTTGCTGGTATTTCTGCTGCTGGGCTGCGTGATGGATTCGCTGGCCATTATCCTGATTTTTGTGCCGTTGTTTTCCCCCCTGATTATGGCGCAGGGCTTTGATTTGGTCTGGTTTGGCATTGTAGTGGTGGTAGCAACGGAGATCGCCCTGATTACTCCCCCCATCGGAATGAATGTTTTTGTACTGCGGGCGGCATTACCGGATGTTCCCGTAGCGACGGTGTTCAAGGGGCTGTTGCCGTTTATCATGACGGATGTATTGCGGCTGGCGCTGCTGATTACCTTTCCGGGCATTGCGCTCTGGCTGGTTGCCCTGTCCGGCGGCTAGAGCCGGGCAGGGGGTTTACTTTCTGATGCGCCGGATCAGGACTGGACACTGTCCGGGTCGGGTTCCGGTCCGGCAGGAAGCCGCCGGGGTTCCAGCTCGACGGCTTTCTGGCTGGCTACGATTTCGGCTGGTGTTGCCCGGCCTTTGAGGTTGATGTGGCGGATATCCTTGCCTTCCACAAAGTAGATCACATACTCGCAGATATTCTTGCAGTGATCCCCGATCCGCTCCAGTGAGCGTGCACACCAAGTCACGTTCAGGCTTTCCTGAATGGTACGCGGGTCTTCCATCATGTGGGTCAGGAGCTGGCGTGACAGCAGGTCGAACTCCTGATCAATCTGACTGTCCGAACGTGCCACCCGCAGGGCCTGGGCCGAGTCCATGCGTGCCATGGCATCCAGTGATTCCCGCAGGATTTCGCGTACATGATCGCCGAGGTGGCGCAGTGAGATATTGAGTCTGCCACTGTTGATGTCACTGGCACGGATGGCATGGCGGGCAATTTTTTCGGCTTCATCCCCGATGCGCTCCAGGTCCGTGATGGACTTGATAATGGACAGCAGCAGGCGCAGGTCGCTGGCGGCAGGCTGGCGGCGTGCAATGATGCGGGCGCAATGCTCGTCGATCTCCACTTCCAGCTGGTTAACCTTGTAATCGGAAAAGGCGACCTCCTCACCCAGTTCACTGTCCTGCTCCAGCAGGGCCTTGAGCGCCTTGGCCAGCTGGCTTTCCACCAGCCCCCCCATCTGCATCAGCAGGTTGCGCACTTCCTCCAGCTCGTGGTTGTACTGCTGGGAGGTGTGGTGTCCGATTTCAACCGATTTGTTCATGCTTATCCATCCTGTTATCCGCGTTGCTGCATTAGTTTTATTCGTGCCCGTTTCCGGTTTTTCTGCCTAGCCGAAGCGCCCGGTAATGTAATTCTCGGTCAGCAGGTGCCCAGGATTGGTGAATACCGTGTCGGTATCATTCACCTCCACCAGATAACCCATGTGAAAGTAGGCCGTGCGCTGGGAGATGCGTGCTGCCTGCTGCATGGAGTGGGTCACGATGCAGATGGTGAAGCTCTGACGCAGGGTGTCGATCAGCTCCTCGATAATACCGGTGGCAATCGGGTCCAGGGCCGAGGTCGGCTCATCCATCAGGATCACTTCAGGGCTGACCGCAATCGCACGCGCAATGCACAGGCGTTGCTGCTGGCCGCCGGACAGGCCGGTGCCGGGCAGGTTCAGGCGGTCTTTGACCTCCTTGAACAGCCCGGCTCTGGTCAGGCTGTCTTCGACAATGGCATCCAGCTCGGCCCGGTTGTTGGCCAGACCGTGCAGGCGCGGTCCATAAGCAACATTGTCGTAAATGGATTTCGGGAAGGGGTTGGGCTTCTGGAACACCATGCCCACCCTGGCCCGCAGCAGTACCGGGTCCTGGGATCGGGCATAGACATTTTCACCATCCAGCAGCAGTTCGCCCGTGACCCGGCAGCCGGCAATGGTGTCATTCATGCGGTTCAGGCAGCGCAGGTAGGTGGATTTGCCACAGCCGGAGGGGCCGATCATGGCAATGACCTCGTTTCTGCCAATGTCCAGATTGACATTGAAAATGGCCTGCTTGGTTTCGTTGTAGAACACGCAGACATCGCGGGTATGGTATTTGGGGTCTTCCAGCAGGGGTCTGCCGACCGGCTGCGGAAGCTCCTTCAGTTCCTCGACCACGGTTTCAATATCCAGCGGGCCACCGGCCTGCCGCATTGTCCCCGGTGTGGTATTCAGCTGTTTTGTCATGCCGGTATCCAGGGTTGGACTTGCAAGGCTCATGATCTTACCACCTTCTTTCAAATTTTTTGCGGAACAGCACCGCCAGCAGGTTCATCAGAACCAGAAAGCCCAGCAGGACGATAATGGCGGCGGAGGTTTTTTCAGTAAAGGCCCGTTCCGGGCTGTCGGACCAGAGGTAAACCTGTACCGGCAGTACGGTGGCCGGGTCGGTAATGCCTTCCGGGGTGTTGAGGATAAAGGCGATCATGCCGATCATCAGCAGGGGGGCGGTCTCGCCCAGCGCCTGGGCCATACCGATAATGGTGCCGGTGAGGATGCCGGGCATGGCCAGTGGCAGGGTATGATGAAACACCGTCTGCACCCGTGAGGCCCCCATGCCGAAGGCGGCTTCGCGGATTGAGGGCGGCACGGCCTTGAGGGCGGCACGGCTGGCGATAATAATGGTGGGCAGGGTCATCAAGGTCAGGACCAGGCCACCGACCAGCGGTGTCGAGCGCGGTACCCCGAAAAACTGGATGAAGACCGCCAGTCCCAGCAGGCCGAAGACGATTGAGGGGACGGCAGCGAGGTTGTTGATATTGACCTCGATCAGGTCGACAAACCAGTTGTTCTTGGGGGCGAATTCCTCCAGGTAGATGGCCGCAGCCACCCCGATGGGGAAAGACAGCAGCAGGGTCACCAGCATGGTGTAGAACGACCCTGCCAGCGCGCTCAGTATGCCGGCCTGTTCCGGCTCACGCGAATCATTATTGGTGAAGAACTCGGTATTGAAGCGTTTTTCAAGCCGTGCTTCGGCCTCAAGCCGGTCAATCCAGCCCAGGGTTTGGTCCGTAATGCGACGGCCGGCCTCCGGCACACTGCGATCGACATGGCCCTTGATATAAGTATCGATATCGTCATCGGCCAGAAACCAGCCACTGTAGGTTCGGCCCAGCAGGTCGGGGTCATCGATCACCAGCCCCATGAGCCGGTACTGTGCATTGGCACTGACCAGCTTGCGCAGATTGCGCTTGTCACTGCGGCCACTGACCTCCGGGAACAGGGTATACAGGGACTGGTTGATGGCGGCGGCGAAGTTGGCCGAACGCAGTTGTGTTTCCGTGGCACCGGGGCCGACACCCAGCAGGTCTTCGCTCAGCACCACATCCAGCTTGATGAAGGTCTGGCTGAAACCGGAGATGCCCTGATTGAAAATGGTAAACAGCAGGGTGGCCAGAAACAGCATGCTGATGATAATGGCGCTGAGGCCAAAAAGGCGGAAACGGCGCTCACGGGCATAACGGCGTGCAAGACCGGCCTTGACGATTTCAGTGGTTTTGCTCATGGCGATTTACTCGTATTGCTCGCGGTATTTGCGCACAATGTGCAGGGCCAGGATATTCAGCACCAGGGTCAGGATGAACAGGGTCAGACCCAGTGCGAAGGCTGCCAGGGTTTTGGGGCTGTCAAACTCCTGATCCCCTGTCAGCAGCGTGACAATCTGCACCGTGACGGTGGTGACGGCTTCCAGCGGGTTGATGGTGAGCCGGGCCGACAGGCCTGCCGCCATCACCACAATCATGGTTTCACCGATGGCGCGTGAGGCTGCCAGCAGAAAGGCACCGACAATACCAGGCAGTGCGGCTGGAATAATGACCTGGCGGATGGTTTCCGATTTGGTGGCCCCCATACCGTAAGAGCCGTCACGCATGGCTTGCGGGACGGCATTGATGACATCATCCGAGAGCGAGGACATGAAGGGAATGAGCATGACGCCCATCACCAGCCCGGCAGCCAGGGCGCTTTCGGAGGCGACGTTCAGACCGAACAGGCCGCCCGCATCACGGATAAAGGGGGCAACGGTCAGGGCGGCAAAGAAACCGTAAACCACCGTCGGGATACCGGCCAGAACTTCCAGGGCCGGCTTGGTAATATTGCGCAGGCGGGGTGAGGCATATTCAGACAGGTAAATGGCAGCCATCAGCCCCAGCGGCACGGCTACCAGCAGGGCAATGGCCGAGATCAGCAGGGTACCGATAAACAGCGGAATGGCACCGAAAGAACCGGAGCCACCGACCTGATCAGCCCGAATCGCGGTTTGCGGACTCCAGTGGGTACCGAACAGGAATTCGTGCACGGGTACGGCCTGAAAAAAGCGGATCGACTCAAACAATACCGAAAGAATAATGCCCAGCGTGGTGATAATGGCGATGGAGGCACAGAGAATCATGCCCCAGCGGATGACCTGCTCAACCTGCTGGCGTGCCCGCAGTTGCGGGTTTATCTGTCGCCAACCATACAGAAAACCGCCGATGGCCAGTGCCAGTATCACCACGGTGCGGGCCATTTTGCTGAAGGCCAGCAGCGCCAGGTATTTTTCGGCCGCTGCCTTCTGCACCGGGTCGGTCTCGGTGGCAATGCTTCGGGTATCGACCAGGCGCTTGACATTCCCCATGACCAGTTCGGCATTCACGGATGAAACCGCATGCACCTCAGGCGGCAGGCTGTTGCTGACAGCGTGGGTAATGAGCGGGGCATTGAACAGGTTCCAGCACAGCAGCACCACCAGCGCCGGCAACAGGCACCAGACGGCAACCAGATAGCCATGGTAATCAGGCAGGGAGTGCAGGCGCTGTCGGCCCCGGTTGCCGTTGGAAACTGCCAGGGACTGTTTGCGTCCCAGGTAATAGCTGAGCAGACCCAGGATCAGCAGCAGCAGCAGTAAGCTTGAGGTATTCATTAGAGTGAGGACAGGCCCTTCATTTCCCTGGCGTCGTCCGCAAACTGCTGGCGCTCGTCTTCCGGCATCGGAATCATGCCCTTGTCAGCCAGATAACCTTCGTCACCCCAGGCGGCTTCGCTGGTGAATTCGTTGACAAAGCCTTCAATACCATCCACCTTGCCGACGTGCTCTTTCTTGACATAAATATAAAGCGGGCGCGACACCGGATAGTCACCGGCAGCGATATTTTCAAAGGTCAGTTCGTGACCGTTGATGCTGGCACCTTTAACCTTGTCGCTGTTCTGCTCCAGGAAGCTGAAGCCGAAAATGCCCAGCGCCTGCGGGTTGGCTTCCAGTTTCTGCACGATCAGGTTGTCGTTTTCACCCGCTTCGATGAAGGCACCGTCTTCACGCAGGGTGTTGCAGACTTTTTTGGCTGCATTCGGGTCGGCATTTTTGATGCTGTCGAAGGTTTCACAGCCCTTGTCCATGACCAGTTCAACAAAGGCATCACGGGTACCGGAGGTCGGGGGGGGGCCCAGCACTTCGATTTTTTCATCCGGCAGTTCAGCGTTGATGTCTTTCCAGTTTTTGTAGGGGTTGGCAACCAGTTTGCCATTTTCGTCCGGCACTTCTTTGGCCAGTGCCAGGAACAGCTCACGCTGGGTCAGGTTGAATGCCGGGCCGCTTTTGGCATTGGCAATGGCGATACCATCGTAGCCGACCTTGATTTCCACCGCAGTGACTCCATTGGCGGTACAGCTTTCCAGTTCGTTTTGCTTGATACGGCGTGAAGCATCGGTAATGCTCGGGGTGTCAGCCCCCGCCCCGGCACAGAACAGCTTCATGCCGCCACCGGTACCGGTGGATTCGATCTTGGGGGCGACACCCCCTTTTTTGCTCACGGTTTCAGCCACCACCGTGGCAAACGGGTAGACGGTGGAGGAGCCGACCACATCAAAGGCATGGGCCGCACCGCCAGCCAGTGTCAGGGCAACTGCGACTGAAAGGGAAAGCTTTTTCATCAGATTGTCTCCATCAGGATTGGTTTTGTTGCATTGCAGTGTAAGGCTGGAGTGTGACAGTCTGATGACAGGGGTGGGAGGATTATAAGGCGTTTGCAAAGGATGGTGTACAGGGTGTTCGGTCCGGTCTGCCGGATTTTATTTGCAGGATGGCAGGCCGGGCTGGAATAATGGGCGCGCATTGAAAAAGAAGGAATCAATCTGGTGTTGAGAGCGGTTGGGCGTTTGATTTTGCTGGCATTACATGTGCTGCTGGGCCTGGTACTGACGATCGTGGTGGCGGGATTATTGCGCAGAAAACCGGAACATCCGTCCTATAGGGCATTGCGGCTCTGGTGGCTGCGCCGGGTGATCAGCATCCTGGGGGGGCAGGTGCAGGTGTACGGCACGCCACTGGCCGGTGGCAGTTTCTGGGCCTGTAACCATATCTCCTGGCTTGACATTCCCGCGCTGGGCAGCGTGGCCCCGGTGCGTTTCCTGTCCAAAATCGAGGTTAAAAGCTGGCCGGTGATCGGCTGGCTTGCAACGGCAGCCGGGACACTGTATATCCGGCGTGGCCAGCAGGGGGAGGCGGGCAAGGCGGCGGATGACATCACGGCCAGCCTGAAGCAGGGGGGGCAGGTACTGGTGTTTCCGGAGGGGACCACTTCCGACGGGGTGGTATTGAAACCGTTCCATGCGCGCCTGTTTGCCAGTGCCATTGAATCCGGGGTGCCGGTACAGCCGGTGGCATTGCGGTATCTGGATGAAAGTGGGGCCCTGCATGCCCGTGTCCCGTATGTCGGTAATGACACCCTGTGGCGCAACCTGATGGGCCTGTTGCCACAGCAATCCATGCTGATCGAGGTCTATCTGCTTGAGCCGGTGATGCCCGGTGAGTTGAGCCGCCGGGAGCTGGCGGCCCTGTGTGAACAGCAGATCAGGCAGGCACTGGGCCTGCCTGAGCATGAAGCGCCGGAGCGCCTTGCTGTTACTGCCTGACGCCTTCGACACTCAGCATGAGTTCGACTTCCTTGCCTTCCGGTCCCAGGTCAAAGTCGATGCCGTAGTCTGCCAGTGTCAGAACCGCACTGCCTTCATAACCACGCCGGTAGCCGCCCCAAGGGTCATCACCGGCCCCGGTTTCCCTGATGTCAATACTGAGCGGCTGGGTGACACCGCGCAGGGTGAAGTCACCCTGAAGGGTACCGGTACCTTCCTCTTCCCCAGGCTCATAGGAAGTGCTGACGAATTTGGCTTCCGGGAATTCTTCGGCGGCCAGAAAGTCACCACCGCGTAAATGCTTGTCACGTTCGGCATGGTTGGAGTCCACGCTGTTGGTGTCGATGGTGACTTCCAGGCTGTTGGTCTCCGGGTTGGCTTCGTCATACTCGAACTGGCCATTGAAAGTGTTGAAGCGGCCATACAGCCAGCTGTAGCCCAGGTGCTTGATGCGGAAGTTGACTGCGGCGTGCATACCTTCCGAATCAATCTTGTAGGTTTCTGCCTGAGCCAGTCCGGACAGGCCCAGACCCAGTGCAAGGATTGACGTTGTCAATAATTGTTTCATGCATTACTCCTTGATTGCTTTGATCCCCAACATGCGCGTCAGGGTGTTGTCTTTCCAGAAAAAATGATGGGCCAGTGCGGCCAGTGCATGCAGCCCCGCCAGCACAATGAAAGCGGTACCGGCCCAGGCGTGAATCTTGCCGGCCAGTTCCCCGCGCCCGGTATCGGAACCCAGCAGGGCGGGAAACTCGAACAGGCCGAAGATATCAATGCCCTTCCCCTTGGCAGTGGAGATCAGGTAGCCGCTGATAATCATGATGAACATCAGGCCATAAAGGGTGATATGCCCCAGTGTCGCCAGGTTATTCATCAGGGGGCCGGCAGTCGGCGGATGCCCCGGCTGTGGTTGCACCAGCAGCCACACCAGCCGGAACAGCAGCATAAAACCGACCAGTATCCCGAGTGCCTTGTGCAGGGCCGGCAGGGTGTGATAGTTGCTGTCGTAGTAGCTGAGCCCGACCATGTAGTCACCGACAAAATAAAGCCCGATCAGCAAAACCGCCATGACCCAGTGCAGCAGGATGGAAACCCAGCCCCAAGTCTGGTTGGTATTGAATGTTTGCATGCCAGCTCCTTGCTGTTGTGTTTTATTCCCGATTCGGGGGGAGAGTATAAACCGGAATGAGAATGTTTATGAATCAGGTCCGGGATTAAAGATTGTTAACTTGATATTTATAATCAGGCGGATTTACTGTTCGGCTTATACCGTGAGGTAGTGTTGTACCAGTTCGTCGCCCAGTTCGTCCATCATACCGCTGGCAACCTGTTGTCCCCGGTCCAGGATACAGAAGCGGTCACCGACCCGGCGTGCAAACGGCAGTTTCTGTTCCACCAGCAGCACCGTCAGGCCGATTTCCTGATTGAGCTTGCGGATAATATCGCCAATTTCCGCGACAATATTGGGCTGGATGCCCTCGGTAGGTTCATCCAGAATCAGCAGTTTCGGGTCCAGTACCAGCGCCCGGCCAATGGCCAGCTGCTGCTGTTGCCCGCCGGACAGGTCGCCACCCCGTCGCCCCGGCATTTCCTTCAGTACCGGAAACAGCTCAAAGATAAAGGGTGGAATCCTGTCCACCCTGTCACGCCGTGCCGGCAGGCCAATGAGCAGGTTTTCCTCCACTGTCAGCAGCGGGAAAATCTGTCGCCCCTGTGGTACATAACCCAACCCCAGGCTGGCACGTTTTTCCGCATCCACGGGCAGCAGGTCCTGACCCTGGTACCGGATAGTGCCATCACGGGCCTTGATCAGGCCCATAATGCACTGCAGCAGTGTGGTTTTACCCACGCCATTGCGCCCCATCAGCACGGTGCATGCACCCTGTGGGACCTGCAGATCAAGGTCCCACAGGGTATGGCTCTCGCCGTAGTATTGATTCAGTTTTTCAACAGTCAGCATGGGTATTCACTCTCCCAGATAAACCTCGATTACACGCTGGTCATTCTGCACTTCGTCCATGCTGCCTTCCGCCAGCACGCTGCCCTGATGCAGTACCGTCACCTTGTGGGCAATGGAGCGCACGAAATCCATATCATGCTCAACCACCACCACGGAATGCCTGCCTGCCAGCGAAGTCAGCAGTTCAGCGGTACGGTCCATTTCCTGGTGTGTCATGCCCGCCACCGGCTCGTCCACCAGCAGCAGATAAGGCTTCTGCACCAGCAGCATGCCGATTTCCAGCCATTGTTTCTGACCATGGGACAGCGCGCCGGCCTGCTGATCGGGCTGTTCATGCAGCCCGATGGTATGCAGGGTTTCATCGATCTGGTTACGCTGTTCGCCGCTGAGTCTGGCACGGAGGCTGTACCAGACCCGCTTGTTGCCGTGCATGGCCAGTTCCAGGTTTTCTGCCACACTGTGTGATTCAAACACGGTGGGCTTCTGGAACTTGCGCCCGATGCCGGCATTGGCGATTTCCGGTTCGGTCAGTTTCAGCAGGTCGATGGTCTGGCCGAACCAGGCCTGACCGCTGTCGGGTCGGGTTTTGCCGGTGATGATGTCCATCATCGTGGTTTTGCCCGCACCATTGGGACCGATGATGCAACGCAACTCCCCCCGGTCGATGTACAGGTTGAGGTTGTTGATGGCCTTGAAACCGTCAAAGCTGACATTCAGGTCTTCCAGATACAGGATGGCAATATGGCTGGCATCCGGCAGCCCGGCCTCATCATGCAGCAGGTGTGCTCCTTCACTCATGCTTCAGCCCTCCCGAAGCGGCGTATCTGTTTCAGTTGTCGCATCAGTCCGGCCAGTCCCTGGGGCAGGTACAGGGTCACTACCACAAACAGCGCCCCAAGCAGAAACAGCCAGGAATCCGGCATCAGGCCGGTAAAAACGGTTTTGGCGTAATTGACCAGCAGCGCTCCCAGTATGGCACCGTACAGGGTGGCACGCCCGCCAATGGCAACCCAGATCACAATCTCGATCGAGTTCAGCGGTGAAAATTCTCCCGGATTGATAATGCCAACCTGTGGCACATACAAGGCTCCGGCAATCCCGGCCAGCATGGCAGAAAAGGTGAAAATCCAGACTTTGTAGTCCTCAACCCGGTAACCGACAAAGCGGGTGCGGCTTTCCGCATCACGGATGGCGACCGTGACGCGTCCGAGCCTGGAGGTAACAATATGGCGACAGGCCAGATACCCACCGGCCAGCGCAAAGGCCGAGGCAATGAACAGGGCGATGCGGGTACTGTCAGCCTGCAGGCTGAAACCGAGGATATCCTTGAAATCGGTGAGGCCGTTATTGCCGCCGAACCCCATTTCATTGCGGAAGAAAGCCAGCATCAGCGCGTAGGTCAGTGCCTGGGTGATAATCGACAGGTAGACGCCGGTCACGCGTGAGCGGAAGGTGAGCCAGCCGAAGATAAAGGCCAGTACCCCCGGCATCAGCATCACCATCATCAGGGCAAACCAGAACATGTCAAAGCCGTACCAGAACCAGGGCAGCTCCTGCCAGTTCAGGAACACCATAAAATCCGGCAGCTCCGGATTGCCGTACACACCGCGATCACCGATCTGGCGCATCAGGTACATGCCCATGGCATAACCGCCCAGTGCGAAGAAGGCCCCGTGCCCGAGACTGAGGATGCCAAGATAACCCCAGACCAGATCAACTGCGACAGCCAGCAGGGCATAAGTCAGGTATTTACCCAGCAGGGTGACCATATAGGTCGGCATGTGCAGGGCATGCCCGGCGGGCAGCATATTGAGTATCGGTACCAGAAGGGCCGCCACCGCCAGCACTGCCAGCATGACCTGACCGCCGCGATCACCTGCCAGGGGTTTGAGAAGAGAGGTCAACAGCATGATTTAATCCCCCGCCGCACGGCCTTTTTGCGGGAACAGTCCGCGGGGCCGTTTTTGAATGAACAGAATAATAAAGACGAGTACCAGTATTTTGGCCAGCACGGCCCCGGCCCAGGGTTCCAGCACCTTGTTGATCACGCCCAGCGACAACCCGGCCACCAGGGTACCCCACAGGTTGCCGACCCCGCCGAACACCACCACCATGAATGAGTCGATGATATAGGACTGACCCAGGTTCGGCCCCACGTTGGTGATCTGGCTCAGGGCCACGCCGGCCACCCCGGCGATGCCGGCCCCGAGTCCGAAGGTCAGGGCATCCACGCGTGCCGAGCGTACGCCCATGGCTCTGGCCATGGCCCGGTTCTGGGAGACGGCCCGTACCTGCAGGCCGAGCCGGGTCCGGCTCAGGACCATGAACAGGGCAGCAAACACCAGCAGGCAGAACAGGATGATGTACATGCGGTTCAGGGTCAGTGCCAGTACGCTGTTGATTTCCAGGGTGCCTGACATCCAGGATGGATTGGAGACCGGGACATTCTGGGGCGAAATCAGGGTGCGCACCGCCTGTTGCAGGATCAGGCTGATACCAAAGGTGGCCAGCAGGGTTTCCAGTGGCCGGCCATACAGGTGGCGGATCACGGTGCGTTCGATCAGGATGCCGACTGCCCCGGATACCAGAAACGCGGCTGGAATGGCGAGAAACAGGGAGTAGTCGATAAAATTCGGCATCAGCTGCTGAATCATCCAGGTGGTGTAGGCCCCCAGCATGATCAGCTCACCATGCGCCATATTGATCACGCCCATGACCCCGAAGGTGATGGCCAGGCCGATGGCAGCCAGTACCAGTACCGAACCCAGACTGAGGCCGAAGAACAGGGTTTCCGCATAGCCGTAAAGCCTGATCCGTTCTTCAATGTGTTGCAGTGCCTGACTGGCGGCAGCGGCCAGTTGTGGATCATCCTGCTGGCTCAGGGCATTGAGATGGTTGCGAACCCCGGGATGCAGGCTGTCGGCGACCGCCTCGATGGCTGCCAGCTGTTCCGGTACGGTACCGGTATTCAGTGCTGCCATGGCAACCCCCAGCTGCATGTTGGCACGGATATCAGGGTCAGGTTCGGTTTCCGCCAGTGTCTGCAGGGTGGCGGCTGTTTCCGGGTCGATACTGCCCAACATGGCATCCACGGCCCTGGCACGAACGGCAGTATCCGGACTGGACAGGCTCAGGCGTGCGATACCGGTACGCAGCTGTTTGCGCAGACTGTTATTGATGGTGATTTTCCGGAAATCCTGCTGGTTGGCCTCGGCAAGCCGGTCGCCGCTGCGGGCATCCCGGATCACGCTGCCACTGACAAAGGCGATGGTGCCGTTTTCCTTGTGAAAATACAGCCGGCCTTTGAGCAGGGCATCCAGCCAGTCCCTGGCATGCTCATTGCCGCTGGTAATGAGCCTGTCTACGGCTTCGGTTTTGTTGCGAAAGGATTTATCCTGCAGCAGCGTGGCGGCCTGAGTAAGTGGGTCGGTTTCAGCCCCGGCTTCCGGTTGATTGCCTGGAGCCGGTTCAGGGGTTGCAGCCGGTGTCTGTGTCGCCGGAGGCCGGCTTTCCTGTGTTGCTTGCGGTTCGGCAGGTGTGGGTGTTGCCAGTGGTATTTCCGCTGTCGGTGTTGTGTTTTGTGGTGAATTTTTTTCCTGGGCCTGTACCGGCATGCCGGACAACAGCAAGCCGGACAGGGAAGCCTGTAAAAGCAGTAATGGAAGTCTTCTCATGAACGGGGCGGCCTTGTTGGGAAAGAAGTGAGGGTATCCAGGGGATACGGATACCCTCAAAAACAGGAGCATGTCAGACAGCGGGAGCCTTACTCATAATTCTGGCCGGAGCATTTCCGGGTTTCGGTGTTGTAGTTGCCGCAAGGCTCTCCACCGGTCTTTTCACCGGTCCAGTCCGCTTCCACGATTTTGGAGGAGGCCAGGAAGTCGGACCAGGCGTCACCCGGTACTTCTTCCCCGGTCTGCCAGACGGTTTCAAACTGGCCGTCTTCCTGAATTTCACCGATCAGTACCGGCTTGGTGATGTGATGGTTAGGCAGCATTTTGGCCATGCCGCCGGTCAGGTTGGGGGTTTCCAGCCCGATAATCGCCTTGGCCACCTGATCCGGATCGGTGGTTCCGGCTTTTTCCACCGCCTTGACCCACAGCTTGAAGCCGATCATGGTGGCTTCCATCGGATCGTTGGTGACGCGCTTGTCATCCTTGATGAAGCTGTGCCATTCCTTGATAAAGGTTGCATTTTCCGGCGTGTCGACACTTTCAAAGTAGTTCCAGGCTGCCAGGTGGCCGACCAGGGGCTTGGTATCGATACCGGAAAGTTCTTCTTCACCCACGGAGAAAGCCACTACCGGGATATCCTCGGCGGAAATGCCCTGGTTGCCCAGCTCCTTGTAGAATGGGACATTGGCATCACCGTTGATGGTGGATACCACGGCGGTTTTTTTGCCTGCACTGCCGAATTTCTTGATGTCAGACACGATTGACTGCCAATCAGAGTGGCTGAACGGCGTGTAGTTGATCATGATGTCGGCTTCCGCCACCCCCTTGTCTTTCAGGTAGGATTCCAGAATCCTGTTGGTGGTGCGTGGATACACGTAGTCAGTCCCTGCCAGCACCCAGCGCTCCACTTCCAGTTCATTGATCAGGTAATCGACTGCCGGAATGGCCTGCTGGTTAGGGGCGGCCCCGGTATAGAACACGTTTTTGGAAGATTCCTCACCTTCATACTGCACCGGATAGAACAACAGGCCGTTGTTTTCCTCAAAGACCGGCAATACGGATTTGCGTGAAACGGAAGTCCAGCAGCCAAACACCACGGAAACCTTGTCTTTTTCCAGCAGTTCACGGGCCTTTTCTGCGAACATCGGCCAGTCGGAGGCCGGATCGACTACCACCGACTGTAATGGCCTGCCGAGTACGCCGCCTTTTTTGTTCTGCTCATCGACCAGCATCAGTACGGTGTCCTTGAGTGTAGTTTCACTGATGGCCATGGTACCGGACAGTGAATGCAGCACACCGACCTTGATGGGGTCTGCCGTCGCATCAGCAGCGACAAGCTGAGCCGATACGGTCAGGGCCAACGCCGTACCGGCGGATAACAAGCTGCATTTCAAGCGTTTCAACAACATTTATGTTACTCCAGGTGTTAATGCATAAACTTTTAAGCAAAATCCATGCCAATTAAATATTTTTGAGGTAAAAATAGAAATCAATAGTTATGTATCAATTATTTATAATTGCTGTTTTGCCTGGTCTGATGTTGGAGAATGAGTCTTTTCTGCTTTATTTTCCATGCATCAGGCGTGGTGCGGGCAGACATGCACCGAGTCTGTGCGCCTGTCCTGATGCAGTGCACAAGCCCTGAAATATCGGTGTTAAGCCGAAAATGGCATGAAAAATGCTGAATATCTGACCCGATACGATGCATGGAATTCGGGTGTGTTTTACGGTAACGTTGCCCGGTTTGTGAACCTGGAAGTTTTTCATGCTGACCGTACTGCGCTCCTTACCTGCTCGAACGACTCCATGATTATCGACAGGAAGTGCTGTGCTTCATGACGGATTTTCAGGTGCCTTTCGACAACAACCAAGGTGAACGGGATAGCCGCATGACCAAACTCAAGCAGAAAATTGCCGGTGGGTTCCGCACACTGGCGGGTGCTGCCGACTTCGCCACCATCCGCAGCTACCTGTCAACCGCCAGAAAAAATGGTATCTCATTCTTCAAGGCGCTGGCCGATGCACTGGCCGGAAAGCCTTTCTATCCTGCTACTTGCGCGGGTAGCTGAGTAGTTACAAACTGAAATCACTCTACCCGTCACTTGGTGAATGACGCTGTACTAGTACACCGCCCCGTAAACTTGTCGGATAATGGCAGCCCGACCTAATTGAGTATGAGACCCAGAATGGCACGCCCGACCCAGTCAATCCAGTTGACAGCA
>DAOPKY010000066.1:0-19494 GCA_035391465.1 Thiolinea sp. | reverse complement strand
TGTTGGCTCCCTTCTCAAGTCTTGATCTGTTGCACTTATTGTCTTACTCCAGCCTTCGTCCTCCTTCTGCTGGAGCCAAGCCATCACCTCGGTGTCCCGCTCAAACAGGGCTTCATCCCGTTTGCCCTTCACCGATTTCCGACAGCGTTTCCAGCGATACCCCTTTTTTTAACAGACGCTTGAATGTATCCGGACTGGCCTCCTTGCCGGTTTCTTCCTGCATACGGGCCATCGCCGCCTTGAGCTGATGGGGATTTTCATCGATGTAACCGATGAACTGATCCGCTTCCGCCTCGCTCAACAGAGGCGGGCGGCCGCTGCGAGGGGCATCCAATAGCCCGACCCGCCCCTCCGCCTCCCAATGCTTCAACCAGCGGCTGACGGTTTCATGCTGAACGTCAAGCCACTCACTAATCTGAGCCATAGAATAACCGCGAGCATTCAGAAGGAGAGCCTGAGCGCGCTGTCTGACCCGAAAGGACGGATGAGCGTGGTAAGCTTCATTTAAGGTGGTGTGCTCTGCTTCCGACAGAGGGGCTATAAATTTCATCGGCAAACTCCCGTCAGGTATCAAGGTCCGGGTTAGTTTGACATCATTTTAGGATGCTTGAAAATTTTTACATGAGTACTTATCATCCTGCAACAGACGGATACCTGCCGACACGGTGAACCGGGCGCGCTGCTACGCCGTGAAAATCTGTATTCCAACCCGTTGTCCCGGTGGCGGCGTGAATTGGCGGAACAAGGCGTCCGCATCTTCAGGCCTGTCTCAAGGCACGGGCTGTCAGGCGACCGAGTACCCGCGCAGGCGTCGGGCAAACGCCTCCAGAGCACCAATTCCGGTCTGTTCGGCATTGGCAATCCACTCCTGCAGCGCTGCCAGCCGGGACTCCTGACTCTGGGCCGTGCGCTCCAGCAGCAGCTGCAGGCGCTGCTGATACTGGTATACGGTTTCCAGCACCTGATGACGCGCCAGAATCGGGCCGAGGCCGTCCATGGCCTGCCCATCCAGGCTCTGGCCACTCAGCAAACGCCCCAGCAGACGCGATTGACGCCGGCCAAATCCGGCATTCTGCTTACGCTCGGCCTTGATGACCGGAAAGGCCACCTGCCGGGCAAAATTGGACAGTACCTGCAGGCGATTCCCCAGCATGGTACGCACGGTCTCCAGATCAACTGCAGTCTTGTTGCAGTCAATACGCAACACCGGGGCCACCGTCAACACCCGTGCCTGCCCCAGCCATTCCAGCAGGCGGATATAAGCCCAGCCAATATCAAGCTCATACCAGCGCGAAGACAGACGTGCAGACGCTGCAAAGGCATGATGGTTATTGTGCAGCTCTTCACCACCAATCAGGATGCCCAGCGGGGAAATATTGCGCGAGGCATCAGCCGTATTCCAGTTGCGATAGCCCCAGAAATGGCCAATGCCGTTGATCACCCCGGCAGCCCAGAACGGAATCCAGAGCATCTGCACCAGCCAGACCGCCAGCCCGGCCCAGCCGAACAGCACCAGGTCCAGCCCCAGCATGATCAGAATGCCCAGCCAGGAAAAACGTGCATACAGATGACGCTCCAGCCAGTCATCCGGCGTCCCGCGTCCGTAAAGCCGCAGGGTTTCCGGATTCCGGGCTTCACGGCTGTAAAGCAGCGCCCCCAGCCACAATACCGTGTTCACTCCCCTGATCTGCGGGCTGTGTGGATCATCAGCCGTTTCACAGCGGGCATGATGCTTGCGGTGAATGGCAACCCACTCACGCGTCACCATACCGGTCGTCAGCCAGAGCCAGAAACGGAAGAAATGAAATGGCACCGGCCCCAACACCACCGCACGGTGTGTCTGGGAACGATGCAGGAAAATGGTCACGCCCGCGATGGTGACGTGTGTCAACCCCAATATTATCAGCACCAGTTGCCAGGTGCCCAGATCAGAAAAAAGCCCCATCGACAAATCATCCTCTCTTGATGTACGAAAACGGCCCAATAAAACCGACCTCCCCAGTCGGGATTTATCACCCACCAATAAGCAGCAACCCCCTTCCCAGCGCTGTCAGACTGAACTGGAAAGGGGCCTGAAAGATTCCAAAGCTGCAGGAAACCGAAAACCGGTTTACATCTGCACCTCACACAGGGAGGTTGAACTGTTGGGTGGTGTCCGCCAGCGCCCGGTCCACTCGGCATACTGCTGCAGGGCAACGGCCTTGCAACGCAGGGCGGCTTCCTGCTGGTTACGGATATAACCGGCCTCGATTTCCCTGGTGCCCAGGTTGAACTGGCAAACGGATACCTGGCCTCCCACCACGGTACGCCACTTGCCATTCCAGCTCGCCCCCGGATAGCGTCTGGCAATCTGCGGGCATTTCTGGGCGGCTTCCTGCTGGTTACGAATCAGTCCGGCCTCATACTCACGCTCCAGCATGTCAACCTCACAAACCGCCATATTGCCGGATGCGATACCCCACCACTTACCGGTCCAGACAGCATTATTCTCTTTGGCCAGAGCCGGGCATTTCTGCTGCGCATGCTGCGCGTTACTGATCGGTCCGGCCTCCAGCGGCTTGATTCTGGCCTGCACCGGCAGGACCAAACCGCTCAACAGCAGCCCGATGATCAGACCCTGTGTTCTGGTACGGGTGGATAACGTCTGGAACTTGCTCATGAATACCTCACAGTCATGCTTCACTTCAATATTACCCGGCAGTTTATCACACGGGATTTTTTTCGAGGAAAATACAGTGACTTCCGGAGTCAAAGCGACCGTTATTTCAGACCGCTGACAGACCCGTCTGGCCACGATACAACCGCCAACATGCTGCGGCACGACAGTCATGCTGCAACAATCCGGGTTATAGCCCGACACTCAGGGAAGCCGGGCACGGCAACTCTCGCTATACTGTAAGCTCTAGTGTTTCGACAAAAGCGAGGGAAGTCAATCATGTCCAAACTTATCCACAATCCCGGACCACTCATCCTGCCTGCACTGATCAGCCTGCTGCTGGCGGGTACCGTACAGGCTGAAAGTGAACAAACCATGCTGGTACTGGACGCCTCCGGCAGTATGTGGGGCCAGCTGGATGGTAAAACCAAGATCGAGATCGCACGGGAAGCGCTGGGCCAGCTGGTCGACGACTGGCCCGCCGGCCGTGAAGTCGGGCTGGTCGCGTATGGCCACCGCAACAAGGGCGACTGTAATGACATTGAAACCATCCTGCCGGTCGGTCCGCTGGATGCTGCACAGCTGAAGAAAACGGTGCAGGGCATCAACCCCAAAGGCAAGACACCACTGTCCGCTGCCGTGCGTCAGGCTGCCGAAGCCATGAAATACACGGAGGAAAAAGCCACCGTGGTGCTGCTCAGCGATGGCAGGGAAACCTGTGACATGGACCCGTGCGCATTGGGTGCGGAGCTGGAAAAACTGGGGGTGGATTTTACCGCACATGTGATCGGCTTCGATGTCGCCAGCAGCGCGGATCAGGCCGGCCTGCGCTGTCTGGCGGAAAATACTGGCGGGCGCTTCATTCCGGCAGCGAACGCGGAGGAACTGAACGCCGCACTGGAACAGACCGCCAAGGCCCCGGAGCCTGCGCCAGCACCGGAACCCGAACCGGTATCCGGGCCTGAACCGCTGCCACAGGCCGAACTGGAAGCACCGGCAGAAGCCATCAAGGGCACGCAAATCAAGGTTGGCCTGAAAGCCGAAGACGGGCTGGACGGCTATGTCTATCTCTACGCCAAAGGCAAAGAAGATCAGTACATCAGCTACGGCAACGTGCGTGCTGCCAGAACCGGGGGCTATCAGCCTGCCGAACTGCGCCTGCCTGCCGCCACGGGTGAGTTCACCCTGAAATGGCTCAGCAGCAAGAAAGAAGTGCTGGCCGAAGCACCGCTGACCATCACTGAAGCCGAAATCAGCCTGGAGGCCCCGGAATCCGCAACTCAGGGCACCCTGATCAAGGTTGGCCTGAATGCCCCCGAGGGACTGGATGGCTATGTCTATCTCTACGCCAAAGGCAAAGAAGATCAGTACATCAGCTACGGCAACGTGCGTGCTGCCAGAACCGGGGGCTATCAGCCTGCCGAACTGCGCCTGCCTGCCGCCACGGGTGAGTTCACCCTGAAATGGCTCAGCAGCAAGAAAGAAGTGCTGGCCGAAGCACCGCTGACCATCACTGAAGCCGAAATCAGCCTGGAGGCCCCGGAATCCGCCCCCAGAGGTACCCTGATCGAGGTTGACCTGAATGCCCCGGACGGGCTGGATGGCTATGTCTATCTCTACGCCAAAGGTAAAGAAGATCAGTACATCAGCTACGGCAACGTGCGTGCTGCCAGAACCGGGGGCTATCAGCCTGCCGAACTGCGCCTGCCTGCCGCCACGGGTGAGTTCACCCTGAAATGGCTCAGCAGCAAGAAAGAAGTGCTGGCCGAAGCACCGCTGACCATCACTGAAGCCGAAATCAGCCTGGAGGCCCCGGAATCCGCCCCCAGAGGTACCCTGATCGAGGTTGGCCTGAATGCCCCTGACGGGCTGGACGGCTATGTCTATCTCTACGCCCAGGGCAGGGACCAGTACATCAGCTACGGCAATGTGCGTGCCGACCGTATCAAGGGTTATCAGCCCGCCAGCCTGCGTCTGCCGGCCACGCCGGGTGAATACACCGTGAAATGGCTCAGCGGCAAGGATGAAGTGCTGGCGGAAACACCGCTGACAATTGCCGATGCCGACATCAACTTGCAGGTTCCGGCCCAGGTGGAAACGGGAACCGAAAACCTTGCGGTGGGCCTGAACGGCCCGGACGGGCTGGATGGCTATGTTTACCTCTACGCCCGGGGCAGGGATAAATACATCAGCTACGGCAATGTGCGTGCCGACCGTATCAAGGGCTATCAGCCAACCAGTATCAAACTGCCGGAAGTGACGGGGCAGTATGAACTCAAGTGGCTGAGCGGGAAAGAAGAAGTGCTGGCGGAAGCACCACTTGAAATCGTGGAGGAAATCACGGAAGAAAACAGCCCGGTCGAACAGCTGACACCCCAAGAACAATCCGATACGATGGAGAAACAGGCTCCTGCCGGCACCGCAGCCGCCGTCGATGATGCTGACGCTGAAGAACAGACTCCTGCAGGTGAAGCAGACGCTGGCGAACCTGCGGACGATGCAGACACTGAAACGCAGACTCCTGCAGACGGTGCAGATACCCCCGAACCTGCGGACGATGCAGACACTGACGAACCTGTTGCCACTGAAGAACAGGTTCCTGCAAACGAAGCAAACGCCGACAAACCGACTGACGATGCAGACGCTGAGATGCAGGCTCCCGCAGATGAGGCAGACACTGACGAACCCGCAGCAGCTGAAACACCGGCTCCCGTTACCGAAAGCTCGCGTGCCGGGCTGAACCCGGTTCCACCCGACGGGCTGGACAGCCTGGATGAGGCCGCACTGAAGTATTATCAGGAAATGGGACCACTGGAGCTGGCTGCCGATCTGGTGCCTCAGCCACCCTATCCGGTGTGGCGGCTGCACCTGGCCCTGCATCCGGTCATGAATGCTGATGAGGTACTAAGCGGTTATCAGGTGGAGGTCAGCCGCATCAACCTATCACCACGCCTGTATCAGCAGCTTGTTAACAACTTCGGGGCTGGCATCGCCGACAAAAGCCTGAACGACAATACCCCCAGCGACCATTACACCCTGCCCTTCACCATCGCGCAGAACGTGAATGCCGACCTGCTGGTGGATGAGGTCAGCCATGCCGAATACCCTCCCGAAGGCTCCTGCGGCCTGCTCCCTGACTGCACAGCCCTGTGGCAGGATCACGAGGACAGTGACTGGGGCATCTCCAGCACGCCGGTGCTGCAGGCTGCGCCCTGGCATCAGGATGACATCGGTGTTCCGGCACTGGTGCGGACACTGGCACAACAGGCCGGCTGGCTACAGGAGGAAAATGGCCAATACCGCTGGATCACGCCGGAAATGCCGGAAGGCATCGGTCCCGGACGGCCCTGGGTGGAGGTCACGATCGACAGCCATGCCGGTAATGGCGGCCTGCTGGTAGCGGACTGGATGGAGCGGGTTGCGGATGACAGTGTGGCCGCGCAGCTGGAGCGGGTACTGTATGACCCCGAACAACCCGAGAGCGTGCAGGCGTTCCGTGCCAACCGCTGCGCCCGTGGTGAACAGCAGGACAGCGCCAGACAGACCTGCCCCTGAACGGCCTTTGCCCACCCTGCCCGCACACGTGGCAGGGTGAGGCCCGGACCGCCCCGAAACCCCTCAGAAATCGTAGTCAATCCACCACGACACCGCCTGTCCCGGTGCGACCAGCCGCTCAAAAAACGGCTCCCATGAGAAGGTATGCTGGTTGCCCCAGATCGGGAACAGCCCCGGCACATAACTGCAGCTGGCACTGACCATGCCCAGCAGTGGGTGGCGCTGCGTAAGGGTCAGTGGCTGCCAAGCCTGCTGTTCCAGTGCCAGATAGAAACCACGTTGTTCGGGCCAGTTCTTGCGGCGGATAAAACCGTTTGCCGCCAGGTCATAACCGTCATTCTCGGGCAGTACAAACGGAATATTCAGGCGGCACAATTCATCCGTTTCCGGCTGCGGATAAAACGGATGCGGGAACCAGCTCAGCGGGATGAAACTGCTGCCCTGATTATGCAGCCGGGTATGCGAGCGTACCGTGCGCCCCAGCAGGGACACCTGCCGCTCCAGTGTCAATGCATGCGGCCCGAATGCCTGCCGGGTGAGCAGGATGAGGGATTCGGGCCGGGCATCCACCTCCCAGGTACAGAAAGACAACACGGTCTTGTCCGGCAGACTGCAGCGCCCGATACCGATAATCTCCACCTCGGCATCCGTGCCGCCCGGTGTACGCAAGGGCTGGTGGTTGAAAGCATCGGGAATGCCCTGCCCGTCAAACCAGTTGAAACCGGTGGGGAACGTGGGGCCGGACAGCAGCTCACCGTGCTGCCGGTCGGTAATCTGGAAAATATAGCCCCCGGTGCAATAACGCACCCCGAAGCGGTTCTGATCGGCAAGCGGATCAAGTATTGCGACGACAAGCTGGTCGTTTTCTAGCTGGAGCATGATGGTAATCCGTACAAACTTTCATGAAAGCGGGAGTGCTTAACAACATAGCATAACCGAACAACCGTGAAGGCGGCATGCACAGAGGCTTTACCAGACATTGGACTGGCACCAAACCTACAAAGCCAGTCCAACACCGACTTTGGGTCTGGACATGGCGACCAGGGTTTTAAAGCGTTTCACGTTGGGCTTTTGGAAAAACAGCTCACGGGTCAGCTCGTTGTATTGGTCCATGCTTTTCACTGCAAAAATCAGGACAAAGTCCCACTCCCCGGTCACGTAATAGCACTGCTGTACAAAGGGGCAGTTTTCAAAATCACGGCGTGTCGCATCCAGTTCATGGAGTTGTTCAGACTCCACTTCAATATTGGCAATGATTGTCAAACCAAACCCCAGAGCCTCCTGATCAAGCAATGTGGTGTACTGCTTGATCACACCGTTCTCCTTGAGCTTTTTCAAGCGCCGATTCACGGCAGCTGTGGACAAACTCACTTTCTCCCCCAGGTCACTTTGGGCAATATGCGCATCCTTCTGAATGACACGCAGGATTTTCAGATCAAACTCATCAATTTCAAGCATGATTTCTTCCAACCTTATGGCATCAAAACGCAATAATTTTGCGCATGGATAGCCCGTTTGGAGAATTTAGACGATCACGCTTCTTTATACCAGCCCTGTCCAAACCATTCATTTCCCCAGGGGAACAGGATTTTTCATATGACAATGCTTGTACTTGATACCGATACACGCCTTCAGCACATCGAAACCTTGGGAAAGAAAAGATTGATGCAGACAGCCAGCACGGTGGCCGATCACGTATTGCCCTGACCGATTCGGACTACAGTTTTTCAAACTCTGCGGGTGGTCTGTGTCTGTCGCCAATCCAATCGGCCTGAAGTGACCGGTTGACCCGCCAGCCAACAAGGTAGCGGGAGTACACATCAATGATAAATGCCACACAGACAAAACCCGACCCGGTCGCCACATAAGCAATATCCGCTACCCACAGCTGGTTTGGCTGGTCAGCGACAAATTGCCGTTTTGCCTTCCACCAGAAGTACATCGCCTGGCCTTAATGTAGCCAATAGGCTGCTGGACGATTGCGCTACCTGCGGGCCATGCTGGTGCGTTTCTTTATTGAGATATCGCGCCAGTAGAGAGCCTGTTTTTTGTAATAACCCGCCCATCTCAACCTACCCCTTTGCACCGGATATATAGGCAGCTGTGAGTTCATGTCCAGGAGATTCAAACAAATGCCGACACTGCCCGAATTCAATCAACCTGCCGACCCGCTCGGCCATCCAGAAGAATCCTGCGTAATTGGCCACGCGTCGGGCCTGGGCCAAGTTGTGGGTCACAATAACCACCGTATAGCGGCCTCGCAGGCGCAATATCAATTCTTCTACCACACCGGACGAAATTGGATCGAGAGCGCTACAGGGCTCATCCATCAACAGGATATCGGGTTGCAACACCAATGCGCGGGCAATACAGACGCGCTGTTGCTGGCCGCCGGACAGTGCCAACGCTGAGCTGTCGAGACGGTCGCTGATTTCGCCCCACAAGCCCACATCCCTAAATGCCTGTTCAATTTTTTGCGCACGTATGTGTCGATTCTGCACACCGTGTTCTTTCAATGGCAATTCCAGATTGCGCCAGATCGACAGCGGGAATGGGTTCGGTCTTTGGAAGATCATACCGATGCGGCGCCGGAGCCTGAGAGTATCGATGGGATCGCGTAGCAGATCCTGGCCATCAAACAGGATTTGTCCGCTAACACGGGCACCTGCGTGCTGGTCGGTGAGGCGGTTCAAGGTGGCGAGAAAACTCGTCTTGCCGCAGCCGGAAGGGCCGATCAGGGCGGTGATGCAGCCTTGGTAAATATCCAGCGAAACCTGGGACAACACGGTTTTTTCACCATAACTGACGGCAAGATCCCGAACCTGCAGCAAGGGTTGAGGCACGCAACAGGGCGCACCCGGTTCGATTTCCCCGAGTGTATAGGGATTCGCCTGTTGCTGATTCATGATGCGACCAACCTCCGTTTGAACCAGTTGTCCACCAGACTTTGAGCCAGGGTGTTGAGTGAAATGATCAGAACCACCAGTACCAGTGCGGAGGCATAGGCCGCACCGTCACCACCGGTGACATTCATGGACAAATCATAGATGTGCACCGCCAGAGCCCGGCCGGAATCCAGTAGCGATTCCGGCATCCGATCCACATAGCCACTGGTGAATAACAGCGCGGCGGTTTCGGCGGTGGCACGGCCGATGCCCAGCACCATTCCCGCCACGATCGCGGGTCGGGCCGCCGGTAACAGGATATGCCAGATCGCCGTACTGCGAGTCATGCCAAGCGCCAGTGCGCCCAGGCGCCAGTCATCGCTCACTGCCCGCAAACCGGATTCGCAGGTACGTACAAACACCGGCAGAATCATGCAGGCCAGAGTCAGTCCCCCGGATAGCAGCGAGAAGCCCATACCAAGATAAATACTGAAAAATGCATTACCAAACAGGCCATAAACGATGGATGGCACACCAGCCAGGATATCCAGGGTAATGCCGGTATGGACGGCAAAACGGCTGTTTCCGGGGGCAAATTCCGACAACCAGATGGCTACCCCCAAGCCCAGTGGTAAAGCAGCGGCCAGCGCAATCAACAGTATCCACAGCGTGGAAATCAATATGGGGCCGATACCGCCGCTGCGTCCGGCATCGACAGGCTCTGCAAACAAAAAGGTCCAGGAGATGTGCGCAAGGCCTTCAATCAGCACATCACCCAACACCCACAGCAGGGATGCCACCACCAGTAGGGCACACCCCAACATCAGCCAGGCAAAGAGACGATCAGCCACGGCGAGCAAACGCCTGGCTTTGGCGGTTCACGCGCTGCGCTACCCAGGACAGCAGCCACACCAACAGGGTTAACAATAAGCCCGATGCAAACAAACTGGCGCGGTGATCCCCCATCGCATAGGCCATCTCCAGGGCAATATTGGCTGTCAGCACACGAACGGGCTCAAATAAGCCCGAGGGAAACTGGACGACATTGCCTGCCACCATGAGTACCGCCATGGTTTCCCCCAGGGCCCTGGCCGTCGCGAGAAGCGCACCGCTGGCAATACCCGAACGGGCCGCGGGCAACAGAACATGGAGTATTTGGGTTTTGCGGCGCAAGCCCAGCGCCATGCTGCCAGCCAGTAGATCTTTGGGCACGCTGGCCAGCGCGCCGGCGCTGGTCAGGGCGATGGTTGGCAGGATCATCAATGAAAGCACCAGCATCGCGGCCAGCAGCGATGTCCCCGGCGCCTGCCATTTCGTAATCAGAGGCACCAGACGGGTCAAGCCCCACAGGCCAAATACCACAGAGGGAATTCCGGCCAGCAAGTTAAGGAGCAGGCGAAAGCCCCGAGCCGTGACAGGCGATGCGTAAAATTCCAGATAAATCGCATTGGCCAGCCCCAGCGGCAGTGCCAGCAGCACGGCTCCCAGCGTGACGGCTATCGACGCCAGAATCATCGGTGTCATGCCAAACCGGCCTTCCAGTGGATACCAGCCCGGGTTCTGTAGCAGACCAAGCCACTGACCTTCATGCCAGAGGCTGGCGAGGAAGGGCCAGGATTCATTCAGCAAAAACAGCACAATGAGCATCAGCAGTAGCGCCACCCCGACAGACAACAGGCCGAGCATCTGACCTAATCTGCGGTCCACCCGGTTGATTGAACGCTGCCTTACAATGCTCATCACGCTCACCTGGGCCTTAAGGCGCAACAAAAAACTGTGCTTCAACCAGGTCTTTGACCGCAGCCGACTGGGCAAAGGTGATGAAATCCCCAGCTAAACCGACAGGCATGCCTGTTACGACCAGGTTCAGTTGACGCGACAGGGGGTAGTGACCTTTGGCGACAGCTTCGACCGTCGCGGCCTGGCCCGCCATGGGCAGTAATTTGATGGGAGTACCTCGGGCTTCTTCGTATTCAGCGGTACCGATGGACACGTATCCAATGGCCCCCGGATTGCCCGAGACGGTTTTGATACCTTGCTGGTTGTCCCCGATCACCACCTGGGCTTTGATCTGACTGTTCTTCAAAGCAAAGTGTTGCAGAAATAGCTCCAGAGTGGAGCGGCCTTCGGCCTTGGTGACCACGGTGATCGGCAAGTCTGCCCCGCCGACCTGCTGCCAGTTGCGGATCTTGCCGGTATAGATAGCAATAATCTGGGTATCGCTGAGCTCGCCCACCACATTGCTTTTATGGAGGATGATGCCGATACCATCCATGGCAATAAGAAAGGCGGTGAGATCCTGCTCTGAGGGTTTCAGTGCTCGGGATACCATACCGATATCCGCCAGGCCCATGCGTGCATCGTTGATGCCTCGCGATGACCCGCCCATCTGGACATCGATTCGGACACCGGGGTGCCGTGCTTCATATCGTTTGGCAATTTCCGAGGCCAAAGGCGCGACAGTGCTTGAACCGGTCAGGGTCAGGCGACCCTCCGCTGCGTGAGCAAGCGACAGTGTTGCCATGGTGGACAGTAGAAACAACATTTTTGACAGTAAGCGCATCATGCCAGTTTCCTCATAGCGGCCACGATAGAGCGGGCGGAGCGGCCGGTGCATAGCAGCAATACCCGCCGGCGTGAACAGGTGGTCGGCGCCGGCTCGCGTCAGCCTTGGCGTCTGTCAACAGCATGGGCCTGCCTGCGTCGAATCTGCCGCTGTCTCGAATGGCATCACCAACCCGCAACCTTCGAACAGGCCAAAGTGATGCTTGAAATCGCCAATAAAAATGAAATGCCCGGCAAACCGCGTATCATGCAGCATTCGCCAGGTATTACCGCAAACAGGGAACACCCGCCCCGCCTCAATGGCATGATGCTTGTCGAGCGTAAAACGGTGCGGGCTATTGGGGATGGTGCCTGTGTAAATCACCGCCTGACCA
Organism: Thiolinea sp.; assembly: GCA_035391465.1. GTDB lineage: Bacteria > Pseudomonadota > Gammaproteobacteria > Thiotrichales > Thiotrichaceae > Thiolinea. The sequence goes on along the minus strand of DAOPKY010000066.1, from coordinate 7,459 downwards.
TAATCTTCACAGGCACTTTCCAGCCCATCCAGCTTGAACAATCGGTAAGTTGCCGAGAAAAACCGCAGGTTTCCGGTTTGCTCGGCCAGCACGCTATCGGTTACTTCCAGAGGACGGTCCTCCACCAGACGCGGGTCGACAAAACCAGCGGCATTGGCCAGGCGTAGAAAGTCATTCCAGTACAGCGCACCACCCAGGCACTCCCCATATAAAACAGCATCGTTTCGCACCGTATCGGGCACCCGACGATCGGCATAAATATCCGAAAAATAAAACTCGCCACCGGGTTTAAGTAAACGCTCAACACCCGCCAGCACAGCTGCCTTGTCTGGCGACAGATTGACCACACAATTGGATACGATGACATCGAAGGAGCCCGGCTCCAGATCCAGTTCATCGAGCTTTTCGATATAGCCTTTGATAAAACGGACATTGGCATAACCAAAAGTCTCCGCATGCCATGCCTGATGAGCCTGTGCCACCGCCAACTGTTCATCGGTCATATCGACACCGACCACTTCACCGGTGGCACCGACGAGTTGCGCCAATGCATAGACATCGCGTCCGGAACCACAGCCCAGGTCCAGTACCCGGCAGCCTTCCAGCAAAGAAGGACAAACCAGCCCACAGCCGTAATAGCGGGACAGCACCTCGGGATGAATACGGCCCAGCAGTGGCTTCAGCCAGTCCGGCAGGCTGCTGATGTCACAGCAGGCAGTGGTTTTCAGGTCGGCAGTGCTTTGCAACTGTTTTCCGTAATAATCCTGTACAACTTCATGCATGGCTTGTGCTCCACAATGTTTGCAATTTACCCACCAGGCGTCTTCGACACGGATTGCCCTGTACATGGCAACCAACCTGCGGGCAGCCATTGCAGATCCTGCGGTTCGTCAATATCGTGTAACAGTTCCAGAACTTTGAGCGTCCAGCCTGCCACCTGAATACGCCGTCGCGTCAGTTCGGCAACGGCTGAGGTGCTCCAGGGCATATTCATAAACACGGAAGGCAGATACTCAGACAACCCCAACAAGGCGTAGCCGCCATCGCTAACAGGGTGCAGGCAGGCGTCGTGTTGATTGAGTGAGGCGGCCGCCACTTGTAATCTGTCAGCCGTCAGGCCGGGGCAATCAGTGCCGATAAGCAGCACGGCTTCCCGTTGAGCAATAACTCGCTGCGCAGCCCTTGCCAGCCGCTCACCCAGATCACCTTCACCTTGCTCAGACCAGGTGACTGCTGACGGGATTGCCAATTCCCGCCACACAGGGTGCCGTGCAGAGGGCGAGACACACAGCTCCACCGGCCCAATATCGGCGGCCATAGCCTCCGCAACACAATGATTCAGCAGTTTTCGGGCGAGGCTGGCGGCACCGGCTGTGCCCAGTGCGCAGCTGAGCCGGGTTTTCGCCAGGCCCGCCAATGGCGCCTTGGCGAAAATGACAACACGAACCGTTTTCATGGCGCAATTAACCACGGGCTTCACCGGTACTGGCGGGCTAATTGTTCGGGCGATTCGCCCCGCCAATAGGCCCAGCGCAGACACCACATCAGCCAGATCGTTTTCCAGACACCATTGTCCAGCCATCGTCGTCCCGAGGTAATAACCCGTGAACGCAGACAGGCTGGACGCCCCTGCTGTTTCAGGCGCTTCGACAGTTCGACATCTTCCATCAACGGTTGATCGGGAAAGCCACCAACTGCGTTGAACACCTTTCGTTTCACGAAGATAGCCTGATCACCTGTGGCAACTCCGGTGAGCCTGGAACGGCAATTCATCAACAGGGCCACGACCAGCAACATCCACTTATCACCCGAGATTTTCACATCGAATCTGCCCCAACACCTGTGCTTCATTATCCGGGATATCATCTGATCCGCGCCCTCGGGTAATCGGCTATCGGCATGTAAAAACAGCAAGGTAGAGCCCTTCGCCTTGTCGGCTCCGGCATTCATCTGTCGCGCGCGCCCCCGAGGGGATCTCAGCACGGTAAAGCCAATGGCTTCAGCCACTTCAGCCGAGCCGTCACTACTGCCCCCATCAACCAGCAAAACCTCACAGTCTTTGCGCTGCCATTGCTGCAAATGGGCCAGCAACCCTGGCAGCAATTCAATTTCATTGAGTATGGGCACAATAATGGATAAGACCGGATACAGATGATGTACCCGGCCCTTTTCATCTTTTATTGAGGTGCCAGTCATAATCCAGAAACTCAATATCAGCATCGTCATTGCTGAGTTTTTTCACCATGGAGTTGGACAGTTCAAGGTCGCTAGTGTGAGCCAACAGGAAGTCCTCCAACCGTCTATATCCATGCCAACCTTTTTCGAAATCTTCGCGATACCATTTGAATATCGATGACAGTTTAATAATGTCGCCATCCTCGCGATTTCGGCTTCGATCAGCCAGGAATAGCGCCATCTGCTCATCCAGTTGCTGCTCGAGCTTGTTGCCGCTATAGGCTGCAGCTCGCAGAGCCGGACAACCAATACTGGCGCAGTTGACCGCAAAGTGAATGCGAGGGTCGTTATAACGCCCGGAACCCCGAATCAATTTGTGTTCGATATTGTCCAGCGTCCGTGTTTCACCCAACAATGACACAAACTCTTTACTCCATGGCGAGCTTAAGAATCCACCCAGATCCTTAATGGACTCCAAATTTGGCCAGACCGTCAGAATCAGTTCCACGGTCCAGGCATTGTAGGCATTGATCAGAAAGGCCAGCTGGTCAGGCTTTGACCACTGATCGAACTGTTTCTCTGACACCAGAGACAGCGCACTCAAATACTGTTTGAGATCCCGCTGATCGTTTTTAAACCCCTGATAGTCCACTGCCGTGGCTTTGCCATCATTCACCGGGTGGACATAAGCTGAAAGCAGCTTGTCCCAAGGCCCATGGTCGAAGGCCGAGTGCACCGGCGTTTCAGCCCAGGCCATCGGTACGGCCAGCAACGCCAGCATCAGCATCTTTACTATCTTGTTCATTACCATGACCGCGTCTCCAGGAGTGATATTTCTCTAGCCATGCCAACACGCGTTGCGGTGCGTGTGCGCGTTTCCATTCACCGGCGGCATATTTGTTGGCTTCCGCCCAGGTGGGATAGGCATGAATGGTGCCCAGTATCCTGTTCAAGCCCAGGCCGTGCTTCATCGCCAATACGAATTCCGCCATCAAGTCGCCGCCGTGTTCCCCGACAATGGTGACACCCAGGATGCGATCCCTGCCCGGCTCCGTCAGAACTTTCACAAACCCGAGCGCGACACCATCGGCAATAGCGCGGTCGAGATCGTCAAGCGCATAGCGTGTCACTTCCACGGCAATGCCTTTTTCCTTCGCTTCCTGCTCGTTCAATCCAACACGGGCCACTTCCGGATCGATAAAGGTAGTCCAGGGGATCACCCGGTAATCCACTTTGAATTTTCTGAATTGACCAAATAAAGCATTAACCGCCGCATACCAGGCCTGATGAGCCGCTGTATGGGTGAACTGATAAGGTCCCGCCACATCGCCGGCGGCGAAGATATTGGGATACAGTGTTTCCAGGTAGTCATTGGTGACAATGGTGCGGTTGGTTTCGATGCCCAGCTCTTCAAGGCCGTAACCTTGCAGCCTTGCCACTCGGCCCACCGCGCAGAGCAAGGCATCGAATTCGATGCTTTTTTCCGTCCCTTTGTGCTCCACAATCAGACGTTTGTGTTCGCCATTGGCGTCGCTGATTTTCTCAAAATGAAGCGCCTTGTGGTCGGTCAATACGGCCACACCGTCCTGCTCCAGGGATGCCTTGGCGAGTGCACCAACCTCCTCGTCTTCCCGGATTAGAATGCGCGGCCCCATTTCAACTTGAGTGACTTGAGAGCCCAGACGAGCGAAGCTCTGCGCCAACTCGCAGCCGATAGGTCCGCCGCCCAGCACGACCAAACGCCTGGGCGCCTCATCCAACTTCGCAAATTCGTCCCACAGCGTATCGCTGGTGACATAACCCACTTCCTCAATGCCGGGCAAAGGTGGCACAAAGGGCCGCGCGCCGGTTGCCAATACCACCGAACGGCTGGTCAGGCGTTGTACTTTTCCATCATTGCGCTTTATTTCGACCGTCCAGGGGTCAAGCAGCCTGGCATAGCCCTGAATCACCTCCACGCCAAGCCCTTCGTAGCGCTCAATGCTGTCATGCGGTTCAACCCTGGCAATAACCTCGTGTACGCGCTGCATGACCCTGCGAAAGGAAAATACCGGTTCACTGCTGTGCAACCCCCTTAGCTCAAGACCATAGTGATCAGCCCGGCGTATCTGCTTTGCCAGTTTGGCGCTTTTTATCAGCGCCTTGCTGGGCACGCAGCCATAGTTCAGGCAGTCACCACCCATTTTATGGGCTTCAATGAGGGTCACTTTCGCCTTGACCGCTGCCGCGATATAGGCGGAGACGAGCCCACCGGCGCCCGCGCCAATGACGATCAGGTTACGATCGAAGTGTGCAGGTTTCTGAAATTTGGCGTAGACACGACGAGCCTTGATCACAGCCAGTGCTTTTTTAGCGATAAGCGGGAATACCCCCAACAGCGCAAAAGACAGCAACAGGACCGGCGATAAAATACCGCCAAGACTGTCGATCTGTGCCAGTTGGGTTCCGGTGTTTACGTACACCAGGGTGCCTGCGAGCATGCCCAGCTGGCTGACCCAGTAGAACGTGGCTGCACGGATGGGTGTCAGCCCCATCAGCAAGTTGATCAGAAAAAACGGGAATACCGGAACGAGCCGCAAGGTAAACAGATAAAAAGCGCCTTCTTTCTGAACCCCATCATTGATCGGCTTCAGCCGCTCGCCGAAGCGGGTTTGTACGGCATCCCTGAGCAGGTAACGCGAGGCCAGAAAAGCCAGAGTGGCACCGATTGAACTGGCAAAGGAGACAATAATCGCGCCCCATAGCAGACCAAACAACGCACCCGCCGCCAGTGTCATTACGGCGGCGCCAGGCAGGGACAGCGCAGTCACCGCAACATACAGCAGCAAAAACCCACCACCAAGCAGAAAGGGACGGGATTGACGCCAGTCATCGAATTGCAGCAACCCGGACTTCAAGCCTTCCAGCGTCAGCAGCTGGTCAAGGTCAAACCAGAAAAAGCCAACGATCAGTGCCCCGATCATCGCTAACAGGACTGCTTTTTTCATCGGAGTGCTCCGCCGTTGTCGTTTCTATCGAATTGATGATCCATCTTCATTCGCATTACTCGAATGCACCGCCGCAGCTGCTGCCCTGGCCAGCGGTGCAACCAAAGCAATGATCCGCCACGCAAATGGGTTTGCCGTTGATCTCATCAGCGAGCAGGTCGCGTAAGTGCTTGGGCTTACCGCCTGACAATGGCAAGCCGAGTTGCTGATTGAAATCACAGTCGTACAGGTAACCTTGCCAGTCCACGCTCAGCAGTGAATGGCACATCACCTGTTCGAGGTTGTCCTGCTGAAAGTTATCCTTCAGCAGCTTCATGTAATCATTGAACTGGCCCCTGGAAATCAGCGTTGAACCAAAGCGTTTGATAGGCATATTGGCCAGGGCATAAAGGTGATTGAATTCAATGCCAAAATGTTCACCTAGCTCACGCTTATAGTCGGCTTCCAGGCCCTGCTGATTTGGTGGCAGGGATGGTCCCTGCGGGTTGTAAACCAGGTTAAGTTTCAGCCCGGCACCCGGCCGCCCATAACCCAGCGCATTGAGCTTCTGCAGCCCGGCAATACTTTTGTCGAATACCCCTTTGCCACGCTGTTTGTCCACGTTTTCAAGGGAATAGCAAGGCAGTGAAGCCACCACTTCAACGTGATGCTCCGCCAGAAATTCCGCCAGCCCCTCCTGGTTCGGTTCAAACAGGATAGTCAGGTTGCAGCGGTCAATCACATGCACCCCGGCTGCACGTGCCTCGGCCACCAGGTAACGAAAGTCTTCATGCAGCTCAGGTGCACCACCGGTCAGATCGAGGGTGTTGATTTGACGGCTCGTGAGCACAGGAAGAATCAGTTCCAGGGTTTCCCTGGCCATCATTTCCTCGCGGTTGGGACCGGCGTTGACATGGCAATGCAGGCAGCGCTGGTTGCACTTGTAACCCAGGTTGACCTGTAGGATTTCCAGGGTTTTACGCCGTATTGCTGGAAAGTCAGTCAGTTCCAGCAGAGGCAGGGTTGCACGCATCATTTTCTCCAGCATCAAATGTCAAATTGACGGACCTTGATGCTTGGTCGATACATTCATGAGAATCCTTACAACTAATTTATGCTGAAACTTTCTCGGCCTTCCTTCCCGGCCTGAACGGCGCCAACCAAAAAAGCAACAGCGATAACTTCCGATACGATGTAAGAATTCATGTACCCAGTACGACCAAGATTCAAATCATGCCACCCGCAGGAACACGGAATGAAAATTGCAGCACGCACGGGTAACGCCCTCAGTACGGCCCATTGGGAAAATGGCTGGCATGCCTTGCCGGAATCCACATTGACCGTGCCCCGGGAATGGCGCACAGACCTGATCGACGGCGCACAGGAACGTAAGGACATGGTCAAATTTCTGTTAAAGGAGCATGGTAATTATTCTTGGCTCACTGAAACCGGTGGCGCCACCATCCTGAAAAACGGCATTGAGTTCGCAGCGACCTACTTCATCATGCTGTTGATGTTGCTCTTCAGTGGCGCTGGACGCTACACCAGTCTCGATTATTGGATAGCGCGCCGGTATCGCACAGCGCGAGCGACATCCTTGCAGTAATCCTGAGGCGATACCATGTCCCGACTGACGTTCTTTTTCCTGGAAACCCTGGGCCGAATCGGTTCCTCCATTTTTGCCGGCACCCTGGTGTCCTGCCTGATCCTCGGTCGCATGGAATGGCTGCACATCATACTGATGGGTAGCGGCCTGCTACTGATGGGAAGCAGCTTCCCCATCGCACCGGAACGATACAAGACCTATCAACTCCCCAACCCACAAGATGACAAAACATGAGCGATTTTACCTTTCATACGCCCGATACGGCACCCGGTGCAGCCAGACCCGTGTTGGAGTCCGCACAAAAGAAACTGGGCTTTGTGCCCAATCTCTATGCGGGGCTGGCGAATGCACCCGCTACTTTACAGGCATACCTTTCCTTGTCGGATCATTTTGCGAATACCAGCCTGAGTCCTGTCGAGCAGCAAGTCGTATTACTCGCAACCAGCGTGGAGAATGGCTGTGAATTTTGCGTGGCGGCACATTCCATGATCGCCAAAGTCATGGCTGGCGTACCAGACGACGTAGTTGCGGCATTACGTGAGGAAAAAGAGCCCGATGATCATGGGTTGGCAGCCCTTACCGCCTTCACGCTGGCAGTGGTACGGGAACGTGGATGGGTCTTGAATCACCCAGCTTATGCCCGTTTTCTTGAAGCAGGTTGTGCCTCTTGCAAAACTCCTAACAACGTCAGCGGAGACCTACCTCTGACATA
>DAOPKY010000065.1:18866-20032 GCA_035391465.1 Thiolinea sp. | reverse complement strand
CTCTCCTCCCGACAGGCCGCTTAAAATTGGCTGGCATCACTTCCGGTCACACCCCAGAAACAGGGCATGCTGGAAGGCTGCCGTTTCATGGGTAAGTACCTGGTCAGTTTTGATGGCACCGGACTGTACCGTTCCAGTCATGTCAGCTGCCCGGAGTGCTGTTGCAAGCAGCATCACAACGGGGAGAAAAGCGATTACCATCAACTGCTTGGCGCGGTGATGGTGCATCCGGACCGATCCGAGGTACTCCCGCTGTTTCCGGAGGCCATCACCCGTCAGGATGGCGTGGAGAAAAATGACTGTGAGCACAATGCCAGTCAGCGGCTGCTGCCAGCGATCCGCAAAGCGTTTCCACGTCTGGACATGATCGTTCTGCAGGATGCGCTGGCCTGCAATGGCTCGCACATCAGGAACCTGAAAGCACAAAACTTCAGCTTCATCATCACCAGCAAACCGCGCAGCAACAGCCTGCTGCTCAACACGGTTCTGGATGGTCTGAAGGATGACGAGACGACCGAGTTTGAGATTTCTTATGAGGAGGGGGGACTTTGCGGCTACCGTTTCCGCAACAATGTTCCCCTGAATCATGAACATGCTGACCTGAAGGTCAATTTCATTGATTACTGGGAGGAAAGCCCCAAGGGAAAACAATTCCTTTACGCCTGTGTCACCGATCTCCCCGTGACTGTCGACAACGTGGCGGCGATCGTGCGTGCAGGCCGCTCTCGATGGAAAATCGAGAACGAAACCTTCAACACCCTGAAAAATCAGGGCTATCACCTGGAACATAATTACGGTCATGGCAAGAAACACCTGTCAACCGTATTCGCGACCCTGATGATGCTGACCTTCCTGGTCGATCAGGTCCAGGAACTGTGCTGCCGCTATTTTCAGGAGGCTCGCCGCTCCTATCGCGCCAAAGTCCGGCTCCGGGAACGGATTTCGCGCCCATTTTGCCATCAGTCTGATCGACTCCTGGGAATCCCTGTATGCCGCCATCATCTGGCACACCGATCCGTCAGCCCCACCTGTGTGACAAGATTCCGGTTAGCACCGCCACGGGTTATCAGCGATTTGACGGGTGTTGAAGGACGATGGACAACGGCAGGTTTCAGGCAGGCAAAGGGTGCTTGAAGGGCGCTCTTGGCTGGCTGAAAATCAGTGGC
>DAOPKY010000065.1:6242-18766 GCA_035391465.1 Thiolinea sp. | reverse complement strand
TTCAGTGGCTTCAGTGGCTTCAGTGGCTTCAGTGGCTTCAGTGGCTTCAGTGGCTTCAGTGGCTGGGGTGATGGGTTTGGCCGGGATTAGCCGGAGTCTGTGGCCATTTCCAACCCCTGACAGTGATATAATGGTCACTTTGTCTGCCTGCCTGAGCAGCGGACTGATCAAGATGAATGAAAGGGTATTCTGATGCAGAAAATCGGCCACCTGCGCAAGATGAGAACCGAGCTGACCCAGCCGGTCAGCTATGAGCTGATACTGGATGAGGCGGCCATTCCGCTTGCACCTTTGCTGGGGAGGCACCTGAAGCTGACCCATACCGGTGTGATTCACTGCATCCACTGCGGGCGTCTGACCAAAAAGAGTTTCAATCAGGGCTACTGCTATCCCTGCTTCACCCGTCTGGCCGAGTGTGACCGCTGCATTATCAAGCCCGAGCTGTGCCATTTTGATCAGGGGACCTGCCGGGACCCGGACTGGGCACGGCAGCACTGCATGCAACCCCATTATGTCTATCTGGCCAATTCCAGCGGGGTCAAGGTCGGGATTACCCGTGGCAGCCAGATTCCGGTGCGCTGGATGGATCAGGGGGCCATTCAGGCCCTGCCGATCCTGCGGGTTTCAAGCCGCTATCTGTCCGGGCTGGTGGAGGTTGCCCTGAGCCGGTACGTGACCGATAAAACCCAGTGGCAGCGCATGCTCAAGGGAGCCGGTGAGCCGGTGGATTTACTGCAGCAGCGGGATGCATTGCTGGCACGGGTGGCACCGGAGCTGGCGGCTTTGCGGGAGCGCTTCGGGGCAGAAGCACTGGAGCGGCTGGATGAATCACCAATAACCATCGAATACCCGGTTGCACACTACCCAGGCAAGGTGAAAGCCTTCAATCTTGACAAGGACCCGGTACTGGAAGGCACCCTGCAGGGAATCAAGGGCCAGTACCTGCTGTTTGATACCGGTGTGATCAATATCCGTAAATACGGGGGTTACGAGGTGGTGCTGGAAGGCGTGGGCTGAGTCGGTTCTGCCACAGCGGCAGCAGTGCCTGTTGCTGCCAGTTTCTCCAGTACATGGCTGACGGCGAACAGGGCAAAGCCGGCCGTGACCGTCATCACCGAACCCAGCCCGCCGGCACAGCTCAGTCCGTTCATGGAGCCGTCATTCGGACGCTGGTGGCTGATATTACCATCGGTATCGGGAAAGACCATCTGCTCCTCCGACCAGACACAGGGGACGTCAAAGCGCCGTCGGGGGTTGCGGCTGAAACTGTATTCCTGACGCAGCTGTTTGCGGACCCGTGCCAACAGCGGATCATGTTGGCTGCGTGCCAGGTCGGTGAGGCGGATTTTGCCCGGATCACGCTGGCCCCCGGCTCCGCCCAGGGTGATGATGCGGATTTTGCGCCGTCGGCACCAGGCAATCAGGCCGGCCTTGATGCGGAAGCTGTCGATGCAGTCGATCACAAAATCGGTGGTCGGATCGATCAGCTGCTCCAGTGTTTCCAGCTCGATAAAGTCCTCAATCAGGCTCACATGGCACTGCGGGTTGATGTCATGAATACGTCGCCGCAGCACCTCGATCTTGGCCATGCCCAGGGTGCTGTCCAGGGCCGGAAGCTGCCGGTTGATATTGGATTCGGCCACATTGTCAAGGTCAATCAGGGTCAGTGCCCCGATGCCTGAACGTGCCAGGGCTTCCACAGCCCAGGAACCGACCCCGCCGACCCCGACCACGGTTACATGGGCACGGCTGAAGGCCAGAAGACCATGCTGGCCATAGATACGGGTGATACCGCCAAAGCGGCGGGTGGCGTCAATATCAGAGCCTGATACCTCAGACACTGGCGAGATTTCCCTTGTCTTCCAGCCACTGCTTGCGGTCGGATGCGCGTTTCTTGGCCAGCAACATGTCCATCAGCTCGTCCGCAGCCTGCGGGTTGTTGATCACCAGCTGCACCAGCCGCCGGGTATCCGGGGAAATGGTGGTTTCACGCAACTGGAGCGGGTTCATTTCCCCCAACCCCTTGAAACGGGTCACGGAAATCTGGCCCCGCTTTTTCTCGGCGGCAATCAGGTCGAGGCGGGCCTGTTTTTCCGCCTCATCCAGCGCATAGTGAACTTCCTTGCCCACATCAATGCGAAACAGCGGCGGCATGGCCACATAGACATGCCCGGCTGCCACCAGCGGGCGGAAGTGGCGTACAAACAGGGCGCACAGCAAGGTGGCAATATGCGCACCATCCGAGTCCGCATCCGCCAGAATGCAGATTTTGCCATAGCGCAGCTGCTCCAGATTGCTGCTGCCGGGGTCGACACCAACCGCCACGGAAATGTCGTGAATTTCCTGTGAGCCCAGAATCTGGTCTGAGTCCACCTCCCAGGTGTTCAGGATTTTGCCCCGCAACGGCATGATGGCCTGAAACTCGCGGTCACGCGCCTGCTTGGCCGACCCCCCGGCAGAATCACCCTCAACCAGAAACAGTTCCGTACGGGTCGGGTCCTGCAGGGTGCAGTCGGCAAGTTTGCCGGGCAGGGCCGGGCCACTGGTGACTTTCTTGCGCACCACCTTCCTGCTGGCACGCATGCGCCGTCCGGCATTGCTGATTGCCATCTGGGCCAGCTGCTCACCGGTATCGGTATTCTGGTTCAGGTACAGGCTGAACGCATCCTTGAGGGTGCCGGAGACGAAGCTGGCGGCCTCACGCGAGGACAGGCGCTCCTTGGTCTGTCCGGCAAACTGCGGCTCCTGCATCTTGAACGAGAGCACAAAGGCAATGTTTTCCCACACGTCGTCCGGGGTCAGCTTGAGCCCGCGAGGCAGCAGGTTGCGGAACTCGCAGAACTCGCGCAGGGCATCGGTGATACCGGTGCGCAGGCCGTTGACGTGGGTGCCGCCCTGTGGGGTGGGAATCAGGTTGACATAGCTTTCCTGCACGCTGTCCCCTCCCTCGGGCAGCCACAGGATGGCCCAGTCCACGGTCTCGCGGCTGGCGCTCAGGGTGCCGGTGAAAGGGGTTTCCGGCAGCAGGGTGAATTCCTGCACCGCTTCACACAGGTAGTCACGCAGCCCGGCTTCGTAATGCCATTCACTGGTTTCCTGCGTGCTTTCATCGTGAAAGCGGATCAACAGACCGGGGCACAGTACCGCCTTGGCTTTCAGGGCGTGCTTGAGGCGCGGTATGGAGAAACGCGGACTGTCAAAATACCGGGGATCGGGCCAGAAATGCACTGCCGTGCCGGTATCCTTTTTCGCCACCTTGCCCAGTGCCGTCAGGTCACTGGCCTTGTTGCCGCCGGCAAAGGCCATGTGCCAGACCTGACCATCGCGGCGGATATCGACCTCCAGGCGTTCGGACAGGGCATTGACCACCGAGACACCGACCCCGTGCAGGCCGCCGGAGAACTGGTAGTTACGGTCAGAGAATTTGCCCCCGGCATGCAGGGTACCCAGGATGACCTCCACGCCCGGCAGTCCCTGCTCCGGGTGTAGGTCTACCGGCATGCCCCGGCCATTATCGGTAACGCTTAAGGAGCCGTCAGCATACAGGGTGACTTCAATCCGGTCGGCATGACCGGCCAGTGCCTCATCCACGCTGTTGTCGATGACTTCCTGAGCCAGATGGTTGGGGCGGGTGGTATCGGTGTACATGCCGGGGCGCTTGCGAACCGGGTCCAGCCCGGTCAGTACCTCAATGGCGGCGGCATCATATTGTTGTTGTGACATTCCTTTCGCTTCAGTGCTTGGTCGGGAGCTGCTGAACATAGCCGGATTGGGGTAGGGCGTAAAGGTTTTGCCGGGCAATCCGAATGAAAAACCGCAAACCGGGTTACAGCCGGTACCCTGTGGCCTGTTCGCGAAGATTAAATCCCGGTAATGTTTGTTGTTGTACAGTCGCGGTTTGGCAAACAACACTAGAATACGGTTCTGAATGGGTGCAGAGTAGTGCAGTATGCCTTGAAATCCAGCAGGCTGGCATCCATAGTCTGAACTGTAACCCTTGGCCAAATGCAGGAGTAAACCGGCAATGAACCGTGCCTATCGAACCCGATCCCTTTCTTTTCTTTATGCCCTGCTGGCTTTTTTTCTGCTGGCCGGTACGACGGTGCAGGCCCGGAACAGCCTGCCTGAATTCGCCACGCTGGTGAAGGAAAACAGCCCGGCGGTGGTGAATGTGACCACCAGCCGCAAACTGGACCGCCAGATGCTCCCCGAGCGCTTCCGTTCCCCGGAAACCGATGAATTGTTTGATGAACTGATGAAGCGCTTTTTTGATTTCGGTGGCGGTGGTGAAGGGGGGGCTCCGTTTGGAGGCCCGGATACCGATGCACGGGGTTCCGGTTTCATTCTTTCCGCTGATGGCTATGTGGTTACCAACCACCATGTAGTGGATGGGTCGGATGACATCACGGTCAAGCTCAATGACCGGCGCGAGTTCAAGGCCCGGCTGATCGGCAGTGACAAGCGCAGTGACGTGGCCTTGCTGAAAATTGAGGCCAGCGGCCTGCCGACCCTGAAGATCGGTGATTCCAGCCAGCTGGAAGTGGGGGAGTGGGTATTGGCAATCGGCTCACCGTTCGGGTTTGAGTCCAGTGCCACATCCGGTATCGTCAGCGCGACCGGGCGCAGTCTGCCGAATGATTCCTATGTACCCTTTATCCAGACTGACGTGGCCATCAATCCCGGCAACTCCGGTGGCCCGCTTTTTAACCTGGATGGTGAAGTGATCGGGATCAACTCCCAGATTTACAGCCGCTCCGGTGGATTCATGGGGGTTTCCTTTGCGATTCCGGTCAATATGGCCATGGATGTGATCGGCCAGCTCAAGGACAAAGGCAAGGTGTCACGCGGCTGGATTGGTGTCTATATTCAGGAGGTGGATCAGGAGCTGGCCCGCTCCTTCGGCATGACTACACCCAGTGGTGCGCTGGTGGCACAGGTGATGAAGGACGGACCGTCCGGCAAGGTGCTGCAGACCGGGGATGTGATTCTGACGTTCAACAACAAGCCGGTCCGTTCGGCAGCGACACTGCCTTCCATGGTGGGTACCACACATGCCGGTCAGGAGGTGCCGCTGACCATCCTGCGCAACAAGGCACGCCAGAATGTGCTCATGACCATCGGCGAGCTGCCCGGTGAAGATGAGCTGGCATCACGCGAGGGCGGCAATTCGTCCACTTCCCCGACAGCCCCGGAGCAGGCCGGAAAGGCGGGCCGCCGCCTGGGTGTCGAAGTGGCTGCTCTGGATGACATTGCCCGCAAGGGTCTGAACATCGGCAGCGGCGGGGTGCTGGTTGAGCGGGTGGTGGGTGATCCGGCGCGTAAATCCGGCCTGAATGCCGGTGATGTGATAACCATGGTGGATGGCCGGCAGATTGATTCACCCGAGACACTGGACTCGGTACTGGTGGAGCTGGAAACGGGTGAAACCATTGCCGTGCTGGTACACCGTGACAGTGCGGCACGCTTCCTGGCGATGAAAATTGAATAGTCAGGACAAAATTTCATTAACCGTGTATTATCGCGTGGGCTGCCATCTGTGTGATCAGATGGTGGCCTCTCTGGGCCAATTACAGGGGGAAATGGACTTTGGTTTTGAACTGGTTGACATTGACAGGCATGAAGAACTGCGCAAGCGCCATGATGTCGATGTGCCTGTTGTGGCGCTGGACGATGAAGTATTGTGCTGCCACTTTTTCGATGAAGAAAGCATAAGACAAGCAATAGAAGAACATGGCAGAAATCAATCCCCACATCCGTAACTTTTCCATTATTGCACATATCGATCACGGCAAATCCACGCTTTCAGACCGCTTTATCCAGGTCTGCGGTGGTCTGTCCGAGCGTGAAATGGAAGCACAGGTGCTGGATTCCATGGATCTGGAGCGTGAGCGCGGCATCACCATCAAGGCCCAGAGCGTATCACTGGACTACAAGGCCCGTAACGGCAATACCTACCAGCTCAACTTCATCGACACCCCCGGACATGTCGATTTTTCCTATGAGGTATCGCGCTCGCTGGCTGCCTGTGAAGGGGCTTTGCTGGTGGTGGATGCCTCACAGGGTGTTGAGGCCCAGAGTGTGGCGAACTGCTATACCGCCATCGATCTCAATCTGGAGGTGGTGCCGGTTCTGAACAAGATTGACCTGCCTTCAGCCGATCCGGACCGGGTCAAGCACGAAATTGCTGAAATCATCGGTCTGGATGCCTCGGATGCCGTGCTGGTCAGTGCCAAGACCGGCATCGGGGTCGAGGACCTGCTGGAGCAGCTGGTGGATCGTATTCCGCCACCCAGGGGTGAGCCGGATGCACCGCTCAAGGCGCTGATTATCGACTCCTGGTTTGACAATTATGTCGGGGTAGTGTCGCTGGTCCGGGTTGTGGATGGCGAACTGCGCAAGAAGCAGAAAATCCGGGCCATGTCGACCGGGCGCGATTTTCAGGTAGAGCGTGTCGGTATTTTTACCCCCAAAATGGTGGATAAAGACGTACTGCGGGCCGGTGAGGTCGGGTTCCTGATGGCGGGCATCAAGGAGATTGATGCAGCCAAAGTCGGGGATACTTTCACCGATGCCGGCAAGCCGACCGACAAGCCGCTGCCTGGCTTCAAGGAGGTGCAGCCACGGGTGTTCGCCGGTATTTTTCCGGTTGAGGCCGATCAGTACGAAGACCTGCGCGATGCCCTGCAGAAGCTCAACCTGAATGATTCATCGCTGTATTTCGAACCCGAGGTTTCCCAGGCGCTCGGCTTTGGTTTTCGCTGCGGTTTTCTGGGCATGCTGCACATGGAGATTGTGCAGGAACGGCTGGAGCGGGAATATAACCTGGACTTGATCAGTACGGCACCTACCGTGGTTTATCAGGTGGTCCTGAACAAAGGTACCACGCTCAATATTCATAATCCGAGCGAGCTGCCGCCGATCAACGAGATTGCCGAAATCCGTGAGCCCATCATCCGGGGCAGCATTCTCGTGCCACAGGATTATGTCGGTAACGTGATCAACCTGTGTGTGGAAAAGCGCGGTGTGCAGCAGCAGATGCAGTTTCTGGGGAATCAGGTCACGCTGACCTATGATCTGCCCCTGAGTGAAGTGGTGCTGGATTTCTTTGACCGGCTCAAATCAGTCAGCCGGGGTTATGCCTCGTTTGATTATGCGCTGAACCGTTTTGAGGCAGCACCCATGGTGCGGGTGGATATCCTGATCAACGGGGAGCGGGTGGATGCCCTGGCCCTGATGGTGCACCGTGATTTTGCCCAGGTACGCGGACGGGCGCTGGCTGAACGCATGAAAGACCTGATTCCGCGTCAGATGTTTGAGGTGGCCATCCAGGCTGCCATCGGTGCGCACATTATCGCACGTACCACCGTCAAGGCCATGCGCAAGAACGTGCTGGCCAAGTGCTATGGCGGGGACGTGAGCCGCAAGCGCAAGTTGCTGGAAAAACAGAAGGCCGGCAAGAAGCGCATGAAGCAGGTCGGCAGTGTGGAAATTCCCCAGGAAGCTTTCCTTGCCGTTCTGAAAGTCGGTGACAAGTAACAAGAAGGAACCTTTTGCATGGATTTTGATCTGGAATTGTGGCTGGTTATTGTGACCGCCCTGTGCGGGATAATCTGGTTTTTCTACTGGCTGCTGACCCGCAGGCGCACGGATAAAGGCGTTGAACCCTGGTATGTCGAATATGCACGTTCGTTTTTCCCGGTGCTGCTGATTGTGCTGTTGTTGCGTTCCTTTGTGGCCGAACCGTTCCGCATTCCGTCCGGCTCCATGCTGCCGACCCTGGAAATCGGGGATTTCATTCTGGTCAGCAAGTTTGCCTATGGTATCCGCCTGCCGGTGACGCATGACAAGCTGGTGGATGTAGGCGAGCCGGAAACCGGGGATGTGGTGGTATTCCGCTTTCCCGATGATCCGAGTGTCGACTACATCAAGCGTCTGGTGGGCATGCCGGGTGATCTGGTGGAGTGGAACAACAAGGAGCTGCTCATCAATGGTGAAGTGGTCCGGCGTGAGTCACTGGGTGAGTATGAGGCGCGCGACCAGCGCAATATCATTCACAAGACCGAACGCCAGCGCGAAACACTGGGTGAGGTTGATCATGATATCCTGATCCTGCCGGGAACCGGCGGACGTACCGGACGCATCGTGGTGCCGGAAGGACATTACTTTGTCATGGGCGACAACCGCGACATGAGCAACGACAGCCGCATGTGGGGACTGGTGCCGGAAGCCAATCTGGTGGGCAAGGCCATCCTGGTGTGGTTGCATTTCAACTGGGGCGGTGATGGACTGAGTTTCAGCCGTATCGGGCTGATTGATTGAGTCGGGAGTAACGTATCAAGTCAGGGAAGGCGGTGATTGAACCTGTAATTTGACTGTGGAGATAACGATAATGAAAAAGCAGTTTGGTTTTTCCTTCCTGAACTGGCTGGTAGTGCTGTGTCTGCTGGTGTTTGTTCTGGTGACTGTGGCCAAGATGATTCCATCCTATATCGAGTTTGAGTCGATCAAGGGAGCGACGGACGACATTGCCGCTGCCACCCCCCAGCAGATGACGGAGCTGGATGCACATCAGCTGCGCCGCAAGCTGGACAGCGTGCTGCAGATCAATCGTTTCAGCCATGTCGGACCGGAGAATTTTTCGATCGTGAAGGTGGCGGAGCAGGGCAATGCCTCCGCTTTGCAGGTCGCTTATGAAGTCAGGAAAACCTGGTTTGCGAATATTGACCTGATGCTGAATTTCTCGCATCAGGCCGTGTTGCAGGGAAAAAAGCAGTAGGGAAAGCGTAGTGTGGACAGGTTGACGAAGTTGTTGCCACCGGGCCTGATGGAGACGGAGACTTTTGTCCGTGCCATCACCCATCGCAGTGCGGACGGGCGTAACAACGAGCGCATGGAGTTTCTGGGTGACAGTGTGTTGGGCCTCATTATCACCACCGAGCTTTACCGGCGTATTCCGCGGGCCAGTGAAGGCTATCTCAGCCGCCTGCGGGCCTCGCTGGTGAATGAGGCGGCGCTGGCCGGTATTGCTGTCGAGCTGAAGCTGGGGGATTTCCTGCGTCTGGGGCCGGGCGAGCTCAAGAGTGGCGGTTTCCGGCGCAAGTCGATTCTGGCCGATGCCCTGGAAGCGCTGATCGGCTGCATCTACCTGGAGCAGGGCCTGAAGCAGGCCGAGGTGTTTGTTCTGGGTATCTATGGTCAGCGTCTGGTTGATTTGCCGGCTGAAACCGATCTCAAAGACCCCAAGAGCCGTTTACAGGAATACCTGCAGTCACGCGGGCTGGAGTTGCCGGAATATAACCTGCTCACGGTGGAAGGCGAGGCGCATCGCCAGACGTTCACCGCTGAATGCCGGATTCCGGTCATGGATATTGTGGCCCAGGGCCGTTCCAGCAGCCGGCGCAAGGCGGAGCAGGATGCCGCTGCCAGGGCGTTTGAGCAGGTTGCCTCATGAGCACCCGCTTTGGCCGGGTGGCGATTGCCGGTCGTCCGAATGTTGGCAAGTCCACACTCATGAACCACCTGATCGGTTTCAAGGTCTCCGCCATTGCCAACAAGCCGCAGACCACGCGTCACAATATCCGTGGCATCTACAGCGGTGATGACTGTCAGATTGTGTTTGTCGATACGCCAGGCATCCACAAGACGGCACGCAGCCTGCTGAACAAGACCATCAATCTGGAGGCCGTGTCCGCACTGGAAGAGGTGGAGGCGGTGGTGATGATGGTGGAAGCCGGACAGTGGACCGAGGAAGACACGCTGGTACTCAAGCGTCTGGCACATGTGAGCTGCCCGGTTATGCTGGCGGCCAACAAGGTGGACCGGGTGAAGCGCAAGGAAAGCCTGCTGGCCTGGCTGCAGGAAGTGACGGGCAAGCGTGAGTTTGCCGGGATTTTCCCGCTGTCGGCCACTCAGGGCACCAATACCGCCGAGCTGCTGCAGGCCCTGATCCGGCTGATGCCGGAATCCGAATGGGCCCATGCCGATGATGACGTGACGGACCAGTCGGTACGTTTCATCTGTGCCGAGCTGATTCGTGAGCAGCTGATGCACTACCTGCATCAGGAGTTGCCGTATTCCACCGCCGTGGAAATCGAAAGCTTTGATGAAACCCGTCCTGCGGTGCTGGAAATTCATGCCACTCTCTGGGTCAGCCGTGAAAGCCAGAAAGGCATCCTGATCGGGCGCAAAGGCGAGACTCTCAAGCGCATCGGCAGCTCGGCCCGCATTGCCCTGGAAGCATTCATGCAGCGCAAGGTGATGCTGAAACTGTGGGTGCGGGTCGAGGAGGACTGGGAAAATTCCCCCAAACATTTGCAGATGCTGGGGATTGGGCGTTAGGATCGGGGAATGACGATGGCAAACCCCAAACAGGCACTGAAAAATCTGTATCAGGCCCTGAAGGACAAACCGCTTGATCCGGCCAATCCTGTGCAGGCCCGGTGGTATGTGCCTTATGTCGAGCAGCTGGAGGCCGACCCGATCGGTGAGATATGTAATGAGATCAACTTCAACGATACGGAAAGTCTTCATTATGTAACCGGTCAGCGTGGCACGGGCAAGAGCACCGAATTGTTGCGCCTGCGGGGGTTGTTGAAAGACAGCGGTGTTGTTGTCTTCTATGTTGACATGCTCAAATACCTGCACATGTCGGAGCCTGCTGAAATTAATGACTTCCTGCTGGCTGTCAGTGCCGGCATGGCAGAGCAGGCACGCAGGGAGCACGATCTGATACTGGAAGAGCAAAGCTACTGGGAGCAGCTGAAGAGCTTTATCAGCCGTCTCGAAATTGAAAAGACCACACTCAAGACCAGCCTGAAACTGCCGGCGGTAGAGTTTGGGGCTGATATTGCTGCCCGTCTTAAAGCGGATGATACTTTCAAACAGCGCCTGCAGAGCATTACGCGTGGCTATACGACCGAACTGGTGGCCCAGGTGCACAACTTTGTCACTGCACTGGTCGGTGCCTTGCGCAGGAAGCACAATAATCCCGGTTTGCAGGTCGCCATCATTATCGATTCGTTTGAGCAGATTCGCGGGTACTATGGCAATGTCGCTCAGGTTTATGAGAGTGTGGTCAAACTGTTTGGTGCCGACGCCAGGCATTTGCACCTGCCACTGGTCCATACCGTTATCACCATCCCACCTTACCTGAACAGTATTGCCATCGGGCCGGGTGTGACGCCGGTAGCCCTGCCCAGTATCCATGTGCGCCAGCGTCAGGCTGATACGCCCGACCCCGAGGGGATCAGGATACTGACTGATATTGTTCATCAACGCGCTGATGCCGCCGAAACCCTGTTTACCCCGGATATTCTGCAGGAGCTGGCGATTGCCAGCGGTGGTGATATCCGTGACTTTTTTACCCTGATCAGCAGCATGCTGGTCAAGGCAGGATCCCGACAGGTACTGGAACTGCCACTGGATCAGGATTTGGCACGGCAGGCGAAGGAAAAGCTGGCGCGGAGCCTGCAACCGATTGATGACGTGTCTGTTCGCTGGCTTGCCAGAGTCCGGGAAACCCGGCAGGCTGAGCTGGATGAAAAGGACCGCCTGCCGGCGCTGGCACAGTTGTTTGACCGCAACCTCGTCATCCATTACCAGAATGGTGAAAACTGGTATGGCATTCATCCGTTGATTGACAGTTATGTGACAGAGCGAATGAGGATACTGAGTGAGCGCGAGGCTGACACCTGAGGGGGAGGCGATCTGGCAGGATTTGCGCCAGCACATGGACTGGAATGAAGGCTTTGCTCTGGTTTTTCTGTTTGCTGCCAATATCAGGCTGACCGATATCTTCAGGAGCCGGCTGGAACAGTTCTTCATCGGCAAGACGACCCGCATGCAGGAAATTCATTATCAGCCCGGACAACCTGACTGGTTGTTGCAGACCATGCAGAGTCTGCTGGATCGGGACGAACAGTACCGGGTGTTGCATGCCCCGGTCTGGCTCGCCCTGCACCACGTTCAGGATGAGCAGGCCCTTGCCCGGTATCGGCAGCTGCTGATGCGTCTGAATGAACGACGTGATGTCTGGCGCAGTGTTTATCCTGCACCCATGATTCTTGTGCTGCCCGAGGTGCTTCGGCCTGAAATTGCTGCTTTGGTCCCTGATTTGTGGTCAATCCGTAGTCTGGATGAGCAATTGGGTGATGCCTTGTTACAATCCGGAGCCGAGCATGAACCTGCCCGTTCAGTCGCTGCTGATGCGTTAGATTCTCCCCGGTATTTTGAGATACCTGCCACGCAACAGGTCATTCTGGACGAATGGCAGCGTTTGCTGCAGAAAGCCACGGGGGCTCCCGAGCGTCAATACCTGCTTGCCGGAAGTCGGGCGCTGGCTGTTTATCGGCAATACGGTCGGCTCAGTGAGGCCGGGCAGGTGGCTGAAACCCTGCTGGCCTGGACTCGGCAACTGGGGGAAGGCGATACGCCGGAGTCGCTGCGGGACCTGTCGGTGTCACTGGATAAGGTCGGGGCCGTCGCGCAACAACAGGGTCGCTGGTCGGACGCGCAAAGCGCGTATG
>DAOPKY010000065.1:0-6142 GCA_035391465.1 Thiolinea sp. | reverse complement strand
GTCGGGGCCGTCGCGCAACAACAGGGTCGCTGGTCGGACGCGCAAAGCGCGTATGAAGAGAGTTTGGGTCTGAGCCGTCGTCTGAAGGCGCTGTTGGGGGATACGCCGGAGTCGCTGCGGGACCTGTCGGTGTCACTGGATAAGGTCGGGGCCGTCGCGCAACAACAGGGTCGCTGGTCGGACGCGCAAAGCGCGTATGAAGAGAGTTTGGGTCTGAGCCGTCGTCTGAAGGCGCTGTTGGGGGATACGCCGGAGTCGCTGCGGGACCTGTCGGTGTCTTTATACAAACTGGCTCTTTTACAGATAGCGCAGCAAAAAGTTGATTGTGCCATGCCAATGCTGCAAGAAGGACTTGTTATTTGTGAACGCCTTGCCACTATGCAGCCTGACATCCCCGCTTATACAGAAGGGGTTGATTTTTTCTCCAGAATACTGGATCGGATAACCGAACAGTCCACCGCATGAACCTCGTCCCCTCCGGTCTGGCCCTGATCCTGCGCCGCAAACCCTACCGTGACAATGCCCTGCTGCTGGATGTTTTCAGCCGTGAGCAGGGGCGCATGACCGGTGTGGCACAGTATTCCCGACGTCAGGCGGACCGCCTCAAAGGCATGCTGGAGCCATTCCGGGTGCTGGAAATGCACTGGCGCGGACGCGGGGAGGTGTTGACCCTGAATCATGCCGAGGAAAAGCGCCGTTATGTGCTCAGGGGCGAAGCGCTGATCCAGGCCACTTATGCCAGTGAACTGCTGTTGCGTCTGGTGCCGCTGCATCAGCCTCAGCCGGAACTGTTCCGGCGCTATCATTTTCTTTTGCATGAGCTGCAGCAGGCGGATAATGCCTATACCCTGATGCTGTTTGAGCTGCAGTTGCTGTCCGTGCTTGGCTGTGAGCTGAATCTGTATCAGGATGATGCGATCGGGGGCGACATTGAGGGGCTGATGCGTTATCGTTTTGTCACAGGGCAGGGTGTGGTGCCGGAAAGCACCGACACACAGCAGCTGCCAGGGGTGAGCGTACCGGGTGAGCTGCTGGTGGCGCTGCGTGATCCGCTGGCCATGACACCCCCACAGTGGCTCATGCTGCGCCGGCTGCTGGATCAGCTTCTGCGCCTGTATCTGGAGGGCAAAACCCTGTATTCCCGTCAATTACTTAAGGGGCCATGATATGACTGATGCACTTGAACTCGGCGTCAATATCGACCATATCGCCAATATCCGCCAGCAGCGCGGTACGGTGTATCCGGATATTCTGGAAGCAGTGCGCCAGATTGAAGGGGCGGGGGCGCACGCAATTACCCTGCATCTGCGTGAAGATCGTCGCCATATTCAGGATGCGGATGTCTATGCGGTGCGCAAGCTGCTGAATACGCGCATGAACCTGGAACATGCCGTGACCCGTGAAATGGTGAAGATTGCCCTGGATGTGCAGCCTGATGATGTGTGTCTGGTGCCGGAGCGGCGTGAGGAATTGACGACCGAAGGCGGACTCGACATTATCCGCCAGTTCCAGAAGGTCAAGGGTACGGTCGAAGTGCTGGGACAGGCCGGTATTCAGGTGTCACTTTTTATTGAACCGGATATTGAGATTATCCGTCGGGTGCCGGACATCGGTGCCCCCGTGATCGAGCTGCACACCGGGCGCTATGCCGGGTTGCAGGGTGATGAACGCCAGCGGGAGCTGGAGCGTATCCGCCGGGCTGCCGAATTTGCGCGGGAGCAGGGTATCAAGGTCAATGCCGGGCATGGGCTGGATTATGAAAACACCCGTGATATTGCCGCCCTTGCACCGCTGAGTGAACTGAATATCGGCCATGCCATGGTGGCGCGTGCGGTATTCGTCGGTATCTGGCAGGCCACACGCGAGATGCTGGATCTCATGCAGCAGGCCCGCAAGGCTTAGTTCGCGTGCATATTATTGGAACCGGTACCGATATTGTCGAGGTGGCACGCATTGCCCGCCTGTTGAACCGGTCCGGTAACCGCTTTGTGCAGCGGGTGCTGAGTGCACAGGAGCAGCAGCAGTTTGCCATTCTGGTGCCAATCCGGCAGCCAGCCTGGTTTGCCAAGCGCTTTGCCACCAAGGAGGCGTTGGCCAAGGCGCTGGGAACCGGGATCGGTGAGCGGGCGCGCCTGACTGAAATTGAAACCCGCCATGATGCCCTGGGGCGTCCGGAACTGGTGCTGCACGGGGTGACGGAAGCGACTGCTGCCCGGTTGGGTGTTTCGCGGCTGTCATTGTCGGTAGCCGACGAACAGGCGTATGCCGTAGCTTTTGTGATTTTGACAGGTGACTGAATGAAGACTCCGCCTTATCCGACTATTGAAGATTTTATCGGCAATACCCCGCTGGTGCGTCTGCAGCGTCTTGGACAGGGGCGAGGCAATACCGTTCTGGCCAAGCTGGAAGGCAATAACCCGGCTGGCTCGGTCAAGGATCGTCCGGCCCTGAACATGATCCGTCAGGCCGAGTTGCGCGGGGAAATCAAACCCGGTGACACCCTGATTGAGGCAACCAGCGGCAATACCGGCATTGCCCTGGCCATGGCTGCTGCCATCCGGGGTTATCACATGGTGCTGCTGATGCCGGACAACCTGAGCATGGAGCGCCGTGCAGCGATGAAGGCTTATGGGGCTGAGCTGATGCTGGTCTCGAAAGCACAGGGTGGCATGGAAGGTGCCCGTGATATGGCGTTGCAGCTGGAACGTGAGGGGAAGGGCAAGGTGTTGGACCAGTTTTCCAATCCGGATAATCCACAGGCGCATGTGCTCGGTACCGGTCCGGAGATCTGGCGCGATACCGGCGGACGCATCACCCACTTTGTCAGTGCCATGGGTACAACCGGCACCATCATGGGGGTATCCCGTTACTTCAAGGCCCAAAATCCCGCCATCCGGATTGTCGGGGTGCGCCCGGCCACCCAGCAGGATCAGATTCCCGGTATCCGGCGCTGGACACCCGAGTATCTGCCGGAAATTTTCGAGCCGGGCAGCGTGGATGTGGAAATGGATGTTGCTCAAGCCGAAGCGGAGGACACCATGCGCCGGCTGGCCGAGCGCGAGGGCATCTTCTGCGGGGTCTCTTCGGGCGGGGCCATGGCAGTGGCCCTGCAGCTGGCGGCGACGCTGGAAAATGCCACCATTGTCGCCATCGTATGTGACCGGGGGGACCGCTATATTTCCACCGGGGTCTTTCCGGGCTGATTGGTGCGGTGTGCTTGTGTTTCCACAGGGGCAACAGTAGTATGCTGGGCAGATAAATTTCGGAGATTGACATGTTTCACGGCAGTATGGTGGCCCTGATCACGCCCATGAACCCGGATGGGACGATTGATGAGCAGGGACTGGAAGCACTGGTCGCTTTCCACATGGAAAACGGTACCGATGCAATTGTGGCAGTTGGCACTACCGGTGAGTCACCAACCCTGTCCTACCAGGAGCATCGCCATGTTGTGAAACGCATCATCGAACTGGTGGGCGGACGCCTTCCCGTGATTGCCGGCACCGGTTCCAACAGTACCGCTGAAGCCATCGAGATGACCCGCTGGGCACGGGAAGACGGTGCTGATGCGGCTTTGCTGGTGGCTCCCTATTACAACAAACCCACCCAGGAAGGGCTGTACCGGCATTATCAGGCGATTGCTGAAGCCGTGGCCATTCCCCAGATACTTTACAATGTGCCGGGGCGCACCGTCAGTGACATCCTGCCCGAGACCGTGGAGCGGCTGTCGCATATCGCCAATATTGTCGGTATCAAGGAAGCCAGTGGCAATGTCATGCGGGCACGCGAAATTGCCGGGCGTTGCGGTGAGCGGTTGGAGCTTTACAGCGGTGAGGACATCACCACCCTGGCCGTGATGCTGGAAGCCGGTGGCAAGGGTACCATTTCCGTGACGGCCAACGTGGCACCCAAACTCATGCATGAAATGTGCGCAGCAGCACTGGCCGGTGATACCGGGCGGGCCACGGCTTTGAACGAGCGTCTTGTCCCTTTGCACAAGGCTTTGTTTCTGGAGCCGAATCCGACGCCGACCAAGTGGGCATTGCACCGTATGGGGTATTGTGGTGATGGTATCCGCCTGCCGTTGCTGCCCCTGTCGGAGGCGCTGCAGCCCAGAGTGCGGGAAGCCATGCAGCATGCCGGTATCACGATAAACTGATGTTTCAGTCCAATAAGGAGAACAGGATGAAATCCGGCGTGTTGTTGAAAACCGTGCTGTACCCGGGGGTGGTGACAGCCGTGGTGGCGGGTTTGTCCGCCTGCAGTTACCTGCCCAGGCTGAATCTGGATGCGATCAGTGACAGTGTGGACTATCGCAGCAACAGTAACTCGGTGGCCAGTCTGGCTTTGCCGCCCGGCCTGAGTTCGCCCGGCTTTGACAGCACCTATACCCTGGATTCCGCCGGAGTCCCGGCAGGGACTGGCGGCAGTGCTGCACCTGATCCGGCAGCAGCTGCCCGCTCGGATGTTGATACCGCACCACAGACATCGATGCCGGATATATCGGACCCTGTTCAAATACCACCGCCTGCTCCCGTACCGCCTGCCGGAATGACTCAGGCCGGTACGGCTGCCCCTGAGCCGCTTCCCGAACCTGTTGACATGACTGAAGGCCCCCGTGATTACAGTATGGCACCGGGGGGAGACCTCGGTGCCGCATTGAACCGGGCAGCCGGCGAGGCAGCACCGGTCCCGGAGCCACAGCCGCAGGCACCCCCGGCAGCGGCTGAGCGCAGCGTGACCCCCGCACTCTCGGCCAGCCCGGCAGCGGCAAGCCCCGTCCCGGCAACTTCCGGCAGCGGTATCCGTACCCGACTGGGACGGCTGGGGTCCGGGCAGCCGGCACTGGCCGTGGACCTGCCGTTTGACCGCACCTGGCAGGAAACCGGCAAACATCTGCCGGGGCTGGGATTGCAGATTACCGGCCAGCAGCCCGAGCGCGGCATTATTACCGTGCGCTATAACGGGGCAGCGGGTGCTTTGACACCGGGTGAAACCTACCTGATTCTGGTGGCGGAAAACGAGCACAACAGTTTCATCGGTGTCGGTGACAAGGGGGGCAAGGCCGCACCGGATGCCGTCGCGTCTGATATTCTCAAGCGCCTGCAAACCCGGTTCTGATTCCCATGCTGCGCTTTTCCGTACTGGGAAGCGGCAGCCGGGGTAATGCAACACTGATTGAATCCGGAAAAACCCGTGTCCTGGTGGATTGCGGGTTTCCAGTCTCTGAAACCGAGCGGCGTCTGCTGCGTCTCGGTTGCCCGCCTGAAACCCTGAGCGCTATCCTGGTTACACATGAGCATGGTGATCATGCCAACGGGGTAGGGCGGCTGTCACGGCGTTATCGTCTGCCGGTCTGGCTGACGGTCGGTACCTTCAATGCCCTGCGTGACCGCGAATTCCGGACCTGTCACTACATCAATATCAGCCAGCCTTTTGAAGTCGGTGCACTTTCCATTCAACCCTACCCGGTCCTGCATGATGCCCGTGAGCCATGCCAGTTCATTTTTTCCGATGGTGCGTTGCGACTGGGGCTGCTGACGGATTCGGGCAGTATCTCGGCACACATGATTGAGCAGTTGCAGGGGCTGGATGCCTTGCTGCTGGAGTGCAACTACGATGCCCACATGCTGGCGACCGGTCCCTATCCGCCCGCTCTGCGCGCCAGAGTCGGGGGTAAATATGGCCATCTGGATAATCGTCAGGCGACCGGATTGTTGCAGCAGTTGGACCGGCAGCATCTGCAGCAGCTGGTCGGTATGCACCTGAGTGAAAAAAACAACCTGCCGGAACATGCCGGTGCGGCCCTGTGTGAGGGCGTTGGCTGCAGTGCGGACTGGATTTCCCTCGCTGATCAGGCGCTGGGACTGGACTGGCGCGAAGTCCGCTGAATTTTTTTTATGGCTTAAGTAACTGAGTTTTCTGAATTAACTCTGGCTGACTGAGTGAGATGCAAAAAAACTTTTATCAGGGAGGTTGACGTGAAAGTTACGGTGCGTATAATGCGCAACTTCTTCAGGACGACGACGAAACAAAACAACTGACAAAACAGTAAGTTATGTTGAGTTAAGTGCTGAGACGGGATTAAAAGCGGAAGCAAAAAACTGGTTGACAGTTTGGCGCAGGAAGCATAAGATTCGCG
>DAOPKY010000064.1:0-20401 GCA_035391465.1 Thiolinea sp. | reverse complement strand
GATGGTGTCGTTGCCCGTGCCGGCGTTGATGGTGTCATTGCCGCCATTGGTGATGGCATTGTCCTGTCCGTTACCGGTCTGGACGGTGGTACCGGTTTCAGCCGGAACGGAGAATACGGGTGCCGGCGCGGGAGCGGGCACAGGTGCCGGAGCCGGTGCGCTGCTCTGGTTCAGGCTGTTCAGAAACTGGGTGAATCCGTTCAGGTCCAGGGTACTGTTTGCGGCGAGATTGTTGGTGATCACGCTGGTCGGCATCTGGCCATTGACGGCGTTGCCATTGAAAATACGGGCAGCAGTCGCCGGGGATATGCCCATGGACTGGGCAAACGCACTGAATTCAGACTGATTGAAGCTGCCATCGGCACCCGCATGGCGTGAGGCCAGAGCCTGCAGCTCGGAACCCTGCAGCAGCCCGTCGGCACCGGCATGCTGGTTGAAGGCGTTCTGGTCGACCGTCACCGGCGTATGCTGGTCGTTGTTCTGCGTACCGCCATCTTCCAGTGTCTGCTGCAGCAGTTGCAGAACCAGTGTCAGCAGCGTCAGCATCATATTGTTGCTGCTACCGAGGCTGCCATTGCTGCCGTAAGCGCTGTTGTTGCCCAGGCCATACAGGCTACCGAAAAGGCTGTTGCCCAGACCGGCACTCAGGCCGCTGCTCCAGCCGTTACTGATGCTGTTGGATAGAACAGGGGCGTACGTATTGTAAATGCCACTGCTTTGGTGGCTGGTGTTATTGAGGTTGGATGTATTCAGCATTTTACCGGGTCTCCCTATCGCATTGCTGTCGAATGGATTATGGCGATCAGGGGACCTCCCTGTATCCGGGGAGCCGGTTCAATGGCCGGGATTCGGGATACGAGCGGTTATCGGGGTAAAGGAAATACTATAGGTCGATGCCTTGCTGGGCCTGTATGCCGGCGCGGTAGGCATGTTTGACATCCCCGATTTCGGCGATGGTATCGGCCAGCTCACACAGGGCCGGGCTGGCGGCTCGTCCGGTGATAATGACATGCTGAGCCGGTGGCCGGGCACGAATGTCGGCCAGGACGGCAGCGGTATCCAGATAGCCGTAGTTGAGCAGATAGGTGAGTTCATCCAGGACGACGACATCCATGCCGGGGTCGGCCAGCATGCGCTGTGCCACGGTCCAGCCGCGTTTGGAGGTAGCAATGTCCTGTTGCCGGTCCTGGGTATCCCAGGTGAAACCGTCACCCAGTACATGCCATTCCACGCCGGGCTGACGGCTGAAGAAGGCTTCCTCGCCGGTATCGGTGCGGCTTTTGATGAACTGGCACACACCCACCCGAAGCCCGTGACCCAGTGAACGTCCGACCATGCCGAAGGCGGAGCTGGATTTGCCCTTGCCGTTACCGGTCAGGATCACGACCAGTCCCTTGTCCTGACTGGCTTGGGCAATACCGGCATCAATAACGGCTTTTCTGCGTGCCATGCGTTCCTGATGGCGCTGGTTTTTCCGGGTCTCGGCATCAGTCTCGGTGGTGTCAGTCACGGGCGGGTTATCGGGATTCATGGGCAAAGCCTCGGGGGTCGGGGTGCGCAAGCACCTGCTGGATGGTGTGAAGGTCGGACAGCCGTTTCAGGTGGGCAAACAGCTGGCCGGCTTCCGGGTACTGGCGGCGCAGATAGGTCAGCCACTGCTTGATGCGGCTGACGGCGTATTTGGGGTGGTTCTGTGACATGACAACACTGTGCTGGTACAACAGAACCTGTATCTGGGGCCAGTGCAGCAGTGCTGTGTCGGGTATTGGGGTATCCGCCTGATCCTGGCGTATGGCCAGCGCCAGATCCGGGCGACTCAGTGCACCACGCCCGAGCATGAGGTCCGGGCAGCCACTTTCCTGCCGGGCTTGGTGGGCATCGGCAGGACTCCAGATTTCACCATTGGCAATCAGGGGCAGCCGGACCCGGGTGCGAATGCGTCCGATCTGTTCCCAGTAGGCAGGGGGCTTGTAGCCATCCAGGCGGGTACGGGCGTGGATGCACAGCTCGGTGGCATGGGCTGCTTCAATTCCGCAGACAATGTCTTCCAGCAGGCTGCTGTCATGAAAGCCGAGCCGGATCTTGACGGTCACCGGCACCTGCGGGCTGACAGCCTGGCGCACACGGGTGACAATGCGATGCACCCGCTCAGGCTCCCGCAGCAGGGTCGAACCCCCGTCATTGCGGTTCACGGTTTTGGAAGGGCAGCCGAAATTCAGGTCGATACCGGGTGCACCCAGTGTTTCCACGGTACGGGCATTCAGGGCCATATAGTCGGGATCACCCCCCAGCAGCTGGACATAGACCGGCACCCCGGCAGCCGTGTGACCGCCCTGCAGCAGCTCCGGACAGCGGCGCTGGAAGACCCGTGCCGGCAGCTGCTGGTTGGTAATGCGAACAAATTCGGTCACGCAGCGGTCATAACCGCCGATCCGCGTCAGCAGTGCCCGCATGGCGGCATCCAGTACCCCTTCCATCGGAGCCAGTATCAGGCGCATAAGCCGCCTTGTGTCGGTTTCATGATTTATTGGATGCCATCAGGTTCAGAATGCGTTCGATATTCAGGTGCTGCTCCAGCGTATCAGCCAGCCGTTCCAGCTGTGCCTCGCGCATGACATTGATAGCAAACGGCACCGGTGCATGCAAGCCCGCCCAGCCCAGCAGGGTCTGCAGCGCCGCTGGTGAGTCAAACAGGCCGTGCAGGTAGGTTGCCATGATCTGACCATCGGCTGATACCGCACCTTCCGGTACCGGCTGGTTGGTACGATCAGGCATCAGTTGCAGTGCCGGGTGCAGAAGGGCCGGCCCCCGGCTGTGCCCGGCATGAATCTCATAGCCGCTGACACTGGCTTGGGCTGTGGTGGGTGTGGTGCCGGAACCGGTATGCAGGGCCGGGGCCAGAAAGCCGTGCCGGTTGCTGAGCTGTTTGCCGGTTTCCAGTGTGGTCTCCAGCGCCAGCAGCCCCAGACCCGGATGACGGGCGGGTGTGCCTTCGATGCCCTGCGGGTCATGAATATACTGGCCCAGCATCTGCAGGCCGCCACAAATCCCGATCAGTTTACCGCCATAACGCAGGTGCCGGTGAATGGCGGCCTCCCAACCCTGTGCCCGCAACCAGTCAAGATCAAAGCCGACGTTTTTGCTGCCGGGCAGAATGAGCAGGTCGCCTGCCGGAGGGGTATCGCCGTGCCGTACATACACCAGCTCCACCTGCGGGTGCAGGCGCAGCGGTTCAAAGTCGGTGTGATTGCTGATATGGGGGAGCAATGGCAGGATGACCCGGAGCCGTTGGGACTGAGGCTGTCCGACCCCGGCATTGAAGGGGGCCGGGCTGGATTCGGGCAGGGCATCCTCGGCATCCAGATGCAGGCCGTGCAGGTAGGGCAATACACCCAGTACCGGCTTGCCCGTATACTGCTCCAGCCAGTCCAGTCCCCCCTGCAGCAGACGGCGGTCACCCCGGAAGCGGTTGATGACAAAGCCCCTGACCCGTGCCTGTTCCGAGGCTGACAGCAGCGCCAGCGTACCGACCAGATGGGCAAATACACCCCCCTTGTCAATGTCGGCAATCAGGATCACCGGGCAGTCAGCACGCTCGGCAAACCCCATGTTGGCAATGTCACCGGCGCGCAGGTTGATTTCTGCCGGGCTGCCAGCCCCTTCAACCAGCAGGTAAGTGTATTGCGCCTGGAGTCGCTCCCAGGCATCAAAAACCGCTGCCGCCGCCCGGGGTTTGTAGTCATGATAATCCAGCGCTTCCAGATTCCCCAGTACCTGCCCCTGCAGGATCACCTGTGCGCCGGTATCGGTATTGGGCTTCAGCAGCACCGGGTTCATGTGCACGCTCGGGGCAATGCCGGCAGCCATGGCCTGCAGCGCCTGTGCCCGGCCAATTTCACCCCCGTCCGGGGTCACGGCACTGTTGAGGGCCATGTTTTGGGGCTTGAAGGGTGCAACCGACAGGCCGCGTCGTTTCAATACCCGGCACAGCCCGGCCACCAGCGTACTTTTTCCGGCGTCGGACGTGCATCCCTGTACCATCAGAGCGGGCATGGGTGTGATCTCAGGGCTGGTAATCCAGGGTCAGCAGGGTATTGATGCCATCCTGACGGTAGTTGCGGCTCAAGGCATAGTCCTTGTCCAGCACATTGCCGATTTTGAGACCCAGTTTCCAGTCCGGGCTGATATCGTAGCGGGCACGCAGGTCCAGCGTACCGAAACCGCCCAGTTCGGCACTGTTGTAGGCATCGGTATGGCGCTTGCTTTCGCCATGCACGCTGGCACCGACAGACAGTGACCCGAAGCGGCGGTCAAGGTCCAGATTCAGTATCCGCTCCGGGCGGTATTGCAGGGTGTTGCCCTGATTGATGCCGGAGTCGGCCTGAGGCTGCTGCAGGGTGGCATTGGCTGCCAGACGCCAGTCACCGACATGAGCCGTGGCACCGAGCTCCAGCCCGCGAATCCGGGCCGAGTCCACATTCATGGGCTGCCAGACATTGCCGCCGATGTCCTGCCACTCGATCAGGTCGTCAATATGGTTCTGGAACACATTGACGAACCAGTCACCCTGCGGATGGATACCGTTGAGGCCAAGCTCGATATTGCGGCTGGTTTCCGGCTGCAAATCCGGGTTGCCGCTGTTGGGGTAGTAAAGGTCATTGAAGGTCGGAGCCTTGAACGCCGTGCCATAGGAAAGGGTGGCCTGCACACCATTGCTGAACGTGTGGCCGAAGGCCAGGCTGCCGGTGGGCTTGGTGCCGAACTGTTCGTTGTCATCATGGCGCAGGGCAAAATCAAGGCGGTTCTGCCTGTCGAACTGAAACTGGCTGTTGAGGAACAGACCGGTATTGTCACGCGAATCGACTGCATAGGCATAATTGCTTTCTATTTTTTCCTGCAGGAAGTCAAGGCCGAAGCTCAGGCTGGTGCGGTTGCCGAGCCGGGTATCCGCCTGCAGGGTGGCACTGTCGCGGCGGGTGTTGAAGGTGCTGCTGTAGACGCCGTCCTTGAAGCTGTCGAGATCATCACGGGCCTGACCGATCTGGGCGCTCAGGGCCGTCTCCGCCCCTATTGGGGCTGTGAGTTTTGCACTGAGGACCTGCTGCCTGAAGTCGCTCATGTTCTGATAGGCACCATCAAACTCATTATCCCCCTGAGCCTGCAGGGCGCTGAATTCCAGGGCGATATCATTGGCAAAACGGTGGCCGGCCCGCAGGGAAAGGCTGTTATTGGCATGCCCGTCCCGGTCCGGCTCCGTAACCCGCGTCGGTGCATAGTCCGGCGGCGGGTAGTCGGTGTAATAGTCGAGCACATTGAAGCCGTCCGTGCGCAGGGTGGCGGCATCCAGATTGAACCAGCTGCCCTTGCTGTCACCGGCGGAGAGGTTGAGTGCCGCCTTGCGGGTATCATGGCTGCCGTAGCCGATGCTGAGCTGTGGCTTGATGCCTTTGGTACCGTCGGAACCCTTGCGGGTGAATAACTGGATTACGCCGCCAATGGCTTCGGAGCCATACAGGCTGGAGCGTGGGCCGCGCACCACCTCAATGCGTTCGATCTGCTCCAGAGGCAGGTTCTCAAAGGCGGTACTGCCCAGCGTGGCCGAGCCGATCCTGATGCCATCCACCAGTACCAGCACATGCTTGTCATTGGTACCACGCAGATGGATGGCGGTCTGCTTGCCGAGGCCGCCGTTGTTGGTGATGCTCAGGCCGGGAACCTGACGCAGCACTTCGGCCACACTGTCAGCCTGACGGGCTTCAATGTCCTGACGGGTGATGACGGTTACCGGAGCCAGTGTCTCGCTGATACCCTGGGGTTTGCGCCCGGCGGTAATGACAATCTCAAGCGGCTCCTGCAGGCCGCTGGCTGTTCCGGAGGCCGGTTCGGCTGCCTGTGACGGCGTCAGGGGAGTGGTGAACAGGCAAGTGCCGAAAGCAGCTGTGACAGCTGCAGAATAAATCGGGGTTTTCATGACGGAAATCCTGTAATGCGCCCACCGCGCAGCTGGGAAAGCAATATGGCAGCTTTGTCTGCTGCCGCGTCTGGTCAGGCCGGTCTCCGGGCTTGTGCTTTGCGGCCTGACGCCTTCCCGTGCTGAACTGCACAGTGGCTTTATATCAAACCGCCATCACTTACCGTTGCGGGGGCAGCGCTGGAATTGCAGGATTGCGCACCAGTCTTCCCGTTTCACATCTTAAGGATGCACCTGAACCGGGGCAGGACGTTACGCTTTTACGGGCAGGCTGTCAAACAGGGGCCATGGTGAGATGCACGACGCTATCACCTTGATGACAGTCGGTAAAAATCTTCCGTTAATCCGGAATCTGTAAACCCGTCCGGGGCTTTCCACCGGAAACTGTCAGAACAGAGGCACCGCAGGCAAGTGGTTTTTTATTAATGGAGAGTTGCAGGCATGCACATACAGGCTGCTGGTTGTTCAGGCCATAAACCTGAACCCGCCATTCCGTCTGTCGTTCGGCAGGAGCAGGACGGCGGTCAGGATTCCAGGAATTTCAATACGGCAATCAACCGTATCATGCAGGGGCGCTGGAAGGAGTTTTCCAGGGTGGTGGAGGGTCTGAGACAGGCGATCAACTGCCCGTCTTCATCCTGTGCCGAGGATGAAAACAAGGCAGGTCCCATCCGTTAAAGCAGCATTAGCTGCGCTGTTATTCTACCGCCGGGTCCAGGTAATTTACCTGACTGGAGATTGTTCCCGTCTGGCTCAATATCCATTCACGCCAGCCCGGACGGGTATGAAGTGCCGTCATTTTTTCGGTTTCGTGCCCGAGTTGTATGCAGGTGGCCGGGGTGCCGCAGACCTGTACCGAATGGCCCGCTGCCGTTTCGATATGGGTTTCAAACGCATTATGAATGTGTCCGAAACCAATGCCTCTGACCTGGGGGTGTTGCGCCAGTAGCTGCCAGAACCGTTCGGCTTGCTGCAGGCCCATGTGATCCATCCAGGGACTGTTGATCGGTACCGGATGGTGGTGCATGAAAATCAGGGTCGGGGTCTGTTGCGCTGCTGACAGCTGCTGCTCCAGCAGGGCCAGTTTTTCCGGCTCCAGATGTCCGTCCGGATGACCGGGTTTACTGGTATCCAGAAACAGCAGTTGCCAGTCGCCAATCCTCACTGTTGACTGGTAATGTGGCTGGCCGTCGGCATTGGTCAGGTGTACGCGCATCAGTGATGGCACATCATGGTTGCCGGGCAGGACATAAATCGGCAGGCCTAAGCCTTCCAGCAGCTGACCCAGGCGCTCATAAGTGGCAGCCGTTTCTTCCTGGGCCAGATCACCGCTGATGATCAGGGCATCATGCCGGTCCGGCAGCTGCTGCAGGTGTGTCAGTAAGCGGCTGAGCTGGCGGTTGGGCTGTACCGGCAGGTCAGACCATAACAGGGCGCTGTCATCCCCGGCAAAACAGTGCAGGTCGCTGATCTGCAGCAGGCGTACAGGCTGGTGAGTGTCCATGGCGTTTCCGGAATTCAAGTGGTTGTCATCCGGATTATGCTACCTTGAAGGGATTCGATAAAGCCACCGACCGGTATGCCTGATGCGCCTGATTGACAGCCATTGCCATTTTGATGATCCGGATTTTGATCCGGACCGTGATTTCCTGATCAGGGCAATGCGCGAATCCGGGGTCACCGATCTGGTATTACCGGCGGTTGCGTATTCGAACTGGGAGCGTATCCGGCATCTTGCCGCCACTTCCCCGCACTTTCACGCCAGTTACGGCTTGCATCCGATCTGTCTGGATCAGCATGAGGATGCCCATTTGCAGCTGCTGACGCACTGGTTGCGTGAATACCGCCCTGTTGCTGTCGGTGAGTGCGGGCTGGATTACTTTCTTCCCGATCTGGATACCGAGCGCCAGATCACGCTGTTTGTCGCACAGCTGAAACTGGCGCGTGATTTTGATTTGCCCCTGATTATCCATGCGCGTCGTTCGGTGGATCATGTGCTCAAGTACCTGCGCCAGATTGGCGGTCTGCGGGGGGTCGTGCACAGTTTTGCCGGCAGTCAGCAGCAGGCGGATCAGCTGCTGGGAATGGGGTTCATGTTCGGAATCGGCGGAACGATCACTTATGAGCGTGCCCGGCGTTTGCGCCGGATTGTGGCCACTTTGCCGGATGAGTGCCTGCTGCTGGAAACCGATGCACCGGACCAGCCCGACAGTCACTGGCGTGGAAAGCGCAATGATCCCACCCGATTGCCGGTGATTGCTGCCGGGCTGGCCCGCCTGAGAGACACCACAGCCGAACAGATAGCGGCCATCACCACGGCCAATGCCGAACGCCTGTTCGGGCTGGCGTAGGCTGCGGGTTTTCAGCCGGTACCGGTGCGGCGTTGCACGGGGTACTGTGCCGGTGCCGGGTGGCCATATTTGGCCTGATACAGGTGATAGGCGCTTTTTCTCCAGGCCAGCATGATCCGGGGATCCGGCAGGCGAAACAGGCGCTGGATCTGGCGAAATTCGCCGTTGCCACATTCAGCCAGTTGACGATAGCTGATAAAGCCGAGGTTTTGCAGCTTGCGTGCCATGTCCGGGCTGATGCCTTCGATTTTCTGCAGGTCATCGTGTCCACTCACCGGCCCGTTGTGACGGGATGGTGGCGTTGGCAGGCTGGCAATGCGGGCCGGGGCGGGCAGGGTCTGTATCTGGTCGAGGCGCTGTTTTAACCGTTGTCTGGCCTGTTCCAGTTCCTGCAGCTGGTGTTCGCGCAGACCCAGCTCGCCCTTCAGCTTTTCGATGGTTTTGCGTGCCCGTTCCAGTTGTTTCCTGATTTTCAGGTAAGTTTCGTTAGCCGGCTCCGGTCCGGGAGTGGGTACCGGGATGGCCGTTTCTGTCGGCTGTCGGGCCTGAGTCTGCTGTTCGGCATTTTGACGATTGAGTACCTTGACTTCATCTTTCAGGCTGGCGGTTTCATCCAGCATCAGGTGATACTGGTACCGCAGCTCGGCATTGGCAAGGCGCAACTGGCTTGCCTGTGTCCGGCGCTGATAGTGGGCCAGCGCCATTCCGGCCAGCATGCCGAGCAGGAGGCTGACCAGGGTTGCGAGTATGACCGGGGACACAGGCAGATTCATAACTTACTCCTTGAGTACCGTGATTTCCACCCGCCGGTTTCGGCTCTGATCCTGACCGTGGGTGTTGCTGACAAGGGGTCTGGTGGAGCCATAGCCCCTGGCCACCAGCTGCTGCCGGGGAATACCCCCGTTGATGAAGTACTGCTTCAGGGCCTCGGCCCGCTCCCGAGACGCCGTCAGCTGGCCCAGCGGGCTGCCCTGGTTATCGGTATGGACCGCAATTTCGATGATCACGCCCGGAAAGTCCTGCAGGGCCTTGAGAAAATTATCCAGTACCGGCTGGGCATCGGGGGCGATGTCGGCGGTGGCGGGGACAAAGTGCACGGCTGACAGGTCAATCATTTCCAGGGTGTGATTCCGGGAAGGGACATAGAGGCCATTTTCAAACCGGGCTGGCAGCTCCAGGGTTTCCGGCAGGGCGGCATCCGGTTCTGGCGGCAGTACCTGCATCCGGTTGTGAATGGTTCGGACACCGGGAACGGCGCTGGCGGTATCGATAATGGCACCGGTCTGTGATTCGGTTGCCGGTTCTCCCGTCAGGGTGGCGTCCCGGCCATCAAAGCGAATCTGTACCGGAGGCAGGTCGGCGTTGGCCAGTGCCTTGCGTACATTCCGGGTCAGGGAAATTTCGATATTGTCCTGTTGGAGTACTACGGTGACCAGTGTGATGGCACCGGCCAGGCTCAGGGCGAGCAGGGCCAGTTGGGGGATGAAGGTTCGATGGTTCTGCGTACCGGTATCAGCCATGATGGGCTCCCTCGAAAATAAACGGTTTTCCGAGTATAGAACACCCATTTCCTGTATTGGGCAAGAAATATGCATGTTGGAATACTCCTCGCAGTTTCGGGGCAGCAGGCAAAGGATCGGGTTTCACAGGTACTCACGGGGGTTTTATGAAAACCGGGACATGATGACTGATTGATTCAGTCTATGGGGAGTGGCTGGCCGGAGGAATCCGGACCGGGATGGCCGGGAAGGAGTGGCTGATTAACTGTATCTGATGGATATTCAGTTGATAAATGAAAGAATCTCGCGGGCTTCCTGCTGTTGCCGGCTTCCGCCTTCGGTCAGTACGTCCTGCAGAATGTCCTGGGCCGCATCGGCATTGCGCAGATCCAGATAGGCGCGGGCAATGGCCAGCTTGAGCGCGGCATCCGGGTGGCCCGGTGTGGCCGGAGACGCGGTGGATGGTGCCGGTACTGTCTCGGAGCGAGCTACGGGTTCCGGTGTGGCTTTGCCTGCACGCTCATGGTGTGTCCACTGATCTGTGCTGACCGTTGCCGTGACGGGTTCGACCGGTACGGTTGCAGAATGTGCGGGGGGCGGAGGCGGTGGTATCCGGGTCGTGGCCTGTGGTGGCGGGGATTCGGGTTTGGGCTGTGCAGGGGCCGGTATCGCTTTGGGTTCGGGGCGGCTGCGGCGTCCCAGCAGCCAGGCCAGCGGCAGCAGTACCAGCGCCAGCAGCCAGGGCCAGAGTGTGGTGAAACGTGAGGGGCCGGGATTGATCTCGACTTCATCCTGCTGCTGCAGTTTGCTCAGTTGCAGGTCATTCTGCAGGGCGGCATTGCGGGTGTTCAGTTCTGCGAGCTGGGTACGCAGGTTGGCCGCCTGACTGTTGAAATCATCCAGGGTCTGCTGGCTCTGTCCCAGCTGTACCTGCAGGTCGCCGTTCTCGTTGGTCAGGCGCTCGTTGTCCTGCTCCAGCTTGTCCAGCCGGGCTTCAAGCTGGGTTCTGACATTGGCCAGGGTCGCATTGTCCTGCTCCAGTTTGCTGACCTGTTCGGTCTGCAGTTTTTTGTCACCCTCCAGCAGCTGCAGCTGATCCTGCAGGGCGCTTAGCTGCAGTTGCAGGTCATTGCCGCCGCTTTCCAGCTGACCCTTGTCCGTGCGCAGGGTTTCGACCTGCTGTTCCATCCGGCTGCGGGACTGCTGCAGGGCTGACAGGGTCTCCCTGAGTGAAGCGCTTTCCTGCTGCAGCTCATCGTTCCGTGCCTTTAATGCCTGTTGCTCCTGCTCCATCCGGCTGCGGGTCTGCTGCAGTTCATCCCGCTGCGCCTGCAGCTGTGAGCGGGTATTCTGCAGGGTATCTTCCAGCCCCTGTTTCTGTTGTGCCATATCCTGCAGCTGCTGCTGCAGTTGCACCTGCTCCAGGGCCTGCCGGGATTCAGGGGACACCGGCGTATAGTCCGGTGGCGGGAGTGTCAGTGTTCTGCCGACAATCAGGTTGTTGATATTGCCGCGAAAGGCGTCGGGGTTACGCGCCAGTATCGCCTGCATCAGGGCGCGCCGATCGGGGTGGCCCGGATAGTAACGTGAAATGATCTCGCTCAGGGTATCATTGGTCTGGATGGTGATGGTCTCGGCCCGCAATACGGTCAGCGGAAGCAGCAGTATTGCCATGCTGCAGGCCGGAGCGAGGATTGAGGGGCGGATTTTCCAGTTCATGTTCAAAACCAGTTGGCACGTTTCAGCAAGGGGCTTGTGGTCCGGGAAGGCGGCTCCGAAACTCAGATGATCTTGGAGATGCTTTCCGCTGCACGCTTGACATCCAGGAAGATAAGTCCCAGCCGCGCATTGGGTTTGGCCAGCACGGTGACGACGGCATCCTTGCCGGCATGGGTCATGAGGATATAGCCGTTGGCCCCCTTGATCAGGACCTGTTCCAGTGCGCCCCGGGCCAGTTCTTCCGCCGTGCGGTCTCCCAGCGACAGCATGGCGGCACTCATGGCTCCCACCCGGTCTTCATCCATGGTGGATGGCAGCAGTGAGGCCATGGTTAACCCGTCGGCAGACAGGACGGCAGAAGCTTCAATATCGGCGGATGAGCCGTTCAGGTCACTCAGGATGGAATTCAGCATTTCGGCGCGCATAAAATTTATTCTCCTCGTTCAATATCAGTCAGTATTGGTATTTTCGGGGCATTTTTCATAATCCGGTAAACCGGATGAAGTCAGTCCCATGGACTCGGGTTCAGCTGGCACCATAACGCCGCTCCAGTGCCCAGATCAGCTGCCGGAATACCGGCTGGTTCAGCTGCGGGACCCCGGCGATGATCAGGGTGAAGCGACTGCTGCCGATGTACAGTGGCCAGAAGCCGATTTCGCTGTTGCCGCTGGTATCAATCAGCCCCCAGGCGTGCTGTTGATAGCCCAGGTTGCCTTTTAGTAACTCCCTGTGACGGGAGTATACACCCGCCAGACTGGCGCTGAGGGCGGCAAGCTCTTCGGCGGCCTCGTGCGGGAAGCCGGCACTGCCGAGGTACAGTCCCCGGCTTTCGGCAAGGATGGCGCGGCCTTCGTCCGAGAGAGGGCGCAGCAGGCGTGGCAGCAGTTGCTCCAGTGTTTCCCGGGGGGCGGTTTCCTGCTGTTCCAGTCCCATGATCATGCCGGCTTCCTGCAGCCAGTGGGTCAGCTCCAGAGCGCGCTTTTTGCGCAGGCCGCTGAGGCGGGCGGCAACATCCTCGCTGAAGACCGGTGTGTCGTCTTCCTGCAGCAGTTTGTGGATGAACTGGCGGCCAGGTTCGGATTCATCGCTTTGCACTGCATAGAATACGCCGCCAGGGGTGGCTCCCAGATAGAGATTGTCAGTGACGATGTATTCGCTCATCAGGTTGTCACTCCCGGATCAAGGGCGTATAGCAGGGCCTGTATCAGGAGGATGACATCGGCCCGTTCGCGTGCATCAACTTCGAATACCGGTGCATGCAGGGACAGTTGTTCCAGCCACAGACGATAGTCATTCAGTTCCGGCCTGCGCTGCAGGTCCATGCGGGTGACGCCCACCACCATCTGGCGCTGCTCGATGAACTCGCGGAAGGAGTTGGTGTAAAAGCGCATGTCCTGCAGCGGGTCCTTGCGGGTATTGTCCAGCAGCAGGATCAGGCCGATGCCACCCTTGGTGAGAATGTCCCACATGAAGTCGAAGCGTTCCTGACCCGGTGTGCCGTAAAGGTGGATGCGCTCGGCGTCCCCCAGGTTGATCAGGCCGTAATCCATGGCAACTGTTGTCTGGGGCTTGCGGCTTTTGGTCATGTCAGAGGCATACTCGTCCGTGGTGATGGTCGGAATGTCGCTGATGGTTTCGATTGCCGTGGTCTTCCCTGCTCCCACCGGGCCGGTGAATATGATTTTCTTGTTGCTGGTGATCATGGTTGTTACTTTCTGCCCCCTCCAAGTAGGCGTCTTAGCAGCCGGGAGAACAGCCCCCGGTTTTTCTGCTCAACCGGCTTGTCCCGGCGTTGTTGTATCTTGTCCTGATCGGCAACAAACAGGCCCACGGCATTGGCAGCGGTATGAAAGGCGAAGACATAACGTTGGGGAATGTCCAGCCATTGCGCCACATCAAAAACATTGCCCGGCTTCCGGCTCCAGATGGCAGCAATACGCAGGGCATGGGGAAACTGCTCCAGACGGGTCAGATTGGGCCAGGCTCTCAGGTACAGGGGTTTTCCGGCATCCGTATTGCGGTTGAGGCGTCCATGCGAGGTAATCAGGCTGCTGGTCCAGATCAGGGCTTCCAGATCATGGGTGTGGCGGGCATCCCGGCGTACCTGCTCGGCCAGCAGGGTCATTTCCTGGGTGCTGGGCAGGTGCAGCCGGGCATCGCCCTTCTGGATCGGGGCTTCACACAGGCGGGTGAATGACTCCGAATACAGGTCCATGGTCAGATAAACCAGACTGACATCCGGCATCAGCAGAATGAACTCATTGTGCGGCAGGCGAATCTGGGTCGGCTGGCGTGACTGACGCACCAGCTGCAGGGCTTCCAGAATGGTGTTCAGCAGGTAGTTTTCCGGTGTGAACAGGCGGGCACTTTCATGCCAGGTGCGGATGCTGATCTGCCCTTCCTCGGTACCACAGAGCTGCTGCCAGCGCTGTTCTTCCTCGGGCGTGGGGCCGGTATCCTTTTTTTCAGCGGGAGCAGGCGGGGTGATGCCGGTTTCCCCGGGGCCGGCTGCCGGGCCGGGAGTGGGTGATGCGGACACCTGCCCCTGTGGCGGGGCTGTCCTGTCTGGAGCCGGGCGCATGGGAGGCGGTGCAGGCTCTGCTGCCGGTTCGGGGCGGATCAGTGGCGGGGGTTTGCGGGGCAGGGGCACGGTACGTTTGCGCTGCTCACCGAGACCGAATGGCGTGGTCGCTGGAGCGGGTCGCTGCACAGGTATGGGCGGTGCTGGTTCCGGTTCCTCTGTTGCCGGAGACGGAGCAGCGGCATTGCGGGGCAGCAAAGCCCTGATTTTGTCTGCTGCATGGGTCAGGGACTGTGAGGTCAGGGGTTTGGGCACCCAGATCGTATTGGGGGCGTTGATTTCCCGAATGGAAAGAATGATGGCCGGTCGGGGGCGGGTGCGGGTGAATTCGGCCCACTCCTGCTCAGCACCCGGATGGTCGAAGTCCACAATCAGGGCCTCTGCCTGTGAGGTGTCGGTGGTGGTGAACAGCTGCCGTCCTGCACCGGCAAAGAAGAATTCCAGAATGGCGCGGTTATGGGCGCTGATGCTTAACAGGGCAACATTCAATGGCTTGGTTATTGGATTCAGCATATTTGTTTTTACCAGTTTGCAGCCTCTGTGCAGGTTGCCAGCCAGTCGGGACCCAAGTCAATCCTTTTGGCAATCATGACCTCCGTCAGCTGTTCCAGCATGTCCCGGTTGCGGGTGTGGCGGTAGATGCCCAGCAGTTCCCGTTCAATTTCCGGTGTGTGGCGATTTTCGGTGATTTCCCGCTCCAGCAGCTGCTGGGCGAGCTCAATCTGCCCGTAGTCAAGGCTGGCACGGGCCTCTTCCAGGACACTGGCATAGCTGCTGTCCGACCGGGTGCGCTGCTGCCGTACCAGCTTCAGGTGACGGGTCGGCTGTCCGCGTGCCAGCACTGAACCGCTGAACCATTCGGCCTCCAGCGCCGGCTTTTCCTCTGCAGTCATCCAGTCAGTGAAACGCTGGCGACTGTGCTCCGGCAGGCTGTCCAGGGTGGCATCCAGCAGCTGCTGCCGTAATTGTCTGCCGGCACTGCCGAGGGCCAGCAGCAGGTCGAGCAGCGAGCCTTCCAGCTGATCACGCAGGGTTTCCTCCCGCGCCAGCAGGATGCGCTGGGTGTGGGCACGCAGATCATGGGGATAGCGGCTGACATGGTGGCTCAGGTGACGCCATGACTGGCGGGCCGGGTAATGGCCTGACAGACGCAGACCGCGTTCCTGCTCCAGTTGGAATCCCGTTGGAACGGCTGGCAGTTCGTTGTTGTTTTTTCCGGTAAACAGTTTTCCAAGCATGGCGCAATGATAACCGATGGGTTTTTTGGGAGACTGACTTCCCGTGCAGCCATAAACATAACACAGGATAACTGATGATAGCCTATAAAAAGCGGTCGAGAAGTATTTTTGCGGCAGGCTGACAAGGTTCCGGCAGCTTGATACCGGCCGGTTTTTGCCGCAACATGGGCGCTGCAAATCTGGAGTGTGTACGTGCTTTACCTGATTGGTCAGATATTTTTTGTGGTGTTGCTTGCCGTTGGGGCCGGTTTGCTGACCGGCTGGTGGTTCCGGGGGCTGGTGACGGAAGTCCGGCATGAGACCGTGCAGGATGAGCTTGGCAATGACCCGTTCGGGGCCCGCTCCCGTCTGGAGCAGTGTCACCGCGATAACGCGACATTACGGCGTGATCTCAAGCAGTCGCAGGATGAGCTGGAGCATCTGAAACGGATTGGGAAACTTGCGGTGGATGAAGATATAATGGAGCGCCTTGGTGCGACAGAGGCCCGGATGGATGCACTGTTGCAGGACTTGCAGCAGCGTGATGATACCATCGCTGCCCTTGAGAAAGAGTTGATGCAGCTGCGCGGCTGAAACAAACAGCCGGGGGTTTCGGCTGATCTGATTTCCGTTTGGTGAGAGGAAAACTACTATGACAAAAACCGGTTCCGGCGGCGCGTCGGCTTCCCTGTTCGAGGCTGATATTGAAGTTATCGGCGATGTGTCTTTCAGCGGTGAGCTGTACCTGCAGGGGCGGGTAAACGGCAATATCGTGGCACCGAATGATTCCAATGCTTCCCTGTTTGTACAGGAAAACAGCCAGGTGACCGGGGAAATCCGTGCGCCATTGCTGGTGGTGTCCGGCAAGGTTTCCGGCGACATCTACTCCACCCGTCGGGTCTCACTCAAATCCACCGCCGAAGTGGTCGGCAATATCCATTACACGGAAATCAATGTGGAGCAGGGAGCCAGCATCAACGGAACACTGATGGCACTGAAGTCCGAACAGCCCTTCCCGGCATGACGCCGGTTCTGCCGCGTACGCCCTCATTCCGTCTGGACGGGCGTCGTGCACTGGTGGCCGGTGCCTCACGCGGGATCGGTCTGGGCTGTGCAGTGGCTCTGGCCGAGGCGGGGGCGATGGTGACGCTGGTGGCACGGACACCGGAGGCTTTGCAGGCCGCCGTGACCGCGATGCAGGAAGCCGGTCTGCAGGCCGAGGGGCTGGTGCTCGACATCACGGACCTGGCTGCGGTTCAGACTGCCCTGCAGCAGCGTCCCGCCTATCAGGTGCTGGTCAACAGTGCGGGAACGGCGCGCCACAGTCCGGCGCTGGAAACCCGGCCTACAGATTTTGATG
This sequence comes from Thiolinea sp., assembly GCA_035391465.1. GTDB lineage: Bacteria > Pseudomonadota > Gammaproteobacteria > Thiotrichales > Thiotrichaceae > Thiolinea. The sequence continues at coordinate 3,703 of DAOPKY010000064.1, read as the reverse complement.
CCGTTATGGCGATTAATCTGCGGGCTGCCTACTTCCTTTCCACCGAGGTGGCCAGCGGCATGGCGCAGGCCGGAACCGGTGGCAGTATCATCAATATTTCCAGCCAGATGGCACATGTGGGCGGGGCAGAGCGCGCGGTTTACTGTGCCAGCAAGCATGCACTGGAAGGCATGACCAAGGCCATGGCCATCGAGTGGGGGCCGAAACGTATCCGCATCAATACGATCTGCCCCACCTTCATCCGTACCCCCCTGACCGAGCCGACCTTCAGCAGTCCGGAGCGTCTGGCATGGATTCATTCCATGATCCGGCTGCCGCGTGTGGGGGAGGTGGAGGATGTCATGGGCGCGGTTACCTTTCTGGCTTCAGATGCAGCCGCCATGGTGACGGGAACGGCGTTGCTGGTTGATGGTGGGTGGACCGCAGGGTAGGTGCAGGATGGTTTGTTTTATGTTCCAGCTGCTGCTCCTGCTGTCTGTTGTACTGGTGCCTGATGCCGTTGAGAATGCTTTTTTCCAGCCCGGTGCGGTCGTTGATGCGCAGGTGTGCGCTCAGGAATGACACAATCCGGTGGCTCAGTAGTGGCACGTCCTGTGCCGGTGCCAGTACCAGTGCATTCATGTCCCGGCTCATGTCCTGATTGTGCTCCAGAAAGTGGCAGGTCATGCGTTGTTCGGGTGTGGTTTCTGCGCCGAACTGCAAGGCAAAACAGTGGGCTTTCTGTTTTACCAATAAAAAATCATCACATTCCTCGGTAGTGAGCGGAGTGTGGTGCATGCGTGGAATTCCTTTATAGCGTGCAAGTCTTGTGCGGGGGGATTGTAGTGCCATTTTTACCCCGATCCAGTATTTTCCGGTAACCGGCGCAACATTAGGCTGCTGGTTTGCCGATCTTCCGGTCTTGTACAGGGTAGATGCCCGTTGCTTTATCATTTTGATTGATAAGTAATTCTATTATTATCATTTTTCTTTTTACTGCGACATGGATAAGGTCGCTGTTCATTTTCAGGAGAAGACCATGTCCAACTGGTATGCAGATAATTCCCTTTCCATTGGCCATACACCGCTGGTGCGTCTGAATCGTGTCATCGGGGTTGATAATGTTACCGTGCTGGCCAAGATCGAGGGGCGCAATCCGGCCTATTCGGTCAAGTGCCGCATTGGTGCCGCGATGGTGGCGGATGCGCTGGAACGCGGCATTCTGACGCCGGGTCGGGAGCTGGTGGAGCCTACCAGCGGGAATACCGGGATTGCACTGGCCTTTGTGGCGGCTGCCCGAGGTATTCCATTGACCCTGACCATGCCGGAAACCATGAGCCTGGAACGGCGCAAGCTGCTGGCGGCCTTTGGTGCCCGGCTGGTCCTGACCGAAGGAGCAAAAGGCATGAAGGGTGCAGTGGCCAGAGCCGAGGCGATTGCTGCTGCCGATCCGGAGCGCTATGTTCTGCTGCAGCAGTTCAGGAATCCGGCCAATCCACTGGTTCACGAACAGACTACCGGGCCGGAAATCTGGCGTGATACCGATGGAAAAATCGATATTCTGGTGGCCGGCGTCGGGACTGGCGGCACCATTACCGGTATTTCACGCCACATCAAGCACACCCGTGGCAAGGCCATCCAGTCCATTGCCGTGGAGCCGTCTGAAAGCCCGGTCATTACCCAGCAGCTTCAGGGGGATGTGATCAAGCCGGGGCCGCACAGAATCCAGGGGATTGGTGCCGGGTTTATTCCCGAGGTGCTGGATATTGCCCTGCTGGATCAGGTGGAACAGGTCAGTGGTGAGGAGTCGCTGGATTATGCGCGGCGGCTGACCCGCGAGGAAGGCATTTTATCCGGTATTTCCTGTGGTGCCGCAGTGGCTGTTGCTGCCAGAGTTGCCGGACGCCCGGAAAACAGGGGCAAAACCATCGTGGTGATTTTGCCGGATTCGGGGGAGCGTTACCTGAGTTCACCGCTGTTTGAGGGCATGTTCGGTGCCGACGGTCTGCCCCTGACAGCGTAAAATCCCGGTGTCAGCGCTGTGTGCGGGCATTTTCCCCGGCTGCAGCCGACCGTGATCCGGTAATCCCTTGAGGATTGTCATGATGGATATGGGGTGTTTGGTTTATCATTGTATGATCAGGAAGCTTTTTGAGCACCCCAACAGGAGGGAAAACATGTATAAGCGCATCATCATTCCAGTCGATCTGAGCCATACCAACAAGGGCGAGGAAATGATCGCAAAGGCCAAGGCACTGGCTGACACGGGAGCCAGCCTGTATCTGGTTCACGTGCTGGAACCGGTCCCTGCCTATGTCGAGGCACAGGTTCCGGACGCCTTCCATTCCGAGGCCCTGAAAACCACACGCCAGCAGCTGGCGGACATCGCCCGTGAATCCGGCATTGAGCTCAAGACCCAGGTGCGTGCCGGTTCGCCGGCCAGCGAGATTCTGGCGGTTGCAGAAGAAGAAGGTGCCGACCTGATCCTCATCAAGTCACACAAGCCCGGTTTTCAGGACTACTTTCTGGGTTCCACTGCCGCCAAGGTCGTACGCAAAGCCAAGTGTTCCGTGCTGGTCATGCGCTGAGAAAAACAAAGGCGTCATCCTGTGACACCAATCCGGATATCCGGTTTTCCGGAAGGGTAGTGCGTTGCAAGCCGGTGCCGCACGACAGCAGCTCCGGCAGGGTTCATTGCACAACAGGCTGGTCGGTACCCGTTGGGTGAATGCCGGTACGCTGTCGTGAATCACCCGCTCGTTGATACTGTCGCCCCCGATATCGGTATGGCGGATGGTATGGCCGTGCGGGATGTTTAAGCCGGGAACAGGGACCTGTCCCCGGCGGTTCAAGAAATAAACTGACCTTTAGCGGGCGTCAGGAACCGTACCGTTAATGATGTAGTTGACGGCAGAACTCTGGTTGCCGGGGTGGCGTAATACGTTACCCAGTACCAGATTGATGTCATTGCCCGGTCCGGCAAACAGCGTACTGCCATCCAAGTTGAAGTCGGAATTGTAATAACCTGCAAGGCGGTAGTTGCTGTTGAGTGCCGTGTTGTCCGGCTGGCGCAGTATCAGTGCCAGCAGTGTGGTCGGATCATTACCCGGCCCATAGGCAATAATGCTGTTGCTTTGGTTTGCATCACCGGACCACATCAGCGCAGGGCCGGTACCTGTCAGGCGGGCATTGGCACCATAAACCGGTGTTGTCGCCAGGCCGAAGTCGACCAGTCGGGGCGTGGGTGACAGCGACAGGGTATTGAGTGTCATGACACCCAGATGATTGCGGTGATAGACCACCACATAATAATCACCCGCGCTGACATTTTCGAACTGCAGGGTGGTACTGCCACTTGCTGCATCCATGACATCGCCGTCACGCTGCAGCAGTGCAGCCTGGACGGCAACCCGCTGAGTGCGATCCGTCGCCGAACGCAGCTCCACCAGCACCCAGTCCACCGCCGCATCAGCACCCACCATGCTCAGCAGGCCGGCCTGCGCCGTTTCGGTACCCGGATAACTGAACCGGTAAGCCGTGCCTGCATAGGGCTGATTCAGTGGCAGCAGGTTCAGGGTTCGCAGACTGTCGTTCATCAGGCCGGTGGTCGAACTGTACGGCCCCTGAAGAATGGCACGTACCTGCAGGGCTACCGTGGAGACATCAACAGCATCCAGATAATCCGGGATACCATCACCATCAGTATCTGCTGCATCGGCCGGGC
>DAOPKY010000063.1:0-20736 GCA_035391465.1 Thiolinea sp. | reverse complement strand
GAGCAGGAACGCCCGAAGTTGACCTAACCCGCTATAGAGCGCGTGAACGGGTACGCAGCAACCTGGGCAAACCCCAGGCCGGCAGGACTCCGGTGGTGATCTGAAACCGGGTCTTATACCCGGATCGGCAGAGTCTGCAACCGCAGCAGGACTTGCCGAACAAGGCCTGCCAGGGTAACTTTCCATCAAGGCCACGCGCACGCGGCGTACACTCAGGGTGATCCTGGCGCCGAGTTTGAGCAGCCGTTCGCGGAGGTGCGGTCGGCAAACAGGTCCAGTTGTTGTTCCTTGATGCGATTCTCCATCTCACCGCGCGCGCAGTAAAGCTGTTCATACAGGTACTGGGCGCGGTATTGCCGCCGGGTCAGGGAGGTGACTACGAAACGCGGGTTGTCGCCCTTATCGAGGTACTCGGCCTTGCCGACCACGCGCCGTTCCCGTGACCCGGTGGTGCGGGTCTGGTAACGGAAATCCTTGAAAGCGCGGGCCGGCAGGTCTTTCAGGTCGTGGATCAGTTTGGCCAGGGCGCGTTCCAGCTTCAGTGCTTCGCACAGGCGGCTATTCTTCGCCAGGCCGAACAGGTAATCGACCCGGTTCTGTTCACACCAGACCATCAGGTCTTCCCGGCAGAAACCGCTGTCGCCCCGCACCAGGATGCGCACGTCGGGCCAGCGTTGGCGGATTTGCGCGACAATCCGGGTGATTTCTTCCGTTGTGCCGGCTGCCCCGTCCTGGTCTGCTGTGCGCAAGCGGGCGCACAGCAACTCATCCCCACAGAAAATGTACAACGGCAGGTAGCAGTAGTCCCCGTAGTAGCCGTGGAAGAAGCGCCCCTCCTGGTTACCATGCACCCGGTCATCAGTGGCGTCCACATCCAGCGTGATCCGTTTCGGCGGTTTGGGGGTGGGCTTCCAGGAACAACCCCACCAGCAAGGCGTCCAGCGCGGCGGGGTCGGCGGCAATCTTTTTGTAACGGTCTTTCAGGTTGGCGTCCTGCGGCGTCAGCTCCAGACGGTTCAGGGTGCGCTTGCCCGCCAGCGCCTTGCCCCGGTCCTGTTCCCGCAGGCGCTCCTGGCCGCCGGGGTCAGCCTTGTCGCACAACACCGCCAGCAGTGGGTCATGCCGTAGCCGGTCAGGGTCGTTCAGGTCTTCGTAACCCAACGCTATCCCATAAATCCGTTGTTTGATCAGCGCCTCGACCGGGTGTTCAATCAACTCCGGATGACGGTAGTCCGTGAAGCAGCCCGCCACCCGCGCCAGGATGCCGGTGCGTTGTTCCAGTTCCCGCAGCAGCAGTGCGCCGCCATCGGAACTGATGAAACCACCGTCAAACCGGGCTTGCACCCGACGGCGATTCAAGGGCTGAAAGGACGGTAGATCCAGTGTACACTGTGTGTTCATAAGGCCGTTTCCTTTGATGGGCATAACTATTTGATTAGACTCTAATAATTATACCGGAAACGGCCTTTTCTTTGGGAGGGGTGAGAAATCCGGGCTAATGACGCACTAAGTTTTTCGGCTTATCCTGCAATGATTGTGACAGCGAATCATTGACAGGATGACGCATGCGTATTTTGCTGGTGGAAGATGACTCCCTGATCGGTACGGCAATCGGGCAGGCATTGAAGGATGAAGCCTACGCACTGGACTGGGTAACCGATGGTGCACAGGCACTCACTGCCATCCAGACCCAGGACTACGGCCTCATCCTGCTGGACCTGGGGCTGCCCCGGCACGACGGCTTCGAGGTTCTGCAGCAGTTACGTCAGGGCAGAAAGCCAGTTCCGGTAATCATCATTACTGCCCGTGATGCGGTGGAAGAACGGATCAGGGGGCTGGACTTCGGGGCCGACGACTACCTGGTCAAACCCTTTGCGATTGATGAGCTGCTGGCGCGCATGCGTGCCATCATCCGCCGCTATCAGGGCAATACCCACCCCGTTCTCAGCAATGGGGTGCTCAGCCTCGATCCGGCCACACGTGAAGCCTGGCGCGAGACTGGCGACCATATCCAGCTGTCGGCACGGGAATATGCCCTGCTGCATACCCTGATGCTGCGTCCCGGTGCCATCCTGTCGCGCAGTGAGCTGGAGGAACGCATCTATGGCTGGAACGAGGAGGTGGAAAGCAATGCGGTGGAGTTCATCATTCACTCCCTGCGCCGCAAACTGGGCCGGGATGCCATCAAGAATGTGCGCGGGCTGGGCTGGCTGGTCAGCAGAACAGCATGAAACAGCAGCACTCCCTGCAGAAATCCCTTAACCGCTGGATTCTGCTCTCCACCCTGGCATTCGCCCTGCTCGCCGGAGTGACTGCCGGCCTGAATGCCTATCATGAGGCCCGCGAATATCAGGACATGCACCTGCAACAGATGGGTGAACTGCTGCAGACCGGTAGTGTCAGGCCGGAAACCGGCCTGGTACTCGAAACGGAGTCAACGGAAAAGCAGCGCCGGGACGAGCGGGATGACATCCTGATGATCCTGCAGCTCGACCGGGCACCTGAGCGCTACCGGCACATGACCGCAGCACTGGCCGATGGCCTGCACACCCTGGACTGGGACGGTCATGCATGGCGCACCCTGCTGATCACACAGCCCCCCACCAGCACCACTTCGGCCTTACCCGGACGTTTCGCGGTGGCCCAGCTCACCGAAGTCCGCAATGAGCTGGCTCTGGAAAGCGCCCTGCGCTCGGGCATCCCGATGCTGCTGCTGACACCGGTTCTGCTGCTGCTGGTGCACCGGGTGATCCGCTACCACCTGAGCCCGGTGGCGGAGCTGGCCCGCAAAGTGGATGCACGTCACGAGCATGACCTGACCCCGCTGGAGGGACAGCGGATTCCACAGGAGCTGTCACCGTTCCTGCATTCCATCAATCACCTGCTGATACGGGTCGAACAAAACATGGCCCAACAGCGGCGCTTTGTGGCTGACGCAGCACATGAACTGCGCACACCGCTGACCGCCCTGTCGCTGCTGACCGAAAATGTGGCGCGTGCACCAGACCTGCAGTCCGTGCGGGAACGGCTGCAGCCCCTGCAGGAAAGCCAGCAACGCATGCAGACACTGGTGACACAGCTGCTGGGGCTGGCACGCCTGCAGGGCCACAGGCCCGACACCTTCAAACCGGCCAGCCTGTCGGCTTGTGTGCAAGGTGTCGTGGCAGACCTGTATCCGCTGGCAGAAGCGCGCCGGATTGATCTGGGCGTGAGCCGGCAAACCGACCTGATGGTGACAGATACTGAGGGCGGACTGGCCCTGCTGGTGCGCAATGCCCTGGAAAATGCGCTGCACTATACCCCGATGCAGGGGCAGGTGGACATTGAACTTTACCGGGAGGGTGGTGACGCCGTATTGCGCATCTGTGACAATGGCCCCGGCATTCCCGACTCCGAGCTGGAACGGGTGTTTGAGCCCTTTCATCGTGCAGCGGTGAACACTGCCCCCGGCTCCGGCCTGGGCCTCACCATCAGCCGCGAAATTGCCCTGCGTCTGGGCGGGCATATCCGGCTGCAGAATCGGCCTGCCGGCGGCTTGTGCTTCTGCTACCGCCAGCCGATTGTCGATCCGTCCGGCAGTGTCACCCCAAGCACATCGTGAGCACCCCGGTGGTCTTTTATGGTATGGTCGGGTGCGTTATTCATGCTGACCCTGAAGTGAGAGTGCCATGCCATTGAGCGCCAAATCGTCAGCCCCGCCGCCTGAACGGTGTCAGGGTGCATCCAGCAACAGCCTCGCCTTCATCGAAGGCCTGAAACCCGATACCCGCCTGGCCGAGCCGGTTTACCGCCAGTTACAGCGCCAGATTATCGGCATGATACAGTCCGGTGAACTGGATGATGGTTCCAGCCTGCCGTCCGAGCGCACACTGGCCGAAGCGCTCAATCTCAGCCGCACCACAATCCGGCGCTGTTACAACGAACTGCGTGAGCAGGACTACATCAGTACCCACGGGCGGGCGGGCGTCATGGTGAATGCCCCTCCGCGCATCAACCCCGAAATCGGCCGCCTCAAGGGCTTCACCGAAGAAATGGGCGAACTGGGCATCGCGCCTTCCACCCGGCTGCTGGAGCGTGAAACCGGATGCAACCGCACCATTGCCTCCATTTTCCAGCGCCCATCCAATGCCCCGTTTCTGAAACTGGTACGGCTGCGCCTTGGCGATGGCAGTCCGATGACCCGGGAAGTGGCCTGGTATGACCTGACCCTGGCCCCGGCGCTGGCAGACTGGGATGTTTCCGGCTCAGTCTACCGGTTTCTGGCCGGGCACTGCGGTATAACGCTGGCCAGCGGCGAGCAGACCATCGAGGCGGCCATGAGCAATGCCAGTGAGATGGAAGCATTCGGTTTTGTCGAACCCGGCCCCTGCCTGCTGCTCAAACGCAAAACCTACACCACAACCGGGCAGATGGTGGAATACGTGGAAGGGACGTTCCGGGGCGATGCTTACACCTACCGCATCAACCTGCAGATGCTGCCCCCTCTCGTGCAGCCATGAAATCCCGTACTTCGACCTGATTCGGCAGGGCATCCCAAACACCGGACCGGGATACGGTCAGCGCACCACAGGCATTGGCAAAACGCAGCGCTGCCAACAACCCGCAGCGATGCAGCAACGCACAGGCCAGTCCGGCACTGAAAGCATCGCCTGCCCCGGTCGCATCCCGCACCGCCACAGTCCAGGCGGGTACGTGCAACGGTGCCTGACCCCGTTGTAAAGCCACGCAGCCCTGTCCGGCCAGTGTCACCACCAATAACTCCCCGGCCCAGCCCGGTAATGGCAGGCGTTGCAGCCAGTCCTGTGGTGTCGCCTGCTGTACCGGCTCAATACCAAACAGCACCACCGCTTCGGGTTCATTCAGCACCAGAATATCCGTCAACGCCAGCAGGCCGGCAGCGGGCGTGCGCCAGGGCGAGGGGTTGAGCAGGGTGCGTATGCCCTGCTGTCGGGCACGCCGGAAGGCTTCCAGAATGGGCGCATCCGGAATCTCGAACTGGGCACAGACCAAACGGCTTGCGGCCAGTCCGGCACTGGCCGCCTGCACGTGATCCGCCGTCAGGCAGGCATTGGCTCCCGGATACACCGTAATACTATTGGCACCATCCCGGGCAACCAGGCCAACACCGAAACCGGACTTTGCATCGACCCTCACAGTGTAGCCGGTATCCATGCCCTCGGCCTGCAGACAGCGCAGCAGGTCCGTGCCCGCCGCATCCTGTCCCACGGCCAGCAACAGGGCGGTTTGCAGGCCCAGGCGCTGCAGGCCCAATGCCAGATTCAGCCCCTTGCCCCCATGCTCGCTCCAGCACGTTTCCGCGATAATGGATTCACCGCGCTGCGGCAGCCGCTGAACCTGCAGGCTATGGGCGCTGACGTGACTGCCCAGCACAAAGACATCCATAAATGTAAGCTCCTGTGTGGAGTCCAGGTAAACAAGGTTATCCGGTGCTCAGATCGCCTTCGGGCGCGCTCCGGCTTCCGCGTCTGATGGCTGCCCCGACAGCTGCAGGAATGCTTCCAGCAGGCTGGCCTGCCCGGATGCCTGCACCAGCGCCTGTGGCGTACCCAGTGCCAGCAAGCGGCCCCGATGCAGGATCACTACCTGATCCGCACGCTCGGCTTCATCAATCAGGTGTGTGGCCCACAGCACCCCCATGCCGCGCTCCCGGCATAACTGATGCACATAATCCAGCAGCATTTCCCGCGAAGCCGGGTCCAGCCCCACGGTCGCCTCATCCATCAGCAGCAGGCGTGGACGGGTTAGCAAAGCACGTGCCAGTTCCACCTTGCGCCGGTTACCGCCACTCAAGGCCCGACAGGGCTTTCCGGCCACATCACTGAGGCCCATTCTGTCCAGCTCGGTTGCCGAGCGCTCACGAATCTCGGTCGGGGCCAGCCCGTGCAAACGCGCATAAAAGTTCAGGTTGGCCTGCACCGTCAGGTCCAGGTCCAGTGATGGCTGCTGAAACACCACGCCCATGCGCGCCAGCGCCCGGACCAGATCGGTACGCAGGTTGTCACCCGCCACCATCACCTCGCCCTGATCCGCCACAAACAGACCGGTCAGTATCTGGAACAGCGTGCTCTTGCCCGCACCATTCGGTCCCAGCAGGGCATAAAACCCCTGTGTCAGGGTAAAGCTCACACCATCCAGCGCCCGAACCTCCCCATAGGACTTACCGACACCGGCAATGGACAGGATTGCCGGGGTAGTTGATTCATTCATGCAAGCACTCCACTCAACAGTTCGGGATATTGATGCAGCAGCAGCTGCTCCAGTGCGCCCATCTGCACCATGGTGCGCGGGCGGGCTGCCGTCACCGGCTGTTCCAGAATCAGGTGTGCAGGCCGAGCCGACAGGAACAGCACCCGATCCGCCAGCATCAGGGCCTCACGCAGATGATGGGTCACAAACAGAATGGTCGAGCCGGTCTGCTGCCACAGGGCCAGCAACTGCTGGCGCAGCTGCTCGGCAGTCGGCTCATCCAGTGACAGAAATGGCTCATCCATCAGCAGCAGCTCCGGCTGGATCACAAAGGCACGCACCAGTGCCAACCGCCGCTGCATGCCGCCGGACAGGGCACCGGGATAGGCGGTACGAAAATCCTGCAGGCCCACCTGTGCCAGCAATGCCTGCAGGTGCGCCCGCCGTTCCTGACGCTGTGTTGGTGGCAACGGATTCAGCACCAGCTCGATATTCTGCTCCACGGTCAGCCAGGGTAGCAGGCGCGGTTCCTGAAACATGAAACCGAGTCGAGCCGCCGTTGCCCGCTGCACCTGCCCTTCAAACCGGGTATCCAGCCCGGCTACGATATTCAGCACCGTGGTCTTGCCGCTGCCGGACGGGCCGACCAGAGCCACAAACTCACCCGGAGCGGCGGCAAAATGCAGCCCCTTGAGGGTACACAGGCCATTGGCATAGACCTTGCGGTCGATTGTCACCTGCACCCCTGACGGGCTGTCAGTCCGCCTGTCCATCAGCCGCGCCACCGGTTCAGGCGCTGCTCCAGCGGACGCAGCAACAAGGCTTCGATGGCAACCACCACCAGCACAAAAGCCAGGGTGTACGCCAGAATACCGGCAATATCAAAAAACTGGAAAAAGATGCCAAGCTGAAAACCGACACCGTTACTGCGCCCCAGCAGCTCCACCACCAGCACAATCTTCCAGATCAGCGCCAGCCCGTTGCGGGCGGCCCCGAACAGATAAGGGTAAAGCTGCGGCAGGTACACTTTCAGCAGGGTATCACGCCGCGACACCCGGTAGACCTGTGCCACCTGCATCAGGCCCTGATCCACGGCCCGTGCACCCTCGCGCACCATGACGGTGACACTGGGAATCTTGTTCAGCGCCACCGCCAGTACGGCTGCCACCTCGTTCAGGCCGAACCAGATGTAGCACAGAATGATCGTTACCAGCGCCGGAATGTTCAGCCCCACAATCAGCAACGCATCCAGCCAGCGGTCCCAGCGTGGACGGCTGCCCATCAGGATGCCGAGCGCTACACCCAGCAACAGGGCCAGCACAAAGCTGAACAGCACCCGTAACAGGGTCATGCCCAGATGAAACAACAGGCTGCCATCCAGCAGGTAAGTCCGGAAGGTGCTGACGACCTGCCCCGGTCCCGGCAGCTCGCGGCTGTCCAGCCATTCGGCCAGTAACTGCCAGACCAGTACCAGGGCCATGAAGGACAGCAGCCGGACAATGGCATTCCGGTACGACCACGCCCACCCCGGCAGGGTGAACTGCTTTATGGCTTCGCCTCGCATGCGCCCAGCTCAAAACCGTTCCAGAACACGCCCTCATCCCAGCCACTCACATTACCAACCAGGTCCTTGCCGCCCAGCTCGGTGAGAATCGTGAGTGTGGTTCTGGCCGCTTCCATTTCTTCAGGGCCGAGACAATGGGGAATGCCCGCCCGGTAGGCATCGCGCAGGGCAATGAAAATGCCCTCATCCTCGGCTTTCATCAGCGGTTTGAGACGCTCCCATTCGGTATCGGACTCCGCCAGCCGCTGCTTGGCATCCCGTGACGCCTGCAGAAAGCCCTTGATGGCATCGGCATGCTTTTCCGCCCAGCCCTGCCGGAATACCCAGCCAATCAGCGGCACCGCATGCTCAATACCCAGCCCCTGGAGAACTTCCGGCATCTCCAGCAGGGGCTTCATCCCGGCCGCCTTGAGACGGGCGGCAAAATGCCAGAAGTTCACCACGCCGTCCAGATCACCCTTGAGTGCCAGTGCGTTCAGCAGCGGCGGTGCGGCAAACTGTGGCTCCAGCATGTCCTTGATATCCTTGCCCAGAACTTTCTGGCTGTAGGCACGCAGCAGCAGCCAGGTCTTGTCCACCGGCCCGCCGGCCACCCCCAGCTTCCGGCCTTCCATATCCGCCAGGCTCTCAATGCCCTGATCCGCCGCGACCATGACCGAACCCACAGCATTGGAATACGGTACGAAGGTGAAATCCTCTTTTTCCGCACGCTGACGTGCCACCCATATCCAGTCGGTCACAATGACATCCACCGCCCCGCCCTGCAGGGCAACGTGGCTGGAATCCTTGCCGGCCAGCGGTATCACTTCCAGATTGACGCCGTACTTCCGGTCCAGTTTGCCGGTCTTGATGACATCCAGCTCCCAGTTCACGGTACCGAACTGCAATACCCCGACCCGTACCGTCTGTAACTCTGCACCCAGCGCGGTACTCAGTGTTACCGCACCCAGCACCAGTGTTGCCATCAGGCAACTGAAAAAGTGTCTCATCATCCCCTCCCGGATTTCTTGACCAGACCGCGCTGTGGATCGTAGCCCCACACCGCCAGCATGAAAAATACCAGCAAGGCACCCAGTACCACACTGAATGCCAGGCCGTTGAACTGCCCGTACAGTGCAAACCGGATCAGCTCCACCGCATGGGTGAAAGGGTTGATCCGTGCCAGCCAGTAAACGGCTGTTGCACCGGATTCCTCCAGTTTCCACAGCGGATACAGGGCAGTCGACATGAAAAACATGGGAAAAATCACGAAATTCATGGTTCCGGCAAAATTCTCCAGTTGCTTTACGGACACTGACAGCAGCAGCCCCAGCGCCCCCAGCATCATTCCGCCCAGCAGCATCGCCGGCAGGGCATACAGATAACCGATCAGGGGCAGGTCAACCCGAAACACCAGACACAGCAGCAGAAAGGCATAAGCCTGCAACACCGAGAGCAGCGTACCCGCCACCAGCTTGCTGAACAGCAGAAACCAGCGCGGCTGCGGTGCGGTCAGCAACAACCGCATCAGCCCCATCTCGCGGTCGTAGACCATGGCCAGAGAAGACTGCATGCCATTAAAGAGCAACACCATGCCCACCAGGCCGGGGGCAATATAGACCTGGTACTCGATATAGGTTTCATAAGGCGGGATGATGGAAACGCCGAACACATTCTGGAACCCGGCGGCAAAAACCAGCAGCCACAACACCGGGCGCACCAGTGCAGACAACAGGCGTCCGCGCTGGTGCCAGAACTTGACGGTTTCGCGCAGGCTGATGGCATAAAGGGCACGAAGGCGCATGCGCCATGCTGGCCGGGGCAATGACAAAGCTGACATGATGGCGTTATCCCGCAGGTGGACTGACCCGGTCACACTAATACAAGCCACCCGGACTGACAAGGACTGACGACCCAACCTTTTGCCAACCGCCCGGAACAGGCTTTTCAAGATGAGTAGATTGCCGCAGCAGACCCGTCGGGCCTGGACGGTTGATGTGCCGCACTTGGTCAGCCGGTTTGGTGGATCGGTGGAGATGCTTTGAGGCGTGCTGCGACAGGTTGACAATAAAAAAAGATAAGTTGACAAAATTCAACTGCCAGGTTGACAATGAGGCTGTTCAAGCAGGAGTGGTCTATGTCAACCATCAGAAGACGCGGTGAAGAAATCAGCAAATTTATTGTAGACAATGTTGCTGACAACCCGGCTGGCATAGCCGCACTGGTATCAGTAAAGTTTGAAATATCCCGGCAGGCAGCTAATAAACACCTGAAACGCATGGTAGAACAAGGCGTGTTGTGTGCAACCGGCGACACCCGCAACCGTCAGTACAGCTTTTGTGCCTTAAAGACCTGGGAAAAAACCTACCTGTTAGGTGGTAGCCTGACTGAGGATGTCGTCTGGCGTGAGTTACAGGAGCAAATTGGTGATTTACCAGATAACGTAATCGACATATGGCATTACGGTATTACTGAAATGTTCAATAACGTTATTGATCACTCAGGTGGCAAAAAAGCCGTAGTCACTTTTGAGAAAACAGCTGGATTCTCGACAGTTCTCATCAGCGATGATGGTGTTGGAATTTTCAGGAAAATACAAGCCGCTTTAAAATTTCATGACGAGCGTCATTCGGTGCTGGAGTTGGCAAAGGGGAAGCTGACAACCGACCCGGATAATCACACTGGTGAAGGAATTTTTTTCTCATCCCGCACATTTGACCAGTTTCGGATTTTTTCAGGAGCAGTATTTTTTGCCCATGATTTTGAAGAGCCTGAGGACTGGATCATCAACCGAATCGATGGCAAACGGGGAACCGGTGTGTTTATGCGCCTGCAGAATAATACAGCTCGCACACTAAAACAGGTGTTTGACCGCTTTACCGATGATGACTACAGTTTTTCAAAGACCATCGTTCCGGTAAGGTTGGCAGAGTACGGTGATGATAAGTTGGTATCCCGATCACAAGCCAAACGTGTTCTTTCCGGATTGAATAAATTCAGTATGGTTTTACTGGATTTTGCTGGTGTTGAAACCATTGGGCAGGCTTTCGCTGATGAGGTTTTTCGTGTCTATGCCCGACATCATCCGGAGATTGAACTGTCAACCATAAATGTCTCGGAGCAGGTAGAAAGGATGATCAACAGGGCAAAAAATCACGACTGACAGATAACTGCAGGACAAGCCGGCACAACCCGGATTTCCACTCACCCGGTCATTCACCGGGAACCTGGATTCCCGCCTGCCTCCCATGGAAAAGGAGGGATTCCGATGCATCCTTTCCGCACACTCCTGCCATGGACGCCCGTGCCAACAGAGCAGCCCGGCACTCCTCCCCAAACCTGCTTCAGCGAGCTACCCAACCTTTTGCCAACCGCCAATCCCTACAGTGAGGGTGGAATATCAGCCACAAGACCCGTTCGGGTACTACAATCGACAAAACCGATTCTGGAGGAGTCATGAGGAAAACCCTGCTTGCACTGCTGGTCAGCAGTCTGCCCTTATCCGCAACCCTGTCCCCTGCAATGGCGAAAGATACCGGCTATCTGTTCATCAGCAGCGAGAAAGACAACAGCGTCATGGTCATGGACAGCAAAGATTTCAGCGTGATCAAGGTCATTCCCACTGCCGACCGTCCACGCCACATGGCCTTCAATGCGGATCACAGCCTGATTTATGCCGCTTGTGGTGATGGCGAGTCCATTGATGTCATTGACATTGCCAAACTGGAAGTAACCGACCGGATTGAGGATATTGATGACCCGGAAGCCTTTGACCTGAGCCCGGACGGCAAGATGATGTACCTGTCACTGGAAGATGATGGTGCACTGGGCTTCATTGATCTGGGCAGCAAGGAACTGGTTGCCGAAGTTGAAGTCGGTGAAGAGCCCGAAGGCGTGCTGACCAGCCCCGATGGCAAAACCGTATACGTCACCTCGGAAGTCGCCAATACTGTCCATCTGGTGAATGCTGAAAGCCGGGAGCTCACGGCCAATATCGTGGTCGGCAAACGCCCGCGCCGCTTCGCCCTCACGCCGGACAACCTGGAGCTTTGGGTCACAAGCGAGCTGGATGCCTCAGTCAGCATCATCAACCTGGCCGATAACAGCATCAAGGAGGTCATCCACTTCGAGCCCACCGGCTTCCGCCGTGAACAGGTCACACCGGTCGGTATCGTCATGACGGCGGATGGCAAGGGTGCCTGGGTCGCGCTGGGTCGCTCCAATCATGTCGCCTATGTGGACGTGGCCAGCCGCAGGATTGAAGACTATGTTCTGGTCGGCAACCGTGCCTGGAATGTGACCCTGAACCGGGATGAATCCCGCCTTTATGTAGTCAACGGCCTCAGTGATGACCTGTCCGTTATCGATACCGCCAGCCGCAAAGTGATCAAGTCGGTCCCTGCCGGACGTGTCCCCTATATGGCCCTGATTGATGACTAGACACCCCCTGACCGGAGTGACCATGCCTGCCCTGCTGAAACCCAAAGCCCTGTTTCTGCTGCTTGCCCTGTTTCATGCCGGTGCTGCCTGTGCTGAAGACACCTTCACCATCGGCTATCTGGAACTCAAGGGTGATGCGCGTTACAAGGATAAACGCCTGTTTTCCCAATACCCGGGCCAGCCATTGGGACGCCCCCATGCCGGGGCCGAAGTCGCCATCAGGGAAGTCAGATTTCATGGCGTTGAACTGGGACTGAGCTTTGCGCTGGAAAAGGTGGAAGCCAAAACTCCGGCAGACCTGCAACCGGCCCTGGAAGCCATGCAGGCCAGAGGCATCCGTTTTGTGGCTGTGGACCTCGCGGCGGAACAGCTGCTGCCACTGGCCCGGAGTCAGCGTGGCAGGGAAATGGTGCTCTTCAATGTTTCCGCACCGGAAGACAGCCTGCGGGCGGACGGCTGCCAGCCCAACCTCTACCATACCCTGCCCAGCCAGGCCATGCTCTACGATGCATTGGCACAGTACCTGGTTTCCAAAAAATGGCGCAATATTCTGGAGCTGACAGGCCCCAACCCCGAAGATCAGGCGCTGTCTGAGGCATTTGCGCGCTCAGCCAAAAAGTTCGGCCTCAAAATCAGTGAGAAACGCCCGTTTGAACTCGGCAATGATCCGCGTGACCGCAGCAAAAACAATATCGCACTGCTCACCGGCGGTGATCATGACGCCATTTTTGTCGCCGATGCTCATGGCGAGTTTGCACGCTCGGTACCCTACCAGACCCGGAACCCCGACCTGATTGTAGGGTCGGAAGGCCTGGTACCGGTTGCCTGGCACTGGTCCTGGGAGCGTTACGGTGCGCCTCAGCTGGAAAAACGCTTCGAAAAAATGCATAACCGGCCCATGACCGGTACCGACTGGGCAGCCTGGATCGCCATCAAGTCAGTCGCGGAAAGCGTGCAGGCTACCAAAAGCACCGACTTTGCCACCATCAGTGCCAAAATGACCGCATCCGATACCCTTTACGACAACTTCAAGGGCACCGCCGGCGGCTTCCGGGCTTGGGATCATCAACTGCGCCAGCCCGTGCTGCTTGCCACCCACAACTGGGTAGTGGAACGCACCCCGCTGGACGGCTTCCTGCACCAGAGTAATACCCTGGACAGTATCGGCGTGGATGAGCGTGAGAGCCAGTGCCGGTTCTGAAAGACCGTCCCGGCAGCCTGCAGAGACAAATGCCGAATATCCCGGAGAATCTTATCCCGGCTATGCGTCCCGGTTGCTTTACAGTTACAATCGCTGTCCTGAACTACAAGCCATCAGGTACCAACCACCATGTCACACCAGAAGCCCGAACCCGGCGTCCCGTTGCGTCGTGCCGATAAAGTCTCCCGTATCCCGATCAAGGTTGTGCCCAAGGATGAGCCACTGAAAAAACCGGCCTGGCTCAAGGTCCGCCTGCCCAGCGCCTCACAGGCAGCCAAGGTGCGCGACATGCTGCGCGGCAACCAGCTGTTTACCGTCTGTGAGGAAGCCTCCTGCCCCAACCTGCCGGAATGCTTTGGCCATGGTACCGCCACCTTCATGATTCTGGGTCAGGTCTGCACCCGGCGCTGCCCGTTCTGCGATGTCGGGCATGGCCGTCCGCTGCCGGTGGATGAACAGGAACCGGCCCATCTGGCTGATGCCATCCGCAATATGCGCCTGAACTATGTGGTCATTACCTCCGTTGACCGTGATGACCTGCGCGACGGCGGGGCCAGACACTTTGCCGACTGCGTGCGTGCAGCCCGCGAGGCCAAACCCGGTATCAAGGTGGAAATCCTGACGCCGGATTTTCGGGGCCGCATGGACATTGCCCTGGACGCACTGGCGGTTGCGCCCCCGGATGTGTTCAACCACAATATGGAAACCGTGCCACGCCTTTACAAACAGGCTCGCCCCGGCTCCGATTACCAGTGGTCACTGGACCTGATCCGGAAATTCGGTGAAGCGCATCCGGATATTCCCACCAAATCCGGCCTGATGGTCGGTCTGGGCGAGGACATGGAAGAACTTAAGGAAACCCTGCGCGACCTGCGTGCCCATGGCTGCCGCATGCTGACCATCGGCCAGTATCTGGCCCCCTCTGACTCCCACCTGCCGGTCGAACGCTATTACACCCCGGAAGAGTTTGAGGAACTGCGCCAGTATGCGGAGGAAATCGGCTTTGAAGCCGTCGCTAGCGGCCCGCTGGTGCGCTCCTCCTATCATGCGGATCAGCAGGCCAAAGAATTGGTCAGCCACTGAACTGACACGGCCACTGCCGATATCAGCCCATAAAAAAACCGGGAAGCAGCCAGAGCCACTTCCCGGCGGACCTGACCCGACAGGCGGAGGAGTCAGCCTTGCCTGTCGGGCAGGAAACCCTGACGGTTATTTATAGCGCTTGATCTCCCCGCTTTTCAGCTTGCGGGTATAGGATTGCATTTCCCGCTTCACAACCGGCATCAGCAGGTACAGCCCGATGATATTGGGCAGTGCCATGGCAAAGATGGCGGCATCGGAGAAGTCGATCACCGCCCCCAGGTTCATCGCTGCCCCGATCACCACAAAAACGCAGAACAGCACTTTGTAGCTGATTTCAGTGGTTTTTCCTTCCCCGAACAGATAGGTCCAGGACTTAAGGCCATAGTAGGACCAGGAAATCATGGTGGAGAAGGCAAACAGCACAACGGCAATTGCCAGCACATAGGGGAAGAAGCTGAAGGAAGACCCGAAGGCTGCCGAAGTCAGCTCGACACCGGTGAGACTGCCTTCGGTGGCAATGCGGCCCGCTTCACTGTCCCAGACATACATCCCGGTCGCCGGATCAACATTCAGCATGCCGGTGATGACAATCACCAGCGCGGTCATGGTGCAGATCACCACGGTATCGATGAAAGGCTCCAGCAGGGAAACATAGCCCTCGGTGATCGGTTCCTTGGTGCGTACTGCAGAGTGCGCAATGGCGGCAGAACCCACACCGGCCTCATTGGAGAAGGCAGCACGCTTGAAACCCTGCATCAGGGCACCGACCATGCCGCCGGCAATGCCAAGACCGGTGAAAGCACCTGCAAATATCTGGCCGAAGGCCCAGCCGATCTTGTCAGCATTCATGAGAATGATGATCAGGGCGGTGCCGACATACATGATGGCCATGATGGGTACCACTTTTTCCGTGACCTGGGCGATGGACTTCAACCCGCCGATAATGACGGCAAAAACGATACCGGCCAGAATCAGGCCGGTGATCCAGCCATTACCGCTCAGGAAGCTGTCCGCACCGCCGGTGATGTTGACCAGCTGGGCATGGGCCTGATTGGCCTGGAACATGTTGCCGCCACCCCAAGAACCCAGAATGCAGAAGATGGCAAACAGGATCGCCAGTATCTTGCCCAGTACGGCACGGTTCTGCTCTGCCAGCCCCTTGGTGAGGTAGTACATGGGACCGCCGGAAACGGTACCATCCGCATATTCATTGCGGTACTTGACCCCCAGGGTACATTCGGTGAACTTGGATGCCATGCCCAGCAGGCCGGCCATGATCATCCAGAAGGTCGCACCGGGCCCGCCAATGGAAACCGCCACAGCCACCCCGGCAATATTGCCCAGCCCCACGGTGCCGGACAGGGCAGTCGCCAGTGCCTGGAAATGGCTGACCTCACCGGCATCATTCGGGTCGGAGTATTTACCACTGACCAGCGCAATCGAGTGTCCGAAGGCCCGGAACTGGATAAAGCCGAAGTAAATGGTAAAGACACTGGCAGCAACCACCAGCCACAAAACAATCAGCGGAAAGCTGGTCCCGAAAACAGGTATGGAATAAAAAATGGCATTCACAAACGGGGCAACAACCGGGCCGACCACGTTATTGATGGTGGCATCCAGACCGGTTGCCTCCTGGGCCAGTGCAGCCTGACTGAACAGCAGGCTCACCAGAACCAGCAGCAAAGTGGAAAAAGCAGAAAGTGTGTTGGCTCGCTTCATCATAAAATCAACCTCCCTGATCATGGAATGATGGTGCAGGGAATCGGAGCCCCCTGGGCCAGTGCACTGGCAACGGAACCGAAGATACGTGCCACCACACCGGCGTCACCAGTGCGCCCGATGATGATCTGGGCAGCCTGTTTGTCACCGGCAATTTCGCACAGGGTATCGGCGATATTGCCGTAACGGATCACGGGATCAACCGTGATGCCTTTATCGGCCAGCTGTTCCACCACCGGCTTGATCACGACACTTTCAGCCCGCTCCAGCTCCTCCTGACGACGGACATGGCGCTCGGCCAGCTCCTCCTGGGTCAGGAATGAATAAGGCGACCAGGCCAGCACGTGAGCCAGCACGATGCTGCCACCACTTTCAGCGGCCAGTTCCAGGGTGAAATCCAGCGCACGCCGGCTTGATGGACTGCCGTCATAACCAACGACATAGACTTGGGACATAGTAAGTACCTCCTCGATGAAAGATCAGGACATGGCAGCAGACAGACTGTGAGTCCATCAGCCGGCATGCATGCTTCCCCCTGTTGTCAAACCGGACCAGCCTCCATAACCGGTCCGTCGCCAGCACTCTCCTCCGTAGCAGAGCCCTGTTGTTATAAAGCTTATTATATCCCTGGAAGGTCCAGAAAATTTCCTATATATTCAAGGCATATCGATTTTTTTGGAAAAATTTCCCATGCAGGAACCAAATAACGGGAAAAAAAGCAGGGCCCTGGAAAAGCAGGACCGCCAGATACTCGAACGCCTGCAGCAGAACTGCCGCCAGCCCATTGCCGAAATCGGCGAGCAGATCGGCATGTCCACTTCCGCCTGCCATCGCCGTATCAAGCTGCTGGAGGACAGCGGCTTTATCGAAGGCTACAATGCACGCCTCAATCCCAAGAAGCTGGGTTACAGCATTATCGTCATGGTCGAGATCACGCTGTCATCCCAGTCCAAGCCGGCCTTGATCCGCTTTGAAAAGGCGGTGGAACAGGCCAGTGAAATTCTGGAGTGCTACCTGATGGCCGGAGACGCTGACTATCAGCTGACCGTGGCAGCACGCGGACTGGAGGATTTCGAGCGCCTGCACCGGGAGGTGATCGGTCGCCTTCCCGGCGTTTCAGGGGTGAAGTCCAACATGATCCTGCGCACCGTCAAGGACTGGAACGGGTTTAACCTGTAGTGTGCCGATAACGGTAAAACCGAAACCAGCCCGCAGTCAGCACAGCTGTTTTGCCCAGTCCTGATAATTGAGCACGGTCCCGCTCTGGCGCACCGCCCGCATTCGGGTCATATCCAGCGAGGCATAAATCCAGCCCGACTGATCCATCTCGCCCTGCACCAGCACGCCATCTGCCGGAAAGCCCTGATCCACCGGAGTATAAACCCCGGCCCGTCCCCGGCTCACATCCACGGCAGGCGACCAGAGCGCCTCCCCCACCAGCGGGGCATGGACCACATAACACTGATTTTCCAGTGCCCGTGCCTGACTGCCGATACGGACCCGGTAATAACCGGCCACAGTCTCAGTCACACTCGGCACCAGCAGAATTTCCGCCCCCAGCTCCACCTGCCGGCGCGCAATCAGTGGAAACTCGGCATCATAACAGATACTGATGCCCACCTTGCCGACTGCCGTATCAATCACGCGCACACCACAATCCGTACCCGGACTGATCAGCCACGCTTCGCGCTCGAAGCGGGTCATGATCTGCTTGTCCTGATAGTCGATGCCCCCGTCCGGGTGAATCACGTGGGCACGGTTGACATACCGGCCACCCGCCAACCGTACCGGAAAGCTGCCAGCCACCAGTGTCACCCGATACTGCCGGGCCAGCGCCTGGTGTGATGCCAGAAACAGGGGCAGAAATGCCTGCAGCTGCTCCAGCTGTCGGTGCAGGTCACCCT
This sequence comes from Thiolinea sp., assembly GCA_035391465.1. Lineage (GTDB taxonomy): Bacteria > Pseudomonadota > Gammaproteobacteria > Thiotrichales > Thiotrichaceae > Thiolinea. Next base: position 2,639 of record DAOPKY010000063.1, on the reverse strand, counting down.
GTACCGCCGTGGGCAGCAGTGAACACAGTTCCAGTGCCGCATATTCAGGAAACAGCAGCAATTCAGCCTGAGGGGCAGCTTCGGCTACCCAGGCAGCCAGTTTGGCATGAAAATCCTGTTCTGAACCGAAATAATCAATCGGGTACTGGGCGGCGGCAATACGGATCAGCTGCTGACTCATGCGGGCAGCACCTTGAGCCAGAAGGTCATGGTTTTATCGGTTTCCAGCGACTGATCAATGTCCTTCCAGCGAAATACAGCCTGTAACGACGGGTATTTTCGATACCCGCGCTTTTCCCAGAACCGGTCCAGCGCCACATAATCCACCGGGCGCAGTGGATGATCCGGTGCACGGTCCACGGCACAAAAACCGGCATGACTGAAGCCGCCCAGCCGGGCCGCATGGGCCTCACGCTCACGGAAAAAAGCGACACCCAGCCCGCGTCCCCGGTAACGTAGATCCAGCACCGACTCGGCACAGTAAAACAGCCGCTCCAGGGTGAAGTCCGCCCCCAGCAGTGCCTTGCCCTGCTCCCGGAACGGCTGCTGGAATGCCGCATCCTCATCACGCATCGGAATGCAGCTGGCGGCACCAACCACCTGTCCGTCATCCAGTGCCAGTACAATGGCGGCCTCCGGGCTTTGCAGGTAGGTCTGCAAGTAACGCTGCTCATATTCCAGGTTGCCGTCATACAGATAGGGAAACGCCCGGAATACCTGAATGCGCAAGTGCGCCAGGGCATCCAGGTACGGCTCCAGCTGTGCGCCGGTAACGGTTTTGAGGCTGATTGCAGACATGTACTTTCCTGTTTAAAGACGTGATGAATGTGATCCGGATACAACGCCACCTTACCACCCCAACCCGCATGATACTGCACTTTGTCACCGGTTTGCGCTATGCTGCCGGTGATGGATTGATTAAATATCACACAGAAGGAGCTACTCACCCCTGATCGTACCCGAGGAAAACATGAATAAAATCCCCTTTTCGCTTGCCTTGCTGACCCTGCTCCTGATTGCCGGAGAGATTCTGCTGTTCCTGCACGCATCCAGTCCATCAGGCTGATACAAAAGCCGACCATACCCCACCTGTATCCTGCGGTAATACGCCCGTTCCCGCGCCAGGAATTTCCTGACGCCCGGACCGCTTTACGGTAGAATCGCTTTCCTTTCGATTAACCAGATCAGGACAGCGGGAATCCCAGAGTCATGAAAAGTTACAAAATTGCCATTCTGGCCGGTGATGGCATCGGCCCGGAAATTACAGCGGAAGCGGTCAAAATCCTCAAAGTTGTGGAAGAACGCAATGCGGTGCAGTTTGAACTGCTGCACACACCGTTCGGTGCCTCCGCCTATTTCGAGTGTGGCCACCCCTACCCGGATGCGTCCAAGGCTGTCACCGATGCTGCCGACGCCATCCTGAAAGGGCCGATCGGGCTGAATCATGAAGACTCCAAGAAGATTCCCGTTGATCTGCAGCCCGAGCGCGGTGCCCTGCTGCCCATGCGCGCCCGCTACAATACCTATGCCAATATCCGTCCGGTTTCCCTGCCCAGGGGACTGGCTCACTTCTCCCCCCTGAAGCCGGAAATCATCGGTAACGGTATTGACATTATCATCATGCGCGAGCTGGTCGGCGGCCTGTACTTCGGTAACAAGGAGCTGGGCAGGGATGCCAGTGGCAAGCGCTATGTGAAGGAAACCCTGGAATATACTGAAGACCAGATCCGCCAGATTCTGCAGGCCGCCTTTCAGGTCGCCATGCGGCGCAAGAAACGCCTGCACAATATCCACAAGAGCAATGTGCTCAAGTCCAGCGTACTCTGGAACGAGATTCTGGAAGAAGTGGCCCCGGATTATCCGGAAGTGGAAGTCATCCACATGCTGGTGGACGCTGCAGCCACCCACCTGTGCCTGAATCCGGGCCAGTTTGATGTCATGGTGATGGAAAACATGTTCGGGGACATCCTGAGTGATCAGGGCGGCGGCATTCTGGGCTCCCTCGGCCTGATGCCTTCCGCCTGTCTGGGACCGGAAAAAGCCTATTACGAACCCTCCCATGGCTCTGCCCCGGACATTGCCGGCAAGAACATGGCCAACCCCTACTCCATGATCGGTTCCGTGGCCATGATGCTGGAGTACAGCTTCAATATGCTGGAAGAATCCCGCAATGTCTGGGATGCCATGCAGGGCGTCTTTAATGACGGCTACTCCACCCCGGACCTGTCCCGTGGCAATACCAACGTGAAGCTGATCAGCACCCAGGCTTTCGGTGACCGTGTTGCGGAGAAACTGCGGGCGATGCCAAAACCGAAGGTCTGAGCTCCCCCGCTGCAAGCCCTGAACGCCACCCCTTCCTGATCAGGAAGGGGTTTCATCCTTCAGCATAAAACCCGTTTCCGTGCACCTTTGGATCAGGACAGGCTGATTCACCGGGCGGAAGTGATGCGGTACTGGTCAGCCATCGGATGCCCCGGCCAGGCCAGCCGTATCCAGTTGCGATGTACGTCAATCTGCATCTGCATTTTGCGACTGTCGTCACCCAGATACACCGACCACTGATCACGATGGGTTTCCCTGAAGCGTAGGCGTTCACGCTTTCCGTTAGGCATTGCAGCGATTTTGTAGTAAATTCCCCC
>DAOPKY010000062.1:0-21102 GCA_035391465.1 Thiolinea sp. | reverse complement strand
TTGATCTTTCAAATTTTCCTATCTACCAATAAGCTCAATTTTTGAGATAATGTCTTTTATCTGCTTTTTAGTTGATTTTACAGTCAAAACAACAGACAGTAATTGATGCACTTGCAGCCCGGCATGCTCCTGTTGTATGTCCAACCATCATACACTGAAGCAGCGGAATAACAAACTGTCGGAATCATGTAAAAGGGTAGAAAAATACAGGTTTTCAGGAAATCGGAAGATGAGGCGGGATGGCAGCGGGTATCGCGTACACCGTATGGCTGATGTGGTGGTTATGACAGTACGGGATGGGGAAATACCGGGGAGAAACGGAGTGGCTGAGGCAAGACCTGGAGTCTTGCCTTCGGTTATTGGCTGACAGGCGGAATCACAGGTTGGTACAGGCAACCATGATAATGCGCAGCTCGCCATCGTCACCCATGGAGTGCACGGTATGACAATCCTCTCCGCCGGCCGGATAACGCCGGATGGACAGCAGCCGGCCCGGGAACTGGCTGTTGACTTCCGCCATGATCTCGGATTTCCGGATGGGCTCCTTTGGATTGCTCCGGCTGATGGGTATTTTGTACGGTGTCGTGATTTCTGCGTAAGCGTTTGATGTGATTGATAATGTGCTGGCCAAAAAAATAGCTTGCACACCGATGGCAATGATGTTTTTGCTCATCATCTTCAAATTTCCCCTGTTAAATAAACCCATTGCGACCAAAGGCGGCAGGCGCAACAAGGCGTTGGCCTGTAAGTGCCCCTAGTCTGTAATAAATTATAAATATGGCTATCTGAATAAGGAATTAATCATCCTGTGATTCAGGCGGTAAAAAGCCGTTTTAAGGATAATCAGAATTATTTTCTTGATAGATTTTTTATATATCTGTAACAAATTTGCTATTTTGACAGGTATTTGAAGTCAGTCCTGTCAACAGTTTGTCTAATCGGAGTTTTGCATGAAAATAAATACGGGTACGGGGTTATTGCAGGAGGCCCGACAATGCCCCTCGCCCAACCAGGATGCACGGCCTGCGGATTGTTTACCAACCCTGATCGTGATTCACAATATCAGTTTGCCACCTGACCAGTTTGGCGGGCCATGGATTGATGACCTGTTCCTGAACGGGTTAGACCCGGCGGCAGACCCGTATTTTACCGGTATCTGCCACCTGCGGGTATCCAGTCATCTGCTGATCCGCCGGGATGGCGAGGTGGTGCAGTATGTTCCGTTTCACCGCAAGGCGTTTCATGCCGGCATTTCCCGGTATCAGGGACGTGAGGCCTGCAATGACTTTTCCATTGGTATTGAGGTTGAAGGCAGCGACCATGTGCCTTTCAGTGACGTCCAGTATGCAGTGCTGATCCGGGTCATCCGTGCCCTGTGTGCGGCGTATTCGACACTGACCTTTCAGCACGTGACCGGGCATCAGCACATTGCACCGGGGCGCAAAACCGATCCGGGGCCATTTTTCGACTGGGAGCAGCTCGGGTGTGCGCTCGGGGCCACACTGCCGGCTGATACCGGTGCGTTTTGTGGTGGGCCTGATACAGGGGGTGTCCGGAAATAAGGCAAAATACCTGCTTGTTGCCGGCAAATTCGGCATGCCTCTTCTATACTCAAAACGGAGATGGAGACAATAACCGTCTGCCGATTTTTAATCTGGATTCCGAGGGATAACAACGATGCAAGCTGGTAACAAACTTTCTTCTCATACAACAATGTCTCGCAGGCACTTTCTGCTGACACCGCTGCTGCTGTATGCCGGCAGTCTGATGGCGGCTGAAAATACCACGCCGGTTCCTGTCCTGCCATCGGATGCCTGTCCCCTTAACAGTGGCGGTCCTTCACTGCTGGGAACCCGCTGGCGGCTGTTTTCGATGTATGACAACAAGATACCTGACGATCTGGCCATCACCATGGAGGTGGGTGAGAATGACATGAGTGGCATCGGCGGCTGCAACAATTATCAGGCCATTTTCGAGCGCATCGGCAACCGGGGTTTCAAGGTGCTCAAGATCGATCAGTCACGCAAGCCCTGTGAAGTCCTGCGCCCAGGCCCTGGTGAGCCGACCATCAATGTCGGTACCTGGGAGGGCAGCTACCTGCGTATTCTGCGTCGGGCCGGCAGTGTGAACCAGCAGGGGCTGGCACTGCAGTTTTATGACTTCAACGGCAAGCCTTCGATCGTGTTCGTCAAGCAGCTGAGCCAGAGTGCGTAATCCCTTCAATCTGCCTGATATTTGTTGGTTCCGGCATAGGTGTGCCCGGTTTTTGTTGCTATCATACCGACATTACTGGATGTGCGAGAATGCGGGAGTTGAGCGACATGTTTTCAAAGCAGATGACGATTGCCGGTTATGACGAGGCAGTCTGGGCAGCCATGCAGGCAGAGACCGAGCGTCAGGAACACCATATTGAGCTGATTGCCTCGGAAAACTACACCAGCCCCAGGGTCATGCAGGCCCAGGGGTCGGTTCTGACCAATAAATACGCAGAAGGTTATCCGGCCAGGCGTTATTACGGGGGTTGTGAGAACGTGGATGTGGTTGAGCAGCTGGCCATTGAGCGTGCCAAAAAGCTGTTTGGTGCCGCTTACGCCAATGTTCAGCCCCATTCCGGTTCCCAGGCCAATGCCGCTGTTTACATGGCCCTGCTCAATCCCGGTGAAACCGTGCTGGGCATGAGTCTGGCCCATGGCGGGCACCTGACCCACGGTGCCAAGCCCAATTTCTCCGGCAAAATCTACAATGCAGTCCAGTATGGCATCGACAGTCAGGGTTATATCGACTATGACGAAGTGGCATCGCTGGCCCGTGAGCACCAGCCCAAAATGATTGTGGCCGGCTTTTCGGCTTATTCCCGTTTTATCGACTGGCAGAAATTCCGTGCCATTGCTGATCAGGTGGGGGCTTATCTGATGGTGGACATGGCGCATGTGGCCGGTCTGGTTGCTGCCGGCCTGTATCCTGATCCGGTGCCGGTGGCCGATGTGGTGACTTCCACCACCCACAAGACCCTGCGGGGGCCGCGGGGAGGGCTGATTCTGGCCCGTGCCAACGAAGAACTGGAGAAAAAATTCAATTCACTGGTCTTTCCGGGTACCCAGGGCGGACCGCTGATGCACGTTATCGCCGGTAAGGCCGTGGCCTTCAAGGAAGCACTGGAGCCGGCGTTCAAGACCTATCAGCAGCAGGTGGTCGAGAATGCCAAAGTGCTGGCGGCTGCCCTGATTGAGCGTGGTTACAATATTGTGTCCGGCGGTACCGATAACCATCTGATGCTGGTGGACCTGGTTGCCAGGGGTATTACCGGCAAGGCCGCCGATGCGGCACTGGGACGTGCCAATATCACGGTGAACAAGAATGCGGTACCGAATGACCCCCAGTCTCCGTTTGTCACCAGCGGCATTCGTGTCGGCACGCCGGCGATTACCACACGCGGCTTCAAGACGGCGGAGTGTCGTGAGCTGGCCGGGCTGATAGCCGATGTGCTCGACAATATTGAGGATGAGGCCGTGATTGAGCGTGTCCGGGGTCAGGTACTGAATCTGTGTGCCCGCTTCCCGGTTTACGCCTGAGCAGGGCCGGACGGTAATTCACCATGCTGTGTCCTTTCTGTGGTTCGGAGGATACCCGGGTTGTTGATTCCCGGCTGGCCAGTGAGGGCGAGCAGGTGCGGCGGCGGCGGCGCTGCAGCACCTGCGGTGAACGCTTTACCACCTATGAGATTGCCGAACTCACCATGCCGCGGGTGATCAAGTCCAATGCTTTGCGCGAACCCTTCAATGATGACAAGCTGCGTGCCGGCATCCTGCGGGCGCTGGAAAAACGCCCGGTGTCGCTGGATCAGGTCGAGGCGCTGATCAGCCGTATCCACAAGAGCGTACTGGTCAGCGGTGAGCGGGAAGTGCCGACCTCGCGTATCGGGCGACTGGTGCTGGCCGAGCTGCGCAGTCTGGATGAGGTGGCCTATATCCGTTTTGCCTCGGTCTATCAGCGTTTCAATGATATGGCGGAATTCCGCACCATGATCGAGCAGCTGGAAAAGGCCCCTTCTCCGGAGGCGCGTCAGCGCCAGATGGGTTTGCTGCCGGATGGGCCTGTGTCTGATGAGTGAAGCGTCCTTTTCTGCAGCCGATACTGCGTTTATGGCCCGCGCCCTGCAACTGGCACGGCGCGGGCTTTACACTACCCATCCCAATCCCCGCGTAGGCTGTGTGCTGGTCCGTGATGGTGAAATCATCGGCACGGGCTTTCATGAGCGTGCCGGGCAGGCCCATGCCGAAATCAATGCTTTGCGTGCAGCCGGGGATGCCTCGGGGACGGATGCCTATGTGACGCTTGAGCCTTGCTCCCATGTTGGACGCACCCCGCCCTGTGCAGATGCCCTGATTACGGCAGGGGTGCAGCGGGTGGTGGTGGCCATGCGTGATCCCAATCCGCTGGTGGCAGGCCGGGGGCTGGCACGTCTGCATGAGGCCGGTATCAGGGTTCAGAGCGGATTGCTGGAGGAACAGGCGCGTGCACTCAACCCCGGTTTTATTGCCGTGATGGAACGGGGGCGGCCCTGGGTGCGGGTCAAGCTGGCCATGAGTCTGGATGGGCGCACGGCCATGGCTTCCGGTGAGAGCCGCTGGATTACCGGTGAGGCTGCCCGTCATGATGTGCAGTTCTGGCGTGCGCAGGCCGGTGCCATCCTGACCGGAATCGGCACCGTGCTGGCTGATCGGCCAGCCCTGAATGTGCGTCTGGAGCCGGAGGTACTCGGGATCACGGGAGCCATTCGCCAGCCGTTGCGGGTGATTCTGGATTCACGCCTGCAGCTGCAACCGGATGCCGGCCTGTTACAGCTGCAGGGACCGGTGCAGGTATTTACCTGCAGTACGGATGTGCAGCGGATTCAGGCACTGGAGGCCCGGGGGGTGATGGTTCAGCGTATGGCCGGAGCACAGCCGGCGCTGGACGTTGTACTGCAGCAGCTGGGCCGGACGGGCGTCAATGAAGTCCATGTGGAGGCCGGGTCCACACTGGCCGGGGCTTTGCTGGCACAGGGGCTGGTGGATGAGCTGCTGGTCTATATGGCACCGCACCTGATGGGTTCGCTGGCACGCCCGCTGTTTGGGCTGGAGCTGGAACACATGGCCGAGCGGGTGGCACTGGCCATTCAGGATATACGGGCTGTGGGGCGGGATTGGCGCATTCTGGCACGGGTGGCACCTGCCGTTTCCATCGGGGTGGGAGCCGCCGGGTGATTGTTGCGTGCACTGTCACAGCATCATGCCGCTCTGTATCGGGTTTTGAACGGGGTAGCGGGGCTGCTTTTCAGCTACTGCCCGGATCAGGGCTGTCGTCCAGTATCACCGGCTGCATCAGTGGTTGTTCATCCAGCAAAATCTGTTCGCCATCCAGTCGGAGTCGTCCGGCACAGAACCATTCCACAACTCTGGGGTAAATCACGTGCTCCTGTACCAGCACGCGGGCCGCAAGTGTCGTTGTGCTATCCTGGGCCAGCACCGGAACCCTGGCCTGCAGAATGACCGGGCCGCCATCCAGTTCCGGGGTGACAAAATGCACACTGGCTCCGTGGATTCTGCCCTGATCATCCAGGACACGCTGGTGGGTATGGGTGCCTTTATAGGCCGGTAGCAGGGACGGGTGGATATTCAGCAGACGACCCTGATAGTGCTGCACAAAAGCCGGGGTGAGAATGCGCATGAAACCGGCCAGTACCACCAAGGCCGGTTCACAGGCATCAATCTGCCGTTGCAGGGCCTGATCAAAGTCGGCGCGATCGGAAAAATCCCGGTGATCCATTACCAGGGCCGGGATTCCGGCACTGACAGCACGCTCCAGCCCGAAAACGCCGTTTTTATTGCTGATCACGGCGACAATCTCACCTGCAATGCGCTGTTCCCGGCAGGCATCGATAATGGCCTGCAGATTGCTGCCGCTGCCGGAAATCAGGGCGACAATGCGGGTATGTGCCGTGGCGGTCCTGTCTTCAGTCGACATAGGTGACGCAGGACTCGGCCTCATCGGTCAGTGCAATATCGCCAATGACCCAGGCCGGCAGTTTGTCCAGACGGCAGGTGGTCAGGATGTCTTCCACCTCGTCCTCCGGCACCACCAGTACCAGACCGATACCGCAGTTGAAGGTACGCAGCATTTCCATGGGGTCGACATTGCCCTGCTGCTGCAGCCACTGAAAAATTTCCGGGCGCTGCCAGCTGTTGCGCCGGATGCGGGCCTCGGTGAAAGCCGGCAGAACCCGTGGCAGGTTCTCGGTCAGACCGCCGCCGGTGATATGGGCAATGGCGTTGATACTGTGATGTTTGAGCAGTTTCAGGACCAGTTTTACATAGATGCGGGTCGGCTCCAGCAGCACCTGTCCGATGGTGCGGCTTTCAAACGGCATATCCAAGGCGGTCTGGCTGGTTTCCAGAATCTTGCGGATCAGGGAGTAGCCGTTGGAATGCGGCCCCGACGAGCTGATGCCGATGAGGATATTGCCCTTGTGCACCTGGGAACGGTCGATGATTTTGTCACGTTCCACCACGCCGACACAGAAACCGGCCAGATCATAGTCATTGTTGTGGTACATGCCGGGCATTTCCGCCGTCTCACCCCCTGCCAGTGCCGCCCCGGCCTGCTGGCAGCCGTCGGCAATGCCCCGGATCACGGCTTCCGCCACATCCACATCCAGCCTGCCGGTGGCGTAGTAGTCCAGAAAAAACAGGGGCTCGGCCCCGCAGACAATAATGTCGTTCACGCACATGGCCACCAGATCAATGCCGATGGTGTCGTGGATACCGGTTTCCAGGGCCAGCTTGAGCTTGGTACCCACACCGTCGGTGCCGGATACCAGCACTGGCTGCTGGTAGTGGGACGGTATGGACATCAGGGCACCGAACCCTCCCAGACCGGAGAGCAGTTCCGGACGTCTGGTACGCTGGGCATGGGGCTTGATTCTCTCGACCAGTGCATCCCCCGCATCAATGTCCACACCGGCATCACGATAGGTCAGGGAAACTTTACCCTCGCCCATGGTTTTCCAAATCCTGCTGTAGCAAAGGACGGTATTTTAGCATGAGTCTCGGGCTTGCGCCCGGGTTTCGTTGTGCGGCAGCCGTGCTGTAATCCGCCTTGCGTCAATGCCGGGTTAAGTGGTTGCAGCATGCCGGGCAAGGCTTTGGAAAGCAGCCATCCCGCGCCACAACAAACGGCGCGGGCGTGGAGGTCAGACGGGGATCAGGCTAGGTCGAAGCGGTCAGCATTCATGACTTTGGCCCACGCCGCCACGAAGTCCCTGACAAACTTCTCCTGATTGTCATCCTGGGCGTACACTTCCGCATAGCTGCGCAGAACGGCATTGGAACCGAACACCAGATCGACACGGGTGGCGGTCCATTTCACCTTGCCGGTGGCACGGTCCTGAATTTCATACAGGTTTTCACCGGCTGGCTTCCAGGCATTGTTCATGTCGGTCAGGTTAACGAAGAAGTCATTGCTCAACTGGCCAACGCGATCCGTGAACACACCGTGTTTTGTACCACCATGATTGGTGCCCAGCACGCGCATGCCACCCACCAGCACGGTCATTTCCGGCGTACTCAGGCCCATCAACTGGGTACGATCCAGCAGCAGCTCTTCCGCTTCGACAGTGTAGTTTTTCTTCAGCCAGTTGCGGTAGCCGTCATGAATCGGCTCCAGTGGATCAAAGGATTCCACATCGGTCATTGCCTCAGTGGCATCACCACGGCCCGGTGAAAATGGCACCTCAACCGTGAAGCCGGCCGCTTTGGCCGCCTGCTCCACACCGACATTGCCCGCCAGTACGATGACATCCGCCAGACTGGCACCGGTATCTGCCGCAATGCCTTCCAGCACCGTCAGCACCTTGGTCAGCCGCGCAGGCTCATTACCGTCCCAGTCTTTCTGTGGTGCCAGACGGATGCGGGCACCATTGGCGCCACCGCGTTTGTCCGAGCCCCGGAAGGTGCGGGCGCTGTCCCAGGCGGTGGAAACCCTGTCACTGAGGCTCAGGCCGCTGGCGGTGATTCTGTCTTTGACGGCCTGTACATCATAATCCGTCGCACCTGCCGGCACCGGATCCTGCCAGACAAGTTCTTCCTGGGGCGCATCCGGGCCAAGGTAACGGGTATTTGGTCCCATGTCGCGGTGGGTCAGCTTGAACCAGGCACGCGCAAAGGTGTCAGCAAAGTAATCAGGATCAGCACGGAATTTTTCCATGTATCCGCGATAAATCGGGTCCACCTTCATGGCCATGTCGGCGTCAGTCATCATCGGCATACGCTTGATCGAAGGGTCTTCGACATCGGGCGGCATGTCGGCTTCAGCGATGCTCACCGGCTTCCATTGCTTGGCGCCAGCGGGGCTGGTGGTCACTTCCCACTCGTGATCCAGCAGCATCCTGAAATAGCCGTCATCGAACTGGGTCGGATTGCTGGTCCAGGCGCCTTCCGGGCCGCCGGTCAGCGCATCACGACCCACGCCACGTTGCTTGCGGTTGATCCAGCCCAGGCCCTGATCAGCTATTTCAGCACCTTCGGGAGCATCCCCCAGATCAGCAGGATTGGCATTGCCGTGGCATTTGCCGACCGTGTGGCCACCGGCGGTCAGCGCCGCCGTTTCCTCATCATTCATGGCCATGCGCCGGAAGGTTTCACGTACCTGATCCGCCGTTTTCTGCGGATCGGGCACCCCGTTCACACCTTCCGGATTCACGTAAATCAGGCCCATCTGTACCGCAGCCAGCGGGTTTTCCATGGTGTCGGGCTTGTCCACATCGGCGTAGCGCTCGTCGCTGGGCGCCAGCCATTCCCTTTCCGCGCCCCAGTAGGTGTCGATTTCCGGTGCCCAGATGTCCTCGCGTCCGAAGGCGAAGCCAAAGGTTTTCAGGCCCATGGATTCATAGGCGATGGTACCCGCCAGTACGATCAGGTCAGCCCAGCTCACCTGGTTGCCGTATTTTTTCTTGAGCGGCCACAACAGGCGGCGCGCCTTATCCAGATTGGCATTATCCGGCCAACTGTTCAAAGGGGCGAAACGCTGGTTGCCGGTGCCTGCACCACCCCGGCCATCGGCGATACGGTAAGTGCCGGCGGCATGCCAGGATAAACGGATCATCAGACCGCCGTAATGCCCCCAGTCTGCCGGCCACCAGGCCTGACTGTCCGTCATCAGGGCATGCATGTCCTTTTTCAGGGCTTCCACATCCAGGCTTTTGACGGCTTCGCGGTAGTGGTAGCCGGGGTCCATCGGGTCGGTCCGGGTGTCATGCTGGCTCAGGATGTCGAGCTTCAGCGCCTTCGGCCACCAGCTCATGACAGACATACTTTCTTCGGTAGCGCCACCGTGCATTACCGGACATTGGTTTCCAGACATCATCGTCACTCCTCATTCGTCGTTGCTGCGGAAAGGTGCTGTTGCGAAACAACGGATTTCGCCTCCAGCAGTAGCAAATATTAATCATTTCCAGTGTTTTGTAAAATGACTTATTTTGAACGTTATATTTTATTTTATTTATTGATGATGGCGTAATGGCGTAATGGCGTAATGGCGTAATGGTGGAATGGTGGAATGGTGGAATGGTGGAATGGTGGAATGGTGGAATGGCGGATGGTCAGGGGATGGCGTTTTGCCCGACCAGCTCGTGAATGAAGGCCAGCTTGGTACCGGAAGATTCCGACAGCACAAAGGGATAGACATCACCCATGCCCATGCTGCGGTTGAGTGCGTTCAGACGCACGGTCAGACGTGTCCACTCTGTCAGCAGGGCATCGAAGGCGCTGTCCACTTCCGCATTGACCGCCACCATGTCGAAGGATGCGGCTGTTTCCAGTGTTGCCATCATGTGCATGTAATGCGCCCAGCTTTCTGCCCAGTCTTCCCAGGGGTGGCTGCTGGCATAGGCGCTGATGAAGCTGCCCTCCCAGCCGGATTCCGGTCCCTGTTCGTAATAGTGCTTCAGGGCTTCCTGATACCCGGACTCGTCGCCAAAGGTTTCGCGGAAGCGTGCCAGCCAGCGTTCATCATCACGAATCAGGCGATCCCAGTAATAATGCCCGCTTTCATGGCGCAGGTGGCCGATCACGGTGCGGTAGCGCTCGTTCATCATCTCCTGCATGCGCGCGCGCTCACTGTCATCAGCCTCGATCACATTGATTGAAATAACGCCATTGGCATGGCCGGTGTAGGCCACTTTGTCCTTGGCCTGCGGATTGATGCGCTGATCTTCCACGAAGTCGAACACCATGCCCCGTTCAGCGCCTTCAGCATCGACCAGATTCAGGCGCAGCAGGGAATAGAACAGGGTCCGCTTGGCTACTTCGAGCTTGGCCCAGCGCACCTCATTGCCCTCAATGTCCAGGCTGGGCAGGGCGCGGGTGCTGCGACAGGACAGGCACAGCGTGGTGGCGTCCTCATCCTCACTCTCCCCCTCATCGGCAGCCAGCAGCCAGTTGCAGGGCTGGACAGTGAAGCTGCGGTGTTCACAGCACTGGAGCATGCGGCCATCATCGCTTTGCCAACGTAACGGTGCCTGCTCGTCATCACCAGGCCGTGCTACCAGCATGGTACGGCTCAAGGGGTCAAAACCCAGTTGTGCACGGCAAGCCACGCAGACGGTATTGTCGAAAAAGACCTCCTGACCGCAGGAGCAATAAAAACGCCTCATGTGGTGCCATCTCGCTACAAGTTGGAAGAACCGTCAACCGGACAGGGCAGCGGTATTTAACGATGCCGACAAGTATATATGCAGAGGGGGCTGGACTGGCAAGCACAAAGTTGGTGCATGGCAGCCATTGCAGCGGCTGACAGGGGGCAGGGTGGCGGAATTTATCTTTATGCCGGATTTATATCTATACTGGGTAGCTGCTGGAGTGCCAATTTCATGCATTCTTTATGCGTTTCATGGTGTTGAGTGCGGAAACCGGAGGAGAATCCACATGGGTAGCGTGTATCGCCTGTTACAGGCGGGGGTTTTGTTGTCTGCAGTGCTGGGGCTGGCCATGCCGCTACCGGCTGAAGAAGTCACGATTGAACAGGATGGCCTGCAGCTGCGGGCGGACTGGAATCTGGCCGGGGGCAAGGGGCCACAGGATGGCGTGGTGCTGATGCTGCATGGCACGCTGGCCCACAACCGCATGGAAATCGTCAAAACCGTATCCGGGTTGTTGAATGAGGCCGGCTACAATACCCTGGCCGTCAACTTGGGATATGGTATCGACAAGCGTGCGGAAGGCATGCTTGACTGCACGGTTGATCACCGGCACCGGCACGCAGATGCGGTGACGGAACTGAATGCCTGGATGGACTGGCTCAAGGCACAGGGGGTGACGAAAGTGGCGGTCTGGGGGCATTCGCGGGGCGGGAATCAGGTGGCCTGGTTTGCCGGTGAGCATGCGGATGATCCGGTACTGGACAAGGTGATTCTGGTGGCACCCGCTACCTGGAATGCGGAGCAGGAGGCTCAGGCTTATGCCGGGCGCTATGGCGTGTCGCTGGATGCGGTACTCGGGCAGGCGCAGGCACTGGTCGATGCCGGCGAGGGCGACACCCTGATGGAGCTGCCCGGCTTTGTCTATTGTGAGCGGGCTAAAGCCACAGCTGCCGCCGTTCTGGGTTACTACCAGCCGGATGAGCGCCGTGACACCCCGACACTGTTGTCAAAGATCACCCGGCCGGTCCTGTTGATCATGGGCAGCGCTGATGAGGTGGTGCCTGATCTTCCGGCGCGACTGGAAGGTGTCAGTCAGGACGGGCTGCGACTTGAAACCATCGACGGGGCGGATCATTTTTTCATGGACCTGTATGCGGATGAAATGACCGAACTGATCACGGATTTTCTGGGCCGGGAATGAAGCTGATATACTCGGGTACAGCATAAAATCCGGATTAGGGAAAGAGGACCGTTTTGGACATACAGAAATACATGCAGGCCGTCGGACAGCAGGCCCGCAAGGCATCGCGCCTTCTGGCCAGTGCCGAAAGTGCCTGCAAGGATGCCGCACTGGAATACATGGCTCAGGCATTGCTGGACAATGCATCTGCCCTGCAACAGGCCAATGCAAGGGACCTGGCATCCGGACGGGCCAGGGGGCTGGAACCGGCCATGCTGGACCGTCTGCAGCTGACTGACAGGGTGATCGGCACCATGGCGGAGGGTTTGCGCCAGATCGTCAAGCTGGCTGATCCGGTGGGTACCATGACAGATTTTGTCAACCGTCCGTCCGGGATTCAGGTCGGGCGCATGCGTGTACCGCTCGGGGTGGTGGGCATTATCTATGAGTCACGTCCCAATGTGACGGCAGATGCCGCAGCGTTATGCCTCAAATCCGGCAACGCTGCCATTCTTCGGGGCGGGTCTGAAGCCCTGCATTCCAATACGGCCATTGCCGCCTGTGTGCAGCAGGGGCTGGAGGCGGCTGGATTGCCGGCCCACTGTGTGCAGGTGATTGAGACAGCGGATCGGGCTGCGGTGGGTGAGCTGCTGCGCATGAGTCAATATGTGGATGTCATCGTGCCGCGTGGTGGCAAGGGGCTGATTGAACGGGTCAGCCGTGAATCCACCATTCCGGTGATCAAGCATCTGGACGGGATCTGCCATGTCTATATTGATGACGAGGCCGATCCGGAGATGGCGCTGAAGGTAACGGTGAACGCCAAGACCCAGCGTTATGGCACCTGCAACACCCTGGAAACCCTGCTGGTAGCCGAGCGTGTGGCGGCCCGCCTGCTGCCGGTGCTGGCGGATGCGCTGGGCAGCGTCGGGGTGGAGCTGCGTGGCTGCGGGCAGACCCGTGCCATTCTGCCTGCAGCTGTTCCGGCCACGGAGGCTGACTGGAGCACCGAATATCTGGGCCCGATCCTGTCGATCCGGGTGGTGACGGGACTGGATGCCGCCATCGAGCACATCAATACCTACGGTTCGCACCATACCGATGCCATTATCACCAGCAACTACACCAGGGCACGCCGGTTCCTGCGTGAAGTGGACTCCAGCTCGGTGATGGTCAATGCCTCGACCCGTTTCGCCGACGGCTTCGAGTATGGCCTCGGGGCCGAGATCGGCATCAGCACCGACAAGCTGCACGCCCGTGGCCCGGTGGGGCTGGAAGGGCTGACCTCGCAGAAATACGTGGTGCTGGGTAACGGCCAGATTCGTACATGAGTGTGGCAGCATGATCGGTGTGATGGGGGGAACCTTTGACCCCATCCATTTCGGGCATCTGCGTACGGCGCTGGAAATCGTGGAAGCTTGTGGACTGGAGCGCCTGCACCTGATTCCGGGCAATATTCCACCGCACCGTCCACAGCCACAGGCCAGTGCCCGTGAGCGTTTCGAGATGTTGCGGCTTGCCATTGGCAATGAACCCCGTTTTTTTGCTGATGCCCGTGAACTGGAGCGTGCCGGGCATTCCTATACGGTCGATACCCTGCAGTCATTGCGGAGTGAACTCGGCGGCGAGATACCCATCGGGTTTGCCATGGGCATGGACGCATTTCTGGGTTTCAGGAGCTGGCATCGCTGGGAGGACATTCTGGCGCTGGCCCACCTGATCGTGGTGCACCGGCCCGGTTATCTGCCCGATTCTGCCGACTGGTATGCTGCCAGCCGGGTACGGCATAACTGCGAGCTGAATCAGACACCTGCCGGACGTATCACGTTTCAGGCTGTGACCCAGCTGGATATCTCTGCTACATTCATCAGGGCACGCTGCAATAACGGCGGCAGCATCCGCTACCTGTTACCGGACCGGGTCCGTCGCTATATCGGTGCGCGCAATCTTTATCAACACTGAAGGTATTAATGGAACTGGAACAATTGCAACAGCTGGTGCTGAAAGCGCTGGATGACCTGAAAGCACAGGATGTGGTTCTGCTGGACGTCCGGGGCAAGTCCAGCATTACGGACAGCATGGTCATTGCGACCGGTACTTCGACCCGTCATGTCCGTGCCCTGGCGGAGTCGGTGGCACTCAAGGCCAGGGCTGCCGGGCAGGCCCCTTTGGGTACGGAAGGCGAACGGGAGTCGGAGTGGGTGCTGGTTGACCTGAATGACATGGTGATTCATGTGATGCTCCCGCATGTCCGGGCTTTTTACAATCTGGAAAAATTATGGGGTGAATCCCCGGCTGAGGCTTATGGCACAAGCAGGGCCGGCTAAGTGCGTATCCATCTGCTGGCGGTCGGGACGCGCATGCCTGCCTGGGTGCAGGAGGCCAGCACGGATTATGCCGCACGCCTGCCTCCCCACTGTCAGCTGCTGATCCGGGAGATTGCCCCGGAAAAGCGCGGGCGTCAGGCCGATGTGCAGCGTATCCGTGAGCGTGAGGGCAGCCGGTTGCTGGGCGCAATTCCGGCGGGCTGTCTGGTCATTGCCCTGGATGTGCAGGGTCGCAGCCAGTCCACGGAAAAGCTGGCCGGCGAGCTGGAAAAATGGCTGCAGTCCGGGCGTGATGTGGCTCTGCTGGTTGGTGGCCCGGACGGGTTGTCAGCCGCGTGCCTTGCACGTGCCGACCTGCACTGGTCACTGTCGGAGCTGACTTTCCCGCATCCGCTGGTGCGTGTGATACTGGCCGAGCAGCTGTTCCGGGCCTGGAGCATTC
The DNA here is from genome assembly GCA_035391465.1 of Thiolinea sp. Lineage (GTDB taxonomy): Bacteria > Pseudomonadota > Gammaproteobacteria > Thiotrichales > Thiotrichaceae > Thiolinea. The sequence continues at coordinate 6,478 of DAOPKY010000062.1, read as the reverse complement.
TTTCCAATCACCCCTACCATCGCGGGGATTAGGGGATCAATAAATCAAACGGGTTTCAGACATGGGCATACAGGTGATTCTGGCCTCGGGTTCGCCGCGCAGGCGTGCGCTGCTGGACCAGATCGGCATCCGTTACCGGGTGCAGACGGCGGACGTGGATGAAGGGGCACAGGCCGGGGAGACGCCCGAAGCACTGGTAGTACGGCTGGCACAGGCTAAAGCCCGGGCCGTCTGGGATCGTACTGACCATACCCTGCCCGCACTGGGAGCAGATACCCTCGGGGTGGTGGATGGCACCCTGCTGGTCAAGCCGGACGGGTTTGACAGTGCCCGGGCCATGCTGGAGCGGATGGCCGGACGCATGCACGAGGTATTGACCGCCGTGGCCCTGTGCAGTGTGCAGGGCAGCGGGGTGCGCCTGAGCCGGAGCCGGGTCTGGTTTCGTCAGCTTTCAGCGGCGGAAATCGCAGCCTACTGGGCGCAGGGTGAGCCGCGTGACAAGGCCGGTGCCTATGCGATTCAGGGATTGGGGGCGGTATTTGTCGAGCGCCTGGACGGTTCTTATTCCGGTGTCATGGGGTTGCCGTTGTTCGAGACGGCACAACTGCTGGCAACTGCCGGTATTTTTCCGCTGCCACCAGCGCAGCCTTGAAGCCAGCATTGTGAGGTTTGCATGAGTGCGGAACTTTTAATTAATATCACGCCCCAGGAATCACGGGCAGCCTTGCTGGAAAACGGCATCCTGCAGGAAATCCTGATTGAACGTACCTCCCGGCGCGGGATTGTGGGTAATATCTACAAGGGCAAGGTGTCTCGTGTGCTGCCGGGCATGGAGGCAGCCTTCATGGATATCGGGCTGGAGAAGTCGGCTTTCCTGCATGCGTCCGACCTGACCGGTCCGGCGATGGATGAGCTGGGTGTCGAGGGGGCCGTGGTACCATCCAGAACACCGGGCAAGAGCAATCCGAGCATCAGCGAGCTGCTGCATGAGGGCAAGACCCTGCTGGTGCAGGTGATCAAGGACCCGCTGGGGACCAAGGGGGCGCGCCTGACCACTTATGTGACCATTCCGTCGCGTTATCTGGTACTGATGCCGGATAATGGCAACCTCGGTATTTCCAGCAAGATCGAATCTTCCGAGGAGCGTGAGCGCCTGCGCACGCTGATGCTGGCACTGCGTGAGGAACTGAATGATCATGCCGGCTATATCGTGCGCACGGCAGCGGATGGCGTATCCGAAGACCTGCTGCGCCGTGACATGAAGTTTCTGCGCAAGCTCTGGCGCAATATCGAGGAGTCGGCAGCGGCAACCAGCTCGCCGACGCTGGTGTATTCGGACCTGCCGCTGGTATTGCGTGTGCTGCGTGACATGGTGGGCGAGCCGATTGAGCGTGTTCTGATCGATTCGCGCGAGACCGCGTTGAAGGTGATCGAGTTCTGCAATAAGTATATTCCCGATCTGGCACGCAATATCGAACATTATCCGGGGGAACGTCCGATCTTTGACCTGCACGGGGTGGAGGAGGAAATCCAGAAGTCCCTGCACCGCAAGGTACCGCTCAAATCCGGTGGTTATCTCATGATTGACCAGACCGAGGCCATGACCACGATCGATGTCAATACCGGCGGGTTTGTCGGCAGCCGCAATCTGGAGGAAACCATTTTCCGCACCAATCTGGAAGCGGCCCAGGCCATTGCCCGCCAACTGCGTCTGCGCAATCTGGGCGGCATTATCATTCTGGATTTCATCGATATGCTGCAGGCCGAACACCGCAGTCAGGTGATGAAAACCCTGGGGCGCGAGCTGGAGAAGGATTATGCCAAGACCTATATTTGTGATGTGTCACCGCTGGGTTTGATCGAGATGACGCGCAAGCGTACGCGGGAAAGTCTGGAGCATATTTTGTGTGAACCCTGCCCGGTCTGTAACGGGCGAGGTTACATCAAAACGGCTGAAACCGTGTGCTACGAGATTTTTCGTGAGGTTCTGCGGGCGGTGCGCCAGTTTGATGCGCGGGAGCTGCTGGTACTGGCTGCACAGGAAGTGATTGATATGCTGGTGGACGAGGAATCCGACAGTCTGGCCGAATTGCAGGAGTTTGTCGCCATTCCGATTCGGCTGCAGGTTGAAGCGCTCTATACGCAGGAGCAGTTTGATGTGGTGTTGTTGTAGGGGCCGGGTTGCTGTTGCCTTTATGGTATGTTTAAGGTTGGGCATGGTCAGGCGGAGAAACGGACAATGAGTACAGCACCGCAGTTATCGGCACGGTACACCTATGCCGATTATGCAAAATGGCCGGAAGGTGAGCGCTGGGAGCTGATTGACGGGATGGCGCATGCCATGGCAGCCCCGTCACGACAGCATCAGGAGGTGGTGCTGGAGGTAGGGGCGCAGATTCTGCAGTATTTGCGTGGCAGGCCGTGTTGCCCTTATATCGCTCCGTTTGATGTCCGTCTGCCCCGTCGGCAGGAGGCCGATGACCAGACGGATACTACAGTCCAGCCCGATATCGCGGTCATCTGTGATCATGACAAGCTGGATGACAAGGGCTGTCGCGGTGCTCCGGACTGGATCATCGAAGTCATTTCACCCGCATCCGCCATCATGGATATGGAGACAAAACGCAGGCTGTATGAACATCATGGGGTGAAGGAATACTGGATTGTGCACCCGCTTGATCATTGGCTGATGGTCCATGTGCTGGATAAAGACGGAAAGTACGGACAGTTCCGGCTGTTCGGCCTGGATAAGCCAGCCAGTGTCGGACTGTTTCCGGAGCTTGAGATTGACTGGGGTTTTCTGGTGCAGGGCTGAGAGCTGCTCCATGAATGCCTTCCGGCGTATGTGAAAGATGGAATTCTGGCAGAGGTGAGTGATGCAGTCTGAAATACCCCCCATCCCCTTCGATAACCGTTACGCCCGCCTGCCGGGGGCTTTTTACGCCCGCATTGCACCGACCCCGGTAAAGGCTCCGGCCATGATCCGTTTCAATCATGAACTGGCACAGGCCCTGGGGCTGGATACGGTGGCGCTGGACGGGCCAGCCGGGGCCCTGATCTTTGGTGGCAATCAGGTGCCGGAACGGGCCGAGCCGCTGGCCATGGCTTATGCCGGGCATCAGTTCGGTCATTTCAATCCTCAGCTCGGTGATGGACGCGCCATTCTGCTCGGAGAGCTGACAGACCGGAACGGACAACGCTTCGCTATACAGCTTAAAGGCTCGGGGCGCACACCCTTCTCACGCGGTGGAGACGGACGTGCTCAGCTCGGGCCGGTCCTGCGCGAATATGTACTGTGTGAGTTCATGCATGCCATGGGCATCCCGACCACGCGGGCCCTGGCAGCGGTCAGCACCGGGGAGTCGGTGGCCCGTGACCGGCTGTATCCGGGGGGTATTATTACCCGTGTGTCAGCCAGCTTTGTACGCGTCGGTACCTTTCAGTTTTTTGCGGCTCGCGGGAATCGTGAGGCGCTGCAGCAGCTGCTGGATTACGTGATTGCGGGTCATTATCCCGAGTTGCAGCAACAGGCCCGGCCCTGGCTTGGCCTGCTGGAGGCGGTGATACGGCGGCAGGCGGGGCTGATTGCGCACTGGATGCAGATCGGTTTCATTCATGGGGTCATGAATACCGACAATATGTCCATCGTGGGGGAAAGCATTGATTATGGTCCCTGCGCCTTTATGGACCGTTATCAGGCCGACACCGTATACAGCTCGATTGACCGGGAAGGCCGTTATGCCTATCGCAACCAGCCGGGTATTGCGCACTGGAACCTGTGCCGGCTGGCGGAAACGCTGCTGCCGCTGGCCACGGATCCGGAGGCAGAGCTGGAAGATGTACAGGCGCTTGTCAATGCCTTCCCGGTGCACTATGAGGCCGCCTGGCTGGCTGGCATGCGTGCCAAGCTGGGGTTGGCCGGTGAGGGAGAAGAGGATCGGGCGCTGGTAGAGGATTGGCTCGGTTTGCTGGAGCGGGGGCGTGCCGACTTTACTTTGGCGTTTCGGGCGCTGTCAGCGCTGGATGGAACGGATACCACGCAGGATGCCAGGCTGCATGACCGGTTTGAGAAGGCTGACGGACTGGCGCACTGGCTTGAGCGCTGGCGGGCCAGACTGGCACGGGATAAGTACCCGGAGGTGGAACGCCGGGCACGGATGCTGGCGGTGAATCCGCTTTACATTCCGCGTAATCACCAGCTGGAAAAAGCGATCCGGGCGGCGGAGGATCATGCCGATTTCGGACCGTTTCAGGCCTTGGTCAATGTACTGGCGCAGCCGTTTGAGGAGCGCCCCGGGGCTTCGGGGTATGAGCGCCCGCCGGAAGCCGGGGAGGCCGTGTTACAGACTTTTTGCGGTACCTGATTGACAGGGGCTGATGGCCTCATCGAACATCCGGGGCAGGGGCTGCCGGCCCAATCGGCAACAGGGCGGAGCAGTGCGCCGCCCGGTTACAGGAAAGGGGGGGTTAAGGCTGTCTGTCGTAATACAGCAGGAAGGAAGCCGGAACGGTGGGGGAAATGGCGGGAAGCTGGGCCATTTCCGCCAGTTTGGCGATACCGCCATCCATGCCGAAGTCAGGGGCCGACAGTTTGACCGGTTCGGCACTGACAACCTTGATCTGGTCATCGGTAACGCTGACCTTGACGTTAGTGGTGATTTCTTTTTCAATACCGTGCAGATTGAGTTTTGCAGTGATTGCCTGCTCCCCATCCTTGATACCGTCGCTGCCCAGATCGACACTGATGGTGGCATTCGGGTATTCGGCGGTCTGAAACAGTTCATCACGCATGCGCTCGTCCCGGATCGGGATGGCGGTATTGATGCTGTTGAGGTCGATGTCGAGTGTGGCCTGGCCTTCCGCATCGATAGCCCCGGACAGGCGGTCGAAATGATGGACTTCCACCACGCTGTCATTCTTGATCGAGGCAAAATACAGTGCCGACTTGTCGTTGTTGAGGGTCCAGTCAGCCAGAACCGACTCCATGGCAAGGCTTGACGCCAGCAGCAGGCAGGCTGGCAGGAATCTGGTGATTTTCATGATTTCCTTCTCCGTCAGGATAGGTCTGTTGGTAAAATCCGTCCTGATCAGTATAGCAGCACAACCTGTCCCTGCGGCAAGCCATCAGCTTTGCCGGGTCTGATGAAGGCGGGTGCCTGCCGGTGACGCTGTTCCGGATGGGTCAGCAGCCTACCCGCCTGAGCAGGGCACCTTCCTGGCCGAAGTGGTCCAGCGTGTGTTTCAGGTTCAGGTCATCCGGACAGTAACGTACCATCATCATCATCGGTTTGTTGCACATCTGCCGTGCCGAGCGGATGCCGTGCGTATTGCGCAGGTGATGCATGAGCTGATAATTACTGGTGGTGCCGGTATTGGTCCGTAACCAGAGAATAGCTGAGCAGCCTTCCCCGGTCGGGGGATTCCGCAGCCTGCAAGTGCACGGTCTCACGCTGGCTGAGTCCGTATTCCCGGATCGGGTGCATTTTATTGACAAGCCGCCAGTCCCTGGCCATAAAATCGCGCCATCGGGGCGCAAACGGAGGAAGCCACCATGTATGCCGAAAAGCTGTTTGAATTGCAGGGGCGGTTTCTGTCCCATTACCCGGACGGTTTTGCAGACCCGAACATCCAGAAAATCGTGCGCAGGCACAATGTCGGCAAACTCTCGGAGCAGGCCCGGCAAGCCTTTGCCCCGGAAAGACTCGGCAATCCGGAAGCCGTCATCCAGGACATGATCCAGATCATCAACCGTTCGTCCATGGTCTCCCTGTTTGAAAAACTGCGTTTCCGGGAAGGCGTTGGCACCTCGCTGCCTGCCCTGCGTGAACAGCTCGCCGATGGCCTGCAGGAGTGGCTGTATGGCAATGAACAACAGGGTTTCAACGGCCCTGAACAATGCCCTGCTGGACCTGAAACTGGGCAAATGGACCCTGGTCAGTGCCCTGCCGTTTTATTACGACATGCACAAATACTGGTTCATCAAGCCGAATACCACCAAGGCCATCCTCAAGCACTTCGGGGTACAGAACCTGGCTTACCAGCCCTCTCCGACCCATGCCTTCTACCAGAGCTATAGCGATTTCCTGCTGGAACTGCGCGAACTGGCTGACCCAAAGCTCAGCATCAGCAACGCAGCATTCACCGGATTTTTGATGATGAGCATCGGGTAGCCCAAGCGTAACAGTGGCTGGTGGCTATTCATCCACAATCCGCCCCGGCAATTTTCCCGCAGGTGCCTTTTGGCAGGGTAATCCACTCATCCGGATCGTTGTCCTCCCTGGCCATGCCGGCACAGGCATGCCCGTTGGCACCACAGTCATTCATGCCTGCCCTGACAATACCTGCACATTTTTCCATCCCGCCCGGTGCCGCATCGGAATGAGCCAGTGCTTGGGTTTGTGGCAGGACCAGCAAGCCACTGGTGTAACCGTTCACGCGACCTATTGTCGCGGCGTGGCTACTTGTAGTAATTTTGTTG
>DAOPKY010000061.1:0-22730 GCA_035391465.1 Thiolinea sp. | reverse complement strand
GGGGGAATTTACTACAAAATCGCTGCAATGCCTAACGGAAAGCGTGAACGCCTACCACCCATCGCTACCGCCAGACGGCTTAAATCCATACGCTGGATACGTAACACCGCCAGCAGCAGACTGACAAAACAAGCGAGCCGGGGCTTGCCCCAACCCAGATGATCTTTTAGGCTGTTCCGTAGTCCGTCGGCTAAATCCATTGCAACCTCCTTTGTTTGGTCACAAGAGGGTGCAACAGATCGTCGGCGGACTTCAACTCGCTAAAACTTGGCCTCGTTAAATCAGTCAGTTATGATTTTTGTCGTGTACAGAGCTTTTCCCCTTCAGGTACTGCACTGCCTTCAACACCGACAGGTTCGGCGGTATACCGATCAGCATGTGCACATGATCACGATTGATTGAGCCCGCATAGATCGTCATCTCCTTGCTCCGAGCGATCTCTCGAAGCAACTCCCGGCAAACGGTGACCTACATCTCCGCTCAACACCTCATAACGGTACTTCGTCGTCCACACCAGGTGGTATTTGCAGTCCCAAACTGTATGGGATCCTTTCTTGTAATCTTCCATTCCCCAAGTGTAAACGGGGATCCGTCATCCGTCGCCTAAAGGCGAAGGGTTTACGGATACCCTATGAGGGGATTCTAAACTGTTATCATATCGGTTTTTTGTCATTCAGCGGCCTTGCCGGCTGTCACGGCAAGGTAATCTGAAGCATTTTTAATCCGGTATCCGGACTATAATCGTGGACTTGAGACCAAGCGGATGCCCCCAACAGAACAGGAGCCGGCAAATGGACATTAAAACGATACTTGAAGCCAAGTGGTACCAACTGGAAGGCAGCGTGCGACAGAAGTTCGGCGAGCTGACCCACAACGACATGATCGAAATCAATGGCAAAATCGAGTTGCTAATCGGCAAACTGCAGGAACGCTACGATGTCAGCCTGGAGGAAGCCGAGCGCATGTTGACCCACCTGCAGGTTGATGCCGATGGCAATGTGGATAGCCTGGAGCTTGACACAGACACACCGGACACCAGGCCGTCATAACCAGACCCAACCAACGCAGCACCGGTCATTGTACGGGGCCTGTGCCACAGCTTGACAAACCTGTCCTGCAGAGCGGGAGATTTGAAATGAGTACGCGATTGATGATTTACGGTGCTTACGGTTACACCGGTGACCTGATGGTGCAGGAGGCGGTTCGGCGCGGACTGACGCCGGTGATTGCCGGTCGCAGCGCCACCAAACTCGGTCCGCTGACCGAAGCCTTCGGGCTTGAGGCGCGGGTCTTCAGTGTGGAACAGGCGGCGGAACACCTTGATGGTATTGATGTGGTGGTGAATTGTGCCGGCCCCTTTGCGGCAACCGCGCCGGCTTTTGTCGAAGCCTGCCTGAGCCGGAAGGTACACTACCTGGACATTACCGGCGAGATCGCCATCCTGCAGTTCTGCCACAACCAGGACTCACGGGCGCAGGAAGCGGGGGTGGTGCTGTGCCCCGGTGCCGGTTTTGACATTGTGCCGACCGACTGCCTGGCCGCCACGCTGAAGGAGAAGCTGCCGGATGCCGATAATATCGACATCGCGTTCAGCTTCGGTACCCGCCCCAGCATCGGCACCATCAAGACCGCCATCGAAGGCACGGCCAACGGCGGGCTGGTGCGCGAGAATCACCGGCTGGTCGCCGTACCGCAGGCGCATATTATCCGCCGTCTCCCCTTCCCCGGCAAAACCCGCTGGGCAGTCACCTTCCCCTGGGGCGATGTGTTCACCGCAGGCATCTCCACCGGTGTTCCCAACGGCATGGTTTTTGCCGCCATGCCACTGCCGCTGGGACTGGGCATGCGCATCAGTCATTACCTGCGGTTTATCTTTGCCCGGCCCGCTGTCATCCGTTTTCTCAAGCACATGGCGGAACGGTTTCTGGCCGGTGGGCCGAGTGATGAGGCACTGGCGATGCAACGGACTGAATTCTGGGGCGAGGCCCGCAATGCCCAGGGACAGAAAGTCAGCGGCACCCTGTCCGGCCCCAATGTCTATACCCTGACGGTCGACACGGCCCTGGCAATAGCCGTGCACTGCCTGGATGAGGCGGTGACAGGCGGTTATCGTACCCCCTCAATGCTGATGGGGAGCCGGTTCTTCGCCAGCCGGCCGGATGTGACCGTTTCGTACTGAAACCTGATGCCGGCTTGAAATACGGGGGCAGGCAAAAGATTAAGGGCTGCCCCTCATTTGCCTCATTCCCCCCAACCTGCAATAATCCTGAAGCGACAAATGGCACACAGCCTCCCAACCAGACTACGCACAGGATGGCCTCCATGTCCGAATCCGCTTCCTTTGACCCCGATCACTGGCGCAACCGGGCGCTGGAATTCGAACGTCAGTTGCAACAGGTGGTGATCGGCATGCAGCCTGCCATCCGGCTGGTGACGGTGGCGGTATTTGCCCGTGGTCATGTACTGCTGGAAGGTGATGTCGGTGTGGGCAAGACCACGCTGCTGCGCAGTGTGGCGCGTGCCATCGGCGGGGCCTACGAACGCACGGAAGGCACCGTGGACCTGATGCCGCACGATCTCATCTACCACACCTGGATCAATGCCGATGGCAGGCCGCAGGTTGATCCCGGTCCGCTGCTGAAACACGGTGAACACCTCTCCACCTTCTTTTTCAATGAAATCAACCGTGCCCGTCCCCAGGTGCATTCCCTCATGCTGCGGGTAATGGCCGAACGCAGCGTGCAGGCATTCAACCGTGAATGGCAGTTCCCGCACCTGCAGGTCTTTGCCGATCGCAACCGGGTCGAGCGGGATGAAACCTATAACCTGCCTGCGGCGGCCCGTGACCGTTTCATGCTGGAAGTCGCGGTCGGCATTCCGGCAGAGACCGAACTGCGCCAGCGCCTGATGTTCGATCCGGATTTTCATGATACGGATACCCTGGTCGAGGTCATCCGTGAACCGGTACTGCCTTTTGAGGCCCTGAACCGGGTTGCCGCCGCGATCCAGCGCCATGTCCGTGTCAGCCCGGCCCTGATGGATTACGCACAGCGTCTGTGGCAGGCTACCCGTAATCCCGCTGCCACCGGGGTGGAACTGGCCAATATCGACATGGAGCGCCTGCTGCTGTCCGGGGCCAGCCCGCGGGGTATGAGCCTGCTGATCCGTGCTGCCCGTGTACTGGCCTGGCTGAACGGGCGTGATTACCTGAGCCCGGAGGATCTTCGTGATGTGTTTTTGCCCGCCATCGGCCACCGGCTGTTTTTCACCCCGGTCTACGAACAGCGCCGTGAACAGATCACCCCGGTGCTGACTGCACAGATTCTTGACCGGGTGGCCCCCTGATGCCGCAGCCGGAAGAGTTTTTCTACCGGGTACCCTGGCGCAGCGGTGATACCCGCAGCGGTGCCCATCCGGGCCTGCGCACCGGTACCGGGCTGGAATTTCATTCCCATGACTGGCTCGCCCATCACCCCGATGTGCGCAACCTCGACCTGCAGGCCAGCCTGCGTGACCCGTTCGGACAGTTCCGGGTCCGGCGCATGCGCCAGAGCAGCCGTCTGACGGTAGTGGCTCTGGCGGACCTGAGTGCCTCCATGCGCAGCTTTGGACGCCGCGAGCTGCTGCAGGCCCTGTGCCGGAGCATTGCCTGGTCCAGTTACCGCAATGGTGACCGTTTCAGCTTTATGGCGGCCGCTGAACAGCCCGCCCGGGCACTTTATACCCCGCCCGTGCGCCAGTTTGCCAGCCTGGAACCCCTGTGGCAGCAGCTGGCCCGTTACCAGGCACCGGATCGGCACAGCCGGGGGCTTTTGTCATGTCTGGATGAGCTGCCGGCCCGACGCAGCCTGGTTTTCCTGCTCAGTGACTTCCATTTTCCGCGCAATCTGCTGGAGCAGCTGCTGGAGCGGCTGGCCTTTCACCAACTGGTACCGGTCCTGCTGTGGCCGGGGCGTGAATACCGCCAGCTGCCGGACTGGCGCTTTGTCCGCCTCAGGGACCCCGAAAGCGGGCGGGTGCGCAGCCTGTTGCTGCGTCCGGCCCTGCGGCACGCCATCAGTGCACGTTTTGAGCAGTGGCATACCGGGTTGCAGCAGTGTTTCATCCGTTACGGTTTTCGGCCCTTTGAGGTTGATGAGTGCTTTGAGCCGGACCGCCTCACGGATTATTTCTGGGAAACGGACTGATGATGACCCGGTATCCCCTGTCCCTGCTGCTCATGGCTGCCCTGCTGTCAGTGATGCCATTGCCGGGGCGGGCTGATACCGACCCACCGGCCCTGCCCGCTCCGGCAGATACCCCGGCTCTTGCACCGGGTGACAACCATCCGCCACCTGTTGAGCCATCCCCGGCATCTGTCGCACAGGCTGCCAGCGGGAGTGCTGCGGAATCGGCACCGGTACTGCTGACGCTCCAGCGTCTGCGTCCACACCAGTTCGGTCTCATGCTGGGTGATGTGCTGGAGCAGACCCTGACCCTGCGCCTGCCCCGCAGGCAATACCTCAACCCCAATACCCTGCCACCATCAGGACGGATCAATGACTGGCTCGACCTTGCCGTCTTCCAGCTCCGCCGCCTTCCCGACCAGCCCTCCCCCGATGCCCGCTATGGTGACACGCGCTATGAAGTCACCCGCCACTGGCAGCTGTTCCGGCAGGTGGAACAGCCGCAACGGCTCAAACTCCCGCCGACCACCCTGCTGCTGACCAATGGCCGTGCCGTGAGCCTGCCCGGTCCCGAAATCGGTTATTCCCCCATGCTGCCACCCGGTCCGGTCGACGCTGACAGCCTGCGCCCGCTGGTTGCACCGGAGCCGCCACAGCCCACCACCCTTTGGCAGCCGCTGTGGCCACTCTGGGGGCTGATCGGCTGCCTGCTGTTGTGGCTCTGGGTCGATGGCCGCCTTGGCTTCCTGTCGTGGACTCCCGGCCCCCACACCCGCGCCTTGCGTGCCCTGCGCCGCTTGCCAGCCGGTACGGTACAGGATGCACAGGCCTTTCATCTGCTGGAGCAGGCCCTGAATGAACAGGCCGGGCATACGCTGTTTCCTGACCAGGTCGAAGCCTTTTTTGCCACACAGCCGCATTACCAGCCGCTGGCTGAAGCGGCCCGGGTGCTGCTGGAACAGGGCTGGCAGGCACGCTTCGGGGCCGATGACAAGGCTTTTCCGGCACGGGCAAACCTGTTGGCGTTGTGCCGGCATTTCAGTGAACGGGAACGGGCGGCATGGAAAACCTGAGTTTCAGCCACCCCGACTGGTTCTGGCTCCTGCCTTTGTGCCTGTTGCCCTTGTGGCGCTGGCAGCGGCGCAACCTGGATTATCCCGCCATCGGCCTGCTGCCGCCTGATCTGCCATCACGTCTGCTGGATCTGGGGATACGGGTATTGCTCATGCTGCTGCTGGCTACACTGATCACCGCCATGGCCGAACCGTTCCGGGGGGAACAGCGGGTGGAAAAAACCGGCACCGGGGCGCATGTGGTGATCCTGCTGGATCGCAGTTCCAGCATGAATGATTCGTTCACACGCGGGGCCGCCTCACGCTACCGGGGCAGCAAAAACGCGGTGGCACGCGAAGTGCTGAACCGGCTGGTGGATGAAGGGGGCAATGATTTTTACGGGCTGGTGTCATTCAGCACCTCGGCCCTGTACCGGCTGCCCCTGACCCAGGAGCGTGAGGTGATCCGGGCCGGGATCAACAGCACCCTGAACCGGGGGCGGGGTTCGACAGCCATTGAACGCGGTATTACCCTGGCCCTGTCCTATTTTGATGCACAACATTACAGTGGCTCACGGGTCATTCTGCTGGTCTCCGACGGCGGCGGCATGATCACCCTGCAAAACCAGGCACGCCTGCGCCAGCAATTTGACAGCCTGCAGGTGGCAGTCTACTGGATCTACCTCAAAAGCACGCACGGCAACCGGCTGGTACATGAAGGCCCGGCCCCGGAACGATCCGGCAATCCGGAGTATTTTCTGAACCGGTTTTTCCAGAGTCTGGCTGTCCCCTATCATGCCTATGAAGTCGAGGAGCCGGGGGCGCTGGATGCGGCCATTGCCGACATTGGCCAGCTCAATAATCAGCCGCTGCGCTATGAGGCAATCATCCCGCGGCGTGATCTGGCCGGATGGTGCTACGGACTGGCGCTGGTACTCGGCCTGCTGTTGTTGCCGGTGCGCTGGCTGGAGGCAGAACCATGGTAGCCGGCATGAGCAGCACACTCATCACGCCATCCGGAGACCCTGCCCCATGATCCGTGCCCTTCGTTACCTGCTGCTGGGTGTGGCCCTGCTGTTGCTGGCATGGCAGGCCGTGAACCTGTATCGCTACCAGCAGCAGCAAACCCTGAACCGGCAGCTGGCCCAGCCGGAAAGTATCGACACCGATAACAGCAGGACCAACATACCGGTGTTGCTGTTTGCCCGTGCCCATTACCTGCTGCAGCAGCAACAGACCGATGCCGCCCTGACCCTGTATGCGCGGGTGGCCAGTCACCCCGAAGTACCGACGGCCCTGCAGGAAGCCAGCCATTATAACAGCGGTCTGATTTACCTGCGTCAGGCCCTGGCAGCCCGGCAGGCGGATGAGGCAGCGGTGCAGTCACGCTTTCTGCCATTGCTGGAGCTGGCAGCTCATGAACTGCATACCGTGGTGAGTAATAATCCGGCGCATTATGATGCCCGTCTGAGCCTGGAACAGACCCTGCGCCTGCTGCCCGGAGAAAGCCGCAGTCAGGCCGGCTGGCAGGAGAACCGCACCAGTGTATTCTCCCACATTTCCGGTGTGTCCGGCGGAGGTCCCTGAATGCCGCCACGTTACCGGAGCAGCTTGTTGCTGCTGTTGGCCCTGCTGTGCATGGCGCTGGCCTTGTTGCGTCCTTTCTGGCTGCTGGAGCGCAAGGTCTGGAACTACAGTTTCATTCTGGATATTACCCAGAGCATGAATACCCGTGACTACCACCTTAATGGTGAACTGACAGACCGCCTGACCGTTGCCCGACAGGCAATGCGGGCAGCCCTGAAACAGCTGCCCTGCGGCTCACAGGTGGGGCTTGGGCTTTATACCGCCAATAATACCTACCAGCTGTTCAATCCGCTGGAGGTGTGTGAGCATTACGCCATTATTACCGATGTGCTGGATCATATTGACTGGCGCATGGCCTGGGCCAATGACAGCCAGATTCAGTACGGCCTGTATGCAGCGCTGGAACTCATGAACGAATCGGATAATCCGCCTGCGCTGGTGTTTCTCACCGATGGTGATCAGAGTCCGCCGGCTGATCCGGCCCGTGAACCGGCCTTTATGGGGACGCCGGGGCAGCCGGGGGGGGTTATTATCGGTACCGGCAACGAAATTCCCACTCCGGTGCCGCATCTGGCACCGGATAACAGCATCAGCGGCTACTGGACCCGGGAAGAGGCGCTCAATAATGCCGGTGGCCTGAATGCGGTTCAGTCACACCTGTACCTGTCACGACTGGATCAGCCCCGCCTGCAGCGCTTTGCCAGCATCACTGGCCTGGACTATCACCACCTGCAGCACCCGGAACAGCTTGGACGCTGGCTGCTGGACCCTGACCTGGCCACCACCCGCAGAGTCAGCACCGACATGCGCTGGCTGTTCGGCGGGATGGCCCTGGTTCTGGTGCTGCTGTCCGGCTGGCCCGCCCGGCAGCGCCAACAGACCGTAGCCTCCTGAAGGGTGACTGCTTGTGATCTGGAGTGGCTGACCTGACCTGCCGGTTTTGCGGGGGCTTCACGCCAGCAAATCCCCTGCATCTCGTATGCTTACATAACTTGCGCCTACAATCAGCCCCACTTTTTTCATCAGCACAGGATGCCGAAACCACCGTGAGCGCCAGCATAACCAAACGAACCACCTGTTACGAGTGCGATGCCAATTGCCTGTTTGATGTGACCCTGAATGCACAGGGACAGGCCACCCGGGTCACCGGGCTGCCCAACTGCCCGCGTGGCCAGATGCAGCTGGAGCGGCTTTACCATCCCGAGCGCCTGCTTTATCCCCTGCGGCGTAGTGGACCCAAGGGTACGGGCCGGTTTGAGCGCATCAGCTGGGATGAAGCCCTTGAGACCATTGCCACCGGCCTGCAGGCCACCAAAGCAGCTCATGGTGCACCGGCTGTGGGGTTTTTTGCCGGTTATACCAAGGAAGCCCGGCCGCAGCTGCAACGGCTGGCCCATGCTTTCGGCAGCCCCAATTACCTGACCGAATCCGGCTGCTGCTTTTCCGCCACCATGGTGGCCGAGAAGCTGACCTACGGTTACAAGCTCAAGACCACTTCCACCGTGGAATCCCCCAAAACTGCCTGCGTGCTGGTTTGGTCCACCAATGCCTCCGGCTCTATTCCACCGTTTGAAAACCACCATCTGGCCCGGCGCAAAAAGGGCCGCAAAATGATTGTGGTCGACCCCCGCCGTACCGAAACTGCACAGCTGGCCGACATTCACCTGCAAATCCGCCCCGGTACCGATGGGGCACTGGCACTCGGGTTTCACCACCTGATTTTCCAGAATGGCTGGCAGGATCAGGTCTTTCTGGATCAGTGGGCCCATGGTCTGGAAGCCTTCACGGACTATATTCAGGCCTTCACCCCACAACGGGTTGCCGGCATCTGCGGCATCCGGGAAGCTGACCTGCAGGCGGCAGTGGAATTGTTCGCCACCACCCTGCCATCCCAGATTGCCCTGTCCCCTACTGCCACAGTGCAGCACAGCAACGGGTTTCAGAACCACCGCGCCGTGATTCTGCTCTCGGCGGTGCTGGGCATGATCGACCGCGAGGGTGGCAACCGCTTTTACAACGACAAGGTGCTGCCCAAACCGATTGAACTGTTTGATTACTGCCTCAATGAACTGCCGCCCCGGATCGGGGATGAGGTGTTTCCGGTCTGGACCCGCTACTGGCCCGCCGGGCAGAGCATGCTGATGCCGGACTGCATTCTTGAAGGCCGCCCTCAGCCCCTGCGGGCCCTGCTGGCCATGGGGATCAATACCGCCATGTGGGCCGATTCCAAACGCATGGAGCGGGCGCTGGCGGCACTGGATTTTTTCGCTGTTTCCGATTTTTTCCACAATCCGGCCACCCTGCAGGCCGATATTGTGCTGCCGGCAGCGACCAGCCTGGAGCGTCCGGCCCTGATTGCCTATCCCGGTTGTGCCTACCAGGGTGAAATCAAGTACCGTCATCAGGCGCTGGAACCGCGTGGGGAAGCGCGTGCGGATGCCCGGATTTTCCTTGATCTCGGGGTGCGCCTGGGAATGGCCGAGCAGTTCTGGCATGGCGATGTGGAAGCCTCCTGGGCGGAAATGGCCACGGGACTGCCGGAAGACATCCGTCGGGAAGCCTACGAGAATCCGGACGGGGTCACGGTCTACAGCCCGGTGATTGAAGAGCTGGTGGATCAGGGCTTTCTGGATGCCGACCGCCAGTGGCGTATCAACGGTTTTCGCACCCAAAGCGGCAAGGTGGAATTTGATGCCGGGGAGCTGAAGGCGCACGGCTACGACGGCCTGCCCACTTACCGCGAGCCACGGGAAAGCCCGCTCTCGACCCCGGAGCTGCTGCCTGATTACCCGCTGGTACTGACATCCGGGGGACGCCAGAAATACTTCACCCACTCCCAGCAGCACAATGTTGCCGCCATGCTGGCCCTGGACCCGCACCCGCGCATCCAGATACACCCCGATGATGCCCGGCCCCGCAGTATTGCCCACGGTGACCGGGTGGCAGTCCGTTCGCCACGCGGTACGGTGTATTTTCATGCCGATGTGACCGATATCATGAAACCGGGGGTGGTGCATGCCTTCCATGGCTGGAATAATGCCAATATCAACGAGCTGACCGACGGTGCCGCACTCGACCCCATCAGCGGATTTCCACCCTTCAAGTCACTGTTGTGTGAAGTGGTCAGGGCATAGCCGACATGGCCCATACCCCGCATCCCCCGTACAAGGAGACAACCCATGGCCCCCGAAGCCGGAACCGTTTATCAACTCAAAATCAGCCTGGAAGGCAGCAAACCCCCGATCTGGCGGCGCGTGCTGATCCGGAATGATGCAAGCCTGGATCAGCTGCACCGGGTAATCCAGATTGCCATGGGCTGGACGGATACGCACCTGAACCAGTTCATTCATGGCGACACGTTTTACAGCAGCCCCAACATGTTTGGCAGCGAACTGTTGGAAGACACCCTGGATGCCCGTGACTACACCATCCGGGCACTGTTGCGCCGGGAAAAGGACTGGCTGCGCTACGAATATGACTTTGGTGACAGCTGGCTGCACAAGGTCACGCTGGAAAAGGTCCTGCCTGCCGATGCCGCAGCCGCCATACCGGCCTGTCTCAAGGCACGGGGGGCCTGCCCGCCGGAAGACTGCGGCGGCATCTGGGGCTATGCCCATCTGCTGGCCACCTTCAAACAGCGCCGGGCTGCTGGCGATACCCCGGATGCTGAGGATGAGGACGATGAGCTGATGGAATGGCTGCCGGCGGATTTTGATCCCGATCAGGTCGATCTGGATGGCATCAACCAGGCCCTGCGCCGCCTTCGTTGAGCGGCGGCAACCACCTCCTGTGGCAGATAGGATTGCCGGCCGATATTCCGCATAATCGGGCCTGACAGCCGGAAAACGGCCAGACGGTGCAGTCATGCCGATTATTCTGCACAATCAACCGCCGGTAAGCCGAAAACAGCCGTTGATATACCGGACAGTGCGTGTTTTGTGGTGCGGGTCCTAACCTTGGAGCACGGATCAGGATGCAGCATCACAGAAAAAAAGGGGTATTAAAAATGCATTCTGATTCTCTGCTTAAAGCATTGCCGCTGATCCTGCTGACAGGCGCCGCACAGGCTGATGCCCGGCTGGCCTTTACGGACAGCGGTTTCGGACCACAGTCGCGCCAGACCGAGATTCTGATTCAGGACGGCAAGGTGCGCATGGGCGAAGCCGGTGCCCCGGTCTACTCCCTGTTTGACAGCAAAACCGCCTCCCTGCTGACCATCAACCCGCAAGCCCGCCAGTATATCGATAACAGCCCGGAAAAAATGGCCGGACGTGCCCGGCAGATGAAAACCATGCAGGAACGGATGAAGGCTGCATTCGGGCAGCAACTGACCCGGCTTCCGCCCGAACAGCGCAGCGTGATGGAAGCCCGCATGAAACTGGCCGATGAGCAGATGCAGGCACCGGCCCCGCATGTCGAATACCGCAACAACAATACCTCAACCCAGGTCAGCGGCTTTGCCTGTCAGCTCTGGACCGTGTATTACAATCAGACCCCCAACCGCGAAATCTGCAATGCCGGCCCCGAGACCCTGGCCCCGGCGGATTTTGATACCCTGCTGGCGATGTTCGGGTACATGGACAAACTGGCAAGCGAGAGTGCAGCCATTCAGGGCGTGACCGCACCGCCGGAAGGCATGACCCAGCCGCACCGGCACGGGCTGGCAGTGCGTATCCGTGCCCTGCCGCAGGGGCCTTCCAGTGAGCTGACCGCCCTGAGCCGGGAGGCGCTGGATACTGCCCTGTTCACGCTCCCGGACGGCTTCAGCGAGCTGGAGCCCGCCACTGCAACACCACCGGCAACTGATACGCCGCCCGCTCCGGCAACCGATACCGGCACACCCGCCCGCCCGGACCAGCCGGCAACAACCCCGTAACCCCCGGCAACCCAAGGACAGCCCATGCGCCCGGCCCATCTCAGCCTCATCCTCGATCAGGAATTTCTCGGTACCCAGGCCGGTCACCACACCCCGGTGATGCTCTGGGGGCCACCCGGTGTCGGCAAGTCACAGCTGGTGGCGCAGGTCGGTGCCCGGCATCAGGCCCCGGTGCTCGACATCCGCCTGTCACAGATGGAACCCAGTGACCTGCGCGGGATTCCGTTCCGGGAAGGGGGCCGGGTGGAATGGGCCATTCCCGCCATGCTGCCGGATGCCGGGCGTCATGGTGAACGCGGCATTCTGTTCCTGGACGAGATCACTTCGGCCGTCCCCAGCGTCTCGGCAGCCGCCTACCAGCTGATTCTCGACCGCCGACTGGGTGATTACCGGGTACCGCCGGGCTGGGCCATTTTTGCCGCCGGCAATCGTCAGGGCGACCGGGGCGTGTCCTATACCATGCCGGCCCCGCTGGCCAACCGCTTTTCCCATTTCGAGGTGGCGCTGAATCTGGATGACTGGGTGGCCTGGGCCTGGACCCAGGGTATCGACGAGCGCATTATCGCGTTTCTGCGCTTCCGCCCCGAACAGCTGTTTCATTTCGACCCGGCCCAGAATCCGGTCGCTTTTCCGACACCGCGTTCCTGGGAATTTGCCCACCGTGCCCTGCAGAAATTCGGCGATGCCCCCACCCTGCTGCCGGGTGCGCTGCAGGCCTGTGTGGGAACGGGAGCCGGTATCGAGCTCAAGGCGTTTATTGACAGCCTGGACCAGCTGCCGGACCTGGATGCCATTCTGCGCGGAGAAGCCATCAAAAGCCCGAAATCCGTGGACCTGCAGTATGCGGTGGCTGCCGCCCTGACCGGACGCGCCATCCGCGCCCGTGGCACACCCGGGGCCGGAGTGGTTTACGGCCATATCCTCAATTACGCCCGTGCCTTCCCTTTGCGCGAAATGGGCGTGATGCTGGTGTCCGACCTCAGCCGGGCCATCGGGGACGAGCTGTTTGCCGTACCACAATTCGCCGACTGGGCCGAGTCGGTGGGAGACATTCTGCTGTATGACTGAACCGGCAGACCTCAAGGCACTTGAAGACAAGCTCACTGCAGCACGGACACGCCTGATTCTCGATCAGCCCTTTCTGGGAGCACTGGTTCTGCACCTGCCGTTGCAGGCTGCCAATCCGGCCTGGTGTCCGACCACCGGTACCGATGCACGCCGTTTTTATTACAACCCCGACTATATCCGCGAGTTGCGGGCCGACGAGGCCCGGTTCGTGCTGGCGCATGAGGCCCTGCACTGTGCCCTGTCCCACTTTGCCCGTCGCCAGCACCGGGTGAGAAGGCGCTGGGATCCGGCCTGTGATTATGCCATCAACCCGATTCTGGTCGACGAGGGACTGACCCCGCCGCCGGGCATGCTCATGCTGAAGGAATATGCCGGGCTGAGTGCTGAGGAAATCTACCCGCTGCTGGATGACAACGACCTGTCGGAAACCCTGGACCGGCACCTGTATGACAAGGACGACAACCCGGCTGAAGGGGGGCAGGATTCGCAGGAAAATCCGCTGGATCAACGCAGCAAGCGGAAGCGGCCCCCGGACCAGAACACGGGCACACCGGATCAGGGTCCGTCCGGCCAGCCCCGACAGCTGCAGGATCAGCTCCCGGAATCCGGCGGGCAGTCCTCACGGGCCGAACCGGCAGCGGATACCGCCGGCAGTGCCAGTCCACCCCCACCACTGAGCCATCAGGAAGCCGAAGCCCTGGCGGTACAATGGCAACAGCGTCTTGCCGGTGCGGCCCGGCAGGCCCGGCAGGCCGGCAAACTGAGCGGGGTGATGCAGCGGCTGGTGGAGGAACTGCTGCAGCCACGCCTGCCCTGGCGGCAGCTGCTGGCACATTACCTCACCTCACTGGCACGGGATGATTACAGCCATACCCGCCCTTCCAGCCGGCGCGGTGATCCGGCCATCTTCCCGACCCTGCGCTCCCGGCAGCTTCAGGCGGTGGTGGCACTGGATGTCAGTGGTTCGGTGAGTGACCGTGAGCTGCAGGAATGCCTGTCGGAAATCAATGCCATCAAGGGACAGGTACACGCCGGGATCACCCTGATTGCCTGTGATGCAGCCATTGTTGACGGCTTCCCGCGCCGGTTTGAGCCCTGGGAGGAGATTACCCTGCCATCCCGGATTGCCGGAGGCGGGCACACCGACTTTCGTCCGGTTTTTGACTGGATTGACACACAGGATCAGGCACCGGACCTGCTGCTGTTTTTTACTGATGCGCTGGGGGATTTTCCTGCACAAGCACCGCACTATCCGGTCCTGTGGCTGATCAAGGGGCGGGGGCAACCTCCGTTCGGGGTCCGGGTGGCATTAAACGGCTGAGCAGCCGGGTGATTCCGCCCTCACCGCAGCACCTGCCTGATGACAGGAACAGGACTGCAGCAAGGGCAGATACGAATCAATCCGGCCTCAGCCCTGCGCCCCGGCTTCCTTGAGTACCTGTTCAATCGCCGCCGGCAGATCCTGCTCCAGATTGTGCAGGTCCAGCTTCATGCCATTCAGAAACAGGGCCGGTGTCGCATCGACGCCCAGACGCTGTCCCTCGGCCTGTGCCTTCGCCACGGTCTGCTTCGGCAGGTCCGAGTCCACACATTGTTTGAAGGCATCCATGTCCAGTTCCAGCTCCTGTGCCAGCGCTTCGCGTGATTCGGCCTTCAGGTTACGCTGCATGGCAAACGCCTTGGCATTGTAGTCCCAGAACCTGCCCTGCTGATCGGCACAGACTGCCCCTTCGGCAATGGTGCGGGAAATGCCGGAGCGGTTGATGGGGAAGTCCATAAATACCAGCTTGAGGCTGTCCTTGAACTGTTCGCTCACCTTACCGAGAATTTCGCTGGCTGTCTTGCAGTGCGGGCACTGGTAATCGGCAAACTCGACCAGTGTCACTTTGGCATCCTCCGGTCCCTTGAAGGGAAAGCCGTCACTGTTGACACCAACAACCGGTGCCGTCGGCTCGGCGAAACCCAGCTTGAAACCACCGGCTTTCTTGACCTCCTCAATCAGGTCCCGCTGCTTTTCGCCCTGGGCCTGCTGGGTCAGGTACTGCTGAATCTGGGGCTTGATCTGCTCCAGCGGCTGGTTGATGCCCGCCTTGTTGGCCTCATAGAATTGGGTGATTTCCTCATCCGGAATGCTGTCGACCTTGAACAGCTCGGTGGCCAGCGCTTCAGGGGTCTTGCCGGCTTCCTTGGCACGCTTTTCCAGCTCCATGGTCATGATGGCTTCATCAATCGTGTTTTTGCGTGCCATATAAAACTCCTGGCTCGCCTGGTACAGGTTTTGCTGTGCCGCAGCCGAAAGGTCGGCACCGGTATAGGTCTTGCCGCCCAGTTCAAACAGGCCGGCTTCCTCGGCCTGAGCCAGCGGACCGGCGCTCAGCAGCACCAGTCCCAGTGCAACGATCAGGGGCTTTACTGCAAACAGTTTCATTTTTTTCATCGATTCATCCCATGCTTTCATTTAATAATCCAATAATCACAATAACCGGTCATCCGGCATGCATCTTCTGTCAGGCACCGGCACGATACAAGCGTTCATACCCCGACATTACCGTCTTTTAATGCTTTTTCAGGCCCTTGTAGCCCGGATTCCGGAAAATGAACCCCGGAACGCAGCGCCTCAAACAACAGGTAAGCCGTTTCCTGCATCCCCAGTTCCCGGTAGACAGCCTGTGCCACCCGGTTGTCCCGTTCCACATAAAGCCGGAAGCCGCACACGCAAGGCTCCTGAGCCGCCAGCTCACGCACCCTGTGGTAAAGCGCCCGGTAGACACCCTTGCGCCGCCACGCGGTGGTGACATAAACACTCTGCACCCACCAGAATATGCCATTGCGCCAGTCGCTCCATTCGGTGGTCACCATCAGCGCCCCGACAATGGCTTTTTCATGCTCCGCGACCAGATAAAAACCGTATTGCGGCTGCCGCAACAACCCTTCCACCCCGGCCAGAATCACCGCCGGCAACAACTGCCTGTGTTCGGTCTCCAGTGCCATCAGGCGGTTGAAATCCGCCAGGGCCGCTGCATCGGCAGCTTCCGCACGGCGAATAGTGAAGGGTAATGGTATCTGTGACATGCTTGTGGATCAGGCAAAAACAGCACTGTAACACGATCGGCCTACCCGGCTCACCCTGCCGGTGGAGGCTGAGCTGTCGAGTGGCCGGATGGTAATGATCCGGTAACCATTAAAGTCGTGTCGGGACTTGACAGGCCGTGCCATAAACTTTTCCATACGGATGATAGTTATAATTTGTCCTGCAGCACCGGAAAGCACTGGACGCCAACTACCCGGAATGGATAGCCTTAACGGGTGGTTAATCATTCAATCAACATCAATCACAACCGCAATCACCACTGACTCACTAGAGAGGAGACACCTGATGAAGCTAACCATCAACAACCAGCCCGTGGAGCTGGATGTCGAACCGGACATGCCCCTGTTATGGGCCATCCGTGACCACGCCGGACTGACCGGCACCAAGTTCGGCTGTGGCATGGCCCAGTGCGGTGCCTGTACCGTTCATGTCGACGGCCAGCCCGTACGTTCCTGCATCACCCCGGTCGCCAGCCTCGAAGGCAAACAGATCACCACCATTGAAGGAGCAACCGAATCATCCGGCATCACCCAGGCCCTGCAGGAAGCCTGGGTGCACTACAATGTGCCCCAGTGCGGCTACTGCCAGTCCGGCCAGCTCATGTCGGCCACGGCCCTGTTGAGCAGCAACCCTGCGCCCAGTGACGCAGACATCGACAGCTTCATGGCGGGCAATATCTGCCGCTGTGCCACCTATCAACGCATTCGCGCCGCCATCAAGCGTGCCGCCCTGCAGCTGGCCTGAGGAGGACATCATGACTGAGCAAAGCAACAGCCGTCGTCACTTTTTCAAAACCACCCTGCTGGCCGGAGCCGGGCTGACCCTTGGCATGCGTCTGGGACAGGCCCTGGCAGATGACGCCCCCATGGCCGGTCCCGGCGAGGCGGGCAGCACCACCCTGAAACAGGGCCTGTTCGCACCCAATGCCTTTATCCGCATTGCCCCGGACAACACCGTCACGGTCATCATCAAACACCTGGAAATGGGACAGGGTACCCATACCGGACTGTCGACCCTGGTAGCCGAGGAGCTGGGGGCCGACTGGTCCCAGATTCGTGCCGAAGGGGCACCCGCCGACAATGAAACCTACAAGAATCTGGCCTTCGGCAGCATGGGCACCGGTGGCAGCACCTCCATGGCCAATTCCTACCTGCAGATGCGCCAGGCCGGAGCCGCCGCCCGCGAGATGCTGAAACTCGCCGCTGCCCGCAAGTGGGGCGTGGATGAGCGCAAGATAACCGTCAGCAACGGCATTCTGAGCCATGCAGGAACCGGTTTCAGTGCCACCTTCGGTGAAATGGCAGAACTGGCGGCCGGCCTGCCGGTACCCGAAAACGTGGCACTCAAAAGCCCGGAAGATTTCGTGCTGATCGGCAAGAACAACCTGCGCCGCCTGGACGCCGAAGCCAAGTCCAACGGTACGGCCATCTATACCCAGGATATCCGGCTGCCGGACATGCTGGTGGCGGTGGTGGCGCACCCGCCACGCTTCGGGGCTGCCGTGCAGTCCGTGGATGACAGCGCTGCCCGCGAGGTCCGCGGTGTGGTCAATGTGGTGCAATACCCCAATGGGGTTGCGGTGCTGGCCAATGATTTCTGGAGTGCCAAAAAGGGACGGGATGCCCTTAAAATCACCTGGGACACCTCACGGACGCCACCGCTGGACAGCGAGGCTCTGATGGCGCGTTACAAATCCCTGGCCAGACTGCCGGGTGTGAAAACTTCCGCCACCGGGGATGTGGATGCAGCCCTGAAGGATGCGGCCCGGGTGATCAGCGCCGCTTATGAGTTCCCGTATCTGGCACATGCAGCGATGGAACCGCTGAACTGTGTGGCACAGATTACCGATGAGGGTTGCGAAATCTGGAACGGGGAACAGTTTCAGGCCATTGACCAGGCTTCGGTCGCTGCCGTACTCGGTATCGAGCCCTCGAAGGTCAGGATCAACACCCTGTATGCCGGCGGTTCATTTGGTCGGCGGGCCAATCCGCATGCCGATTATGTGCTGGAGGCGGTGCAGATCGCCAAAGCCAGCGGCCTCAAGCGGCCGGTCAAGATGGTCTGGACCCGTGAGGAAGACATGCGCGGAGGCCATTACCGTCCGATGTTCTATCACCGGATTGAAGGCGGGCTGGACGAAAACGGCAACCTGACCGGCTGGCGTCAGCGGGTGGTGGGCCAGTCCATCGTTCAGGGCACCCCCATGGAGGCCATGATGGCGGGCGGGTTTGATCCCATGTCGGTTGAAGGGTCTGCCGAACCGTATGAGATTCCCAACCGTTCGGTTGAACTGCATACACCGGATGATTTCGGCGTGCCGGTGCAGTGGTGGCGTTCGGTCGGCCATACCCATACCGGCTTTGCCACGGAATGCTTCATTGACGAACTGGCACATGCAGCCGGCAGGGATCCGGTGGAGTTCCGCCGTGCCCTGATGAAGGACTCACCCCGCCATCTGGGCGTCCTCAATCTGGCGGCGGAAAAGGCAGGCTGGGGCAACCGGCTGCCTGCCGGACGCGGACGCGGTATCGCGGTGGTGAAATCCTTCAATACCTACGTGGCCGAAGTGGCCGATGTCACGGTTAAGGATGACGGCAGCTTCACGGTGGATCGTGTGGTTGTAGCCGTAGACTGTGGCGTGGCCGTGAATCCGGATGTGATCTATGCCCAGATGGGCGGTGGGGTCGGCTTCGGACTCTCGTCAATCCTGGGCGAGAAAATCACGCTCAAGGAGGGTCAGGTCGTGCAGTCCAATTTCCATGACTACATGATCATGCGCATGCCGCAGATGCCACAGGTTGAGGTCCATATCGTGCATTCGGGCGAGAATCCGAGCGGTGTGGGTGAACCCGGTGTGCCGCCTGTCGGTCCTGCCGTCGCCAATGCCCTGTTTGCCGTCACCGGCAAGCGCATCTACCAGTTGCCGATTGCCAACCAGCTGGCTGCCTGAACCGGTGCCGGGGCTCCTGACTGAACGGGAGCCCTGGCCTTTGTTTGGCCGGATTAAATCAACCATTTCTGACGGCACAACGGGGCTGTCACTATCCCGAAGTTACCCGGGGCAAACCGTGTTTCGGCGAGTGCCGCAACAGAACAAGGAAGTTTTCAGTTTTTCATCCGGATAACTTTTCTCATGCACCTGAATGTAATAGTATGGGTTTCAAGGACGGCGAACTGGGAAACCCGTGATGGGGTGGATAAATCCTTGAGCCTAATATTTGACCTAGGAATCTGCCTTTCATGCCTGTGTGCATGGCTGCAAGTCGGTAAGCCTTATGGCATGGAATCGGGTTCCACCTTGAACTTTCGGTTCAAGGCTGAAGCCTCACACGATTTTCTGGTGCCGTCCCATTTTTTCAAACCTGCCCGTTTTCAATTCCAACCCATCAAGCCGGATTTTTCTTCAAACCGTCTCCACTTCCCGGCAGTCTGGAAATTCACACTGTGCCTGCATCCGGCCACAACCACAGGTTCCCCGTGCCACGGTCGCCAGAATCAGCTCCGGCAATACTGCCGATGCCCCCAGATGACGGGCCAGACGCATGGTGACATCCGGATGTTCGCGCTGTTTGGCAGCCACCTGTGACGATACATCCCGTACCACATGGCGTCCGGCGGACAGAAAACAGGGAAAGACCACCACTTCGGTGGCCCCGGCGGCAATACCGGCCTCAATCCCTGCTCCGATCGACGGTTCGGCCAGCTCCAGAAAGGCACAGGCCACATGATCAAAGGCGGTGCCGGAACGGGCCGCCACTTCTCGGGTCAGGATGCGGATTTCCTCATTCGAGGCAGCACGGCGGCTGCCATGCGCTACCAGCAGCAGGCTTTTCAACAGTCACTCCTCAGCGGCAGGCACGCGGAATCAGCTGCAGGCGTGAGGCGGAATCCACCGCCCGACTCCATTCCAGTACCGGCGTATTGCTGCCGAACGGTTCATCATAATCGAGCCAGAACACTTCCCGTGCCGCCTTCTGCTCGGTGTAGCGGGCATCATAACCCAGATAACGGATGTATTCGGTATGACGCTTCGCTTTCTGCAGGTCCTCAAAGAAGCCGAGTGAAATGGCATTCTGGTAAGGCCCTTCCCGGATCACCATGTAATCCGGCACATCATAACGCGCCAGATCACGGGTGATGCGCTCCACTTCAGCCTCGCCGGGCTGTGCCGGGATGTAGACCAGATAACTCAGGGTCTCCATGGTACGCAGTGAACGCATCTGTACATCCAGGCCGTAATTGCGGATACGCACCATGACCTGCTGTGCGGCCCGCTCGCTGTTATAGGGGCCGATGGTATAACAACTGCTGTCGACACCCTGACCACTGCTGTAGCGTGCCGGCGGTACCTCATGCACCAGTTCCAGCGAGGCAATACCCGGTTCCGTGAGCGGGACATTGCCCAGCTTGTCCACCAGCCCCAGATTGAGGGCCAGCAGGGACAGGTTGAGAAATACCAGCAGGATCACCAGCAGATTCATCATGGCTGTTGCTCCACATAATGCTGCAGACCCGTCATCAGCAGGTCCGGTACCAACCGGGTCTGTTCCGGCTGCTCCATCAGGGCATGCAGCCGTCCGGCATCACCACCGCACAACAGCGTTACGGTCTCAGGCCCCAGCTGCGCCTGCATGCGCCGGCGAATGCCTTCAAGCGCCCCGGTCAGGCCCAGCAGGCAGCCACTGCCCATGGCCTGGCGGGTATTATCGGCAAAAATCATCGGTCCGGACATATCCAGTTCGGCCATGTGGGCCGCCTGGGTGCGGCTGGTCAGGGCCTGCCCCAGCAAGCCGAGGCCGGGCAGAATCAGGCCGCCGCAGTGCCTGCCGTCCACGTGCAGGCCATCCAGTGTCACCGCCGTTCCACAGTCGATCACAATGGCAGGCTGCGCCGGCAGCAGACGACGGGCCGCCAGCAGGCCGACAAAGCGATCTGCCCCCAGGTGTTCGGGGCGGGCATAGGCATTGGTAATACCGGCATGGGTGGCCAGACTCCGGACTACCTGCACCCGGCAGTGATGGCTTTTTTCCAGTGCCGCCAGTCCACCGGCAAAGGCTTCCCCCAACACATGCACCAACACCAGCTGCTCCACCCCGGCCTGTCCTTCCAGCAATTGCTGCAGGCAGGCCAAAGCTGCCGCCGGTACCGGCAGGCCGGGTGCATAAGGGCAGGACTGCTGGGCACTGCGCCCGCCCGCGTGCAACACAGACCATTTAAGCCGGGAATTGCCGGCATCGATCAACAAGCTTGTCACAGTTTTATGGATACGTCCGCTGATGAAAAGGCATGCTCACAACCACTCGGGTCCCGAAGCCGCAGACAACCCCGGTCATCCAGTCCCATGGCAACCCCGGTCAGGGTCTTATGACCGGACAGTACCCGGATGTGGCGACCGCTGAGCACATCCCGGCGTTCCCATTCCGGCAGAAAATCGGGCATGCTGAAGGCCGGGAAACGCTGCAGGGCCGGGATCAGTTGTTCCAGCACCAACCCGAGAAGATGGTTCCTGTCCGGCAGGGAAACAAGTAAATCAGACAATTGGCACCAAGGCTGATCAATAGGGTCGCCATTTTGGGGGTCAATGTTCACATTGAGACCGAAACCGATTACCACCTGTGACAGGACTTCGGCGGTCTGGATCAGGATACCCCCGAGCTTGCGGTCCTGATGCCACAGGTCGTTCGGCCACTTGAGGCCGTGTCCCTGCAGCCCCGCCTGCTCCAGTGCCCGGGCCAGTGCCACGCCAACCACCAGACTCAGGCAACCGAAATGTGGCGGTATCACCTCGAAGTGCCAGCGCACTGAGCAGTAGATATTGCCTGCCGGTGACTGCCAGCTTTTCCCGTAGCGTCCACGCCCGGCAGTCTGGGTCTCGGCCAGACACACATCCCCGCCTTTCCCCTGCTCCAGCAGCCAGCGATTGGTGGAATCCAGGGCCTGAAAAATGTGGATGGGGTTCAGGGCGGCGGCGGTCGCGGGTGACAGCTGCCGGCGGATGGCGAGCGCATCCAGCGGTTCCGGAGTCATGCCGGACACCCGGCGGAATCATGCAATTTATGCTTGAACGACTTGCTCATTGCTTTACTGTATCTTTTATCTGGCTAATCGGCAGACTGCAGTTTAACAGCCTGACGGAGTGAGTAGTAGCCTCAACCGGCTTGCCCCTGTCACCTGTTGGCACCATTTGTCATCCTGTCACCGGTTTCAGCCCGCGAAACCGGCTCTGTGTTGTGAATCGGCCGTTGCTTCCCTTGTGTTTCTTGAAGTTCCTGAAAATGCCGAACCAGCAAGGATGATTGGTGATGGTTGGGTATCTTTTGATAAGATCAGGCGCGAACAAGGCGTTGCACCGGACCCACCGGTGAATACGGTGATCATGCAGTTGGGTGGACGCAGTTTAATTCCTGGCAGCCGGGGCATTTTGCTATCTCGTCTTTATTTGATTGATTTTTCTGATGCAGATATTAAAGGAGCTTTAATCCGATGCCGATCTTGAGATGGCTGACCCGAGACGACGATGTGCGCGCCGCTGAGAAGGTGCCTTACCGCCTGTTGGAGGAGGTCGAGGGGCTGGGCTATGGCGACCGGGATGCGGGCAATATGCTGATCCAGGGCGATAACCTTGAGGCGTTGAAGGCCCTGCTGCCCTATTACGCGGGTCAGGTGAAATGCATCTATATCGACCCGCCCTATAACACCGGGTCGGCCTTCGAGCATTACGACGACAATCTGGAGCATTCCCAATGGCTGGCCATGATGTGGCCCCGGCTGGAAGTGCTGCGAGAGTTGCTGGCCGAGGACGGCTCGATCTGGGTGAGCATTGATGACGATGAAGCCCATTAGACATTATCTCAAAAATTGAGCTTATTGGTAGATAGGAAAATTTGAAA
>DAOPKY010000060.1:0-24675 GCA_035391465.1 Thiolinea sp. | reverse complement strand
GGGAATTTACTACAAAATCGCTGCAATGCCTAACGGAAAGCGTGAACGCTTACGTTCTGAACACACCCGGAATCACCATTCGCAGTCCTGCCGATATGATATGAAAACTGGCTGGCTGCACACCGCCAGCGCAGTATTTTGGTGTAAAAATGAGCTGTAATCAGGCTCTCATGGCAAGACCACGCTCCAGATCCGCACGAATGTCAGACACGGCCTCCAGCCCGACCGATACCCGCAACAGCCCTTCCACCACCCCGGCATCCTGACGCTGCAGATCGGTCAGACGTCCGTGGGTTGTGGTCGACGGATGCGTAATGGTGCTCCGGGTATCGCCCAGATTGGCGGTGATGGAAATCATGCGAGTCTGGTCCATCACGGTCCAGGCCGATTCCCGGCCACCTTTGACCACGAAAGACACCATGCCGCCAAAACCGCTCTGCTGACGTTGGGCCAGCGCATGCTGCGGGTGGGAGGCCAGCCCGGGGTGATAAACCGTCTCCACCGCCGGATGTCCCTCCAGCCACTGTGCCAGCTGCAGGGCATTATCGGAATGGGCCTTCATGCGCAGGCTCAGGGTTTCCATGCCTTTAAGGAAAATCCAGGCATTGAATGGGCTCATGGCCACCCCGCCGGAACGCAACACCCCGAACACATCCTTGCCTACCCGCTCGGCATCACCCACCACAGCACCCCCGAGTGCCCGCCCCTGCCCGTCCAGGTACTTGGTGGCAGCGTGGACAATAATATCCGCCCCCAGCGCCAGCGGACGCTGCAGGGCCGGGGTGCAGAAGCAGTTGTCGATCACCAGCAGGGCCTGATGCCGATGTGCAATACCTGCCAGCTCACGGATGTCCACCAGCTCGGTCAGCGGATTGGAAGGCGTTTCGGCAAACAGCAGCCGGGTATTGGGCTTGCATGCCGCCTCCCAGGCTTCCAGGTCACTGAGACGGACAAAGCTGACCTCAACCCCGAACTTCTGGATATAATTCTGCAGCAGCACGGTAGTCGTCCCGAACACCGAGGCGGAACACACCACATGATCCCCGCTTTTCAGCAGTCCCAGCATGACAGCCAGAATCGCCGCCATGCCGGATGCTGTGGCCACACAGCTCTCTCCGCCTTCCAGTGCAGCCAGACGCTCCTGAAAATAACGCACGGTCGGATTGGTCATGCGTGAATAGATATTCCCCGGCTGTTCTCCGGCAAAACAGGCGGCGGCCTCGGCAGCACTGCCAAAAACAAAGCTGGAGGTCGGAAAAATGGCCTCGGCATGCTCCTTTTCACCCGTGCGGGTATGCCCGGCACGTACCGCCAGTGTGTCAAACTCCCAGGAATCAATCATGATAAGACCTCAGTCTGTTGGTGTTACCGGCAGGCGGGGATAAACGAAAAAACCCGCCATAACCCAAGGGCTAAAGCAGGCTGGCCGCTTTAGCTGTATTTTTTAAGCGCCCGCAAGCTGATGTTCAAATCGGCGCATGAGTTATGTTAGGCTGCAGGCAAAAGCCTGTCAAACATTACAAGGGCAGATTGCCCGCCGGTTTCGGTCCGGCTATCAGTGGATCGGTGACAGGCTTACTGACGCTGCCGGGCGATCACGACCAGGGTATCGACACCGACCCGGTCAAACAGCTCGACCACCGCCCGGTTGCTCATGCGGATACAGCCATGGGAAGCCGGCGCACCCAGTCGCCCTTCCTCATCGGTACCGTGGATATAGATATAACGTTCATGGGAGTCCACCTTCCCGCCCCTGTTCAAACCCGGCTCCAGTCCATCCAGCCACAGGATACGGGTAGTGACATTATCTGCATTACTGCGTGCACCCGGCTCGGTCAGAATCCGGGCAACCCGTCCGGTATTCTGGCGGGCCCGGAAAATGGTGCCCAGAGGGGCAGCATCACCGAATTTCCGTGCCACCCGATGCACCCCAAGGGGCGTCTGGTTACTGCCCTTGCGGCTGCCCAGTCCGGCCTCCGCCGTGGAGATGGTCCACTCCCCGACAGGCTGTCCCTGCTCCAGCAGGATCAGCTTCTGGGCCGTGGCATCAATCAGGATCACGCTGGCGGTGGAATAGGATGGAAAACGCTGCCGCAGGTCCTGCAGAACCGGCTCAAAGGGAGACTCGGCAGTCATCCCGACCCCGGTCGCTTGTCGCAATGGCAGATTATCAGCCATGGCAACCTGCCCCAGGCTAATCGCTGTCCCTGAGATCAATGCCAACAGCAGTGGACAGGTTTTGTTCTTTTTGTTTGTCATTTCTGAGAGCCTCCAGTTCGGTGAAATAATTATTATCTTCTCCGGTAGCATATTGCCCGGTGAATACCGAGCATTCAAAGTGCTGCAGACGCGGATTACCCTTGCGCACACATTCAATCAGATCGGGCAGCTCCAGGTAAAACAGCCGGTCCACCCCGATCGCATCCCCGACCTCGGCCTCGGTACGCCCGTGGGCGATCAGCTCGGAAGCAGCCGGCATGTCGATACCGTAGATATTCGGGTAGCGGATCGGTGGCGACGCTGACGCAAAATACACATTGCGTGCCCCCGAATCCCGTGCCATCTGCACGATTTCCTCTGATGTCGTGCCCCGGACAATCGAATCATCCACCAGCAAGACATTCTTGTCCCTGAATTCAATATCCAGCGGATTGAGTTTCTGACGCACCGACTTCTTGCGCTGCTTCTGGCCCGGCATGATAAATGTCCGGCCAATATAGCGGTTTTTCATGAAGCCTTCCCGGTATGGGACATTCAGGGTATTGGCAAGTTCCAGGGCAGAAGTACGGCTGGTATCCGGAATCGGCATCACCACCTCGATATTGTGCTCCGGCCACTCGCGCCGGATACGGTCGGCCAGTTTGCCCCCCATGCGCATGCGCGCCTTATGCACATAGACATTGTCAATAATGGAATCAGGGCGGGCAAAATAGACGTATTCAAAAATGCAGGTGTTGTACCGGGGTGCATTGCTGCACTGCTGGGTGAATACCTTGCCTTCCGCCGTAATGTAGATCGCCTCGCCCGGCTCGATGTCTCGCACCAGCCTGAATCCGAGTGACGACAAAGCCACACTTTCAGAGGCCAGCATGTACTCCTTGCCCTGTGCCGTTTCTTTCACGCCATAGACCAGTGGCCGGATACCATGCGGGTCCCGGAAACCGACCAGCCCGTCACGGGTCAGCATGGCCACCACGGCATAGGCACCCCGGCAGCGGTGATGCACCCCCTTGACAGCAGCAAAAATATCCGCCGGCTTGACATGGAAGGCGTCCTGACGCAGCAACTCCTGGGCAAACACATTGAGCAGCACTTCGGAGTCCGACTCGGTATTGATATGCCGGCGATCCTGTTGGTAAAGCTCCTTGCGCAGGGCCCGGTCATTGGTGATATTGCCGTTGTGGGCCAAGGAGATGCCGTAGGGACTGTTGACATAGAAGGGCTGGGCTTCGGATGAGGAGCTTGAACCGGCGGTTGGATAACGCACATGCCCGATGCCCATGGTGCCGAGCAGGTTGCGCATGTGTTCATCCAGGAACACTTCCTTGACCAGACCGTTACCCCGGCGCAGATAGAGCTTGCGGCCATCGCTGGTGACAATGCCGGCGGCATCCTGCCCCCGGTGCTGGAGGACCGTCAATCCGTCATACAGCGCCTGATTGACAGGCTCCTGCCCCACTATCCCGATTATTCCGCACATACCCAACCTGACCAGGAATCAAAACGGGCATTCTACCCTTGTCTGCCGCAAACAGCCACGACAGCGGCAAGATTCCGGAACGGGCCATGGACAGCGCCAAAAGACAGGTGCTTACAACGGCTCCCGCCCCAGATAACCGGAAACATCCGCAGGTATCTGCGCTTTCAGGCTCGCAGCTCCCTGCTCAAACCAGGGCATCAGCCGGGACTCCTTCCACCAGGACTGTGACGGATAAGGCGTCAGGTCAGCCAGAATCACCAGCAGCGTCACAATAAGAAAGGCACGGATCAGGCCGAAGATACCACCCAGAAAATAATCAACCCCACCCAGGCCGATAGAGCTGACCGCTGAAGTCAGCAGGAAGTTGACAATGGAACCGATCACCAGCACACCGAAAAAGATAATGGCTGCCGACAGACCCAGCCGGGCCACCTCGCTCTGCAGGTTGAATGGCAGCACTTCGGCCAATGGCTTGAAATAATAGATGACAAAGGCAAATGCGGCTATCCAGGTTGCCAGGGAAATGGCTTCCCTGACAAGTCCCCGGACCAGACCGATAATGAAAGAAAGCACTATCAGTACCAGTATGCCTGCATCCAGCAGGGTAGCCGTCATTTGCATATTTCAGGGCAACTCAGTTATTGCGTGTTACAAAACTGTTCTGCACATACTGATTGCGGGTATAGCGTGCCTTGAGGCGATTCTGAACCGCGACAGCGGCATTGCGCTGCGGGTAACTGCCGATCCGCACCCGGTAGACAGTCTTGCCATTGACGTTGGCCTTGACAACAAAGGTCGGATAGCCATCTTCAGCAATGGACTTGCGCACGTTCTCAGCCTTGCTGGCACTGGAAGCAGCCAGTACCTGGATCGCATAGCCGGAGCCGCTGTTGGCGACGGCCGCAGTACTATCCACGGCAGCTGATGAATCGGTACTGCCCGAAGAAGTGCTGCTGCCGGAAGCACTGGCAGAGACAGAAGCGCTGCTGCCGGATGAGCGGGAGGAAGCAGCAGCAGTCTGGGTCCGCGGGGCCGGAACCGGTTTCTCGTTCACCAAAGTCGGATTGGCTGTCCGGCCTGAGCCTGAAGAACCGGTACCACCGGCAACGATCCTTTCGCTGGGAGCCAGACGAGGCTCCTGGGCAGCCGCAACCGATGTTTCGGCAGCCTGATCCGCTGCAGCCTCAGCTTTGGCAGCCTCCTCGGCGACAGCAGCCTCTGCGGTCCGGGTGGCTTCATCGACTGCGGCCTGCTCTGCGGCTCCTGCACCATCCGTGCCACCCTCTGCACTGGCCACTTCACTGGTACCCATGCTGCCGATGCCGGTCTTGACTTCACCGTTCTCGACAATGACACGCTGTTCGGTATTGCTGCCGGGATCCCGAATCTGGAACCCGGTGGAGTCATCGGTCTTGCCGGCGACCGTACTGCCGTCAGTACCGGTGGCGGCCTTGTCGGACGCATCCCCGGCTGCTGCGGTGGCAGCACCATCCTGAGCCTGCTGCTGGCCATCCGTACCCATGGTATATGGTGCTTCCTGTCCCGCCTGCTCCTGCTGTCCGCCCTGGGTGGTATCGGCAAGCTGCTGTGTACCTGCATCGGTACCTTCACCCTCCTGGTTGACGCCCGGAAAACCGAGAATGGGCTCTGAAGTCTGGGTCTGCTGGGCGATAAGCTCCTGCTCCTGAACCGATCTGTTCTTGCCTTTCAGCAACCATGCCAGCAACAATGCGGCAATCAATACCAGCACTACTGCGCCTATCATGCGTTTGGTAGTTGACTTATTGTCCATTTTCCCAATACTCCTTTAGAAACATTAGCTTGTGAGGGACAAGCTCCAAAACCACTTAAGAAACGGCCTCTAACATACTGGATACTACCAGAAAAGAGCCGAATACTACTAGTCTGTCATCGTGATTTAGTCGGGGATTCAGACCCGCCCAGGCATGTTCAAAGTCCACCCAGGGTACGGCATTGTCAACCGACAATTGGAGCATGACCTCTTCCAGTTTTTCCAACGATGCCCCCCGCTTTTCCAGCAGGGGAAAATAATGCCACTCATCAAACAACGGCAATAACGGACGCACCACCCCGGCAATATCCTTGTCTCCCAGCATGGAAAACAAAGCCAGGGTCCGCCCCCCGACGTTATGGCTTTTCAGCCACTCCGCCAGTTTTTCTGCTGCATGAGGATTATGGGCCACATCAATCCAGATGTCCGGTGCATTGTGTATTTTTTGTAACCGCCCGGCCAGACGGGCCTTGCCAATCCCCTGCACAATCGCTTCACGACCCGGCATGGGCAGGCGCTCACCCAACCGGGACAGGGCAACCAGACTGTGAGCCACATTCAGGCGCTGCGCCGTGCCGCCAATCGTTGGCAGGGGCAGATCCCGCCAGCCGGTCTCCCGGCCATCCTGCAGCAGCAAAACCGAAAACGTGCCGGCATCCGACCCCGGTTCGACCCGGAAATCCCGCCCGTACTGCAACAATGGCGCAGGCAGTGCGGCAGCCACCTGCGCAATACTGGCCGGCGGATCGGGATCACCACAGACCATGGGCCGTCCCGCACGGGCAATGCCGGCCTTTTCCCGACCAATCACCTCCCGATCGTCACCCAGCCAATCGACATGATCAATGCCAATGGCAGTAATCACCGCCACATCGGCATCCCAGAGGTTGGTCGCATCCAGCCGTCCGCCCAGCCCGACCTCCAGCACGATGGCCTGTACGGCATGCTGACGAAAAATCCACATGGCTGCCAGGGTGCCAAACTCGAAATAAGTCAGGGAAACCCCCTGCCGTACCGCCTCAATGGCCTCGAATGCCGCCACAATGTCGGCATCTGCCACCGGTACCCCATCCACGGCAATGCGTTCGTTATAGTGCAGGATATGGGGTGAAGTATAGGCTCCCACCCGATAATCTGCCGCCTGCAGAATGGCGGCCAGCACCGTTACAGTTGAGCCTTTGCCATTGGTTCCGGCCACGGTTATCAGCGGTACATCAATATCAAGCAGCCCCAGCCGGGATGCTACCTCCCGAATACGCTCCAACCCCAGGTCAATGGTGGTCAGGTGCAGGGATTCCTGCCACCTCAGCCAGTCCGGTAGTGTTTTCACGTTTTCTCATCAGGCGCTGGTACAGTAGCTGGTGACGGCTCTTCCGGTGGCCGGTTTTCAGGCTCTGCCTCAGGCTCGGGAACCGGAATCACCGGCCCCGGCTGATGCGCCAGCATGGACAGCAGATTTGCAATGGTCTCCCGCATCTGGTTGCGATGCACAATCAGGTCAATCGCCCCCTTTTCCAGCAGGAACTCACTGCGCTGAAACCCGTCCGGCAGCCTTTCACGCACGGTCTGTTCAATCACCCGCGGCCCGGCAAAACCGATCAGGGCTTTAGGCTCGGCAATCTGGATATCCCCCAGCATGGCAAAGCTGGCGGATACCCCGCCCATGGTCGGATCGGTAAGCACGGAAATAAACGGCAGCCGCTGCGCCGACAGGCGTGTCAGAATGGCACTGGTTTTGGCCATCTGCATGAGTGAAAACAGGGCTTCCTGCATGCGCGCCCCACCACTGGCGGAAAAGCACACATACGGGAGCCGGTGTTCCAGCGCCACCTGGGCACCACGCACAAACCGCTCACCGACAACCGCCCCCATGGAACCGCCCATGAAACGAAAGTCAAAAGCGGCAGCCACCAGTGGCGCACCATAAACGGTCCCTTTCATCACGATCAGGGCATCCTTCTCCCCGGTTTCCTTCTGGGCAGCGCTCAGGCGGTCCTTGTATTTTTTGGTGTCGCGGAACTTGAGCGCATCGGTTGGCACCACCTCGGTACCGATCTCCTCACGCCCGTCCTCATCCAGAAATATTTCCAACCGTCGCCGCCCGTAAATGCGCATGTGATGCTGACATTTGGGGCAGACCTCATGGTTACGTTCCAGTTCGGAACGGTACAGAACGGACTGGCACACCGGACACTGGTGCCACAGACCTTCCGGAATCGACTTTTTCTGGGTGGTTTTCTCGGTGCGAATGCGCGAGGGCAACAACTTTTCAAACCAGCTCATACGGCAGCATCCATGGCTGCACGCATTTCAGCCAGCAAACGGCCAATCTGCGCCAGAATCCGTGCTGGTTCAGTCGGATTGGCCGCAATCAGGTTGATCAGGGCACTGCCCACCACCACTGCATCCGCCACCTGAGTCACACTGGCAGCAGATTCGGCATTCTTGATGCCAAAGCCCACCCCCAACGGCAGGTCCGTCAAAGTGCGGATATGACGGATACGGGTGGCCACCTCGTTGCTGTCGATATTGCTGGCCCCGGTGACGCCCTTGAGCGAGACATAATACAGATAGCCGGAACCCGCTTCGGCAATCTTGCGGATGCGTGCATCGGTCGTGGTCGGAGCCAGCAGGAAAATAAGGTCAAGTGCATGGGTACGGAAAATCGCCGCTGCCTCACCACTCTCCTCGGGTGGCAGGTCCACAATCAGCACCCCGTCCACCCCGGCTTCCCGGGCACGGCGGGCAAAGCTCTCATAGCCCATGATCTCGACCGGATTCAGGTAGCCCATCAGTACCACCGGTGTCTGCTGATCATCGCGGCGAAATGCCGCTACCATGTCCAGCACATCACTCAGGCTGGTACCCTGCGCCAGGGCACGCTCACAAGCCAGCTGGATCACCGGGCCATCGGCCATGGGGTCGGAAAACGGTACCCCCAGTTCAATCAGGCTGGCACCGGACGCCACCATGCGGTGCATCAGAGGCACTGTCAACGCCCGGTCCGGATCACCAGCCGTGATATAAGGGATCAGTGCCCGTCGACCGGCAGCCTGCAGTTGTTCAAAACAGCGTTGGATACGGCTCATAAGGCAATCCCTTCCAGTCTGGCAATGGTATTGATGTCCTTGTCACCACGCCCGGACAGGTTGACAATAATGATCTGGTCACGCTCCATGGTTGGTGCCAGTTTTTTGGCATAGGCCAGCGCGTGACTGCTTTCCAGAGCCGGAATAATCCCCTCGGTGCGGGTGAGGGTATGGAAACCGTCCAGGGCCTCCTGATCATCCACCGCGACATAACGGGCCCGCCCGATGTCCTTGAGCCAGGCATGTTCAGGACCGACACCGGGGTAATCCAGACCGGCAGACACCGAATGGGTTTCAATGATCTGGCCATCATCATCTTCCATCAGGTAGGTCCGGTTGCCGTGCAACACACCGGGGCGTCCGGCAGTCAGGGGAGCGGCATGGCGTCCGCTTGCAATCCCGTCGCCACCGGCTTCCACACCGTACATGGCCACACCCTCATCGGCCAGAAACGGATGAAACAGGCCGATGGCATTCGAGCCGCCGCCGACACAGGCCACCAGGGCATCCGGCAGGCGTCCCTCCGCCTCCAGAATCTGTGCCCGGGCCTCACGCCCGATGACGGACTGGAAGTCGCGCACCAGCATCGGATACGGATGCGGGCCGGCCACCGTACCAATGATATAGAAGGTATTATCCACATTCGTGACCCAGTCACGCATGGCCTCGTTCAGGGCATCCTTGAGCGTGCGCGAACCGGAGGTCACCGGCACCACCTGCGCCCCCAGCAGTTTCATGCGGTAGACATTCGGGGCCTGACGCTGGATATCCTCGGCTCCCATGTAGACCACACACTCCAGCCCCAGCCGGGCCGCAATGGTGGCCGAAGCCACACCGTGCTGACCGGCACCGGTTTCGGCAATAATGCGGGTCTTGCCCATGTGCCGGGCCAGCAGAGCCTGTCCGATGGTATTGTTGACCTTGTGTGCCCCGGTATGGTTCAGGTCTTCACGCTTGAGGTAGATTCTGGCCCCGCCCAGCTGTTCCGACCAGCGTCTGGCATAATAAAGCGGGCTGGGACGCCCGACATAATGCTTGAGGTCACGATCAAACTCGGCCTGAAACACCGCATCCTGCTTCAGGTGCTCGTAGGCATCCGTCAGCTGCTCCAGTGCATCCATCAGGGTCTCGGCCACAAAGCGACCACCGTAACGCCCGAAATGTCCACGGGTGTCCGGAAAAGCCCCCCAATCCATCTCACTCAACTTCACATTCAACGCTTCTGACCTCTCGCATAAAGGCTTCAATCCTGTTTCTGTCCTTGATGCCGGGACGTGCCTCCACGCCGCTGCTGACATCGACAGCATAAATCCGGGTCATCCGGATGGCCTGTGCCACATTTTCCGGGCGCAGCCCGCCAGCCAGCACCAGGGGTCGGGGAAAATCCTGCGGCACCCGGGTCCAGTCAAAGGTTTTTCCGGTTCCACCCGCCTGTCCCGGTGCATGACTGTCAATCAGAAAGCCGCGTGCATCCGCATAATCACGCGCACAGGTGGCCAGATCAGCCTGCACCGAATCCACCCCCAGCACACCGGCAACCTTGATATAGGGTAAACCAAAGGACGAACAGAAAGATGGGGATTCCGAGCCATGGAACTGCAGCAAATCCAATGGTACCGCAGCCAGCACACGGCTGACAAAGTCCCTGTCAACATCCATAAACAGACCGGTACAGGTCACAAAAGGCGGCAGACTGTGGGCAATGGCAGCAGCCCGATCAGGCGTCACATAACGCGAACTGGCGGCATAAAACACCAGCCCGATGGCATCAACACCGGCAGCCCCGGCAAAGGCGGCATCTTCCACCGATGTAATCCCGCAAACCTTGACCCGGCAACGGCGCATGCAAACTCCCACCAACAGACATTCTGGAGGTCTACAGTATCACAGCGGGTACAGGCGGGTGAATATCGGATGCAGCTATCAGGACGACAACCACACCCGAAAAAGCACTGCTACAAAACAGGACTCACAACTGATTCAAATTCATGGCACAAGCTGCCGGATCAGCTTGCCGGAACGGGAGCTGGTGCCCTGAGCCAGTTGATATGGTGTCTTACTTGCCTTTGGTTTTCGCTTTGGCTTTGGCCTTACCCTCAGCCCCGACTTTCCCGGCCTTCCCGGCTTTGGGCGTATCCTGCAGGCCATAGGAGCTGAAACCCCTGGCCGTATCAGCAATGGCCTCATCACTCAGTACCACCTGATTGCCAATCAGCAGGGTATTGAAATACTGACGCGCCAGAGTCTCCAACTCCACCGCCAGCCACATGGCCTTGTCCAGACCGGCACCAACGGCAATCATGCCATGGTTGGCCAGCAGGCAGGCCGTGCGGTCTTCCAGCGCCTTGAGGGCGTTGTTGGACAGGGCCTCGGTCCCGAAAGTGGCATAATCGGCACAGCGTACCGTGGTACCGCCAAAGGCGGCCATCATGTAATGCACCGCCGGAATTTCGCGCCGGGTGATGGCAATCGCGGTACAATAGGTTGGGTGTGCATGGACCACAGCATTCACATCCGGACGGGCACGCAGAATATCCAGATGAAAACGCCACTCGGTGGAGGGCTTCAGTGGCCCGCTCCAGCTGCCATAATCGGTATTCAACGGCATGCTGGCGATCATGTCCGGCTCCATCCGGTCATAAGGCGTGGCAGATGGCGTAATCAGCATCTGATCCTGATAGCGGACAGAAATATTGCCGGAGGTCCCCTGATTCAGGCCGCTGCTGTTCATAAATCGGCATTTTTCAATAATGGCCTTGCGTAATTCATACTCTTCGTGGGTCATGCTCATCGTGGTTGTTTCCTGTCTTCAACATGGTCAAGGTAATGGTCAGTGTCAGAACAAAGCGCCAGCACGGATTCCGTGCTGCATGAATTTCGGCGGTGCAGAAACTTGCCCACATTCTCCCAAACCAGCCTGGGCTCACTCATGCACCTCTCCTGCCGACATTGCAGCACCGGTTAGCTGCGGGGGTTTGTTTGCGGCAACAGGCTCTCCCCGGGCCACAATCCACTGCCCGCTTTCCTGCTCAAACAGTAGCAGGCTGAGCTGCACCGCCTCCTCACCGGTTTCAGTTCCACCTTGTCAGCCGGGACTTGTCTCCCGAAACGGGCTGGTCAAATGCTGAGCACTCCGCTCATCCGTAATCAGCCCCGTCAACAGCCCGCTGTTCAGCACTGCACGCAAGGCCTCCACCTTGGGCTCTCCGCCGGCAATGGCAATCAGGCGGTGACCGCGCAGGTCATCAGCTGCCAGTGACATGGCCCGATCATTCAGGCCGGACTTCACCAGCGCACCATCAGCATCGAAATAGTGCCCCAGCATCTCCCCACGGGCATTCTGCTGTTGCAGCTCCTCCAGCTCCGCCTCCATCACCATGCCGGTTTCCACCAGATGGGAGTGCCAGTCCACTTCACCAATGCCGGCCAGCAACAGATCCGCCTCACGCCCCATGGCCAGCACTTCGGCAATACCGAGCTGGGCCATCAGCACCTGCTTGTCCTGGGCACTGTTGGCGAAAATCGGCACTGGCAGCATGTAGGCTTCGGCCCCGGTTTTTTCTGCCAGACGGTGAATCACATCAAAGGGATTGGCGGCAAACTTGCGCGTCAGCCCCCCCAACAGGGACACAAAGCGCATATGGCTGATTTCCATACCGGGCAGCATCTGCACCACGGAAGCTAGGGTGCGTCCGTGCCCGATACCGATACTGCGGTATTCACCGGACTCAATGGCAAGGCGTAGAAAATCTGCTCCAGCCAGCCCCAGGGTACGCAGCGGCAACGGCCCTTCATCCAGCACCGGTACCACCTTGCAGTAATCCAGACCAAAGGCATGGGACAGGGTGTTTTCCAGCTCAATGCACTCACGCACGCTGGTATCGACAAAAACCTGTACCAGTCCATCACGGAAGGCGCGGGCAATCAGGCGGTGGGCTTTGGGCTGCGGGATGCCGAAACGGCGTGCCACCTCGCTTTGGGTCAGGCCACCGGAATAGTGCAACCAGGCAGCACGCGCAGCCATGCTGTCTTCTTCACTGATCTGATCAGGATTGCGTTTTCCGGGAAATTTCACGCGCTGGCTCTCCTCCGGAGCATGAATAATTTTACGAAGCTGGTAAAATTATTCACCGAGACCGGAACCCTTGTCAAGCCTGAAATGGGCTAACAACCGGTTCGCAGGCAAACTAAAAACCGGACGACGGCCATGGCCAATCAGCAGACAGCAGCCTGCCCTGCCCGACCAGCGGGCAGACAGGCATGACAACAGGGTCAGCAGAATCAGATATGTACCGGGCTCAGGAATCGCTGAAGCCGCTGAGCACAGTGCCGTGAAGCAGAGAAATCAGGGCAAAAAACGGACAGGCAGCACCCGCTATAATCCCAGCAACGTCAGTATCAGCGTCAGACTCACCATCCCGCCCACGGTCGCCACCAGCAGGGTATTGGAACAGAACGCCCGGAATCCGAAGCGGTCCCCGATAATGGGATAAATCGCCAGCATCGGCACGGCAGCAACCACCACCATGGCTTTCTGCAGGGACGGGTCAAAATCGGGCAATACCCAGAATACCAATACCGCAGCCAGCAGGGGATGCAGCACCAGCTTGCCAATCACCACGCCAGTCAGTCCGTGTACATTGCCCCGGAAGGTATTGGTTGCCAGTGACATGCCGATAAACAACAGCGCCAGTGCACCGGAGGCTTTCTTCAACATGTCCAGGGTCTGATCCAGCACCCCCGGCAGCCTCAGCCCCAGCAGCGATGCCAGTACCCCGGCGACAATGGCCCAGATCAGCGGGTTGGTCATGATGCGCCGTCCCACAATGTACCAGACCCGACGCCCGGTGCCGGACTCGGAACGCCCGGCAGCATATTCCAGCAGAATCAGGGCCAGCGGCAGCGTCAGGATATTCTCCACCAGCAGCGCCATGACAAAAGCCATGGTGGCCGTATCCGGCAGGCACAGCAGCAGGATGGGAAAACCGATAAACATGCTGTTGGGCAGGGACGCGCCCAAGCCCTTGATGGCTGCTGCGGCAGCCGTATCGCCAAACAGCCAGAGCCTTATGACAAACAGGCCAAGCAGTACCCCCAGCGAGGCCACGGCATAACCGAAGACATAATTCAGCTCCAGTGCCCGGGCAAAATCAAGCTGCTGCAGGGAGGTAAAAACAGTGGCAGGCAGGAAGAAAAACAGTACCAGTTTGCCGATACCCGGAATGGCCGCAGCCTCAACCAGCTTTGAACGCACCGCAACAAAACCCAATCCGATCAGCAGAAAAACCGGCAGGATAATTAAAAAGGTATTGAGCATGAATCAGACACTCCGGGCGGGACAAAGACCCGGCATGATACCTGATGACGGCCATAAAGCCAGTAACGGCAAAACGGGGCTGCCCTCAGACAGCCCCGTTCCCGACAACAAAATGAAAATACAAACCGTCAGTAGATCAGTTTTGCTGTTGCCGTGATTGCCACTGGTCACGCATGCCCTTGCGCCCCTCAGGACCGCCGGGACCACCCCGACCACGACGCTGGTGCATTTCCTGATACCTGGCGAACTGTTCGGCTGTCATCACAGACTGCAGGTTGGCGGCAGTCTCCTGACGAATGGCATCCATTCTGGCACGCTCATTCTGCATGATGGCCTCGACCTGGGTTGCCTGTTCATCACTCAGCCCCAAAGCCGACTTCATGGCCTCCAGCCCGCGCTCACCAAAACCGGGATTGGCCATGGCGACCGTGGCAGTGACCAGCAACAGGGCGGTGGCAATCAGTGTCTTTTTCATATTCAGCTCCTTATC
The DNA here is from genome assembly GCA_035391465.1 of Thiolinea sp. Lineage (GTDB taxonomy): Bacteria > Pseudomonadota > Gammaproteobacteria > Thiotrichales > Thiotrichaceae > Thiolinea. The sequence goes on along the minus strand of DAOPKY010000060.1, from coordinate 10,287 downwards.
CGTTTGATTTTATGTTTATGTTCTGTTTTTTTAAGTGTTTTATCGGTGCCGGCGTCCAACCTTTTACGGCATATCGCCTTGCGACAGAATGAAGCTTAAAGCGGGATTGCACAGGGAATATGCGAAAACCGTGCAAAAAAGATGAATCGGGATCAGCGGTCTGCAGGAAACTCAGCCCTGATGCTCAAGCCGGACCCAGCGGTTTTCAATCAGGCCCTCGATGGGCTGAAAACGGGTCTTGTAATTCATTTTCGGGCTCTCCTCGATCCAGTAACCGGGGTAGACATAGGGCTTGCCGAGTTCACGCGCCCTGGCAATCTGCCACAGCAGGGCATAAGTCCCGATTCCGCGTACCTGCCCCTCATCCGGCTCATAGAAGGTATAAACCGCTGACAGACCATTCGGCAGCACATCGGTGGCAGCCACAGCCAGCAAATGATCCTGCACACGGAACTCCACCAGCCAGGTCGGGCACCAGCGTGTCAGGATAAAGTCGGCGAATGAGCCGGCTGAATCATCATCCATACCCCCACCGGCATGACGTGCGCGGATATAGCGCCGGTACAGGCTGGCATATTCAGCATGGAACCCGTCGGTATTTTCCACCACCCGCAAATCACTGTTGTGCTTCCAGTTACGGCGCTGGCTGCGGTCAGGCTGGAACTCTGCCACCGGAATGCGGGTCGAAACACAGGACTGGCACCGATGGCAGCAGGGCTTGTAAACATCACCGCCACTGCGCCGGAACCCTTTGTCCAGCAGCCGCCCGTATACCGCACCGTTCATGGGATAGGCAGGATCAACCAGCAGGTTGGTGGCCCGCCGCTCCGGAAGGTAGGGGCATTCATGGGCTGTCGTGATGTATAGCTCAAGCGAATGGGATGCCACAATCAAACCTGCTGCCGTCATGCCTGGGAACAAAAACAGAGCTTAACAGCTGCCACTGGCACAGACCAGCCTGCGCAGTTCGTCGACCTGTTGCATCCGGATGGAGCCGCGCTGTTCCTGTAAAAAACCCTGACGCTTCCACTCGGACATGAAACGGCTGACCGTCTCCACCGTCAGGCCCAGCAGCTCACCGATTTCCGCACGTGACAGGGGCATTTCCACCCAGCCGGCATCCTGCTGATCATCCACATTACTGGACCAGCGGATCAGGAATGAAGCCAGACGCTCACCGGCCTTTTTGGCACCCAGCTCCACCATCATGTCCTCGGCTTCGCGCAGGTGCACAATCCAGCGAATCATCATGGACTGTTCAATTTCCGGTAGCTGTTTTTTCAGGTCCAGCAGCTCCGCCAGCGGCAGGCGGCATACCTCGACCCCGGTCATCGGAACGGCGGTATGGTTGTAATTCTCCCCGGCAAAACCATCAAATCCAAACAGGTCGCCCCGGCGCAGCACCCGGACGATATGAGAGCGGCCATTGGGCAATACCTTAAGCAGCTTGACCAACCCCTGTCGCAGGGTAAAGGCATTGTTTGACGGGGTTTGCTGGTGATAGATGACTTCACCGCTCTCATACCTCATCACTGAAGGATGAAAAGCACTGATGGAACCCAGTTGTGCAGTGCCAAGGTCTGCAAAAATACTCAAATGCCGGATACCACAGGACTGACAATGGCCCCGTCCCTGAAGATGAGACATACCGCCCTCCGTTTGCGTCGCCGCAATGGAAAACTTGACTTATATCAAAATCCACTGCGCGGGAACAGAACCTGTTCCTTCTGGCAGGCTATGCACAATCCGGGGAACCGCCCTGCCGGAGGCAAGCCGGTCAGGCCCGCAAACGCAGCCCTTCGGCATCAAACAGGGGCGCTGTCAGCAGGCGCGCACGGTGTGGCCGCCCCAGAATGGCCAGCTCGAAATCGGTACGCCCGTCCAGAAACTCACTGCGGATAAAGCCCATGGCCAGCGAAGCACCGACACTGTGCCCGTAAGCACCGGAAGACACCTGCCCTGCCGCCTTGCCATCCAGAGTAAAGATCGGCTCACCACCACTGGCATCGGCCTGCTGTGCCTCCACCGTCAGCATGACCAGCTGCCAGCGCGGGGCCTTGTCCCGTAAGGCAAGACAGGCTTCACGCCCCAGAAACGCGGGCTTGTCAAACTTGATCAGACGCTCCAGTCCCACCTCCTGCGGCCAGTATTCCGGTGAATACTCACGCCCCCAGCTGCCGTAACCTTTTTCCAGACGCAGGGACAGCAACGCCCGGCTGCCCACCGGACAGACCCCATGCGGTTTGCCGGCCTGCAACAGCGCCTGATACAAAGCCAGCTGGTTATGCTCCTCAGTATGCAGCTCCCAGCCCAGATCACCGGTAAACGATACCCGCAGCGCAATCACCTCAATCCCGGCCACGTGCATGCAGCGTGAACGCAGAAACGGGAAGGCCGCATTGCTGACATCCTCATCCGTCAGCGACTGCAGCACCTCGCGTGCCCTGGGGCCGGCCAGACTGAAGCCGCACAGGCTGTCGGTCAGGGAGCGGAAACTGACGCTTTGGGGCCGTGGCACCTGCTGGAAAAAGCGCTGGTGATAACGCTCGGCCATACCGGAACCCAGCATCAGGTAATGATCCTGATCCAGCTGCGTGATGGTGAAGTCCCCGGCAATGCCCCCGCGCAATCCCAGCAAGGGCGTCAGACAGGTGCGTCCGGTTTCCCGTGGCACCCGGTTGGCCACCACCCGATCCAGCCAGTCACCGGCTCCCTGCCCTTTGATCTCATAACGTGCGAAGTTGGAAATATCCAGCACCCCGGCAGCCTCACGCAACGTCCGGCATTCCCGCGCCACCAGCGCAAAGCTGTTCTGGCGCTCATAGCCATAGCTTTCCTCAAAACCGTCATCGGCGCCAGTAAAAAACAGCGGATGCTCCCAGCCGTAATTGAGACCGAACACGGCACCGAGTGATTTCTGACAGGCATGGGCCGGGCGGGTCCGCACCGGACGCCCGGCAGTACGCTCTTCATACGGGAAATGAATCTTGAAGCGGTGCGCATAGCAGTCCAGCGCCCGCGCACGGGTGAATTTTTTGTCGGCCCACAAGCCGAAACGGGCCAGATCCCAGGCAAACAGGTCCAGCTCGGTCTCCCCTTCCACAATCCACTGCGCCAGCAGGCTGCCCAGCCCGCCAGACTGGCTGAAACCGGGGATAATGCCGTTGCAGCAATAATAATTCCGCAGTTCGGGCACCGGGCCGAACAGGGCCGCGCTATCCGGCGACCAGATCATCGGGCCGTTGATCACACGCCGAATACCCGCTTCAGCCAGTGCCGGTACCCGCTCACAGGCACGCATGACATTATCGGTAATGCGGTCCAGATCATCAGGCAGCAGCTCATGACCAAAGTCCGGGGGCGTGCCGTTTTCTGCCCAGAATCGCCCGTCACGCTCATACGCCCCGACCAGCAGGCCATGACCTTCCTGACGCAGGTAATATTCACCATCCCGGTCAGCAACAGAGGGCAGCCGGTGCCCGATGGCTGCCAGTTCCGGAATGGACTCCGTGACAAAATACTGATGCTCCATCGGAATCAGCGGCAGCTCAATCCCGGCCATGCGCCCGACTTCACGCGCCCAGAGCCCGGCAGCGTTCACCACCACCTCGGCATGGATAGTGCCTTTGTCGGTCACCACATCCCAGCTGCCATCCGCTCGCGCACGGGTTTCCAGCACCGGCGTATGGCGGTAAATTTCTGCACCACGCATGCGCGCCCCTTTGGCATAGGCATGTGTCACACCGGAAGGATCAACACTGCCGCCATCCGGTTCAAACATGATGCAGCGAATATCATCGAAATTAACCAGCGGATGCTTGTCCTGTGCTTCCTGACGCGTCAGCTCATGAAATTCAAAGCCGAAATATTTTGCCTTGGCCGCCTGAATGCGCAGCTGGTGCTCACGCTCGACCGTGCGCGCCAGATACAGGGAGCCGGTGCGAAAAATACCACAACCCTGCCCGGTCTCCTGCTCCAGCTCGGCATACAGGCGCATGGTGTAATACTGCAGGCGGGTGATATTGTTATTGTCATGCAGGCCGTGAATATTGGCTGCCGCATGCCAGGTTGATCCGGCTGTCAGCTCGCTGCGCTCCAGCAGCACCACATCACTCCAGCCCATTTTGGTCAGGTGATAAAGAATGCTGCATCCGACCAGCCCACCACCGATGACCACTACGCGTGCCTGAGTTTTCATGAATCCATCCTGACTGGGTATTCGTACCGGGCAGCATATCGACTGCCCGGCAGGGGAAGAAATGATTTTTTCTCAGGCGATGCATTAACTCAAATGATGCCCGTTCCGGATGACGGCCTGCGATACGCCGACAGCCTGAAAACCGGAATCAGACCGGCATCATATCTGCCCTGCAGAGATTACAAAGTCATCCAGATACAGCATCATGTCCCGGCTTGGTGCCCACTCCGGCCCGCTGCCTCCGTAAAATACCGAAAACAGAAAGCGGGAAATCTTCTCGTTCGACCCGGCCCGAAAGCGCATGTTCTGCTGGTACATGACCTGCCGGCCATTCAGCCAGGTACGGATAATGCCATCGCGCTGACCGGGTGAGTTGAGACGCACGAAGGTCTTGACCTGATACCATTTGCCCGGCTCCAGTGGCGGCATGTCCCAGGGCATGAACTCCCCGAAATGCTTGGGCTGGTCCATGTGATAGACGTATTGCCCCAGCAGCCCGTCCTTGTTCCACATCGCACGCACACTCCAGCCGTCATGCCCGTCCGGACGTCCGCCACCGCTTTTGGACTGTTCATCCCCGACCCCCGGCAACTTGCCGCCCAGGACAAAATCGAATCCGGGCGGGAATTTGACCCAGTAAGAGTAGAAAATGCTGTCCAGTTTGGCACCCAGCTCCGGCTTCCAGTTGATACAGCCACCCAGCTTGTTGCACCCCGACTGGCCACGGTTGAGGTTGATACGCAACGCCTGATCCCGTCCGGAACGGGACTCCCGGCCATTCACAACCCGTGTCAGGTCCAGCCCCATTTCCCAGTCCGGGCAATTCCAGTCATTCAAAAATGCCTTTTCCTGGTAAACCCCGGGCTTGCTGTTTTCAAAGCTGACATACATGGGTTTTCCGGAACTCAGCGGGGTCTGACCGGTGCAAAAGGCATTGGCACGAAAAGGCCGGTAAGCCAGGTTTTCGCCGGCCTGCTTCGGCTGTCGTCCGGGCGACTTCAGCTCCCCCAGATAACCCCAGACCGGATGATTCAACGGCGGTGACTTGGCACCGTTATACAGCACCAGCACTTTGTCCCATTGACTGGTCTGTGGATTCCACTGCAGCTTGGCGGCCATTTCAAAAGGCTGATTCGGGCTGCGCGCCTCAAACAGGCGTACATCACCCTGCACCGGATCCCCGGCACGAGCCTGGACCCCAGCGATGACTGCAAAAATCAGCAGTACAAAAAAAGCATGTCTCAACATAATATAAAGTGCCCATTCCAAATTTCCATCCATGCTGGACGGCATCGTTATAATCACAGCCTCACTGTCCGGTCCATCCAGACCGGGCCTTATCCTGATCAAGCGATACAGCGGAGAATATCGGCATGCAACGCCCGGAACGACAGCAGCAACTGATCCTGCACCAGCAAAAACTGCGAGCCTGCCACACCTGTCCGGACATGCAGCGCCCGGTGATTACCGGCAATCCGGTACTCTCGCACCTCCTGCTGGTCGGGCAGGCTCCCGGTATTCATGAGGCCGAAGTCCGGCGGCCATTTGGCTGGACTGCCGGAAAAACCCTGTTCCAGTGGTTCAGCGGCATCGGTCTGGCAGAAGAATCATTCCGGCAACAGGTTTACATTAGTGCCGTCTGTCGCTGCTTTCCCGGTAAAAAGCCGGGAATCCAGGGCAGAAGCACGGGAGACCGCGTCCCCACAACGGAAGAAATCATGAACTGCTCACACTGGCTCAGGCATGAACTGGAACTGTTGCAGCCAGACCTCATCCTGCCGGTCGGCAAGCTGGCCATCAGCCAGTTTTTACCCTTGAAACGCCTGCAGGACGTGATCGGACAAGGTTTCCGGTGCACGGTCCATGGCCATGAAACCGACATTATTCCCCTGCCCCATCCTTCGGGTGCATCCACCTGGCACCGGATGGAGCCGGGAAAGACGCTGTTGGCACAAGCCCTGACCCTCATTGCCCGGCATCCGGCCTGGCAAGCCATACAGAAAAATCAGCAAACGCCATCCGCTTGATTGTATGGCGGTTTCAGGTGTGTATAATGCGCGCCTTCACTAACCTGATCCGGGTTCCCTCACCCCCGGTTGACAAAAAGGATGATCATGTTTCAGCAAGATACCAGCGCAGCCCTGCGGATCGCACTGCCCATCGCCGCCTTCCACCTGTTTATCATTGCCCTGAGCAATTATCTGGTCCAGATTCCGGTTGAGCTCTTTGGTTTTAATACCACATGGGGGGCAATCACCTTCCCCTTCATCTTTCTGGCCACCGACCTGACCGTGCGGCTTTTCGGGGCAGCCACAGCACGCCGTATCATCTTTACCGCCATGATGCCGGCCCTGCTGATTTCCTACCTGCTGTCGGTCCTGTTCTACGAAGGCCGGTTTCAGGGCTGGGAAACCCTGAGCAGCCTGAATACCTTTGTCGGGCGTATTGCCCTGGCCAGCTTTCTGGCCTACCTGATCGGGCAGATTCTGGATGTACAGGTTTTCAATCGCCTGCGTCAGAGCCGGGCCTGGTGGGTGGCACCGGCCTGTTCCTCCGTGATCGGCGGATTGATTGATACCCTGGTGTTTTTCAGCATTGCCTTTTACCGGAGCACGGATGCTTTCATGGCCGCCAACTGGCCGGAAATCGCCACTGTTGATTACGCCATCAAGCTGATTGTCAGCCTGTCCCTGTTTGTGCCCGCCTACGGTGCCATTATGGGGCTGGTCACCCGACACCTGAAGCCGGCCAGGGCCTGAAACCCGTCCCGGTACTTGCCGGGTCATCCGGTCTGGACGACAATGGCGCTTTGTATTTCACGCTGGCCCACCTGGATAAGGAAGACACATGCCCAGACTCCCGTTACAACGACAAACATGGCAACGCCCGGAAATCCTGCTGTTCCTGATGGCAGCAGCCATGCCCCTGTCGCTTGGGGTATGGCAGGCCCTGCTGAACAATTTCGCCATTGAAAAAGCGGCTTTCACCGGGGTGGAAATAGGCGTGCTGCAAAGCCTGCGGGAGCTTCCCGGCCTGCTGTCCTTTCTGGTGGTCTTTCTGCTGCTTCTGTTCCGGGAGCAGGTGCTGGCCATTCTGGCCCTGATCATTCTGGGCCTCGGCACGGCGCTCACCGGCTGGTTTCCCAGCGTAGTCGGGCTGTATGCCACAACCGTACTGATGTCAATCGGCTTCCACTATTTTGAAGCCGTCAACCAGTCCCTGTCACTGCAATGGCTGGACAAATCAACGGCAGCCCATAACTTCGGGCGCATAATTGCCGTTGGTGCGTTTGCTTCCCTGATTGCCTACGGCGTGATTTTTGTCACCATCAAATGGCTGCAGATGGACATGGAAACCGTCTACATGCTGGGCGGTGGAGCCACCATTCTACTGGCGCTGGCCTGCTGGCTGCTGTTTCCGGTCTTTCCGGAGCAGCCCCAGCATAAATCCCTGATCCTGCGGCGGCGCTACTGGCTTTATTACGCGCTGGTCTTCATGTCCGGAGCCAGACGCCAGATTTTTGTCGTATTTGCCGGTTTCCTGATGGTGGAACGGTTCGGTTATGACGTGTCGGAAATTGCCTTGGTTTTCCTGCTCAATGGCGTGCTCAACATGCTGTTTGCGCCCCGGATCGGCAAGCTGATTCTGCACTGGGGTGAACGCAAAACCCTGACGGTGGAATACATCGGGCTGATCCTGATTTTCCTGGCTTATGCGGTGGTTAACAACCCCTGGATTGCCATTGCCCTGTATGTCCTTGACCACCTGTTTTTCTCCATGGCCATCGCCATGAAGACCTATTTCCAGAAAATCGCCGACCCCAAGGATATAGCACCCACTTCCGGGGTATCCTTTACCATCAACCACATTGCCGCCGTGGCATTACCGGCTGCCTATGGATTGCTGTGGCTGATTTCGCCGGCACTGGTCTTCGTGACCGGCGCACTGCTGGCCGGTGGTTCACTGCTGCTGGCCCGGCTGGTACCCCTGACACCTGAACCCGGTAATGAAATCAGCTGGTCGACCTTCAACAAGCCGCCAGCTGCCAAAACGTCATAGGCGTCAAATCTTTACCAGACCGGGCTGACGCTGGCCTTTGAGTGCAACCAGATCCGCATACACATAGGCGATATTGTTTTCCTTGTGCCAATCAGTCGGAAATGACTGCCATACGCGGGTATCCTGAAACCGGCCTTTGAACCCCGGTACATATTTGGCGAACTCCTGATTGGTGTAATACCAGAAGGAATTCGGATTCCAGAACGATACGTGGGCCGGGTCCTGAAAGGCTCCCCGACCATCGGTCGACGGCGTGCGTGACAACAGCCACCCACCCGGAGCCAGCACACGGTAGATTTCATTCATCAGGCCCACCGTACACAGGAGCCCCCCGTCAGCACCATGCTGACAATCCGGCCCCGTACAACCTGGAACACGCTGCAGGAAATCATAGGCCCGGATACAGCCTACCGAACTGTCAGGAAACGGCAGTCCTTTGCGGATATCACAATTGATGTCGGCATCGCGCAGGGCCACACTTTTGAACCCCGGTGCCGGCCTCTCCACTTCCCCCAGGTCCAGCATCGGGTAGTCATTACGCCGGCACCACTCCACAGTCATCTGATACACGTATTTGTTGGCAACATCCTGCTGCATGCGCTGAATGTCGGCATTATGACGCAGGTAGGTATTACCGCCATCCTGTAACAGACGATACAGGTAGAGACACTCCGGAATGTGCTCAAAGTGGGTTCCGGTCAGGTAAGTGCGGCAGATCAGGTCATGGTCATCCACCACATGCAGTGACGGATCATGTCCGCCAGCCTCGAAATAAGCCTGGCGTGACCAGACCCGCACATGATTGGGGGCATAAAAAATCAGGTGCAGACTGCTGGCATCCGTCGCAAATGCCCGCATGGCGATGTACTCCCGTTCTTTCCAGTGAAAGGGATACTGCTCCCAGCCATGGTCAGCATAAAAATACTGGCAGGTACCGCCCTCGTAAAAATTACTGAAATCCGAATACAGAAAACCGGCATTTGTCTCCCGTGCATGGCGGTCAATTGCCTCCAGGGCATTTTCCGTCAGCAGATCATCATGATCCAGTTCAACGAAATACTCACCCCGGCACTGCTCACAGGCAAAAAGCTTCAGGGATCCCACGCCCTTGCCGGACAGTTCATCCGGGGCACGGATCACGCGCACCTGTGGATGGCTGGCAACCGGCTCGGGAATCACCGCATCACCGTTCGGCACAATCACCCACTCCCAGTCAGTGAAAGTCTGGGCAGTCAGGGAGTCAAAAGCAGGAATGATGTAATCCGGTTTGTGTGTGGGCGTAAAAATACTGAATCGCATGCGAACACCTTGGAATTGTTGAGCTTTCTAATTAATCTTATTAATGGTTTTATTGAGCATAAACCCAGTTTAACAAATCAGCAGTCGGGCTCCTATTCCATACGTCAAGAAATCAGCAACGCATATCAAGAGTCCAATAAAACAAGGGGACGGTGCAGGCACCATCCCCTTGAACCACGTCCTGTGGGTTTCATCCGGTCTGATTCAGACCGGGCAGGGAACCTGGTGGTTTACTCAAGCTCCCGACCCGCCCAATCAGTGGATGGATCCATTAACGATCTTGCCCTTGGCCAGGTCAGTCTGGATGTCGAAGGTTCCATCTGCCTTCTCGGTTCCGATCTTCAGGACATAGCCATCACCATCCTGGTCAACCAGATTACCCCACCAGCCGGCAAAGTCACCTGAACCCTTGGTGGCAACCAGGCAACCTTCAGCATTTTTGTGCACATCAGTGAAGGTCAGGGTACCCTTGTCAGTCACCAGCTTGGCAGTAGAACCACCATCCCACTTGAAGGTGCCAGAGTTGAACATGTTACTGTGCACCGTGTGACTGCCAGTACCGATCATGTTGGGCATAGTGGTGGTGCCACCAGGCCCTTGAGGACCCTGAGGTCCTTGAGCCCCCTGAGAACCTTGAGCCCCCTGAGAACCTTGAGCCCCCTGAGAACCTTGAGCTCCCTGAGAACCTTGAGCTCCCTGAGAACCTTGAGCTCCCTGAGAACCTTGAGCTC
>DAOPKY010000059.1:18504-27620 GCA_035391465.1 Thiolinea sp. | reverse complement strand
CAACAAAATTACTACAAGTAGCCACACCGCGACAATAGGTCGCGTGAACGGTTACCCACAGGATCAACCGGGCAATCGCGTCATAGTCAAACACCACGTCGGCAAAGAACCGTTGCAGACGGCGGTAACGGGATTTAGGGCCTGCTTCACTGGCAAACGCCAGCGCCAATTGGGTCAGGTTGATTTGTTTCAGCCGGAACAACCCCGGCAACATGCCAACAAAACAATCCAGGCGGCACTTGCCCCAACCCGGATGCACTTTTAGACTATCCCTTAGCCCGTCGCTCAGTTCCATGTGCTCTCCTTGTTTGGTCGCAAGAGAGGAACAGATCAACGACGGGCTTTCAATTCCTAAAAACCAACATGTCAATCACTTGCATTTTTGTCGTGTACAGAGCAGCTCCGTACACCAGATTCAGTTATAACTCAACACCGGGCCAGACTGTGTCGTTGACCTGCAGGGTCCGGAAAATCTCGATAATACAACCGAGTAATACACCATGGACAACAGCACCACAACCGGCAAGCGCAAGCCGCTCTCCCTGCCCAAAAAGCCCGGAGGCAATGCCGCAGCCGGGCCACTTCTCAGCCGTTCCAGGCGTATCATCCGGCGCGAGGATGTACCGGCAGACAAACTGGCGAGACCCAAATCGGTACCGAAACCCGGACCGCAGGCCCGGAAACCGCAACCAAAACCCCAAAAGCCGGTCAAATCCCCGTCGGATCTGCGTGCTGATGAGCTGGATGCGGCCCTGAACGGACTCAAGGTCTGGATGGAGCGTTTGCCTCTTTCCATCGGTATTGAGCGCGAAATATTCCAGTTTATCGCCAGACACGAGCTGTCCGCCAGCAAGCGCGTGGTACAGAAGCTGCTGTATCGCCATACGCGGCGTGGCCGGTATCTGCAGCGTCTGGGAGCAGGTGAGGTCCGGTACCATCTTGACGGGGCCGAGGCCGGGCCGATTCTGCCGGCGGACCGGGAACATGTCGGGCGATTGCTGGCAGTGCAGCAGGATGGTGCAGCGCCTGGTAACACCCGGTAAGCCGGTGGCACCCGGCAGGCATGTGCCGCTGAAGTGCGCGCCTTCCGGATCAGCAGGCTGCCGGTGCCGATTCGGTCAGGGCAGTTGTAATGGCCGCTAATGGCCGGATTCTGCTGATCTGTCGACTGTGATGCGGTGCAGCTCCTGTGAGGCGGCCTGATAATAGGATACCACATCCTCCACCAGTGCCTGATTGCCTTCCAGCGGCTGTGCGGCTCCGGTATTGGCATCGACAATGGTCGCCGACTGTCTGGGGCCGAGTTCCACCACCTTGCCATTCTCCAGATAGCCAACGGTCAGGTAATTGGCCATGAAGGCACGCTGGTGGCGGTCGTTGCTGGCCAGAATGTCCTGGCCGAAGAATTGCGATTCATAACTGATATCCAGCAGCCCCAGTAGCGTTGGGGCAACATCAATCTGGGAGGCAAGCTTGTCAATCTGTCGGTGGGCGATGAAACCGGGGGCGTAGACAATCAGCGGAATATGGTAGTTTTCCGGTGGCAGGTCCGTACGTCCGCGCCCGTGGGAAGTGTGATCGGCGACAAAGGCAAATACCGTATCGGCAAACCAGGGTTCCCGGCTGGCACGTTGCATGAAATCACCAATGGCCCAGTCGGTATACTTCACTGCACCATCCCGCCCGCTGCCGGAGGGAATATCGATACGACTCTCCGGGTAAGTATAGGGACGATGGTTGGACGTGGTCATGATATGGGCGAAAACCCGCTCACCTTTGGCGGCCTGGGTACCGATGACCTGAATCGCCTTGCGCAGGATATCCTCATCGGCAATGCCCCAGATGGTTTCATGATGAATCTCGCTGTCCGGTACCTGGGTGCGGTCAACCACGGTATAACCGTTACCGGCAAAGAAGTTTTCCATATTGTCAAAGTAACTGTAGCCACCGTAGATATAAAAAGGCTGGTAGCCATTGGCCTTCAGCACCCCGCCCAAGGTCTGCAGGCCGGTATTGTATTTGCGCACCGGCACCGCATGGCCGGGTGTGGGGGGAATGGACAGCGTGAGGGCTTCCAGACCGCGCACGGTGCGCAGGCCGGTAGCATAGAGCTGGCTGAAAGTCATTCCCTCCCGCGCCAGCCGGTCCAGGTTCGGAGTCAGGCCCGGTTTGCCACCAAAAGCACCGACGTAATCCGTGCCCAAGCTTTCAATGGAAACCAGCACCAGATGCTTGCGGTTGGGCGGGCGATCGGCGACAACCTGACGCGTGGCCGGCATGGTACCGGCAACAAAGCGGGTATCCGGCTGCCCCAGCAGGATTTCCTGCTGCAGCCGGGTGGCAACGGTGGCATCCGGCAGTACCTTGTAGAACTTGAAGTAATCCAGGTTGTTGGCACGGAAGGCGCGCATGAACTCGTAATAGCCATTGCCGGCCAGCTCCTGTTCCGCCGGTGTCTCCAGCACTTCACGCACCTGATCCCCTACCAGCCGGAAGCTCAGTAGCGGCAGCGCCAGCAGCACCAGTGTCAGGGCCAGCCGTCGGGGCAGGCTGCCACCGTCACCCATGGCCCGGTGCCAGAACGGCTTCAGCAGCAGCCATAACACCAGCAGGGCGATCAGTCCCAACGCCCCCAGCAGCCAGCCCACCGGATAGGACTGCCAGATATTGCCCAGTACCTCACGGGTGTAGACCAGGTAATCCACGGCGATGAAGTTGAAACGCACCGAAAACTCGTTCCAGAAAGTGCCTTCAGCCAGCGCGGTGAACAGAAACCCGAAAATGGCCAGCCCGAGTCCGCCGGTCGCCAGCAGGGCATACAGGCGTCTGCCACGCGGGCCGTTACCGGTGAGCAGCGCCAGCAGTGCAAACGGCACCAGCACATACACCCCGGCAGCCAGATCATGAACCAGACCGACAGTAAGGATTTTCAGCAGGGGAACGGGCCGGAAATGACTCAGGTCACCTTCAAAAATCATCAGTCCCAGCCGGGTCAGCAGGCTGATGCTCAAAAACAGGTAAAGTACCCACAGCAGGGTGTGGTAGCGGGGTGGAATAAGCTTGGTGTTCATGTGTGTGAGTTGTCAACTTCAGGGAGTTCAGGGAGGCAGCGATTGTAACCCCGTGAGCCGGTAGGAAATATTAATATTGACGTTGCAGAAAAATGACTGCCGACCGGGAATACCGCTTTATAATGGGCTTTTTTGCACTGTTCGGGATGGCAGCCAGTCATGACGCATTTCAGCACGGATAACCGGTTCCGGTACGGCGCGTGAATCCGGTACCGGATTACCTGCTCGGCACGACCCGCATTCAGGGCAAACGCCGTGATCTGCCGGTCTCGACCAGTGAAAAGGCCATTTTCTACTATCTGGGTGTGGGGCATGTGTTCTTCAACCGCGATCGGCGCTGGCTGTATTTTTCCGATCTGAAGCAGACACCGGTGCTGGCGGTGCTGGAACACCTGTGTCAGGGGCAGCGCCATGATGTGACACTGGAAACCCTGTACCTGGATGTGCACCATTATTTTTTCGGGGGCTATCGCCTGCGCCTGCCGGAGGACCTGTGCGCTCCGCTGCTGGTGGCCCTGCGCCTCAAGGGGGTGGTGATCAGTTACGATCTGGCCGTAGCGCGGCCTGCAGCAACGCCGCCAGTCCCGGGTAATCCGGACGGCTGATTTCATATTTCTCGCTGCTGCTGCCCCAGGGTTCGCCCCGGTCCAGTCTGGCTGTCAGCGCGGCAGCATCCCGGAAGGCACTGGAGCCGACCCGGTCGACTCCGTGAGCAAATACCGCATCCGGCAGCCCGCTGGAACTGGGGCCGATCAGGTTGAAGGACTGTGCCTGGGGGCAGGCCCGGATAATGTCATCCAGGGTGTCATTGATCAGGGTGGAGGCGGTACAGATGATCTGGGTACAGGCCGCAAGCCCGGCAGGGGTCGGGGTGTGGCTGACCCGTGGATGGGGATTGATGCGTGCAGGCAGGTATTCCAGTACCACCACCTCAGTTCCCTGTGCCACCAGCCGCTCCACCAGCGGGCAGAAGTAGCCCACCATGCCGACCGGGCCACCGGTGGCCTGATCCGTATTGGTGCGACTCTGGCGGGCCTGGGGTTGATAGCCGGCCCGCTGCATCACATGCCGGCTCAGGGCGTTGTAGGCTCCAAGGGCCAGCGCCCGTGCACACGGGGCACTGCCCCTGAAGCCATCCAGCAGCCGTGACAGGGGCAGCTGCATCCGGGCCGGGTGCGGATATTGTTGCCACAACAGCGACAGGGTGTCATCCAGGCTGACATAGAACGGACCGACCGCCCCGCCTTCGAGAAACACGAACCCGAATTCGTCCCGGAACACACCATCCTGATGCCGGGGCGGCAGATAAAGGCCGGTGACAGCCGGTAAGGGGAGGCAGGCTTCAATGTGGCCGGCAACAGCCAGCAGGTCGTGGCTCAGGCTCATGGCGGACTCCGTGACGGGTACTTGTCTTGGCCCATGTTACAGGGGAAACTGCCCGGTATGAAAAGACATTTACCCATGCGGGTGGCGGAATGGTTTCTGCCGGTGTTGCTGCTGGCCGGGTGTGAGCGGCAGGTGCCGCAGGAAAGCTGGCAGCTGGATGCGCTGCTGGGGGGAGCGGCGGTGGCCGGTTTTGAGCGGGCGCTGGCACCCCGGCACTTCACCTTTCCGGCAGAGCATGCGGCCCACCCCGGTTTCCGCAGTGAGTGGTGGTATGTGACCGGCAATCTGAAAACGGCCCAGGGGCGTCATTTTGGCTATCAGGTCACCTTTTTCCGTAATGCCCTGGCTCCCGAACCGGTGGATAACCCCTCACCCTGGGCCACCCGGCAGGTATGGATGGCGCATGTGGCCCTGACCGATGTCGCCGCCCGGCAGCACCGGTTTGAGCAACGGCTGGCACGGGGTGCAGCCGGTCTGGCCGGGCAGGCACGGCAGCCTTTTAAAGTCTGGCTGGAAGACTGGCAGCTGTTGGGGCAGGACAGTGGCGAATTTCCCTGGCAGTTGCGTGTGAAAACGGCGGATTTCAGCCTGGATCTGGCGCTTGCACCACAAAAACCGGTGGTATTGCAGGGGGAGCAGGGGCTGAGTGTGAAAAGTGCGGAGCCGGGCAATGCTTCTTACTACTACTCCTTCACCCGGCTGGCAACCCGCGGAATGGTGCGGAGTGGTACGGAAAGCTATCCGGTCACCGGTTCATCCTGGCTGGACCGTGAATGGAGTACCAGCGTGCTTGGGGCCGGGCAGCTGGGTTGGGACTGGTTTTCCCTGCAGCTGGATGACGGACAGGAACTGATGTTATATCGCCTGCGTCGTGAAGATGGGGAGGCGGATGCGCATGATGCCGGCAGCTGGGTGGATGTGGAGGGTCAGGTAACACGCCTTGGGGCCGGTGCGGTGCAATTGCGCCCGCTGCGGTTCTGGATGGCGGCGGATGGACGCCGCTATCCGGTGGCCTGGGAGTTGGTGGTGCCGGAACGCAAGCGTCACTGGCGGGTGGAAGCGCTGCTGGATGCACAGCAGATGCGCACCGCCGTGGTGTATTGGGAAGGCGCGGTACAGGTTGTGGAGGCCGACAGTGGCAGACGGATCGGTTACGGCTACCTGGAAATGGCCGGGTATTGAGGTAAAAGCAACAGGCTGACAGACTTTCGGACTTCTGCTGTCAGGGACGCCAGGCGTCCCTGCCGGATTCAGGCCGGACTCAGATATCGCGCAGAAGCGCGTTGATACCTACTTTACTGCGGGTTTTTTCGTCCACACGTTTGACGATCACGGCACAATACAGGCTGTATTTGCCGTCACTGGCAGGCAGGTTCCCGGAGACTACCACGGAACCGGCCGGGATGCGCCCGTAAAGGATTGTATCATTCTCACGGTCATAGATACGGGTACTCTGGCCGAGATAGACACCCATGGAAATGACGGAGCCTTCTTCCACTACCACACCTTCCACCACTTCCGAGCGTGCGCCGATGAAACAGTTGTCCTCGATGATGGTCGGGGCGGCCTGCAGCGGCTCCAGTACCCCGCCGATTCCCACACCGCCGGAGAGGTGCACATTTTTGCCAATCTGCGCACAGGAGCCGACCGTGGCCCAGGTATCCACCATGGTACCGCTGTCGACATAGGCTCCGATATTGACGTAGGACGGCATCAGCACGGTGCCGGGGGCGATATAGCAACCCTGGCGCGCAAAGGCTGGCGGTACCACGCGCACCCCGCTGGCGGCCAGTTCGGCACTGTTCATGTCGCCGAAGCGCGACGGCACCTTGTCATAGAAGTTGGTGAAACCGGCCCGCATGATCTCGTTGTCATTAATGCGGAAGGACAGCAGTACGGCCTTCTTGAGCCACTCGTTGACTACCCAGTCACCCACGCCCCGGCGTTCCGCAACCCTGGCCTTGCCGCTGTCCAGCAGGGCGATGGCTTCGTTAATGGCCTCACGGGTCCGGGCATCCACGCTGCCGGGCGTGATTTCGGCACGACGTTCGAAGGCTGTTTCAATAATGGTTTGCAAATCTGACATCAACTTCTCCAGAAAAGGGGGTGTTTATACCTGAAAACCCGGATTCACCGGGCTAATGAAAGTGCTTCAATCAACTGGCGCAGCCGTTGGGCGGCTTCACGGCATTCTGCCTGCGAGGCAACCAGCGCCATGCGGACCCGGTTCTGTCCCGGATTGCCCTGACCGGCATCACGGGCCAGATAACTGCCTGGCACAATCTGCACGTGTTGGCGCTCAAAGGCGAGCCGGGTAAATTCACGATCATCCACCGGTGTCTGCGGCCAGAGATAAAAACCGGCATCCGGCTTCTGTACTGCCATGACCGGGTCCAGAATCTCCAGCACAGTGGCAAATTTGGCCCGGTACTGATCGCGGTTGGCCCTGACGTGCGCCTCATCACGCCAGGCTGCAATACTGGCGGCCTGGAATGGGGGGGGCATGGCACAGCCGTGATAGGTGCGGTAGAGCAGAAATTTTTTCAGCACTGCGGCATCACCGGCAATAAAACCGGAGCGCATGCCGGGTGCATTCGAGCGCTTGGACAGGCTGTGAAAGACCACACAGCGCTGCCAGCTGCTGTTTCCCATCCGGGCAGCGGCCTGCAGCAGACCAGGCGGTGGCTGGTCTTCATCAAAATACAGCTCGGAATAGCACTCATCCGAGGCCACAATGAAATCGTGTTTTTCTGCCAGTTCCAGCACCTGCTGCAGCTGCGTCAGCGACATGATGGCCCCGGTCGGATTACCGGGTGTGCAGAGGTACAGCAGCTGGCAGCGTTGCCAGACGGATTCCGGGACGGCGGTAAAATCGGGTATGAAGCCGTTGGCGGCGGTACAGTCCAGATACACCGGTTCGGCACCGGCCAGTAAGGCCGCACCTTCATAAATCTGATAAAACGGATTCGGCATCAGGACGGCAGGATGAGCCTGTCCATGCCGGTCAATCACGGTCTGGGCAAAGGCAAACAGTGCCTCACGTGTGCCATTGACCGGGATCACATGCTGCTCCGGATTGACACTGGCTGGCGGGAGCCGGAACCGGGCCGTGAGCCAGTCGGCAATTGCCACGCTCAGGGCAGCATCTCCTTTGGTGAGCGGGTAGGTCGCCAGCCCCAGCAGGTTTTCAGTGACGGCATGATGAATCAGCGCCGGTGTCGGGTGTTTGGGTTCGCCAATCGCCAGGGAAACGGCATTCAGTCCGACAGGCGGACGGGCATCGGCCAGCAAGTCACGGATTTTCTGGAACGGGTAGGGCTGGAGGCGTTGCAGATCAGGATTCATGGGGACTTTCGGGATCAGGAAGTTCAATCAAGGGGCGCTAGTATAACCAAACCGTGCCCAAAAAAGAAAAGCCCCTGTGCGAGGCTTTTTTCCAGGCGCTACAGCCGGTTTATTTGACGCTGGAGATCATGTAGTCCACTGCAGCCTGAACCTCCTCGTCCGTAAAGGCCGGGTTGCCGCCTTTGGCCGGCATGGCGTTGAAACCGTGAAGGGCGCGTGAGTAAACCGTGTCCATACCTTCAGCCAGACGCAGGTCCCAGGCCGCCTTGTCGCCCAGCTTGGGTGCATTGGCCAGGCCGGTGTCATGGCAGCTCATGCACAGGCTTTTATAGATTTTTTCCCCCTGCGCCAGCGTCTCGGCACTGACAGACGCCACTGCAGCAGCAGCTGGTTCGGTCGCTGCTTCCGGTGGTGTGGCGGGAGCTTGTGACGTATCAGCAGTTGAACCAATAGTCGCATCTGTGGCTTTTTCCACCGTATCCGTGGCTACCTGTGCCGCCTCCGTAGCTGCATCAACAGTCGCATCCACCGCTTTTTCCGCAGTATCCGTGACTGTCTGTGCCGCCTCAGTGGTTGCATCTACAGCCTTTTTCACCGTATCCGTGGCCACCTGTGCGGCATCAGTAGCTGCGCCGGCAGCCGCATCTACAGCCTTTTCCGCAGTATCCGTGGTCACCTGTGCCACATCAGTGGCAGCATCCACGGCTTTTTCTGCAGTACCTGTGACTGCTTGTGTTGTATCAGCAGCGTCAGTTGCATCAGCGGTCTGCCGGGTGCTGGATGTTGCTGCCTGTTCAGAGGACGTGGCATTTTTGGCTGCATCATCTTCCTTCTGGTCACAGCCACTCAAAAGCCCAAGCAGCGCCAGGGCTGAAATACCGACAATAAGGGTCTTCATGAGACGGGTCTCCTGATAAATAAAACGGGTGTGATCAGTGTGATGGTATCAATTTCCGGAAATTTTTCCGAAGCCTGCGCCGCATGGGTGCGGGCAGGAGCCTGCATGGGTTTTGACAATGGCCGGGATTGTACCGGGCCGGAGGGGAGGGATGCCTGAGCAGCATCCCTCTTCTTCAATAACCGGTTTACATGTTAAACAGGCTTGGGACGTGGGACGCGACGCGTATCAGTTGCTACCCTTGGTGGCGTCGTCGGTAGCCTGTTCTGCCGCATCGGTTGCAGCGTCAGCGCCCGTTGCAGCGTCAGCACCCGTTGCAGCGTCAGCAGCCTGTTCAGCCGTATCGGCAGCGGCATCAACAGCCTGTTCGGCAGTGTCGGTTACGGCTTGCGCAGCATCGGTTGCAGCGTCAGCAG
>DAOPKY010000059.1:4579-18404 GCA_035391465.1 Thiolinea sp. | reverse complement strand
CGGCATCAACAGCCTGCCCGGCAGTGTCGGTTACGGCTTGCGCAGCATCGGTTGCAGCGTCAGCAGCGGCATCAACAGCCTGCCCGGCAGTGTCGGTTACGGCTTGCGCAGCATCGGTTGCGACGTCAGCGGCCTGTTCAGCCGTATCGGCAGCGGCATCAGTGGCAGCATCGGCAGCCTGTTCGGCGGCATCCGTTGCGGTGTCAGCAGCGTCGGTTGCTGCATCAGCGGCCTGTTCAGCCGTATCGGCAGCAGCATCAGCAGCTTGTGCCGCATCAGCAGCAGCATCGGTAGCCTGTTCGGCGGCATCGGTTGCGGCGTCAGCAGCCTGTTCAGCAGCGTCGGTTGCAGCATCAGCGGCCTGTTCAGCCGTATCGGCAGCAGCATCAGCAGCTTGTGCCGCATCAGCAGCAGCATCGGTAGCCTGTTCGGCGGCATCGGTTGCGGCGTCAGCAGCCTGTTCAGCAGCGTCGGTTGCAGCATCAGCGGCCTGTTCAGCCGTATCGGCAGCGGCATCAGCGGCTTGTGCTGCAGAGTCGGCAGCGGTATCAGTTGCCTGGGTCGTGGATTCTGTTGCCTGCTCGGTGGAAGTGGCATTTTTGGCCGCTTCATCTTCTTTCTGGCCGCAGCCACTTAAAAGCCCAAGCAGCGCCAGGGTTGAAATACCGACAATCAGGGTTTTCATGAGATTAGGTTTCCTTCAGTAAAAAATTTATAAGCAACAATTGCCCATTATTGGGCCAGCATCCAGTCAACAGTGGCTTTGACTTCCTCGTCACTCAATGAATAGTCACCACCCTTGGCGGGCATGGCATTCTTACCTTGCAGCGTATTCATGTAAAGGGTTTCCAGTCCGGCTGCAGTCCGGCTTTCCCAGGCTTGTGTGTCTCCAGGTCTGGGGGCATCGGCAATACCATAGTCGTGGCAGCTGAAGCATAAGGTTTGGTACAACTTTTCAGCATCAGCCTGTGAGACGGTGCCGGCTGCCGCTACCTGTGTGCTGCTTTCACCGCCACCACCTGCTTCTGTTTCTGGAGCAGGCTGTTCTTCGGTGGCCGGTTGTGGTGCTTCGGCAGCAGCAGGCTGTTCTTCCGCAGCCGGTTGCTCCCCAGTATCAGCAGACCGTTCGTCAGTGACTGCCTGTTCCTCAGTGGTGACAGATTGCGCTTCAGCAGCCGGTTGTTCCTCTGTGGCAACGGGCTGTTCTTCCGCAGCAGACTGCTCCTCAGTGGTGACAGACTGTTCCTCAGCATCGTTGGCAGGCTGCCCTTCCGTAGCAGCGGATTGTTCATCAGTGGCTGGTTGCTCCTCAGCATCAGCAGGCTGCCCTTCCGTTGCCGGTTGTTCTTCAGCATCGGCAGGCTGTTCTTCTGCAGCCGGTTGTTCCTCGGCAGCAGATTGCGCTTCCGTTGCCGGTTGTTCTTCAGCATCGGCAGGCTGTTCTTCTGCAGTCGGTTGTTCCTCGGCAGCAGATTGCTCTTCCGTTGCCGGTTGTTCTTCAGCATCGGCAGGCTGTTCTTCTGCAGCCGGTTGTTCCCCGGCAGCAGATTGCGCTTCCGTTGCCGACTGCTCAGTGGCTGTTTGTTCCTCAGCAGTCGGTTGCTGCTCTTCTGTAGCCGACTGTTCCTCAGCATCAGCGGGCTGTTCTTCAGCCGTTGGTTGTTCCCCAGCATCAGCAGCCGGTTGTTCTTCCGTAGTCGGCTGCTCTTCAGCGACGGTGGGCTGCTCCTCCGTAGTGGCAGATTGCTCTTCCGCAGCTGGTTGTTCTTCAGCGGTGGCGGGTTGCTCGTCAGTGCTTGTTTGTGCCGCAGCGTCAGCAGGCTGCTCAGTAGCTGGCTGTTGTTCCTCAGCAGCCGCTGGTTGCTCTTCTGCAGCAGGCTGCCCTTCCGTAGCCGGTTGCTCTTCCGCAGCGGGCTGTTCTTCCGCATCAGCAGACTGTTCTTCAGCGGTAGCGGGTTGCTCCTCCGTAGGGGCTGCCCGTTCTTCCGTAGCCGGTTGCCCGTCGGTAGCTGCCTGTCCTTCCGCAGCGGGCTGCTCTTCAGTTGTTGCTTGTTCCCCAGAGGCAGGCTGTCCTTCAGCAGCTGCAGATTGTTCTTCCGTAGCCGCTTGCCCTTCGGCAGCAGGCTGTTCTTCGCCAGCAGCCGCTTCCGCGTCTGTGATCAGTTCACATTTGTCTTCAGTGCAAACCACGCGTCCGGCTGCCGGCTGTACGTCTGTGGCATTCGGGTCTGTTGCTGCGGTTGTGGTTTCTGCGTGGGAGGGGCCGGCCAGCATGACAACTGAAAGCAGGCAGAGCACTGACACGAATGGAGTCGTGTTGTTCATTTTATTCATTTATCCGGATTCTCCTTGGTTGGGTAGTGGGAGCATCAATACAGGATTGAAAGATCACCAGAATTATAAGCCTGAAACCGATATTTACCACAGTTTGGTAGCAGGCAGGTGCACTGTCAAATACAGATTCTCATGTTAGACTGACATTTCGCCGCTCTCGGGACAGGGAATCCATGTACAAAAACAACCATGCAGCTATCTGGCTGGGCATTATACCGGGGGTACTGTTGACCGGCCTGCTGATGTACGGGCTGCACACCATCACGCTCCCGGATGACAGGCTGTCTGCACACGAGCCACAGGAAACGGCATCTGAGGTACTGCTGCCACAGCCACAGCCGTCGCCGGCCCGGCAGAAGGAGAAGCCGGCAGAGTCGGTGGCTGTCGATGTACAGCCGGATACCGGAACACACCCGCCTGCAAGCGAGCCATCTGCAACTTTATCCACCGAAGCCGCCAATGACAGGGAAGCTGCCACATTGGTATCCGAGGTATCCGAGGTATCCGAGGTATCCAAGGCTGTGGCTCAGACTGACGTACCCGGCGCTCCTGATATGCAGGAAACTCAGCAGGCCGAAGCAGGGACACCGGAGCCTTCACCGTTGCCGGAGCCGCCTGCCGAACTGCACCTGAGTGAGCAGGCCGTGCAGTCGCTGTCGGGAACCGAGCGTCGCCGCTATGAACAAATGCTTCAGGACTGGCAGGCATTGCAGCAGCGCAACCAGCTGCTGGAGCAGCAGCGCAGCCAGCTGAAACAGCGTCTGGAGCAGATAATCCGGGAAAACCGGGCAGCCTCCGGGGAGCTGGAGGATTTGCGCGAGCTGATCCAGCCGGTACCGGATGAGGCGGCCACAAAAAAAGCGCCACCCGCAGGCGGCGCAGATTAGGTGTCAGGAAGTTCAGCGTTCGATCACGGTGGCGTCACAGAACTTGCCACCCTGCATGGACTGGCTTTCCATGGGGTCCTGATACTTGAGGTAAATGATCTTGAGCTGCTTGTTGACGCAGAACTGTGTCACCGGCTGGTTGGTCCGGGTCTGCAGACCGTTGAAAATCTGACCGCAGACTGCCTGCCCGTTGAACATGGTCTGCTTGATCCGTGCATAGGGGAATACACGCTTGGTCTTGTCCGGTAACTCCACCGTCAGGTAGAGGTAGCCGTCCCCGTTGATGTTCTGCAGGTAGTGCAGGTTTTTCCCGTCGGTACATTTGGCCTCCCATTGCTGGGCGGCGGCGGCACCGGAAATGAACATCATGGATAAGGCAAGTAGCCAGCGTGATTTCATGAACGATCTCCTTGCATGGGTAGTGTAGGCATAAGTCTAGCATTCCTGTCTGGTGTTGTGCATGCAGCCTTGTCACGGGGGTTTGTCGGCATCAGCGAGGCAGCGTGCCTTGTTGCAGCTGCCGGATGACAAAGCGGGCCGGATGCAGCCTGTAATACAGACCTTTTTCCAGTGGTAAAGGTTCATTGTTGATGAGGCAGGCCAGCAGTTCGGCACACAGGGCGCTGGTGGTCAGCCCTCTGGAGCCGAAGCCGGCGGCCAGGTACAGGTCCGGCTGATAGCGGGCGGGGGCGAAAGTCTGATGATGCCGGCCATGGCGGAGGAGGGCGTAGTCACGGGCAAAAGCCTGCCAGTCCGGCAGGGGGCCGACACAGGGAAAACGGTCCGGTGTACTCATGCGAATGGCGGTATGACCGGCCTGTACTGCCGGCAGGGTGGCTGCCAGTTCCGGCAGGTAGCGCTGCAGTTGCCGGACATTCCGGGTATCGATGTGGGGCTGCCATTGCGGATGGGCCTGGCCGCGTTCGAAGCTGGCACCGAAAACGTGCAGCCCCTGAATCGCCGGGGTGAAATAACCTTCATGTCCGAGGGTGACCTGAAGCTGCCGGGATTCGGGGCTGGCTGTCACCAGGCTGCTCTGGCCCCGAACCGGCACCAGTGGCAGGGGGGCGGTCTGTGTGAAGTGGGCGGCATCCCGGCCATTGGCAATAACCACCAGTGGTGCTGCTGTCAGCAGATTCTGCTGCGCATCAAACAGTTGCCAGCCACCGGTGCTCCTTTTGAGAGTGATGGCTTCCTGATGCTGCCGGAGTTGAATGCCGGGGTATTCCAGCAGGGCCTGGCACAGGCTGCGTGGATTGAGCCAGCCACCGTCCGGAAAGAAGCTGCCACCGCAGGGCAGGGGCAGTCCGGCACGGTCGGAGGCTGCATCGTGGCTCAGCAGCTGCAGGAATTCTGCTGGCAGCTGGCGTGCCTGCAGTTTCAGCCAGCGCTGGTACTCACGCTCATTGTGATTGAGCTGCAGGGTGCCGCAGGATTCCCATTCAAACGCATGCCCGTCTGCCCGCAAGCGTCTGAGCAGGCGCAGGGTGAACAGGAAGGCACTGCGATAGAAGTGCTCACCGAGACCCGGTTCAGCCGTCATTTTCGGGGCAATAATCCCGGCCCGGTTACCGGAAGCTTCACTGGCTGGTTCGGCATGGCGTTCCAGTATCTCAAGCTGCCAGCCGCGTTCTGCCAGTGCCCTTGCCACCTGACAACCGGCAATGCCGGCCCCGATGACAACCGCGCTCCGGTGCGTGATGACCGGTTCCGGCAGGCGAAACCAGGGTAGCGTCAGTGCGGACGGTGATGATGCCCGGGGTGAACCGGAGGCTGATGATTCAAGGAGGGCTGCCGGCCCGACGGTTTCCAGCCTGCCGACCAGCATCTCGCGCTTGTGGCCGAATCCGGGTTGCTTTTCCACCTGGAAGCCGGCCTGCTGCAGGTTGCGACGCACGCTACCTGCAGCAGTAAAAGTGGCAAAGGTGGTACCTGCCCGGCTCAGGCGTGCCAGTTGCTGCATCAGTGGCAGGGACCACATGTCCGGATTGCGGGCCGGTGCGAAACCATCCAGATACCAGGCATCCACCGGGGTGCCGAGTGCGTCCAGCATGGTGTGGACATCCCCGAAACACAGCGTCAGCTGCAATCTGCCGGCTTCAAACGACAAGCGGTGGAAGCCGGCCAGCACAGGCGGATATTGCGCCACAAGCCGGTTTGTCAGTGGCGCCAGCTCCGGCCAGCGGGCCAGCAGGGTGGCAAGCTGCTCCCCGGGAAGCGGGTGTTTCTCGATGGAGAGGTAGTGGAGCCGCTCACAGCGCCCGGAATCTGCCCGCCAGGCATGCCAGCTCGTCAGAAAGTTGAGGCCGGTGCCGAAGCCGGTTTCCGCAATGCTGAAACAGGACTGGCCGGCCCAGCGCAGTGGCAACCGGTTCCCTTGCAGGAATACATGACGAGTTTCCTCCAGTCCGTTATTTTTACTGAAATAATAGTCACCATAAAAGGTGGAAAAGGGGATGCCGTTTTCATCCACTTCCGTTTGTGCAGGCGTGATCTCGCTGGGCATGGTACGGGGGTTTTGGCTCCATTGTGGCAGGAAAAAGGGGGGGGGGCAGGTTGGTTTAAATATAACCAAATGCTGGCCTGAAGCCATTATAAGCCATAAGATCAGCTTTTTTTAAATCAGCGTAGAGGTCAGTGTGTCTGGTGAGCAGTGTGCGTGATTATGATAAATAATCATTCTATTAATAATTACAATTAGTCTCGTTCACACAAAATCATTATACAGACACGTTAAATTTTCTATGACACATTTGACTTATGTCCGGTCTGTGTCGGCATCGGGTTCCGACCCGGCGACAGAAGTGCCTGCAGACAGCGGGAAACAACTCGAAAGGTGCAGATATGCGGGCGAGGGCTTTGCACGCAACACACGTCCTACAAGGATGCAAAACATGAAAACGGGTATGATTCACAGGGCGGGGATCAGTGCATTGGTGCTGACGCTGGGGATGTCTTTCAGTGCCATGGCTCAGGCTGCATCAGGCAAAAAGTACACGGGCAGAACCTGTGACCAGCACAGTTCGGAAACCCTGCACCTCAAGGCCGGTCCCTATCACAAGGTGATTGAAGCCGCCTCCATGCGCTTTGGCGTCGATGAAAACCTGGTCAAGGCGGTGATTACCGCAGAAACCTGCTTCCGGCCCATGGCCGTTTCTCCCAAGGGTGCTGCCGGGCTCATGCAGCTCATGCCCGCCACCGCACGCCGTTTCGGCGTAACCAATCGTTACAATGTCACCCAGAATATTTTTGCCGGTACCTACTACCTGCGCTGGCTGCTGAACCGCTACAACGGCAGCGTGCGTCATGCGGTGGCGGCCTATAACTCGGGTGAGGGCACGGTAGACCGTTATGGGGCCGGTGTTCCCTATCGGGAAACCCGGCGCTATGTGGTACAGGTACTGAACGCCTTCACCAAGCTGCGTGCCAAGGCCGAGCTGTCCAATGTCTATTCAGCTTCACCCGAGCGTCGTGCCAACCTGCAGGCCTACAACATCATGGCACAGGAAAAACGCCGCCTGGATCAGCTGGCAATCCGGCAGGACCGCATACTGGCCAACAAGCGCCGTGAAGCGGAGCAGCAGGCCCAGCGCCAGGTGCAGGAATACAATCAGCAGGTGCAGCACTACAATCAGAAAATGCAGAACTACCGTCAGCAGCTGCTGGTTTATCAGCGTCAGCTGCAACTGTATCAGCAGCAGGTGCAACAGCAGCAGCTGCTGGCCCGGCAACAGGGCCGGCTGCAGTACGCCAGTTTTGTTCAGGGTGTGGATGAAAACCTGCAGAATTTCCAGAGCGCCGGCTATATACAGCAGGCCGTACAGGATGCTGTGGAGCAGGTGGGTGGTGAGATTGCGGCTCTTGATGCTTCCGCACCGGCAGACAGCGGCATGCAGGTTGCACTCAATACCGGCACTGCAGACGACAAGCCGTCCGCGTCCTCGAAACGCAAAAAGGACAAAAAGGATAAAAGCAGCCGAAAAAGTGCAGATTCATCGTTGTCTGACTGTAAAAGTGTCAGCCGCAAGCTGCACAAGGCTACACGTCATTCCGACAGGAAAGGGGTCCGGACTTTCTACTTCAAGGTTGGCCGGGGGGATACCTTGGGTGAAATCGGTGAAAAAACCGGTGTTTCCCTGCGTGATCTGCGCAAGCTGAATGGCATGTCCGGCAGCCGTATCCAGCGGGGTGAGCGGCTGAAAGTGGCACAGTGCCGGCTGTAGCCGGGTATTGAGAGCTTCCGGACTGAGTTTCGGAAGCACAAATAAAAAAGCCCCCGGAGAGTGATCTGCGGGGGCTTTTTCGTGCACCTGTTTTCGGTGGCCTTTCCGAAGTTGAAGGTTGCTGGTGCTGGTTAGGCGCTTTTCAGACGCTTGTAGCGGATACGCTGCGGGTGCAGCTCGTTGCCATGGCGACGTTTGTAATCTTCTTCATAATCGCTGTAATTGCCTTCAAACCAGGTGACCTGTGAGTCACCTTCAAAAGCCAGTATGTGGGTGGCAATCCGGTCCAGGAACCAGCGATCGTGCGAGATCACCACCGCACAGCCGGGGAAATTCAGTAAGGCTTCTTCCAGGGCGCGCAGGGTTTCCACATCCAGATCGTTGGTCGGTTCGTCCAGCAACAGCAGGTTGCCACCGGATTTCAGCAGTTTGGCCAGATGCACGCGGTTACGCTCACCCCCGGACAGGTCACCAACCCGCTTCTGCTGTGCATCTCCCTTGAAGTTGAAGCGCCCGCAATAGGCTCGTGACTGAATCTGGTAGCCGCCCACCGTGATGATGTCCTGTCCGTCCGAGATTTCCTCCCATACAGTTTTTTTGCCATTCAGCGCATCACGGGATTGATCCACGTAACCGATCTGTACCGTCTCCCCGACACGGAAACTGCCGCTATCCGGCTGTTCCTGCCCGGTGATCATGCGGAACAGGGTCGTCTTGCCGGCTCCATTGGGGCCGATCACCCCGACAATCCCGCCGCGTGGCAGGTTGAAGCTCAGGTTCTCATACAGCACCCGATCCCCAAAGGCTTTACTGATACCCTGGGCCTCAATCACCAGATCACCCAGACGCGGCCCCGGCGCAATGTAAATTTCATTGGTCTCCGAACGGGCCTGATAGTCGCTGGAAGCCAGTTCCTCGAAGCGTTGCATGCGGGCCTTGCTTTTGGCCTGCCGCCCTTTGGGGTTGGAGCGTACCCACTCCAGCTCTTCCTTCATGGCCTTGAGGCGACCCTGCTCGGCTTTCTTTTCCTGCGCCAGCCGTTTTTCTTTCTGCTCCAGCCAGGAGGAGTAATTTCCCTCCCAGGGAATACCCTGACCCCGGTCCAGCTCCAGAATCCAGCCCGCCACATTATCCAGAAAATAACGATCGTGGGTAACCGCGACTACGGTGCCCGGAAATTCCTGCAGAAAACGTTCCAGCCAGGCTACCGACTCGGCATCCAGGTGGTTGGTGGGCTCATCCAGAATCAGCATGTCGGGTGAAGACAGCAGCAGGCGGCATAAAGCCACGCGACGCTTCTCGCCCCCGGACAGGCTCTCCACTTTGGCATCCCAAGGCGGCAGTCGCAGCGCATCGGCGGCGACTTCCAGCGTGTGTTCAAGATTCTGCACGTCGGAGGCCTGCAGGATGTTCTCCAGCCGTGCCTGCTCGGCGGCCAGCGCATCAAAATCGGCATCCGGCTCTGCGTAGGCGGCATAAACCGCATCCAGCTTCTCCTGAGCCTCCTTGATGACTTTCAAACCCTCCTCAACATTACCACGCACGTCCTTGTCAGGGTCCAGTTGTGGTTCCTGTGGCAGGTAGCCGATATTGATCCCCGGCTGCGGGCGGGCCTCACCGACAATTTCGGTATCCACGCCAGCCATGATGCGCAGCAGGGTCGACTTGCCTGCACCGTTATAACCGAGGACACCAATTTTGGCACCGGGGAAGAAGTTGAGGTAGATATCCTTGAGAATGAACTTGTTGGGCGGGACGACTTTGCCCACCCCGTTCATGGTGAAGATGTATTGGGCCATGATTCAGGTACTTTGCTCCTGTGCTCTGCTTTTTTTAGTGAAGGTCTGCAGTTAAGCACGAAAGTAGAGGGTAGCCAAGGTTGGTATGGAAATTACCAAGCCAAAACAAAAAAGCCCCTGAATTTTATCCAAGGGCTTTTTGAGGTAGCAACTTATCCCTTTGTCAGGAATAAACTTCCTGCTGACACTACTAAGGACTTACTGGAGTATTACTGTCATTATCCTGTGCTGCAACTGCGACTACTGTTGCTGCGGCAAGCCCTGCTGCTGCAGCGCCACCACTACCCAGTGCACCAAGACCACCAGGCCCCCAACCCAGACCAGCTACCCGACGGGAACCTGCAGCACCATAGCCTTGTTGACCTGCTGCACTTGCCTGTTGGGTGCCTAATTGTCTGCCTTGTGCACACTGACTGGCTTCATCAATACTCAGTAAAGTACCAGCTGGGTAAGTATTTTGGCAGGCACTTTTTGCATACTTCAACTGTACCTTGGCTTTTTCAAGTACGAAAACATTCTCACCCTGCATGATTGGCATGGCAGTTTTTGCTAACCGGCGTTGGCCGGCAGTGTTTTCGATCAGGACATTTCCACTGGTTGATACAACAGTTGCCACTACCTTGGGAGCAGCTGGAGTTTGAGCTTGGGTTGTTGTGTAAGGCAACAATGCCAAGCCTAATAGAAGAAACAGATTGATTTTCATAATGATCACCTTTATCAAGACGTAGGACAAGACTGCTCTTGGGAGCGGGGGCAGACTACGCTGACCAGTCAAAGATTTTAAGTATAAGTTGAATAATGGATAGCTGTAACTTAGCTTGCCACCTTCCCACATAAATAACCACCACCAGGAATAAGGTTACCTTTCAAGTCTTTAGCTTCGGGATGATAGCCAACAGCTGCATCGAAGTTGTAACGCTGGCAAACTTGGTTACCTTTAGCCTGAAGCTGCCCGGGTACTGAATGGAAGGCTTTACTGTTTGCCCAAGAAACCCCGTCCGGCTGAATACTGGTGTTGGACTTTGCCAGATAAGGCACGACCTTATCCATGGCGGAGGAGGTTGAAGTGGATAATCCTGTATTACTGCAGGCAGTAGTGAATGCCATCAGGATGGGTAGAAGTAATAGATTATATGTTCGCATATTTTGCTGTCTCTGTTGAGGGAAAATTTGTTCGACCTGTGAATTTTCTTCCTTCCGCCTAAACATATTATAATATTTTACTAAAGACAAGTCAAGACTAATTTTTGGTTTCAAAATATAATTGGTATCGGTTTTTAGCTCTGTACACGACAATTTTTCTCAAAGCTCTGTAAGTTATTGATTTTTTGTTCTAGTGAGCAAGGTTTGCTAACGAAGAATCAGCGACTTACGCTCGTTCAGAATTTTTGTCGTGTACAGAGGGTTTTTAGTTATAGTTATTGACTGGTCTGATATCTGCTTTATTCTTTCCTCAGAAAAATACTCAGTAAAAATATAAAAATAAGGGCATTTGCCGGTGTATGTAAGATAAAGTCCATTGAGATATGAACAATTACCATTAGTATGCTTATACCAGATCCAGCTTTGATGAAAGTGGATTTGCTCCAGCGCGAACCGATAATTGATGTCCATCCCCAGAGCCAGCTTATAATCATCATCCCTATTATCATGATGCCTACGGCACCCATTTCAAAGATCAACTCCAGATAGTCATTGTGGACATGGTTGATAAAATTGGACATATCAACAGGCTGGTAAAGTCGAAATGCTTCTTGAAAAGTTCCTGGCCCACTACCTACAGGAAAAAAGTCATTGATTCCCTGTGAGACGATAGGGAAAATTTTAAAGCGTAAGTCCGAGCTTGGGTCATGAGCAATAAAACGGTTAATAATTGGAGTGGCTCCAATCATTGTGATAATTGATACAATAGCGATTAGCAGGGTGATGGAAAAGCTTGCTGTCCGTTTACCACCAATATGACCTGAAAAGATTATCAATGATAAAAATAATGAGGCTAAAGTCAGGGTAACACCCATTCTGGATTTGGAGGCCATACCTGCTACTGTGATCAGGATGACAAAGCAAACCAGTATGAGTGAGACATTAATTGATTTTTGTTTTTTATCATCTTCTGGATGATTCTTATTTTTTTTTCCGAAATTCAGAAATATAAGCCCCATGGCGGGAGATAATAATAAATACATTAATACAGAGAAGTGGTCACGATTTAGATAAGTACCCTGTGATGCACTCGTATTATAGTGATCACTTAAGATAAGGCTTATAGCTTTGGGATTGAATGGCTGTATTAATGCAATGCAGGCTTGAATAGCTGCAACAATAAAAAGCAGATTGAGCACCTGGAGTGTCTTTTGCTGCGATAAACCGGCAGTGACCATGAAAACTGCTGCCAAGGGGAGCGTGGCAAGAATGGCATGTACTGTTTTTTCAGGGACAAGGCTGGCTGTAAGCCACATAGCCTGTTCTTGATTGGCTTCTAGCCACTCTACCGATGGCAAATAAAGAGACCGTCCAGGCAGCTGTTGCCAAGTTTCTGATGATAAAGGAATCAGGTAGAGTAAGGGAGAAAGGATAATAGTCCAAAAAAATAATTTAACAAATAAGTTAATTTTCCCCTGATGACTTGGATTCAGTGTTTCCAATATAAATAACAAAATTGCTGTCATTTCCAGAAAAGCCAAGGCCAGAATGCTTTTGCCACTACTAAGAAAAGGGGTTAATGTCAGCATTAATGTCAGTATGAGGAACTTCATGTTTTCGAAAGAAAACCTGCTATTCTTCTGGCTTTCTTTCATGGAGTAGTCTTACGGCTGATTTCAACCTGATCAAACCAGAGGCTGCCTTTGAAGTTCCTGCGATGAGCATATTGGCTACTGGCCTCCAGTCGCAGAATCTGGGTGCTACAGTTCTCTGATGGTATATCAAACGGGACGGAGACCGTACTCCATGGGGAGCGATTTGACAAAGACGGGCTTTCTGCCACGATCTGGTTGTTCTCCAAGCAGCGAACTCTCCAGCTTAGCCCCCCATCAGTTTGCAGTCGGTCAACCCGGTATTTAAAACTCAAGGTATAAGAGCCTGAAGACATCTGTAGCAGTTGACTAAGATGCTGAAAGTTCAGGTTTTGGGTGTTCAGCTTCAGGTTAATGGCTTTATGACCTTTCGCCCCAGTGGTTGATGCAACCATGAATTTGACACCATTCTGGTTTCGGTATTGCCAGTCAAAACCGGAATTGTATATTTTTCCTTCAAAGCCGCCATCATGGATAATCCTGTTTAGTTTCAGGTTAGCCTCATCAAGTCCGCTGAGCCATAGAAAATAGGCTTGGGCATACTGTTTTCCCTTAAGCAAGTATCGAGTCAGTGCTCGGCGCTCTACCTCATTGACGGGTACTTGAGACTGCAGTCTTTGCTGGTAGATGGTGGTGATGAGTTCGGTCTCTGTATTCTGGGCTACCAGGTAGTTGAAAAAAGCATTCCACCAAGAGGGAGGATCAAGCATATAAGGTGTCAGCAGGGTAAAGCCCTCCTGGGTTTCCAATAGCTGTTTGAAAATGGGAAACAGCTCCCGTTGATATTTGGAGGGATTACGGATGATCAGTTGGCTCCACTCACTGATTACCCGCCCCGGTTGATTTTGGTCGAGCCAGAAGTTAGCCAGTTGGGCATGAGTGTATGAGTCAGCCTGCCAAAGATTTGTAGCTAACTCAGCGAGTTCTCTGGCCTCTATATCCTTGCTTTGGCGTTTGAGAATATGCATCATTTGTATAGCGGCACGCCCGTTACCAGGATCATGCAAAAAAGCAAAGAGGGCAGATTGATAGGCTTTTTTCTCATCGCCTTGAGCCAAGGCTTTTGTGGACAGTTTTAGCCAGGTATCCGGATGAGCCAGTGGAAACAGATACCATGAAATGGGCTCCTGCAGTGGATTTGAGTCGATAAAATCACTGGGGCCGATACCTGCTGACCGCCATGCCAAACTATGCCACGCCAGAATGGCAAGAGTTGATAGAAAAATTATACGATAGATCCATTTCATGAAAACAATATGTACTCGGTTTTTATTAGCCTGTAACCCATTAATAAATATTAAATAATGATGATATTGCAGGTGCCAAGATTGACTGAAGCTGTCAATTAATTGCTTCCAGTCTGGGAGCTTGGCTCGCAGGGGTAGAGCTAATCAATCGGGAGAGAGAGAGCTCCTGTGCTGTAAATGCACATAGATAAGCACCACCTGGAATTAGTGAGCCATTTTCGGCCAATGCTCTTGGGTGATAGCCAAGAGCTTTTATGCCCCCAATCTTTTGGCAAGCAAGATCAGCTGCAGATTTCTTACCAAGTGGAATAGGGCCAAATAATTGAGGTTGGGTAAATCTTAATTTTCTGTCAGAATTTTCTATGTGTTGTACTTTTTTATTGGAGCTGGAGGTTGGCAAAACTGCCATTTGAGCAACAAGCACTTTATCAAGCTGCTGTTGCAGCAAGTGCTCTGCAAAAGCCAAACGCTGCTGCTCGGCACGACGTTGTTCGGCTTCGAGGCGCTGCTGTTCGGCACGGCGTTGTTCGGCTTCGAGGC
>DAOPKY010000059.1:0-4479 GCA_035391465.1 Thiolinea sp. | reverse complement strand
CGGCTTCGAGGCGCTGCTGTTCGGCACGACGTTGTTCGGCTTCGAGGTGTTGCTGTTCAGTTTTTGGCGGTTGTTTTTCTGTGAGCTGCTGTTCGAATTCGAAAGATATTTCGGGAGGTGGAACATCAGCCTGAGTTTTTTTGTCTTCGGCGATAAAGTTAACAGGCTCTGTCTCTATTAGGTGAATATCTGTTGTTGCTTGATGCTCTTTTGCTAAATCAACAATGGTAGTGTTTCTTTTGGATGAAGAGCTTTGAAAATAATTACTGGCTAATAGTGTACAACTGATAATTACTCCAGAGTAGATGAGGTATTTTCGCTTTGGCAGCTTTGCGAAGTGGTCTTTTTGTTGCTTATTGAGTTGATACAAAAACTCTTGTACCGATGATTGGCGCTGTTGGCGTAAGTAACTTAACCCTTGTTGTACAACTTGCCACCGCTCTTTTGACAGTTTCAGGATTGGTGGCGGCGATAGCTGTTCCAAACCAGCTTCAACACTACTTTTGTTCAAGAAAGGAGTATGGCCATTAAGTAGATGATAAGTGATTGCTGCTAATGAAAAAACATCGTCTTCGGGAGTAGGTGATTTTCCCAAGGAAACATCAGGGCTCAAATAGTCTGAATTAAGAATAATAGGGTCAGAATTTACTTTCCCTCTATGGTCCTGCAATAATTTGACAGACATTGCTATCGGAAAATCCAGTACTATGCAGCTATTACTATTGGATGGAAAAAGAATCGCTCCGGGTTCCAGGTAGCCATATGGAGTTTCTGATGGAAGTTCTTCCAGGGCTGTAATAATGTGCTCCATGATACTGGTACAGGTTGAGGTTAACACTCCTTGTCGCCCGGCATTCATAATACGCGTGCTCAGGGTTATTCCATGAGGATAGGCAGCAACATACCATGTACCCTCACTGCCATACCCCGTGTCCAGTAGTGTTATGCCCCGATTTATATGTGAATGGTGTAATACCTGAAGCACCAGTTTTGGGATATGTGGGTGATGAGATAGTGAGGGTTTCAGCAGGCAAAGTAAGAAACTGCTATCAGATTCCGATGCCTCGGATTCCAGCAGGCTTATATCTTTAATGTGAAAATAATAGGCCAAGCTGGTTTCAGAAAAGAGGTTTGTTATCTGGTAACGCTCTTTAAATACCTGGTTTAAAAATATATTTTCCTCAGCTGACTTTGCAATTGCAGGATACATCTTGTTATGTTCTTAATAATTAAATCTGAACATTTATTACTTCAATTTAGGCTGTGCTGTCCAGTAGTTTATGATTTTTCGACCCATAACCATAATAATCATAGCTATAATGGTAACCATACCCTGCACCTTGGCGAGCCTTGGTGCTGACAACACCAACAACATTGGCCCGTGCCAGTTTGAGCCGTTGCCAAGCTCCCTGTAATGCCTGTTTCCGGGACTCTCCCATCGCAACAACCAAAAGCGTGGCCTCAACGCGACTGGCCACGATCAACGCATCTGCCAGTCCAAGAACAGGCGGCATATCAAACAATATCATATCAAAGGTGTTATCGCTAATCAGTTTGAACACTTTGTCCAGATGATGGCTGCTTAGAAGCTCTACAGGATTGGGAGGAATGGGGCCGGCCGTGATGACGTACATGCCAGGTACTGGAGTACTACGTGTGATGGCCTCCAATGTGGCCTGACCGGTAAGAAAGTTGGTAAATCCATCCTGGTTTGGCATTTCCAGCAGCTTATGCAAAGAAGGGTTGCGCAGGTCGGCATCAATCAGCAAGACAGTTTTACCAATCTGGGCAAAAGCGGTTGCTATATTGATACAACTGGTTGATTTTCCTTCACTTGGAGCAGAACTGGTGACAGACATGACTCGTGGTGCGCCGCTACTGGTAGCAAATGTCAGATTGGTACGCAGGGAGCGATAAGCTTCTGCTACCGGAGAGCGGGGGTCCGACTGGGTCATCATGGCCAGACGATTGGCCTGATCACGCTGTTTCAC
Source organism: Thiolinea sp. (assembly GCA_035391465.1). Taxonomy (GTDB): domain Bacteria; phylum Pseudomonadota; class Gammaproteobacteria; order Thiotrichales; family Thiotrichaceae; genus Thiolinea. The sequence goes on along the minus strand of DAOPKY010000059.1, from coordinate 2,488 downwards.
AAGAGGAATCAGGCCCAGAACCGGAATCGGTAACAGCCTCTCCAAATCGACAGCATTTTTGATACGATCATCAAAAAACTCAAGCAGGAAGGCAGCAACGACTCCCAGAAAAGTACCGAGTACTGCTCCCAAGGCCAGGTTAAGACGTTTGTTCGGTTTGTAAACTGTGTAGGGAATGACTGCGGGATCAACAACGGAAATATTGTTGTTGCCGATACCGCCAGCAACCCCGATCTGCTTCTGACGTTCCAGCAGACCTGTGTAGATATTACGATTGGTTTCCATCTCACGGGCAAGTTCGTTATAACCGATATTTTTATCTCGCAGATCAACCAGTGCAAGCTTGGCCTGCCCGAGTTCTCCGCTTAGAACATCCTCCCGTTCACGAGCCGCATCCAGTTTACCTTTCAGGTCGGCAGTGACAGTATCATTGATATTGATACTTTCTTCAGCAATCTTGCTACGCAAGGCACCGATTTGCTGCTGAAGATCAGTTTGGGTATTCACATCCAGCAATCGTGACTCTCGTGCTATATCTTTCTGCAACTGCTCAATCTGCAGTTTCAGGTTGTTCAGAGTGGTATTTCGCACCATTGCAGACTCACTGGCAATGCTCTGGGTCAGCTCGTCGATCTGCTGTTTGAGGTTGGCACGGGTACTGGACTGGATAGTACGGTATTGCTGATTGATCTCTTGGGTTAACTGGTCGATCTGTTGTTTGAGGTTACCGCGTGTCGTGGATGACTGAGCATTGGTTTCCCGTGCGATATCCGCTTGCAGCTGCCGTATTTGCTCAGTCAGGTTGCCTTTGGCGCTTTGATTTTCCTGATTAAGCTGTTGTCGGATGGCGTTGATTTTTTGTTGCAGCTGAACCATGACCGGATAGGCTGGCTTATAAATCTGGACTTTTTGCTGATATTCACTATTCAACTGGGCCAGTTGTTGTTTCAGATTCTGAATGATCGGGTTTTCAAAAGCATTAGCGGAACTGCTGCCACCCTGTAACTGGCTTTGCAGTGTTGCCAGCTGCTGTTTCATGGTGCGGATGACCGGGCTGTCCTGAGCGGTACTGGCTGCCAATTCAGCCTGGTATTGGGCCTGCAGGCGGGATTGCTGCTCCCGCAGACTGCGGATGGTTGGATTGTCATTGGCGGCAGAACCCTTGAGTTCGCCCTCATACTGTGCCTGCAGGCGGGTCAGCTGATCCTTCATGCTGCGTACCACCGGATTGTCGAATGTTTTCGAGGCTTTCAGTTCAGCCTGATACTGGCTTTGCAGCTCAGCCAGCCGCTGTTTGAGAACACGAATGGTCGGATCATCAAAAGCACTGGATGCATTCATTTTGGCCTGGTATTCACTTTCCAGCCGGGCCAGATTCTGCTTCATCTGCTGGATGACCTGATTACCCAGTGTCGATGAGGCTGCCTGGGCCTGGTATTGTCCATATTCACTTTCGGCTTTGATACGCTCCTGCTGGGCTTTGGACAGGGCATTGTTCAAGTCCTGAAGATTCTGGTCAACCAGAGACCTTTTATCCTCGGTAACAATAATGTCCCGTTCCTTGGCATAATCATTCAGCTTGGCCTCACTTTCACGCAGCTTGCTGAGAGCAGAATTCAGTTCGGTTGCAATGGCACGCTCTGCATAGGAAGCAGCTTCCTTCCGCCGCTCCATGTTCAGCTCAACAAAACTGTCGGCCATGTTATTGGCAATCGAAGCGGCCAGCTCCGGATTGGGGTCATCGTAATTCAAGACCACAATCTGGGAATTTTTGACGGGCGCAATGGAAACATTTGCCAGCAGGCGGGTGGTCAGCGGAACCTCGCCTGTAACGATGGCCTCTGGCTGCATAAGGCTGTCAGGCTGATTTTGTGCCTCTTCTTCTCTGGTATCCCCATTGAGCAGGGTGTTTCTGAAACTGTCAAAATAGGCCGTGATTTCATCCAGAGTATCGGCAAAAAACGGACGTGCCAGCTCTTCACCCGTGGACCTTCTCAAGTAGGGCTCAAGCCCCAGCTCATCAATGACGCGTGAGGCCAGCAAACGACTTTGCAGCAGCTCGTACTGCGTTTGATAATAATCTTTACCAATCGTAGCCTGAGCCCCCTGAGCCGCAACATCATACTCAAGAATCTGGCTTACTTCGGGATTGATCTGCAGGGTGGTACTGGCACGATAGATTGGCGTCATCATAAGGGTAACCAGCGCTGTAATGGCAAACACCAGCAGCGCAACAGTCAGGATCAGCCATTTGTGCCGGACGATAACCTGCCACAGCTCTTTCAGATCGATTTCGTCATCATCTTCATCATCCCGTCTGGGCTCTTCCAGGTAGGAGTAATGTTTTAGCTCATGTTTTCCATCCTGCGTCGGCAGGTTGGCTGACTCGTATGGATAGTTCGCGCTGTTCTGAACTGGATGATTCATAACTTTATTAGACATTATCTAAAAAATCTATTTTATCCATGGATCAGTTGAATCAATAATT
>DAOPKY010000058.1:0-28388 GCA_035391465.1 Thiolinea sp. | reverse complement strand
ACAAAAATACTACAAGTGGCCGCGCCGCGCCAATAGATCGCGTGAACGGTTACCTCTCCCACCACCATTAAATAAATGCGCAAACGCCATTGATACTACCCCAATAAATATAAACATCACCGTATACAGTGTCAACTTCCAACATCCAAGGTTTTCTTTAGCTTCATCAAGCCAGAATTAAAGCTTCCTATCTTTCCATCAAGATAATTCAACCTATTTGCATAGCTTAGTTTCTGGATTATATCCGCCACCCAAGTTTGCTGTTGGATACTTGAACGTTTCACGCCCGCTGCTGCCATCCCGGAAACGATCATAGCTTTCATCTAGATACAATGACATGCTGAAGCAGGATATTAAGTTAATTCAAATGGTTGAACTGTAGCACAAGATTAACCCACCTCTATGTAAATTACAAAAATTTATCCCGATAATAAACCAACCTGTGACTAAGCTCGCATTTATTTTCAAGTGATAATAACGATACATATAACCTCGCATAGAGATTGTATACCGGATCTCTCCCCGGAGAATTTGGTTTCATTACTTGATATAGGAATGGGTAGCATGCATTTCATCCATAACAGAAGCTGCGTAAAATACTGACTTTATGAGATAAACACATACAACCAGCCCCCAAAGCAATTAGTCATGAAATAATCAAGCGCCCATGAGTGCTAAAATTTTTCTGCAAGAGCTGCAATTTATTCATTAATACTACCTAGAAGACGGCTATAATTAGTGCCTACTCCAATACAATAAAGATATCTATTATAAGGCCCACCTAGCCCAAAATCAAATAAGGCTCCATTTCTTATTAGAGCGTCAGTTACCCCTGTTTCCACAAAACGGTAAATGACTGCTCTCCAGAATCAGTCATAATCAATCCAAGAACATTTTTTTCAAAAGGGGGAGGAAGCTTTATTGAACGGACCCCATTAGCTACTGTCGACTTGTAGATTGCTGTCAAAAAACATTTTTTTCTGTTTTTGAAGAAATAACAACCAAAATCATTTGTAGAAATATTAGTTCCGCTATCAAACCATACTATGTAACCAGAAATAAATTTGGCACTAAGAAATTTGATAAGAAACCCTAAATGAATTTTATTTGTTTTGCCAAAAACAAACTCGCCATCACAGACAGGGTTAAGTTCACCTAGCTCAAGCAAGATATCCTCAGTTTTTTCTGCATCCTCAAACCGATGGCCTACATAATAAATATTTTCAGGCAGCTGAGAAAAAATTTCATCAGGCTCATAAAAATCACTTACAGAAAACACACTTCGCGATTTTTTGTTCATAGTACTACTGCCAAGGCCAATGCTTGTTTGTTTTTCCTGGCAACTTTAAGTAAGTGCGTTTATACCATGGCTGCACACTTCCTCCCCATTTTTTTCCATACTGTAATCTGAATTTATCGTATCTGAATATCATTCGCCCCTCCATACGCGGGAGTTGATACAAAAAAGAGACCTTGCCAAAATTTAACCCGTACCCGCCAGTAAAAATATCAAGAAATCTTCCTGAATATTTTAGTAAAGCCCCGCCCATCACATAGCATTCTGGACACACCGACTCGACTGACCCACTTGGCAATAAGCTTACAGTTCCATCAACATTAAGACTGCAGAATCCTTCAGGACTTCCGTCATTCAAAGCTCCCATGTCATTCACTGATAACTGAACGAATCTATTGCCATTTTCTAGTTCATAGGCTCCCGGGCCGGGCGAAGAATTTGCTTCCGGTGGCCCGCCTTCATTATTAAACAAATGCGTAAACGCCGCTGACCTAACCCCATTTGCAAAAACTCCTATAGTGGTTCGGTACCTTTGTTGGGATATCTACCCAACACCCCATTAAGCCGCATCACTTTTGTTTTTTAGAAAGATGCTCTGCAATCAGATATGAAATAAAGAAGTAAACGATCCAAAGCCATTGAGAAGTCATTATTGAGTTAAGAAAATTCTGCCCCTCATGGTGAAATATGAAGCCATGAATAGCTATCATGGCTAAGTACGAAGTTATTATGATGATAAAGTATTTTACATTCATTATTTGAGCAACACGTTATTCGGTATTCTAAATGTCCCTGGGAAAGGAGTTGCAAGAGCTTTGGCACCTGAAATCGTAAATACACACTGTGTAGAGGCAGCACCTGAAATTGTAGCATAGGCGGGGGATTGAACCGCAGTCGCATACACCCCTCGACCATAAGCGCCACCTCCTGACCTTATTACACCGCTTGAGATTATTCCATTAGCTGATTCAATGCTTGTAAAATGATAAAGATTTTTTGCGCCTCCCACCCCTCTCAAGCCAATATTAAAAGCCGTGCCAACTGCCGCCCCTGTCCCGATTGAACCTGCTATTCCCGCATACACACCAGTTGCATAAGCTTCTGATGAAAAATCAATCCCCCCATCAATACCGTATAAATCCCTTATGTATGAAGATAAACCAAAGCTTGCTGTATCGCCAAATCCAGCAACTCCATCAACTAAACCTTGAGGTAAGGAGTCAAGGCTACTGTCAGGAAGGGGCTTTGTTCCGGCTTTGATGCTACCTCCCTCCGCATTAAACAAATGCGTAAACGCCGCTGACCTGGCACCATTTGCAAACTTCCCCCCCGTCCATTGGGAAATGGTGCCACCTACAGCAGAAGCCAGCACGGTTCGACCCACGACGTGCTGAATTCCACCGGTCCCCGGCTCGCCAAGCCCGATAGCAGCTCCCCATCCTTTTGTTGCATGACCAAGAAAACCACCGATAAAGCCGTCTTTAAATTTACCACCTTGCAGTAAAGATGTAATAGCACCCTGCGCCACACCATGGGCAATAGACAGGGCAACACCACCAAATCGATTGACAGCAGCTCCAACAAGACGCCCCAAAGGACCAAGGCCATGGGCAATCTCCCAGGCTGCTCCTCCCGACAATGCGCCTATCGCACCAGCCGCAAATGCCGCCTCCAGCGAACCCGTCGCCACCAGTGTACTGGAGAAACCAGCCACGGCACCACCAACTACGGCCCCCCAGAAACCACCAATGATAGCATTGGCCACAAAACCGGTCGCAGCCCCCACCGCTATCGCCACAATCGTCCGGAAATTATCACCAACCCAGTTAAACACCTTGCCAAGCGTATGCCGCAACCCACTCAGAAAATACCCGGTCGGGTCTGTATACGACAAGGGATTATTCAGGACATAGCTGTAGTGATTGTAGCTCTGGGTATTGTTGGCAAACTGTACAAACGGGTCAGCACTGATAAAACGCCCCAGCCGGGGGTCATACAGCCGCCCCTTCATGTTGATGAACCCGAAGTCCTCATCCATCTCATGCCCGGTAAAGCCGATGGTCAGGGCATAATGACGCAACAGGCTCAGGGTGGAAGTCTTGGTATCCAGCGGACTCCAGCTCCCGGCCCGCCGACTGCCCCAGGCATCAAAGCTCAGACTTTCCAGTCGATTCCCCGCACTATCCAGCAACTGACTGACCGAACCCAGATGATCGGAAAGCAGGTACAGGGTCGACTGCGCGTTATCCAGCGGATCAGTTCCACCGGGCAGCCAGTTCTGTTTCACATAAGCCACCTGCTGACCACCCACCATCACCGGATACTTGAACGTTTCACGTCCGCTGCTGCTATCCCGGAAACGCTCATAGCCTGCATCCAGATACCAGGTAGTGCCCCGGCTGGCCATCTTCAGCATGCGCTGCTGATCGCTGTTATAGGCAAAACGAGCGCTCTGATCCAGACGGGTGATCCGGGAAGGCTTGTTGAAACTGGTCCATGCGATATGCCGTGCATCTCCGGCGTACAGCATGTTTCCACGCCCGTCATAGGAGAACACATCGTCCACCACGCCATTTTGATCCTGTTGCGCGACCTGATGCACCGATCCCGGCCAGCTCCCCCCTTCGTAAGTGTACTCCAGCTCCCCCTTTGTCAACAGGTTGCCGTGCCCGTCATAAGTATGGCTTTGTACCGTACTGGTCAACCCTCCGCCCGGAGCGTGATAAGCGCTGGTCACAGTATCAAGCCGGTTCATATTGTCATACACGAACCCTTCATACACACCGGCATTCAGATTGTCCCGGCGCTCCAGCAGATTACCCAGCGCATCAAACGTATAGCCCTCACTGCGGATCAGGGTGCTCTGAGCGTTATAGGAAAACTGGTTGCGCAGGGTATTGCGTAATGGCTCATAATCACGGATATCCGTGACCCCGTTGCCCAGTGACTGCTTGATGGCCTGACCTTCTGCTGATGCCCGGTCCAGATTCCAAAGCACCTTGGTGTAGTCCAAAGTTCTGATCGTCTGCAGATAGCCCAGTGCAAAATTGTACTCATAGTTCAGACCAACCTTGGCAAGCTGCGTATTGAACTGCGGATAGGTCAGTACTCTCAGGCGACCAAAACTGTCAAAACTGCGAACAAACTCGTAGGTATGGCTGGAACCATCCGGCTCTGGCAGGGTCTCCCGCACGGATATGGCCCGACCGTAATCATCATAAGTAAAGTTCTTGACATAGGCATAAGTCTGTCCGCTCGCATCAGTCGAATTAGTGCTGACCTGCTGCAGATGCCCCCGGTCCTTTTCAGCAGCACTGACCGGATAATAAGTCCACTGTGTGGTTTCATCGCTGGCCTTGCGCCAGGTCATGCGCCCCGCTGTATCATGCAGGATGCTGACCGGATTGGTTTTTGTCTCCTGCCCATTAACGGTTTCTACGTTATATTGCAGCGTCAGCTCACCCATCGCATTGTAATGGTAGCCCCACGTTCCCATATCCGGATCGGTCATTCTCACCTTGTGACCACGCAGGTTATAAGCCATGGTCGTTACCGAGTCATGATTGCGACCATCCGCATCCGTCGCCGTGACTATCGTCTGAACCAGATTACCCAGGGAGTCATAAGTGTGACTAACGATCCCGCCTACATAGTCAATCGCTTTCACGATATTTCCACGCGGGGTTCCGATTTCTGTCCTCGACTGCCCCAGCGCATTGGTGACCGTCACCTTCAATCCATCATAAGTCGTACTGGTGACAGACTGGTCCGGCGTGGTGGCAGTCAGAACCCGTCCCAGTGAGTCGTAGGTATAGTTGGTCCAGTAGGCTGTATCCGCTTTAAAATAAGGGCGACTTTCACGCATAAGTCGGCCCGTATCGTGATCATATTGCTTGTCCTGATAGATCTGAATCGCATTCTGCCCGGCATCCGCATCCTTCAGACCTAATGTCTCCACCCGCAATACCCTATCCACGGAATCAAACCAGGTTTTAGTATATTGGGTCGTGGCAACATTCAGGTTTTGAGTCGTCACGCAATAAGTGGCATAAGCGCCCTGAATGCTGGCCCTGCACCATTCATATTTAGTCTGAACAACACCACCCTGCGGCCCTTCCTGCAGGTAAACCTGAGCAAAACCGTTATAACGGCTCTGGCTGATCAGACCATTGGGATCTGTAGTCTTTTTAACCAGACCAAAGCGCTTATCGTACTCAAAGGAGATCGTGAAACCAGCTGCATCTGTTGTTGACGCCACGAAGCGATAATCAGGCGTATAAGTCGTTGTTATTTTTCGTGAAATAGAAGGGTCACGAGTGCCTGTGGTAGAAATGGTGCCTCCCAGACCACTCACTGTTTTGGTAACCACCTGGCCAACAGCATTGTAGGTATAAGTGGTTAACAGCTTCTGCTCATCCGTTTTATCCGGCTCAACAGTTTCCTTCCATAATTGGCCGGAAGAGTAATACTGAAATGAGGATTTTTTTGTCGCGGCTGGCTGGCCAGTCACCAGATGCGTAACAGTGCTTGAAATCAACCGGCTGCGATCCCGGCAGCTGCCTGTCGTTGGGTATTCATTTATTGTGGTGACATCGTAAACAGCTTCATATGGTTGAGGTGTACCACCATCCCAGTTGGCCTGCAGAGTTTTCAGCTCCCTCGCCTGGTCACAGCTATCATAATCCTTGAACTCAGTTGACAGCTGCTTATAACGTTTACCGGCCAACAGTGTAAAATCTGTCTCTAGCGTTGATTGCAGCCTGACATTATAAACACCATAACTATCCGGCGTGTTACCGGCAGGATCAACATTGGTCGCCACCTCCTTGACCATGATTTCTTTGTCATTTTTGTTTTTCGCATAAGTACGTTGCACATAGGGCCGACCAGTCATCGGAAAATACTGATGGTAATACTCTGCTGTTCGGGTCTTGGCATTTTTGTCAATAACCTCACGAAACCGGAAGCCTTGTGATCCTCGATAAGGATCTACTATCAGATCATGGTAGCGATATTCAAGAGTGGCACGATGAGGCCGGGTAGTGCCAATGTCACCATCGCTGTCATGGTGAGCACTGACAACATAAACAGGTACTTTCAGATACGGAGTGCCAGCTCGCTGATAACTGCTGGAGGTGGTCGCGACATCATAATCAATATCAATACTGCGGTGCAAACCATCATAGGCGTCTGGCGCGGCTTCGGGAATGGGGCCACCAGAAACGATCTGTTCAATTCGTTGTGGCTTGACAAAATTCTGTCCGACATAAACTCCCGTAAACCCGACCCCGACAAGATCAACCAATCCATCACCAGTCACATCAGCAACAGTACGGATATTATGACCGGATTGCCAACAGGCATCGTAGCTAAAGGATGTATCAGTAGGCGCAATCCATTTAGTCATTGCACCAAAGGTATTGCCTTCGGACAAGGCCACATAGATACCATTGGAACCAAATCCCAGAATATCTGCGCGCCCATCACCATTAACATCGACAAGATAACGTGGAGTCTTGCCTTCGTCTCTCCACATTTTTCGGCTTTGAGTAGTTGAACTATCATAATAGCTCTTATTGGGCAAATCACTACAATCGGTTAATGTTGTTCCCTGTGTAGAAACATTGTACTTATTTGTCTGAAGGCCAAACGAATTTAATAGCTTTATGGGTGCCTGAAAACTTTTACCTGTGGAAAAAGCAACCCGTACACCATCAAAGCCGAACAGAACAAAATCCGCCAAGCCATCTCCATTTATATCCGAAAAGCTATAGGGAGTTAACCGATTTAACCAGTAGGCTATATTCCGATTTGTATCAGCACTTGATGACCAGATACTTTCCAAATCATCCCATCGGGTGGTCAGCGAAAAATAAGAACTGAGGCCAAAAATTCCCCATGTATCAGTAAAATTCCCTGTGTTAATTGCCACTTCAATACCACTATCGCTCAGTCGAATGGCATCAGGCAAGCCGTCTCCATTCACATCGGCAAGACTAAAGCGGGCTATATTGGAAATAACATCCATATCCCATGTAATGGAATCATCGTTATTGACACTAATCTCATAGCTGGCGCTATCATCAATATTAAAATCAGAACTTATCCGCCCTACCGAACCAAATACCCTGCTTTGCCCGCTTGTACTTAATGCAGCGTAGAGCCCTGACTCCGCTAAAGCCACCAAATCAGCCCGACCATCACCATTGATGTCCATAACATAGCGTTGATTAGCCCCCTTCTCCTTTCCACCAGTACCTGTAAAAAAGTTCGTATCACTAGATAAATATTGGCTCCGCCACTTGACAGGTGCAGTAAAACGACTGCCATTGGATAGTGCAACATAAACATCATAGTATGAGATCAATACCAGATCACTGAGTCCATCCGCATTCACATCAGCCAATGTAGCCAGGTTTCCCACACCGTTTTCTGACATTTTAATCCATACACTGGTTAATAAAGCAGAAGTGCTAGCATGAAAAACATTGGAGTCAAAATCCTTTCCATTAGATATGGAAGCGACAACCTGATAGTCATAACGGAAGAGATCACCAGATGCAGCCCCTGTCACGTTACCCTTCAGACCAATAATATCGGCCAGACCATCCCCATTTACATCTCCCATCAACGTATAATCTTTTGCGGGATAAAGACGATCACCATTGACTTTATAATGACCATAGCTCCAGTTGGGGCTCTGGTCAGTACCACGGCCATACTCGTTCAGTACATAGCCCTGACCATAAAATCCAGAAATACCCGGATTATCACCCTGTAAGTCGGCATCTGTTGGAGTATAAAGACGCTCTGCCGCTGAGCGGGTGGTACTTACCCCGAACAACTGGGCCGACTCTGATTGATAACCACCATTCCAGCGAAACCAGGTAGGTGGTGAACACTTCAAATCTGCAGCGCCTGTCTCATTATAATTACCACACTCCTGAATAGCCTTGATTTTATCAAATTGATTGGCACTGCCAGAGACCGGGTCATAATAAGCCAAACGATACTCTCGGACGGTAGTGTCGCTCACAGACCCTGCTGCCCCCTGAGTCACACTGATTGACTTCAAGCGCTTACTATTATAAACCATCCTTCCTGCAATATAGCTGGTTGATTTAACACCAATTTTATCTTCATAATCAAAATTAACAGCTGCAAAAGGAGCTGCCGCTGAAGTGCCTGTATATTGAATCTGTTTGATTAACTTCTCAGCCCCATTCGCAGTAATGATACTTTGATAGTTATAGGTTATATAATTACCTTTTATATCACTCATCTTGCTAATCAACCAGCTCAGGGGTTGCCCCAAGGCTAATGTTCCAGGACTCACTGGTACCAGTCGAGACTGTGCATTTGCACCATAAAACAAAGTTTCTCCAGCTACCGTCTTGATGGTGAATGAAGTGGGTTGATTAGTAGTTGTATTGAAATTGGCAGATATTTCATTATAGCTATCTATCTCTGTTTTATATGTTCGTGTAGCACCATTATCGGCTATTTCAATTAAACGCTGCCCTCCCAGACAGTAATGATCTGCACTACTTAACTCAACTGCTCTGATCTTCCCATCCTGAGCCAGTGTTGAACCACAACGATTTACTTGTGATAATCCGGAAATACTAAAACCCCGTCCGGCAATACCATCCCCTGCCTGGCTATCATAATTCAAACTTATTGATGGCTGAACCTCCGCAATTCCAGGAGGAATCGCAATCGGAATACTGTATGTGGCAGCACCACTGGCACTGACCGCAAAATCTGCGGCTAAATGCCCGACGACATCACTACTACCATCAAATGTGCTTCCCACATAATTATCAATGAGAGGATCGGTTCTTGCTTCACGTCGACTATTGCTCAGCCCATCCCCATTTTCTGTTTCACTTGTGGCCTCCCCCGTAGCAGTAGCACTTCCTGCCTGCTGCCCTGCACTCAGGTTCGTACTTTCAGTTGCATTATTAGCCGAATTGCTTTGTGAGGTGATATCCGATGCTCCAGTCTGCTGTCCTTCGATATTCTGTCCCCCGCCTTCTCCCTGCCAGTTCACTACTGATCCCGAGCTTGCGTCTGTCGAGTCCCCACTCTCACTACTACTTATCCCCTGAGTTGAGGAAACGGTTTCCTCTGAACTCCCATCTTGAGTTGGCACAACAATGAATAGGCCATCTGGAGTGGAAACATACTCAACGGGTGATGCAACCAGAATACCTGTGATACTCAGTCCAAAGAAAACCAACAAAAATATGACAGGTTTATGAATCAGTGATTTTAAGGAAGACACGGGGAAGCCTCACTAAAATAGCAATGTGCAAATTATCAAGAAGACTTGAATTGTTTATTCCGCCAGCGACCATCTCGCCAGGATGATCTGGAAACTAATAGCGCATCAGTTAAAACTGGTGGCTTTAAGTAAATGAATAGTTGTGCAATCTCAGAGATTCACCCTAATGGCAATCTCTCCGCATAAAAGAACGCTTCGATCAACAAAATACACTCCTTCATTATTTCATCTCATGATTTTGCCAAAGCCCAGATGAAATAGACAATCCATTGATATGTAGAAATGATCTCTTGCTAGCCCTAATACTGGAAGGCTTCAGAACAGACAAACAGACAAACAGAAGTTTTGTAACTAAATTCTGGCCAGATACGAATCGAATTAGTTACCCACCCCTCCTGCATAACAACTTAACACACCGCAGCGATACCCAAGTGTTAGAGCGCTAGTTGATAATTTCAACAGAATCAACAGAGGGAAGGCTCATGATATCGCTGACAGATACGCAACCATTTAATAATAAGTTAACAGGTTTATTGCTAACCATGGCGGTCATGATATGAGTATAGAGATAGCCTGCATTATCATTGTTATCAAGATCAATGACAACCTTTCGCTTGGCCCCCATGACTATACAATTTTCCTGATTTTCTGGTAGATCACCTTTTAATGTGATCATGACAAGCTTTTTGACTATAGATACTTTACTGATCGTCACAGCATCAACATCAGACTCAGAATAGCCGGGAGAAGATAGCAATAAAGCCAATGGAAACAACACAGATATAGTTATCTTGTTCATAAAGTGCCCCTGATGTAACTATAATTCAGATGATATAAAAATTAATCAAATCAATCAACAAAAATAACTTGTTTTTCTAAAAACAAGCCAAACCATTGAAATAATAAATAAAATTTCATTTTACCCCCAGTTCTACCGCAACTTATTCCCAGTCAAAGCCCTGAACCCGCGCCCGGATGGCAGCTGGGAGGTGGTGACTGAAAAGGGCACCCTGATCGCCGAGCATGTGGTGAATGCCGCCGGACTCTGGGCGCGTGAGGTCGTGCACATGGTCGGCATTCACCTGCCGCTGCATCCGATGGTGATCGAAAACTACCAGAAGCGCTTTTCCATCTCCTACCCCAATGAAGAGCGTCCGGCAGGCCGACCATTGCACACCACCCCGGCCTACCCGGTCTGGCAGCAGCAGCGCGCGGTGTTCGGACAGGGGTTCGGGTTGGAGCATGTGAACTATTTTGCCCCGGAAGGTGAGCCCTTATATGAAACCCCGAGTTTCCGGCGCTCGAATGCCTTTGCCATTGTCGGGGCCGAATGCCGGGCGGTGCGGGAAACGGTCGGCATCAATGAGATCCACAATTTCGGCAAATACACCGTCACGGGCGATGGGGCCACGGAATGGCTCGACACCCTGATGGCCGGGCGCATTCCGGCACCTGGACGCCTGACCCTGACCCCGATGCTGAGCCCCAAGGGCAAGCTGATCGGCGATTTCACCATCAGCCGCCTGGGCGAAAACCATTACCAGCTCACCGCCTCCTACGGTGCGCAGGCTTATCACATGCGCTGGTTTGAACAGCACCTGCCCGCAGCTGGAGTCGAGATCCGCAATATCTCGCTGGCCCGGATCGGGTTCCAGATTGCCGGCCCGAATGCCCGCACCCTGCTGGGCCGCATCAGCAATATTGATGTCAGCAATACCGCCTTCCCGTTTCTGGCCGTGCGTCAGGGTGAGGTGGGGCTGACCGATGCCATTGTGCAGCGGGTCAGCTACACCGGCGGACCGGGCTATGAGATCTACGTCGACGCCAGCCAGCAACTGGCGCTGTATGAAGCCCTGATGACAGCCGGTAGTGATCTGGGACTGAAACCGTTCGGTATGCGCGCTATGATGAGCCTGCGGCTGGAAAAAGGGTTCGGTTCCTGGCTGCGGGAATACAAACCCGATTACGGGCCGCTGGAAACCGGGCTGGACCGGTTTGTGAAATACGACAAGCCGGATTTCATCGGCAGGGCGGCAGCTGTGGCGGAACGGGAGCGCGGGGTGAGCCGGAAACCGGCCACCCTGATCGTACAGGCTCAGGATGCCGATGTGCACGGCGATGAGCCGATCTGGCACGATGGCCGCATTGTCGGCTTTGTGACTTCCGGCGGTTATGCCCACTGGGCGGAGGTGTCGGTTGCCATCGGCTTTCTGCCACCGGAGCTGATTGTGGACGGACAGGCCGTAGCGGTGGAGCTGCTGGGCGAAAAGCTTACCGCACAGGTCATCACGCGCCCGCTGTATGATCCGGATGGCGTCCTGCTGCGTGGTTGACTAGCACAGGGCCGGCGTCCGGGCGGCAAGGTATTCACGCACAGCCACCGCGTCGCCCTGAAAACGGATGCGTTCCCGCTTAGCCTTGAGCTGGTAGTCGTACATGGGGTCGTAGTAGTCAAACAAAATGAAGCGGACCCAGTCCCGGTGCCGTTCGGGCTTACCGGTGCGGGACTGCTCGGCCAGTGCCTGCGCCATCAGGTGGTGCACCTGCTGATAGCGCACGTCACCAAGGCGCTTCCTGATCTTGCCCAGACTGGTGAACAGGTAGCTGCCATACGCCTGCAGCCCGGCATCATCACTCCCCAGCGCCGTGCCATAAGCGGCGATCATATCCAGCACATAGGCCTGGAAACTGATGTCCAGTCGCTCCTCATCCGGCGTATCCAGCACCACCAGCGGGGACTCGCGCAAGGCTTCCAGCAAACTCGGGGGCAGGTGCACGGAACCGATATTGCGGCTTTCATCCTCGAACAGCAGTGCTGGCTGACCGGCATCGCGCTGACGCAGCAGGGCAATGGCCAGGGCATTTTCAAAGGCAATCTGGGTCGGCTGCGGGGTGATATTGGGGCCAAAGGCCGACCCCCGGTGATTGGCCAGTCCTTCCAGGTCGATCTGCTGCCGGAAATCGCTCAGAAAGCGGGTCTTGCCACAGCCGGTACGGCCACTGAGTACCCAGTTCTGAAACTGGCCGGGCAGTATTTCCAGCTGATCCAGCAGGTAACGGCGCAGGGCCTTGTAGCCTCCCCTGATCCGGGGACAGACCAGGCCGGTGTGTGCATAAATCCACTGCTGGGCAATACGCGAACGCAGCCCGCCCCGAAAACAGTACAGCACCCGCTCCGGTGCCGGGACGGCTTGCAGAAAAGTTTTCCAGGCCGCAATCCGCCCGGCCTTCACATCCCCGCTGATCAACGCCAGTCCCAATGCGATGGCGGCATCCTGTCCGGCCTGCTTGTAGCACCTGCCGACCGCCTCCCGCTCGGTATCGTTTATCAGGGGCAGATTCACCGACCCCGGAAAGGCACCGGCTCCGAACTCCACCGGGGCCCGGACATCCAGCAGGGGCTGACCTGAAACCAGCACGGCATGCCAGTCCTCAATGACCGGCAGTTCCGCTGTCAGTCCCAGCTGCTTCAGCATACGCGGATCAGGGGCCGGCCCGTCTCCTGTGCCAGCAGGCGGCCAATCGGCGTCAGTTCCAGTCCGGCTTTCCGGGTCAGGGCCAGAAATTCGGCCTCCCCATCCGGGTCCAGCGCCACCAGCAGACCACCGCTGGTCTGCGGATCACACAACAGCAGGCGCTGGCGCTCGCTCAGGGGCCCGAAGGCATAACCGTAGCTGTCGAAATTGCGCCCGGTTCCCCCCGGAAAGCAGCCCAGATCCAGATAGTCATGCACCTGCGGTAATACCGGAATGGCAGCAAAATCCAGTTCCGCACGCACGCCACTGCCCTCGCACATCTCGCGCAGGTGCCCGCCCAGCCCGAATCCGGTGACATCCGTCAGGGCATGCACCGCCGCCAGCGGACCGAGTGCCGTACCGAGGCGGTTCAGGGTGCACATGGCCTCCACGGCAACAGCCGCGTGTTCAGGTTGCAGCTTTTTCTGCTTCTGGGCTGTGGTCAGCACTCCGATACCCAGCGGCTTGGTCAGGTACAGATGATCACCGGCCTGTGCGGTATTGTTCTGCTTCAGGTTGGCGGTCTGCACCAGCCCGGTCACGGCAAGACCGAAAATCGGCTCGGGCGCATCAATGCTGTGCCCGCCGGCCAGCGGAATCCCGGCATCACGACAGGCCCGGCGTCCCCCCTCAATCACCTCGCGCCCGACTTCCGGCCCCAGCTTGTCCAGTGGCCAGCCGAAAATGGCAATGGCCATGACCGGTCGCCCACCCATGGCATAGATATCGCTGATGGCATTGGTGGCCGCAATGCGCCCGAAGGTAAAGGCATCATCCACGATCGGCATGAAAAAATCGGTGGTACTGATCACGGCACTGCCATCACCCAGGTCGTAGACAGCGGCATCATCCCGCGAACCGTTACCCACCAGCAACTCCCGGAACACCGGGTCCGGCTCGGTACTATGGAGAATGACATCCAGTACCGCAGGCGCAATCTTGCAGCCACAGCCAGCGCCATGGCTATATTCTGTCAGGCGTATCGGGCTTTTCATCACATTAAACCACCGGGTCCACACGGAAAAATTGTGGCTTATAATAGGCAAAAGCCCGGCCAAAGGCTACCACCCCCCCGGCTCCCCGGCCCTGTCATTTCTCCCCTGAAAAACGCTATCAACACCAGTATTCGTTTTTTTTATACCTCCGTTCTTGCTGGCTGAAGCCGGACAGAAAACCTTGTGCTAGCTTGCCCTGATACCAGGAAGCATGGTTTTGGTCTGATGAATAACACAACAGTCTTATCCGTTTACTACCGTCACAAACCGGGGGGATTCACCCACCGGCTTTATCGCGCATGGCAGGCCCTGGCGGCTGCCGGTCACCCGCTGGTTTATGTCGCGACGGAACCCCTGCCGCTGCAACACCCGAATATCAGACCGGTCATCATCCGCATGCGCCTGTCTGAACGCAATCCGCTGTACTGGCTGGAATTCTTTCTGCGCGCCGCCATCAGACTGCGCCAGCTGGCTGTCCGGGAGCAGGCAGCTGGCTGCCTGGTGTTCTCCTTTTTCTATGCTGCACTGGCCGGTCTGGCCACCCTGGGACTGAAGCCGCGCATTATTACCCTGGTACGTGGAGATGATGTATTTGATGCCGGCTTCAAGTCCCATGTCGGGTTACGTCAGGGAGCACACCGGCTGATCGAGCAGCTCGGAGCCCGGTTTTCAAGCCGGATTCTGACCACCAACCGCAGCATGCAGGAAGCCATCATGGCCCGTACCGGCATGCACGACAAATTCGCCACCCTGCCCAATGACATCACCACCCGTCCCCTGCCCGTCCCCGCCCTTGAACCGGGACAGACCGCCCGTCTGGTCACGGTTTCGGTCCTGAACGAACGCAAGAACATTCATCGGGTACTGGAGGCACTGGCACAGCTGAAACACCTGAAATGGGAATATCAGCTGATCGGAACGGATACCAGCATGACCGGCTACGAAGCCCGGCTGAAACGCCTGGCACGAACCTTCGGCATCGAAAGCCGGGTCCGCTTTATGGGCTGGCAGGACAATGCCGCCGACCTGTTGAAGGATTGCCACCTGTTTCTGCTGCCCACACTAATGGAAGGCTCACCCAATGCCCTGCTGGAAGCCATGGGCCACGGGCTGCCCTGCCTGGCCAGCCGGATTCCGGAAATCGGGGAAATCCTGCAGGATCAGACGCTGCTGTTCGATCCCCAGGACAGCCGTGAACTGACACAAAAGCTGGAACAATTCATGACCCGCCCCGGTCAGGCCGAACTGCTGCTGCACAAAACCCGGCAGCAGGCCAGCCCTTACCGTTTCGACTGGGACCGGGAAATCGTGCGCCTGATCGGCGGTGACAACAGACTGTCCGATCTCGATAACGCCATGGAACAAACGGTTTCACGCTGATGGGCCAGAGCTACTCCCGCTCGACCCTGCTACGCCTCGGTGCCATCGGCCTGAGCGTGCTCGGTACCCTGGTCACCATGCCACTGTTGATGCGGACCTTGGGTGAGTACCAGTTCGGCCTCTGGGGCATGGTGGCAGCGACAACCACTTACCTGCTGCTGATGGATTTCGGCATTGCCCTGGCCTGCACACGCTACCTGTCGCTGCAGTCCGGCCAGCCGCAACACTGGGATGAAATCATCAGCAACTCCCTGCTGTTGTCCTTTATGATCAGCGCCCTGCTGCTGGCCTGCGCTCTGGCGGTCTGGCTCTGGTATCCCGCCCCTGCCACGGATGCCGGCATCTTGCCGGCCATTATTGCCATTGTGCTGGTTGAGGTCGCGGTTTCGATTCCACTGCGCATGTATCAGAGCATCCTGCGTACCGAGATGCGTTATGTGGATATCGGCCTGTTTGAAATCATCCGGGTCGGGCTGCGCACCGCCGGCATTGCCCTGCTGCTGTTACTCGGGGCCGGTCTGCTGACCATTGTGATTGCCAGCTCCATCATCAATGTACTGTTCTTTGTACTGGGGCTGCTGTCGGTCTGGTTCCGCCACCGCAGGCTGTTTTTCCTCCCCTGGACCCTGAGCCGGGAAAAATCCCTGGAGCTCCTGCAGTTCAGCAAGTTTACCGCCCTTTCCCAGGCGGCCGAATTCCTGAAATTCCGCACCGACAGTATTCTGGTTTCCCTGCTGCTGGGTATCAATGCCGCAGCACACTATACCATTATCGTCATGGTGGTCATGCTGCACAATCAGGTCCTGATGCGCTTCATGAGCTACTGGGATACCCTGATCATCCGTCAGGTGGGTGCCCGGAATGAAGCAGCAGCCATTGAGGCAGTGCATCGCTCGCTGACCATCGGCATGGCCATTTCCCTGTTGTGTCTGACGGGTACCATCATGATCGGCAAACCGTTTCTGGGCCTCTGGATGGGGACGGAATACACAAAACTGCACCTGTCCCTGATCCTGCTGACCCTGGTGCTGCCGGGTATTGTGGTCCAGATGGCCACCACGCCCTATTTCAATGCCATTGGCCGGCAGAAGCTCAACAGCCAGTTGGACATCACTGAAATTTTCTTCAAACTGCTGCTGATCTATCCACTCTCAAAACTGGCGGGGCTGGAAGGATTTATCATGGCCATCCTGCTGCCTGCTTTTATGTTCAGTATCTGTGGACGCCTGTATTTTCTTCGGAAAAATACAACCGGGTATCCAGCCGGTCTGAGCAAAAAGCAAAAACAGTCGCTCACCCTCACCCTGCTGATCTCACTCCTGTTTCTGGGCATCTATTTCCAGCTGGACAGCCGAAAACTGGCTCCCGAATCCCTGTCCCTGCTGTTGTCCGGCATGATGGCCATGGCGTTGTCTGTTCACATCTACAAGACTTATCTCAGATAAATCCCACCTTTATAATAGTCTGCGCTTATCTGCCCATAATTCACGAAAATCAGAAATGCCATGTTTCTCCCAAAATATTCAAATATTATATAAAAAATTCTGATTCAGGACGAAGCAAAATGAAAATTGTCTTCATCGCCATCAAAGGCATTGATGTTATCGGTGGAATTGAAACCTACACGCTTGAGCTGGGTAAAAAACTGGTCAGCGCCGGGCATGACGTGATTGTGTACTGTATGAAAACTCCGCAATTCAGTCAGCCGTTTCAACATGAAGGCATCCACTTCATGCCGCTACCGGCCATAAAGAGTAAATATTTTGCCAAGCTTTCAATTGTCATTCTGGCCAGTCTGCATCAGCTGAAACTGAAAGACATTGATATTGTCCACTACCATGCCGTAGGCCCCAGTTTTTTCTCCTGGATTCCAAGGCTTTTTGGCCGTTACACGGTTTTCCAGAGTCATGGTCATGAGTGGGAAAGAAGCTCATGGAATATCATTGCCCGGACCTTTTTCCGAATTGCAGAGTTCATGACTTTCCGTTTTGTCAATGATTCCATGGCCGTATCCAAAAACCTGAAGCATTATTATGAACAGAAATACCATAAATCCGTCACTTATATTCCTTCCGGCATCAATCCCAGACAGCCGCTCGGAATCAGCCGGATAGCCGAACACGGGGTCAGGGAACAGGAATACTTCCTGTATGTCGGACGCCTGTCACGGGAAAAGTGTATCGAAGACCTGATCAGGGCTTATCTGCTGCTTGACAGGCCCGATACCAAACTGGTCATTGTCGGCAAGGAAAGACCCGAGGACATTCCCTACACCACCGAACTCAGGAAACTGGCAGCGGGCAACAGCAATATCCTGTTTCCGGGGCCGGCTTATAACGACGAGCTGGTCGAGTGGTACAGCAATGCCGGAGCCTACATCCTGCCTTCCCGGATCGAGGGTCTTCCCATCACTCTGCTGGAAGCCATGAGCTTCTCGCGCTGCTGTATTGCCAGCGATATTCAGGCCAATCAGGAAGCACTGGACAACAAGGGCCTAGTTTATCATCTCGGCGATCATGAAGCGCTGAAACAACAGCTTGAATTTGTATTGAACAACCCCGAACAGGCAAAGCAGATCGGCATGAACCTGAAACAACATGCCTACCAGAATTATACCTGGTCGCATATCTCCGATGAATTTGTGAAGTTCTATGCCAAAAAAGACTTCATGTCAGCGTGAAAAACCTGACCGAACCCAACTGACAAGAGCAAGCCATGAACCCTAGCAGTGCACAACCCATGAATACCCTTGACATGATGGTTTCCAACCGGAGCAATGCCCTTGCCTTGCACAGACATCCGGCAGAAACCATACACCTTTCCGCACCGGAATCCCGCAGCAACACCACCCTGCTGAGTGATTACTGGCTGGCATGGAAAAAAAACCTGTTCAGAATCATTCTGCTCAGTCTGCTGGGCGCGGCACTCGCTCTTGCACTCGGGCTGCTGAGCAATAAAACCTATACTTCCCGTTCTTCGATCAAGATCGAAACGGATCCTACCCGGATATTGAGTTATGACCTGGATACCTCCAGGCAGCCTTCATACATTAATGACGATATTTACTATAATACCCAGTACAAGCTGCTCCGGAATAATGATCTGGCACGAAAAGTCATTGCCGAACTTGACCTGAGTGATTATCTCCTGAACGAGAAGCCCTTTGCAGAGCCGGTTTATGCCGTTCTGTCAACCGTGAAGCCCTTGATCCAGCAGGTCAGAAGCTATTTTCCCGATGCTGAGGAACAGCAGAGTACCGTCAAGGACGAAATCACGCCGGAAGAAATATTCTTCAACAACCTGAACATCAATCCTGTCAGGCGTTCACGGGTTATTGATATTAGTTACAAATCCCAAGACCCGGTCCTGTCCGAAAAAGTGCTGGACAGTTACATTCAGGCTTTTATCGGCTCACGCAACCTGACCCGGATTGCCTCTTCGGAAGAGGCCAAGGACTACCTCAAGGGTCAGATCGAACAGGCCAAGGAGAAGATGCAGCAGGCCGAAGGTGAAATGCTGAAATATGCCAAGAAAAACAATATTGTCGATACCAATGCTGACGTATCGGTCATTGCCAGCAATCTGGCCCTGCTGAATGAAGAATACATCAAGGCTAAAAGCCGCCGGATTGATGCCGAGAGCCAGTTCAATAACAAAAAGAATATCAGCACCTACCTGAATGCCAGTGCTGACGTGGTTATTCAACAGAAAAAGCAGCAGCTCAGCAGCCTGCAGGCAGAATACAATGCCAAGCTGGATGTATTCAAGCCGGCCTATCCGGAAATGCTGCAACTGAAACGCCAGATTGATGAACTTTCCACTTTCATCAACCGTGAGTCCAGCAGCATCCACGATAATACCCGGAAAAACATGCAGGCCAACTATGTTGCGGCACTGGATGAAGAGAAAAAACTGAAATCCGAAATCGATGTACTGGAAAAAAAGCTGATGAGCTTTTACGAAAACAGCATCGGCTACACCACCCTGAAACGGGATGTGGACACCTCACGCAATCTGTTTGAAGGACTGCTGCAACGCATGAAGGAAATCAGCGTGGCCGCTCCGGTACAGGACGACCGGGTATCCGTGGTCGACTCTCCCAGCCTGCCAACACGCAAGGACGGACTGTCCTATGCCAGAATGCTGCTGATCGGTTTTGGTATCGGCTTTCTCGCCGCCAGCCTGTTTGTCATGCTGCGTGAAATGCTCACTCCCAGAATCCGGGATATTCACAGCCTGGAAGCCGTCGCCGGCCCTTACCCCATCCTGTCCTCAATTCCCAAAACCCGGCGCTCGCGTCTGCGGAATCTGGCCAGCAGCAACCGCCACGAGAGCATGAACCCGGTGATTGAATCACTGCGCTATCTACGCACTACCCTGCGCTTCGGCAACAGCGAAGGCATCCCCCAGACCCTGCATGTCACCAGCCCGAACGCCACTGACGGTAAAAGCACGGTTGCCATTTTTCTGGCTGCTTCACTGGTCAAATCCGGCAAACGGGTACTGCTGATTGATGGCGACCTGCGCAAGCCCAGTATCCACAAAAAACTGAGACTGGATAACGAAGTCGGTCTGACCAACTATGTCGTGCACAATGACATCAAACTGCACAAGTACTGTTTCACCGACAGCGCCTGCTTTATGGTCATCAGTGCCGGTCCGGCCACGCCTGATCCGGTTGACATCCTTTCCTCCGACAACTTTGCCCGTATTCTGGCCAAATGCAGGACGGTGTTTGATCATATTATCATCGACAGCCCGCCGGTTCTCGGCATGGCCGATTCCCTGGTGCTGGGTAATTTTGCCGATGCCAGCCTGCTGGTCGTATCCTGCAACAAAACCCGGAAACACGATGTCACCAAAACGCTGGAGCGCATGGAACAAAGCGGTATCCGCATTGCGGGCTTCGTGCTCAACATGTCCAACCCGAAGTCCTCGGAAAGCTACTGTAACGTCAAATATGCCGATGGACGCAAAATGATTCACGCCCCCATCTGAAACCTTCATCCCCCTGACCGGAGCCGCAAGACAACGGTCAGGGCATCTCCTTATACACAAGTCGCCAAGCTCCTGTAAACTGAGCTACTTTTGCCGATAAACTGGTCCGCTACCGAACCAAAACAAAAAATCGGCAAGCTCGCCTACCACGTAACTTACTGCTTTTCAGAATTTTTTTGGTGGCCCACAAGGACTTGAACCCTGGACCAGGGGGTTATGAATCAGTAGAGCCTGTTTTCACAGGTTTGACCCACCACCATCAACCGGGGACCAAAGCCGCTTCCCGCACCACCCGTTCAACCGGGAAGCAGCTGCAGAAAACCGTGTCGCCGGGCTGGCTGCGGATATCCAGATGGCCCTGATGATTGATCATCACATGCTTGACGATGGCCAGCCCGAGTCCGGTACCGCCCCTGTCACGCGTGCGCCCCTTGTCCACACGGTAGAAACGCTCGGTCAGGTGGTTCAGGTGCTGCGGCGGGATACCGGGGCCATTGTCCTGTACCGTGAGGCAGGCGCGCCCGCTGATGTCCAGCTGCCAGCGCACGCTGACGCGGGTGCCCTCCGGGGTGTGGCGCAAGGCATTTTCCACCAGATTGTTGATCACGCTGATCAGGTCTTTTTCCACCCCGAGTACCTGCAGTGCCGGGTCGGCCTCCCATTCCAGAAGGTGTGATTCACCCGCCAGGGTATCGCGGATGGCCGGCAGCATATTGTCCAGCAGCTCGGCCACCGGGATGGTGTCTTCACGCGGCTGGCGGTCGCCGGGGCTTTCCAGGCGTGACAGCACCAGCATGTCATTGATGATCTGCTCCATGCGCAGAGCCTGATCACGCGACTGGTCAATCGGTGCCCTGAGTGCATCGGGCAGCGCCGGGTCACTGTCCATCAGCTCCAGATAGCCGGACAGTACGGTCAGGGGGGTGCGCAGTTCGTGCGAGGCATTGGCGATAAAGGCTTTGCGCGACTGCTGCAGCTGGATGCGCTGGCTGATGTCACGCACATTGAGCAGGAACATGCGTTTCTGCAGCGGCAGCATCACTGCCTGCAGACTGAGATTTTCATTGCGCGGTGAAATAAAACGCATGCCGTGCGGGCTTTGTTCCGGGTGCTTGAGGTAGCTGCTCAGCTCCGGAATGCGCACCAGGTTATCAATACGCTGGCCGGTATCGGCCTGGGTGATGCCCAGCAGGCGGGTGGCCGAGCGGTTCATCCACTGGATTTCATGCTCCTGACTCAGCAGCACCGCACCATCCGGCAGCGCCGACATGATATTGTTGAAACGCATCAGCAGGTCACGCTGCTTTTTCTTGCGCGACTGACTTTTCTGCTTGCTTTTGTGAATCAGGTAAGTGACCTGCTCCCAGACACCGTCACTGTCGGGCATGCGCTGAGCTTTCTGTCCCCCTGTCAGCCAGCGCTGCAACTGGCGCAACTTGTAAAGCACCCAGCCGATGTAAAGCCCGGCCACCAGCAGCAGACTGACAAGCCAGTAGCCGCTGATGAAACCCAGCACCAGGCCCAGCAGGATGGTCCCAATCAGACGCCGGACTTCGGTTTTCCAATAGTCATGAGCCAATGGCACTTTCCTCCGAGAAACGGTAACCGGCCCCGCGCACCGTCTGGATGTAATGATCGGCCTCATGGGGTTTGAGGCTCTTGCGCAGGCGCAGGATGTGCACGTCTACGGTACGCTCCTCGATATAGGTATTCTGACCCCAGATGAAGTCGAGCAGCTGGGCACGCGAATAGACCCGTCCGGGGTGCTTGAGGAAAAATTCCAGCAGGCGGTATTCGGTGATGCCAAGGTGTACCGGCTGGCCGTTCACCCGCAGCTGGTGTGCATCCAGGTCCAGCACCAGCACCCCCAGACCCAGCACCCGGCTGACCTCATGGCCGTCACTGCGCCGCAGCAGGGCCCGGATACGGGCGTGCAGGGTCTTGAGCGATACCGGCTTGACCAGATAGTCGTCGGCCCCGGATTCCAGCCCCGTAATCATGTCATCCTCTTCCGAACGGGCGGTCAGCATAATGATGGGTATCCCGCGGGTGAGCTCATCAGCCCGCAGCCGCCGGATCAGTTCGGCACCGCTCTGGCCGGGCAGCATCCAGTCCACCAGCATCAGGTCCGGCAGGCGCTCGGCGGCGGCTGTGCGTGCCTGGCGGGCATCCCCGGCTTCAATCACTTCATACCCCTCGCGCTCCAGTGAAAAGCGGATCATCTGACGGATATCCGCTTCATCCTCGACACATAAAACCCGTTTTTTCATGTCCTGAGCCTGACCTAAAGGGCTAATGGTAGCGGTAGAATTGTGACAGTCTGATGACAGAAACCGGACCCTTTGCCTGGCTCCGGCCATTTTTCTCCCGGCCCGTCACTGAGGAACATCGTCCGCTTCGGCCCGGCTCGCCGCACGCAGGGCGTGAAATTCCTGCACAAAAGCCTCAAAACGCTGTGCCTCGATAGCTGCCCGGATGTCCTGCATCAGTTCCTGATAGTAATGCAGATTGTGGATGGTATTGAGCCTGGCTCCGAGGATTTCCCCGCACTTGTCCAGATGGCGCAGATAGGCACGTGAGTAATTGCGGCAGGTATAGCAGCTGCAATCCGGGTCAATCGGGCCGGTATCATGCCGGTGGCGGCTGTTGCGGATTTTGAGGGTACCGAAGCGTGTGAACAGGAAGCCGTTGCGGGCATTGCGGGTCGGGATCACGCAGTCAAACATGTCCACCCCGCTTGCGACCCCGGAGACAATGTCCTCCGGTTTGCCCACACCCATCAGGTAACGGGGCCGGTCCGGTGGCAGCAGGGGGGTGGTGGTTTCCAGCACCCGGTCACGTTCATCTTTGGGTTCCCCGACCGACAGCCCGCCGATGGCATACCCGTCAAAGCCGGTTTCCATGAGCTGTCGGGCTGAAGCCGCCCGCAGGTGCGGGTACATGCCGCCCTGCACAATGCCGAACAATGCCGACGGGTTGCCTTCATGAGCGACTTTGCAGCGTGCGGCCCAGCGCAATGACAACTGCATGGATTTTTCTGCTTCCTCCGGTGTAGCCGGATAGGGGGTACATTCATCAAACACCATGACAATGTCGGAACCCAGTTCCCGCTGCACCTGCATGGAGGATTCCGGGGTCATCAGGATCGGACTGCCATCAACCGGAGACTGGAAGCGCACCCCCTCCTCGCTGATCTTGCGCATCCCGGCCAGCGAGAATACCTGGAAACCGCCCGAGTCGGTGAGGATGGGTTTGTCCCAGTGCATGAAGTCATGCAGGTCGCCATGCAGGCGTACTACTTCGGTGCCAGGGCGCAGCATCAAGTGAAAGGTATTGCCCAGCAGTATTTCGGCCCCCATGCCGCTCAGTTCTTCCGGGGTCATGGCCTTGACCGTGCCATAAGTGCCGACCGGCATGAAGGCGGGTGTTTCCACGCTGCCCCTGGGAAAGTTCAGGCGTCCGCGGCGTGCCTGCGCATCGGTATTAAGCAGGGTGAACTGCAGATGAGACATGGTGCTGATCCTTGGAACCAATTTGGGCGGGGAGTTTAGCAGCTCAGGGTACCGGGGTGTCCAGCCTGAAAGTACCCGGATTTTGGTTTCTGTCCGGATGCCGACGGGTTTACACTGTCGGATCAGGTTTTCTGTCTGCCGGAGTATTGTGCATGTATCCCGTGATCCGTTTGTTGACCACCCTTGTTCACAGCCATTACCGTCCGGCATTGACGCTGGATGCGGTGGACGAGATTCATTTTTACTGCCGGCCCTGGGACCTGGATTTCTTTGGCGAGATGAACAACGGGCGGGTGCTGACCCTGTATGATCTGGGGCGCTTCAGTCTGGCGGTGCGTACCGGGCTGGGGCGGGTGCTGCGGGAAAAACGCTGGGGGCTGGCGGTGGCGGGCAGTGCCATCCGTTACCGCCAGCGTGTGCATCTGTTCAACCGCGTCAGCCTGCGTACCCGGGTACTGGGTGTGGATGAACGCTGGTTTTATATTGAGCAGTCGATGTGGGTACGGGGACAGCCGGCTTCTTCCGTGGTGATGCGCACCTGTGTGACCGAAAAAGGGCGCATGTTACCGGCGGCACGGGTCCTGAAGGCCATGCAGGTGGCGGATCAGGCTTTTCCCCTGCCGGCCTGGGCCGCCGGGATGTTTGCTGCGGCCAGCCAGCGGCCCTGGCCACCGGAGATATAAAGCCGTGAATACTGCCGGCACAGGATGGAAATACTGACCGAGAACTTGCGATATCAGCCAACAGTGGTTCGGTCCGGTTGAATGTCTGATACGCCGGCGACCAGGCTGGCTGCCGGGTTCAGTGCCTCGCGCAGCAGGGTCACAAACGCCTTGACCTTGGGTGTCACACCCAGCTGGGACGGGTAAACAGCATACAGCGGGGTCGGTGGCGACGACCAGGCCGGCAGAATCCGGGTCAGGCGCGTATCACTGGCAATCGGGCGGCTGCAGAAATAGTCCGGGAGCAGGGCAATGCCACTGCCGCTGGCCGCCAGCAGCTGCAGGGCGGTGAAATCGTTCACGGTGGCGACCGGGTTGATGCGGATTTCCTGCTGCCGGGATGCATGCTGCAGCACCCAGACATTGGGGCTGATCATATTGCCCAGTGCCAGGCAGCGGTGTTGTGGCAGGGCTTCGGGCTGTTCCGGTGTCCCGTGCCGTTTCAGGTAATCATGGGCGGCATACAGGTGCAGGGTGTATTGTCCCACCCGCTGTGCGACCAGAGTCGAATCCGGCAGGGGACCAGTCTGCACTGCCACGTCAATCGCATCATTGCGCAGATCAAAGGGCCGTTCCGACAGGATCAGCTCAACCTGCACCTGGGCGTACTGTGTCAGATAGGCGGGCAGCAGGCTGGTGATCAACTGCTGCCCCAGTGTCACCGGAGCGCTGATACGCAGGATGCCGCGTGGTACTTCAAGCTGGTAGTCCATGCAGCGGTCGGCTTCTTCCGCCGCCTGCACCATGCGTCGGCAGTGACGCAGGTACAGGGCACCGGCCTCGGTCAGGCGCAGGCTGCGGGTATTGCGCTCCATCAGCCGCGCCCCCAGACGTTTTTCGAGCCGCATCAGTCGCCGGCTGACATTGGATTTGGGCAGCCCGGTGTGGCTGGATGCCAGGGTCAGGCTGCCGGCATCGGCAATGGCAACAAAGACGGCCATATCGTTCAGATCACGCAGTATCGTTTCATTCATGGGATACTATTTTCTATTCTTTGGGATTAATCCATCAATGAAATAATAGTAGAATAACCCCCATGAACTCAATCGGAAATTCAGGAGAATCCATCATGAACGTCAAAAAACTGAATCGCATCCTGCGTGCCCCCGCCGGCCACTGGGTCGGGGATGGTTTTCCGGTCCGCAGCATGCTGTCCTACAACAGTGGCCTGGACGCGTTGCAAAGCCCGTTCCTGCTGCTGGATTACGCCGGTCCGCACGAGTTTCCGCCCACTGAACGGCGGTTGGGGGTCGGAGCCCATCCACACCGGGGTTTTGAGACCGTGACCATTGTCTATGATGGCGAGGTGGAGCACCGTGATTCCTCCGGTGCCGGTGGTAAAATCAGCAAGGGCGATGTGCAGTGGATGACCGCCGCCAGCGGTGTCGTGCATGAGGAATTCCATGGACGTGATTTCGCCCGTCAGGGAGGACGCTTTGAAATGGTCCAGCTCTGGGTCAACCTGCCCGCCAGAGATAAAATGAACCCGCCGGGGTATCAGGGTATTCTCGATAGTGACATTCCGGTGGCCGAACTGGCCGACGGGCAGGGCCGGGTCCGGGTGATTGCCGGTGAATTCGCCGGGCAGCACGGGCCGGCACGCACCCACACCCCGATCAATGTCTGGGACATGCGCCTGAATGCCGGGGCGACCCTGGCGCTGGAAGTGCCGGAGGGGCATTCCACCGTGCTGCTGGTGCTCCATGGTCAGGTCAGCCTGGGCGAGGATAGCGTACAGGCCAGCGAGCTGGCGCTGTTTGAGCAGGCGGGCAGCGGCATCCGGCTGGAGAGCCGGCAGGATTCCACCGTACTGCTGCTGAGCGGTGAGCCGCTGGATGAGCCGGTGGTGGGTTACGGCCCCTTCGTGATGAACACCCAGGCGGAAATCCGTCAGGCTTTCCAGGACTACAACAGCGGCAGCATGGGACGGCTTTAAAGCCCGAACCCCACCCCGGATCACGGTTGCAGGATTTGCAGCGCTGATCCGCCGGGGCCGTTGGCTGCTCCATGGCGGTGCAGTGCCGGCAGTTTCTGCACCAGGGCGCGGCATCTGTCCGGGCCGGCAACGGCCTTCCTGCCTTTATCAACCAGCCTGCCCCCCTGCCAGCCGGGAAATCGGGTCCCGACAGTGTCATTTCATTATTCTGGCATAGTCTTTGCATGCATAACTCATGTGCTGTCGCCCGGTTAACGATGATCGTTCGCGGCCTCATCCACGCACCGTCGCGTGATGCAATGTCAAGGGTAACGAAGCCCTGAACCCTGTGTGCCTGCCGGCTCCGGGATTCAGGGCTTTTTTGTGTTCAGGAGAAGCGAAAATGCTGAAGGAAAATCTGGTACTGGTGGGTAACGGCATGGCAGGTGTCCGTACCCTGGAGGAACTGCTCAAGCTCGCACCGGATGCGTACCATATCACGGTGTTCGGTGAAGAGCCTTACGGTAACTATAACCGCATCATGCTCTCGCCGGTATTGGC
This sequence comes from Thiolinea sp., assembly GCA_035391465.1. Classification (GTDB taxonomy): domain Bacteria; phylum Pseudomonadota; class Gammaproteobacteria; order Thiotrichales; family Thiotrichaceae; genus Thiolinea. The sequence continues at coordinate 1,206 of DAOPKY010000058.1, read as the reverse complement.
CGGTGAAAAGACCATTGACCAGATCATGCTCAATGATGAGGCATGGTATGCCGATAACGGCATGACCCTGCACAAGGGTAGCAAGGTCAGCCGGATCGACCGCGCCCGCTGCGAGGTCAGCACCGCTGACGGTACCCGGGCGCACTATGACCGCCTCATTATTGCCACCGGTTCGGTACCTTTCATGCTGCCGCTGCCCGGGGCTGACAAGCCGGGGGTGATCGGCTTCCGGGACATTCAGGATGTGTACGCCATGCTGGATGCCGCCCGCCATTACCGCAGGGCGGTTGTTATCGGTGGCGGACTACTGGGGCTGGAAGCGGCCAATGGCCTGCTGAAACAGGGCATGGCGGTGACGGTTGTGCACCTGCCCGATGCCCTGATGGAGCGCCAGCTTGACCTGCCTGCGGCCCGACTGTTGCAGAAGTCGCTGGAAGCACGCGGCATGCGGTTTCTGCTGGAACACAGCACCACGGAAATCCTCGGGGATACGCGTGTAACCGGGCTGCGTTTCCGGGACGGGCGTGAAATCGCCGCCGATCTGGTGGTCATGGCGGTCGGTATCCGGCCCAATATCGAGCTGGCCAGCGCTGCCGGACTGTACTGTGAACGCGGTATTGTGGTCAACGATACCCTGCAGACCATGACCGATCCGAAAATCTACGCCATCGGCGAGTGTGTCCAGCACCGTGGTACCGCCTATGGTCTGGTTGCACCACTGTTCGAGCAGGCCCGGGTGGCGGCCAATCACCTGGCACGGTACGGCATCGCCCGTTATGAGGGGACGGTCACATCCACCAAACTGAAAGTGACCGGTATCGAGCTGTTTTCGGCGGGTGACTTTACCGGTAACGGGCAGACCGAAGACCTGTTGTTTCAGGACAGCAGCAGCGGTACCTACAAGAAAATCGTGCTGCAGGACAACCGCATTCAGGGGGCTGTCCTGTACGGGGATACCGTGGATGGCAGCTGGTATTTCCAGCTCATGAAGGATGGCACCGACATTTCCGCTTTCCGCCAGTCCCTGCTGTTCGGGCAGGCGCATCTGGGCGATTCCGGCCACAATCCGGAAACCCGTGTGGCTGCCCTGGCGGATGAGGCGGAAATCTGTGGCTGTAACGGGGTCTGCAAGGGGGATATTGTCCGGGCCATTGCTGTCAACAGCAATCGAAAACTGACCCACCGTACGGTAACAAATGACAATTG
>DAOPKY010000057.1:0-29410 GCA_035391465.1 Thiolinea sp. | reverse complement strand
TATGCCATTCCGGCCATAAATTCGCTTAAACAGAGAGTTTTGCAAGAGGCTCAGTTTGCTGTTGACCCGGCCCATTGCTGCGCTGCGGGTTGTTTTGACCGTTCCTGGTGTCGAGGGCGAGATGATGGATATCCATTGGATTTATCTGGATTTGTTTCCCGGATGGTTTCGTGCCAATATCCTCTTTTGGGGAATGTTGAAAAGGACTATCCATGATATTCAGGCCATTGCATTGGTGAGCAGCCAGAGTTAGCGGCCAGCCGATACAGCTTGTAACGGTTGAGGGGTTTTTTATCTGGAGGTAGGGGTGATGGATAATTTTGCTTCGACTAATAAATTAATTGGTCTGCGTTTGTCTGCTTTTAAAAAAGGGAAAAAAGCCGCTTATATTTCCCTGATTCGTTTTTACTTACAAAGCCGTTTTGGCGAGATACCAAGTGAATTTTTCTTTAAGATGAACAGGTTGTCTTTGGGGGATGTTGATCAGCTTTCCAAAGAAATGTATAGGGCAAAGGATTTTATATCCTTCGAAATCATACTGATGTCAACTTTGCTGGAGCACTATTGCAATCATCCGGAAACTGCAGTATCGCTGGCGGCCTGGAGAAACGACTTGGGTTGGCTGCACCGGGTGGCAAACGACCTGAAGCGTTATGAACTGGAAGAATGAGTTTGCGGTTGTCCTGCCGGGTCGATATGACCCGGTTTTTGTCTGTCTGTGAGCGGGGGACGTCACGGCAGGCATGAAATATTTTCGCAGTTACTGGTATTACTGGTACACCGGCCAGCCGGTTGTGGCACTGGTCAGTATGGCGGGGTCTTTTCTGCTCCTGTTTCTGGGGCTGGTATGGCTGGGCGGTTTTTCCCTGTGGGGAGTATTGCTGGCGCTGGTACTGGATGCGTTGGGTCTGGTTTTTGTGCTTATTTATGTACTGGTGCTGCGTACTTTTGTACCGGATCTGCTGGTGGTGCAGGCTGACTTCTGGGTCCTGAACCAGTTTGTGCTGCCTGCCATTGCCGCTTTTTTTGTGAGCCGGCTTGTAACCGGTGTTGTGGCCCGCCTGTGGGGTCGTCGGGTCTGACATACGATGCTGCTGTCTGTTTCCGATGCCTGTTTTTTTATGTCTGCATCTTTGCCGGTGCCCGTTTCCGTTGCTATTGAACCCAGCTGACTATCCAGGGCAGTATCACGGATGCCAGAAAGGCTGAAAGTGCCATGGCCAGACCGGAAAAGGCCCCCATTTCCGTACTGACCTGAAACGCCCGTGCCGTGCCGATCCCGTGAGCGGCCACCCCCATGGCAATACCGCGCACACTGTCATCCTGTATGCCCATCCAGTCGAACAGCTTGGTGCCGAATACCGCACCGATGACACCGGTGCTGACCACCAGCACGGCAGTCAGTGATGGCAGGCCGCCGATGCGTTCGGCGATGCCCATGGCGACAGGGGCTGTTACCGATTTGGGCGCAAGGGACAACAGGGTCTGCGAATCTGCACCCAGTATGCCGGCAATCAGCACGGCACTCAGGCCACCGATGCTGACTCCCAGTACCAGTGCCACCAGTACGGGCAGCCAAAGTTGCCTGAGTCTGGCAAACTGGCGGTAAAGCGGGATCGCCAGCGCCACCGTTGCCGGTCCCAGCAGGAAATGCACGAACTGGGCACCGGCGAAATAATCCTGATACGAGATGCCGGTGAGCAGCAGCAGACCGATCAGCAGCAGCACTGCGGTTACCACCGGATTCAGCAGCGGATTGCGCCCGCTCCGGGCATAAACGTGGTGAGCAATCTGGTAAGCCACCAGCGTCACGGTCAGGCCGAACAGGGGTGAGGCGGCCAGATAAACCCATATCTGGGTCAGCGCGGTGTTATTCATGGCTCCTGCTGATCCCCCTGATTTTGTTTTTGCTGCTGTCCCAGTAAGCGGCTGGTGCCCAGCATAATGAGTGCGGTGGCAGCCAGTGTCAGCAGGGTGCCCAGTATTAGTGCCAGCAGGATGGGTAGCCACTGCTCACCAATACGCCCGAAATGCACGATGACACCGACCCCGGCAGGAACGAACAGCAGGGACAGGTGGGCCAGCAAGCTGGTACTGGCGCTGTCCAGACGCTGTTCCAGGTTGCGATGCAGGAACAGGCTGACAAACAGCAACAACATGCCGATGACCGGACCCGGAACCGGCAGTTGCAGCAGGCGGGTGATTACTTCTCCCACCAGCTGGTAAATCAGCAGTACCGTAATGCCAAACAGGAAATCGGCAGACATGACAGCTTCTCCTTTCGTAGGCCCTGAAACACAACAAAATAACGGAGCATAGGCGTATCGCTTTTGGCTGGCAAACGCGTTCATCCGTTTGAGGCAGTAGCCGTGGTTGATCGATACAAGCTGATCCTGCCGGCTGATTCAGCCTGTTTTTTGATCTTCTGAAAGGTGGCATGCTTTAAAAAGCTGCAAACCCCCTGCATACTTTGGGATAAAATTCCGCGTTTGTTGGCATTCACAGGTATGGTTGTCCGATGAGTTCAAGGTTCCGTCTGCAGGCAAGGCCGGCTTTCTTTCTGTTGCTGCTGCTGTTCTCCTGGTCGGGGATGGTCCCGGTGCTGCAGGCCGGGGAGCGTCCGTTGATTTTCGTGAGTGTGGTGCCGCAGCAGTACTTTGTCGAGCGTATCGCCGGCGGACTGGTGGATGTGCAGGCCATGGTCAAGCCCGGCTTCAGCCCGCACACCTATGAGCCTACGCCGCGCCAGATCAGCCAGCTGGCCCGTGCCGACCTTTATATCCGTATCGGGGTACCGTTTGAGGACAGCTGGATGCCGCGCATTCGGGGCGTGAATCCGGACATGCCGGTGCTGGATGGACGTACCGGACTGAAACTGCTGCCTGTGATGGCCAACGCCGCTGAGGCTGCCGGACCGGATGACAAGGCGGAGGCCGGACAAAGCCGGCAGACCCGTTTTAATCGTATTGATGGTCATGACCATCAGCATGGAAACCAGCCTGATCCGCATGTCTGGACCAGCCCGCGCATTGTGGTGCAGATGTCCGAACAGATTCTTGCCGCACTGGAGTCGCTGCTGCCGCAGCACAAGGCCGAGCTGGAACAGAACCGGCAGCAATTCGTCGCCGAGTTGCAAACCCTGGATCAGGCCCTGACCGGGCAGTTTGCTGCAATCCCCAATAAACGCTTCATGGTCTTTCACCCTTCCTGGGGCTATCTGGCGGATACCTATGGTCTGACCCAGGTGGCGATTGAAGCCGATGGCAAGGAGCCGGGTGCCAGAGCACTGGCACAGTTGATTGATACCGCCAAAGCCCAAGGCATCAAGAGCATTTTTGTCCAGCCCCAATTTGACAGCCGCATGGCCGGGCAGGTGGCACAGGCCATTGGCGGGCGGGTGGAGGCGATTGATCCGCTGGAGTATGAATATTTCGACATGATGCACCGGGCTGCCAACCTGATTGCCGGGACGGCACCGTGAATCCCGTGATCGAGCTGAGTCAGGTCAGCTTTTCCTACGGGTTGGTGCCGGTGTTGCAGAATATCTCCCTGCAGGTGGAGCCGGGCGAGTTTCTGGGGCTGGTGGGGCCGAATGCCGGGGGCAAAAGCACCCTGCTCAAGCTGGTCCTGGGGCTGCTTAAACCGCAGCGTGGCAGCGTGAAAGTGCTGGGCAGCAGGCCCACACAGGCCCGCCGGCGTATCGGGTATGTGCCGCAATATCCGGGTTTTGCCCGTGATTTTCCGGTCAGTGTGGAACAGGTGGTATTGCTGGGACGGCTCGGAGCCGGGCGCATGCCGGGTTTTTTCAGCGTTGCAGACCGCAAGGCAGCGCATCAGGCACTGGAAGAGGTTGAGGCGGCTGATCTGGCCGGGCGTCAGATCGGGGCCTTATCCGGCGGCCAGCTGCAGCGTGTGTTGCTGGCGCGGGCATTGGTGGCACAGCCGGATATCCTGATCCTGGATGAGCCGACCGCCAATATCGACATGCGTCTGGAAAGCGATATTTTTGATGAACTCAAGGTCCTGAACCGGCGCATGACCATTCTGGTGGTATCGCATGATATTGCCTTTATTTCCGGTTATGTGCATCGGGTTGCCTGCCTGAACCGTACCCTGGTCTGCCATGAAACCCGTGCGATTCAGGGTGATCTGGTGCAGGCGTTGTATGGCGGTCAGGTGCGTCGGGTGGAGCATCACCACAACCATGATCATGAACATGATTTCCCGGCTTCCCAAGCTCACCCCTGATGACGGCGGTAATCCATGAATGAGTTTTTTGTCGCACTGGGCCAGCAGCATTTTCTGCAGATGGCACTACTGGCCGGCTTGCTGGCCAGTGTCGGCTGCGGGTTGGTCGGGACCTTTGTGGTGGTCAAGCGCATTACCTTTCTGGCCGGTGGTATTGCCCACTCAGTGCTTGCGGGGATGGGGGCTGCAGCCTATTACGGCTTTGATCCGCTAATGGGAGCGTTGGTGGCTGCCGTGGTATCGGCCTTGCTGATCGGCTGGATACACCTGAACTGGCGTACTCAGGAAGATACCCTGATCGGGGCATTGTGGGCGATCGGCATGGCAGTCGGTCTGCTGTTTATTTCCCGTACCCCCGGTTACAACACCAATCTGTTCAGTTACCTGTTCGGTAATATCCTGCTGGTGCCGGAGCGTGATATCTGGTTTATGGGGGCGCTTGACCTGGTCTTGCTGCTGGTGGTGCTATTGTTTTTCCGCCAGTTTCTGGCCGTGATTTTCGATGAGGAATATGCGCGCCTGCGCGGAGTGCCGGTGACGTTTTTCTATTTGCTGCTGCTGTGCCTGATTGCCGTCACTGTTGTACTGATGATTCATGTGGTGGGGCTGATTCTGGTGATTGCCTTGCTGACCCTGCCGGCGGCCATTGCCGGGCATTATGTGCATTCACTGGGAGGGATGATGGTGATTGCGACCCTGCTGGGCGGTGTATTCACCACCGCGGGGCTGGCGTTGTCCTATGGCCCTGACCTGCCTGCCGGGCCGACCATTATTCTGCTGGCTGGTGGGGCTTATGTGCTGTCGGTGCTGCTCAACCGCCTGCTGATACAGCATCGGGTACGGCGCAGTCTGGGCGATTAGGTGCTTAGCCGATCAGCTGATCGCGGCCTGCGGCAGGCACCACCCCATCCCCTGCAGCGGCGGATGGGGTGGTGATAGCTGCCTTGAAAGCTACCGGCGCTGTTTTTACAACAGCACTTTCTCAATGCCCCCCTGGGTGGCACGGTCGATAAAGGCTTTCTGCCAATCCTTGCCCAGCCGATGATTGGCGATTTCTACCACAATATAGTCGGTTTCCAGTCCGGTATCATTGGCATAGCGTGACAGGCCCTGCTGACAGGCCGGGCAGGAGGTCAACAGCTTGACATTGCCATTCCGGGCCACACTGTCCCCGGTCAGGGCCTGGATACCGGCCTGCAGGCTTTCCTGTTTGCGGAAGCGCAGCTGGGAAGCAATATCCGGGCGACTGACTGCAAACGTCCCGGCTTCACCGCAACAGCGATCGGTCTGGACAACCTTCTGCCCGGTCAGCTTGGAGGCAACCTTGAGCGGATTGTAGGTTTTCATCGGGGTATGGCAGGGATCATGGTACATGTACTGCACACCCTGGATACCTTCCAGCTTTACATCCTTTTCCAGCAGGTATTCATGAATGTCGAGCAGGCGGCAGTCAGGGAATATGCGCTCGAACTCGTATTTCAGCAGCTGATCCATGCAGGTACCGCAGGAGACGATAACCGTGCGGATGTCCAGATAGCGCAGGGCATTGGCCAGGCGGTGGAACAGCACCCGGTTTTCGGTCGAGATTTCCGCCCCCTTCTGCAGATCACCGGAGGCATTCTGGGGGTAGCCACAACACAGGTAGCCGGGGGGCAGCACCGTGGTGGCACCCGTTTCATACAGCATTGCCAGGGTCGCCAGCCCGACCTGACTGAACAGGCGCTCGGAGCCGCAGCCAGGGAAATAGAACACCGCATCGCCACCGCTCCGCTCCGGATCCCGCAGGATCGGCACCACCTTGCTGTCTTCCAGCCCCAGCATGGCACGTGTGGTTCTGGCCGGCAGCCCGGCGGGCAGGGGTTTGCGCACAAACTGGATAATCTGCTCACGGATTTCCGGCTTGCCGGTAGTGGCTGCCGGGGGCTTTTTATTGCCGATCAGGCCGACATGCCGGGCCAGCTGGTGTCCCAGACGCTGGGCTTTGAAACCGAACTGGATCATGCCCTTGCGCATCAGGTTGATGCGGGTGGGGTCCTTCAGGGACAGGAACTGCATGGATGCCCAGGTGACCGGGCTGGCCTTTTTCTTGCCCTTGTCCAGCAGAATGCGGCGCATGAGGATGGAAACATCGCCAAAGTCGATATTGACCGGACAGGGTGTCAGACACTTGTGGCAGATGGTGCAATGATCGGCAACATCATTCATTTCATCAAAATGCCGCAGCGAGATACCCCGACGGGTCTGCTCTTCATACAGGAAAGCCTCGATCATCAGCCCGGTGGCCAGAATCTTGTTGCGTGGTGAGTACAGCAGGTTGGCACGCGGGATGTGGGTATTGCACACCGGTTTGCACTTGCCGCAGCGCAGGCAGTCCTTGATGGCGGCATTCAGGTCGCCGAGTTCGTGGTGCTCCAGCAGCAGCGCTTCCCGCTCTACCAGTCGCAGAGACGGGGTATAAGCACCCTCCAGGCCGGAGCCGGGCATCAGTTTGCCACGGTTGAAATGGCCTTCGGGATCAATGCGCTGCTTGTAGGCACTGAATTCGCCGGCCTCGTGCTTATCCAGATACTGGTATTTGGTGATGCCGATGCCATGCTCACCCGAGATTACCCCGTCCAGATTGCGGGCCAGAACCATGACCTCATCGACAATGTGCTCAGCCTCGTGCAGCATCTGGTAGTCATTGGAGTTGACCGGGATATTGGTATGCACATTGCCATCACCGGCATGCATGTGCAGCGCCACAAACAGGCGTCCGGGGCGGATGCGGGCATGAATGCGGTCCAGCTGCTCACGCAGGGGCTGCAGTTCGCGCCCGACAAAGATTTCTTTCAGCGGGTGCTCAACTTCCGTGCGGTAGGAAATGCGCAGGTCACGGCGCAGCAGCAGGTCAATCAGGCGGTCATCAGGCCGGAGGGCTGTACGAGCCTTGTGATCCAGCAGGGCGTCGTGTGTGCTGGCCGGGGCGGCAAAATGCTCCAGCAGGCTTTCCCAGCGTACCCGGATACTTTCCAGATGCTGACAGGCATGGGCCTTTTTGGCATCCAGAATGGCGGTCCGTTCCTGACTGTCCTCATAACCGGCCACGGTACGCAATTCTGGCAGTTCACCCTGCAGGTAGGCCAGTACGGCATTGATCATGGCCAGCTTGTTATGCATGGACTGGCGCACGTTGATGCGCTCGATGCCTTCCGTGTAGGCTGCCAGATTATGTAGCGGAATGACCACATCTTCATTGATTTTGAAGGCGTTGGTGTGGGCAGCAATGGCCGCAGTACGTGAGCGGTCGGCCCAGAACTGCCGCCGAGCCTCCGGACTGACGGCGGTGAAACCTTCGGCATTGCGGGCATTGGCTTTGCGCACGGTTTCGGCAGCCGCCCTGGCCACGGCATCCGCATCATCGCTGACAATATCAGCCAGCAGCACCATCTTGGGCAGTACCCCGCGCGCACCTTTGGGGGTGTATTTGACCGCCTTGACATAGCGCTCATCCAGGTGTTCCAGTCCCGAGAGCAACACATTGTCAAGCCCGTCCAGGTAGTCCTTGATTTCCACAATGGCCGGTACCGCCTCGTGCAGGTCGGTACCATAAAACTCCAGACAGACCGTGCGGATATGCTCGGGCATGCGGTGCAGTACAAAACGTGCTGAAGTGATCAGTCCATCACAGCCTTCTTTCTGTATCCCCGGCAGGCCGCCCAGAAACTTGTTGGTGACATCCTTGCCCAAACCGGCCTTGCGGAAATAGCGTCCTTCAAACACCAGCGTTTCCGGAGTGCCTTTGGGGGTCTTCCCGTCACGCTCAAAACGCTGGATGGCAAAGCTCACCTGAGGCTGATCATGAATTTTGCCGAGATTATGATCCAGCCGGGTCACTTCCAGCCATTCGGCTTCCGGTGTCACCATGCGCCAGGACAGCAGGTTGTCAAGTGTGGTTCCCCACAGTACCGCCTTCTTGCCCCCGGCATTCATCGCCACATTACCGCCAATGGTGGAAGCATCCTGCGAGGTGGGGTCAACGGCAAATACCAGGCCATGAGCCTGCGCCAGATCGGAGACCCGGCGCGTCACCACACCGGCACCGGTCGATACCACTGGCACGGGCGGGTACTGGCCGGTTTTGCCCGGCAGGGTTTCCAGATGTTCGATTGTGCCCAGCCCTTCCAGCTTCTCGGTATTGATGACCGCACTCATGCGATCCAGTGGCACGGCTCCACCGGTATAACCGGTGCCGCCACCCCGCGGGATCACGGTCAGGCCAAGCTCGATGCAACATTGCACCAGTTCGGCCATCTCTGCCTCCGTATCCGGTGTCAGCACGACAAAGGGCAGTTCTACACGCCAGTCGGTGGCATCCGTGACATGAGAGACCCGTGCCAGTCCGTCAAACTGAATATTGTCTTTGTGGGTCAGGCGTGTCAGGCGGCGTTTGGCTGTCGCCCGCTGCCGGGCCTGCTGTTCGAAATCAGCTCCGAAGTTACTCACGGCCTGGCGGGTGATGTCCAGCAGCTCCAGCGTTTTGGGATTGTCCTTGGCGCGGGCATTGATACGTGCCAGCCGCTCTTTCAGGGTATCCATCAGGGCTCGCTGGCGCTTGGGGTTTTCCAGCAGGTCATCCTGAATGTAGGGATTGCGGATCACCATCCACATATCACCCAGCATTTCCAGCAGCATGTGTGAGGAAATCCCGGTTTCCCGCTTCTGGCTCAGGTCCTGCAGAATTTCCCAGGCCCGCTTGCCCAGCAGCTTGCCAACGATTTCCTTATCGGAAAACGAGGTGTAGTTATAGGGAATCTCGCGGCCTGGTGGTGTGGAAACAACCGATGTGGCTGGTATTGGCGCAGTCATGATGCTATCGCTGTTGTAAAGGATGGGTAGTGTAACTTTATGTCAGGGTGAAAAAAACCTTGACATGATGAATATGCTGCTTTAGACCATGGCTGGTCTAAGGTGCCGGAACACCACAGTGCTCAAAAGTGCCAGGACCATCCGATGCTATAGCTGGACTGTCTGTCATTGCGGCTATGATCACGATGGTCGTTGCGGCTGTGCTCCAGATGCAGTTGTGCCTTTCTGCCCAGATCGTAATCCACTCCAATGGCATACATGTCCTCGTTCCTGCCACCAGTGTGGGCATGATTACGTCCGGCCTGGAGCTTGTAAAGGGTCTTGTCATGATGATAACCGGCATTTACCAGCACGGCATCATAGCCGTCAGCACCGCTTTTTTGTTCCATGGCGATACCGAGGCGGTGACCGGTGGCGGGCTGATAACCGGCGGAAAGGCGTTTGACGCTGAAGCCATGCTGCTGCTTCAGCAGGCCCAGGGCGGCAAAGTAGTCACCGCTGGAATAGCTGGCCACCATGTCGGCATGGTCATCATCATCCTTGCGGGCGAAGGTCAGGGCAAAGTCCAGTGCACCGGTTCGGTTGATGTAGGTCAGGCTGGCAGGATAGATCAGGTCGGTTTCCAGAATGGTGTTGTAGTCGCCCTGCTGGCCGGAAAACAGGTCGATGCGTTCGCTGGAAACCCGGGTGGGGCTGAACTGGCGTCCGGCACGAATTTCACCCAGTCGGCCCCGTAAACCAACCCAAGCCTGTCGAGTCTCACCCAGCAGGTCAGCCTTGTCTTCCCGGTGTGCGCCGGCCTCCACAATATAGGTGGCATACAGGTCCGGTTTCAGTGTTTGCAGGCCCCTGATACCGAAAAAGCTGCCTTCATCACGGATGGCCTGATAGCTGGCGTCATCGGGGTCCAGTGATACGATATTCAGCTGCAGTTGTCCGTAAAAATGTGTCTCGGCCAAGGCCGGGCTGATCACGGCAATACCAAGGACTGCAAACAGAACGGACTGAGGTAGCATCAATTTATTCCTGGGTTGTGTTTTTGTGCCATGTGGTCTGATTGACCTGCCTGATCGGACCGGTACTGTCAGTACCAACTATAGCTAATTCACAAGCCGCTGAAATACAAAAAGCCACAATTGAAAAATTGTGGCTTTCTGACAAACACTGATAGCCGATCAGCGTTTGGAGAACTGGGTTGCACGGCGGGCTTTGTGCAGGCCCACTTTTTTGCGCTCAACCTTGCGTGCATCACGGGTCAGGAAACCCTGCTTCTTGAGCGGGTCACGCATGCCTTCGTCGTACTGGAGCAGGGCACGGGAAATGCCCAGACGGATGGCTCCGGCCTGACCACTGATACCGCCACCGCTGACCGTGATATTCAGGTCAACTTTGTCGGTCATCTGGACCAAGTCCAGCGGCTGGCGCACGATCATGCGTGCCGTCTCACGTCCGAAGAACTGCTCAATCGGCAGCTTGTTGACGGTGATATTGCCAGTGCCGTTCTGCATGAACACACGGGCTGAAGAGGACTTGCGGCGTCCGGTGCCGTAGTATTGGGTATCAGCCATGGTTGATTATCCTTTGCCGGGGATGTCCAGAACCTGCGGTTGCTGGGCATGGTGGTTATGTTCGGGACCGGCGTATACCTTGAGCTTGCGGAACATGGCACGGCCCAGCGGATTCTTGGGCAGCATGCCCTTGACCGCGATTTCAATGACGCGACCGGGTGCACGCTGCTGCAGCTTTTCGAAAGAGAACGCCTTCATGTTGCCGATGTAGCCAGTGTGCTTGTAATACATTTTGTCACTGAACTTGTTGCCGCTGACAGCAACCTTGTCGGCATTGATGACCACAATGTAGTCACCGGTATCGACGTGCGGAGTATATTCGGGCTTGTGTTTTCCACGCAAACGCCGTGCTACTTCAGTGGCCAGACGACCCAGCGCCTTGCCTTCAGCATCAATCACATACCAGTCGCGCTTAACCTCGGCAGGCTTTGCACTGAAAGTTTTCATCCCAGACTCCAAAGAGAACTTGTCGTTATCTTAAAAAAACAGACCGCGCATTGTAGTCAAATCAATTTTTGGAAACAAGCGTTATTAATGCCTTGCCCATAAAAAAACGCGGCTTCGGGAGCCGCGTAATTACCACCAAAGGAGGATGGAGGAGTATTGGTTCAAGTATTTTTGAACATTCTTATATTATGAAAATCTAATATAAAACTGTCAACCCTGCTTCAGGGGATAGATGATGGAAGTCTGCCCTCCCTCAATTGGGCAGGTTACTCACAGGGGTGATGCCGGCACTGTCGGGCAGCATGATCGGATTCTGTCTCCTTATCCGGTGTCAGGAAATCATGCCGGACAGGGCTTTCTTGCCGGCTACTGTCTGGGCCGTGTCCCGGTCCATGGCTGGCAGCACCGGTTGGCGCTGAACCTGGCGCACCTGGTTGCCCATGGCCAGCCAGATAGGTACAGCCCCTGACACCGGCTTTTCCTGCAGCCAGTAGGCCCGCTGCAGGCTGATCAGGCGGCAGAGCAGTCCGGGCAGCCAGGCATGGCGCTGCCCAAGCCGGAACCCCAGCAGTTTGGTCAGTGTCTGCAGGGCGGCCAGTGGCAGCAGCAGACGGTTGTGCTGGTTCAGAAAGCGGATCAGGGAGCGAACATAAGCACCTGCTTCTTTGTCCGGGCGTCCCACACGCTGTAACAGGGCCTTTTCGGTGGCATGAAATACGCCCACATCAAAATAACGCCGGAAGATATGCAGCAGGGAGTAATGATGCGAATGCCGGACCCGGCTGTCAGCGCTGTACACCGTGGTCCAACCTGCCAGCAGCAGCCGGGCCGAGACATAGCTGTCTTCACTCACGATCACATGGGAAGGAAAGCCGCCGATGCTGCGCAGGGCGCTGACCCGATAGGCTGCGTAGACGTCGGACGAAAAAGCGGCCCGAAAACCGAGCTGTTCCATATCCCTCAGGGTGCGGCGGGTGGAGCGGGTCGGGTAGGTATAGGCACGGGCATGCTTTTCAATCAGGCTGGCAAAATCATGGGCAACATGCCGCCCGTAGACCATGGCCACCTGCCCATCCGTTAGCGGCTTCAGCAGCTGTTCCAGTGAGTCCGGCTGTTCCAGAATGGCATCCTGGGTCAGATAAACCAGGTAATCAGCGTCGGGACAAAGGTCGGCTGCCAGCTGCCGGGTACCGCCATGATCAAAGCGGCGATGGTCAATGGAATAGACTTCCAGCCCGGCCTCCAGTGCCAGACTGACGGTGGCATCGGTTGAGGAGGAATCCAGTACCAGATAGCGTCCGGCCTGTACATTTTGCTGTTTGATGCCCCGGATCCAGGCGGGCCACAGTTCGCCGGCATTGCGGGTCAGGACGATGATTGCGACATCGGGGCGGTTTATTGTTGTTCTCATGAAGCAAGGTTTCCTGTTGGTAGTGGTCCTGATACTGCCCTCTGGCTCAGGCAAACAGCAGCAGGGCCAAGCTGGCTGCCGGCCCCGGCTTGAGCAGGCCATGCTTGAGCATGACCAGACGTTTTTTCCCGCCCCGCAGCCCGCGCACGCTGGCCAGCGCATGCAGCAGCCGGCGATCTGCCAGTGATAACACCGGCTCAAAGCGCTCCAGCAGGGCCTGTGCCTGCCGGCTCCAGGCATCAATACGGACGGGTATATTGCCCAGCTGCCGCCAGCCGGCAGCGTGAGCACCAATCTGGTTGGCGGCATGCTGGCGGTAGTAAAGCAGTGGTGTGGTGATGGTACCGACCCTGCCGAACCAGGCGCAGACCAGAGCCAGCCAGCGGTCATGCTGCATGGCCCCTTCGGGGAGCGGAAACGCCTGTTGTGCTGCTGCGCGGTTGAACAGGCTGGCACAGCCGCTGACCGGGTTGGTCAGCAGCCAGTCCTTGCGCGACTGCTGCAGCCTGAAACGGCGGCTGGCCCAGAATGAGGCTGCCAGCGGCTGCAGTTCAGAATCGGTGGGAACCAGGTCAGAATGCACCAGCAGCGGTGTCTGGCTGCCGTACCGGGTTTCCAGTTGCTGCAGCTGTTGCAGCTGGATAGTGATCTTGTCAGGAAACCAGACATCATCCTGATCACAGAACATCAGGTAAGGGGCCGTACTGGCAGCGACCAGCTGGCTGAAGCTCCGGTTGCTGCCCAGAGGCTGCCTGTCCGGCAGGATGGTCATGGCATGCTGTGGATGGTGTTGCTGCCAGTCCTGCAGGCATGCCAGGGTCTGGTCACCGGAACCGTCGTCCCGCACCAGCAGTTCCCAGTCCCTGAAATGCTGGCCTGCCAGTGAATCCAGCAAAGCCTTGATCCAGGCGGCACCGTTCCAGGTGGAGAGCAGAATCTGTACCGTCCCGGCCATGGTCACACCTTTTCAATCCGGAGTCGGAGCCGTTTCAGGGCGGAGCGATTGATCAGCTTTTGTTTCAGACCGGCAAAATGCCAGACCAGCAGGGTCCGAAGCCCCGGACTGAAGCAGCGCCCCCGGCCGGATGAGAAACGGAAGGCCTGGGCATAGACGAACAGTCGGGTCGGGCTGATCATCAGGTTGGGCTGGTTGTTGGTATGTCGGTTCACGGATACATTCTGCCTGTATTATGGTATTCAGGTATTGGATAAGCCTACTTTTTGACGCTGTGCAGATAGGCAATCCGCAGGGCAAAATTGGCAATGCCGGTTGGCATGTGGGCAAACAGGGCGTAACGCCAGGTTGCCTGCCGCAGACTGGCCAGCAGGGTGCGCGGCCGCAGCAGGTCACGCAGGCCCAGACTGCGTTGCCCCAGGTCCAGTACATGGTCATGGCCGAAATCTTCGGTATGCACCAGTTGGGTCAACATGCGGGTTTCCTCCCGGCTCGGGTAGACCACCGCCCGTTCCAGCATGCCGTAGACATAAGGCAGCAGGTCACTGCTGTTATAGCCGGTCAGCTGCTGCAGGGCCAGAAAGTGTTTCCAGTGGGTCATGACCCCGGCATGCATGGCGGTCACCATGCGGTTGCAGGCCACTTCGGCCACACGGTCCGGGGAGTAACCGGATTTGAGTACCGGCTCGACCCGGCCTTCCAGATGACGATAACCGACCGTGGTAGCCTCCAGTGAACGGGCACCCTGTTCAAAGATTTCCTCGAATTCCGCCGGAATGCGTTCACAGGCATTATCGCGCCGGGAATCGTGAATAATGCCTTCAGAGAAATTGTTGCTGCCGAAGTCCCGGTACATTTTAGGGACAAAGGCAAAGTAATAACCGTTGACCACCGGGTAATCTGGCCGCTGGCCGAAAGCCTGTTTGAGGAACTTCTGTACTGTACCGTTCCAGCCGATATCGACCAGTCCGACATGCTCCCCGCCGAGAAAACCGGACTGTTCCAGATAGGTTTCCAGCAGTTCACGCTGAACCTGACCACTTTGGCGGATCAGGGCTTGTACCTGTGCATCGGCGAGGAAAGCCTGCAGGCGTTCATCCTGCCAGTCCTGTAGCGGCTCATCGAAGCGTGCAAAACCATGGTTCTGCGCAATGGGTTCCAGGCGATTCTCCGGCAGGCCATAGACCTTGCAGATGGAAAGCAGGCCTTGCTGCTTGGGATTGTAGAAGGCGACCTGCGCCTGTTCCAGACTCAGCCCTTCGGCCACGGAGGCGGCCGTGATGACCTTGCGTGACAGATAGATATAATCGTCCGGCGGGAGTTTGCCCGTCAGTTCCTGATACATCTGCTGGAACAGGAAGCCGTCACGTGCCACAAAAAACAGGCGTTTGGGTGCCTGGCGCTGCAGACGTTCCTGCAGCCCCAGCATGAAAGTGCTGTAAGCGGCCCCCAGTACATCGCGTCCATAGCTGAAATAGAAATCATCACTTTCCGGCTCCAGATACAGGAGTCGTTGCTGCAGCAGTGAGAAAAAATGTCTGCCGCGCCAGATGCTGCGGTGTGCAGCCATGGCGGCATTCAGTTGCTGCCGTTCGCGTTGCTGCCGTTCAGCCTTTTCATACAGCCAGATGCCCTGTATGCCCATGGTACAGGGGATGCGTCGGTCGGAGACCGGGTTGTCACCGATATGGACCCAGTGTGCGGGTGCAATATCACGCTGGCGCATGACCGCCTGAAACAGGCGGGTGGAGTATTTGCCTTCCAGGCGTTCTGCCGACACAAATACCTGTTCCAGTGCTGCCTGCAGCCCCTTGTCTTCGAGCAGGCTTTCCAGCAGCAGCCGGTCCAGATACATGTCGGAAATGGCGATAATGCCGATCCCCTGCTGTGTCAGCCAGTTCAGAAAGGAGCGGACACCCGGCTTGACATAAAGTGCCAGTTTTTCCAGCCGGATTTCGGTATCAATGCACAGGCGAATCAGCGCCGGTTCCGGTTTCCGGCCCAGTTTTTCCAGCCAGCGCGGCACCAGATCGGAAAACCGGCATTCCGGGTCCAGCCCCTGTTGCAGTGCCTGCTGACGCAGTTCGGTTTCGGCCTGCTGGCGTGCCTGCCAGACGGCATCTGTTGTCAGGGGGATGGCGGGCGTGACTGCGTGTTCATGTGCCGGCAGCATACGGGCAATTTCACGGCAGCAGGCTTTCTGTACCTGTTCCGGGGTTTCGATACGCCCCAGCAGGGTGTCGAAAATGTCGAGGGAAACCAGACGCAGATTACGTTGACGCAGGCGCTGCTCCAGATAATGCCGGACAGACTTCCAGTCCCGACAGACAAGCTTGTCAGGCATGATTGAACTTCCAGCGATCCGGGTGCAGGCGTCCGCGCAGCTGCCGTATCGGCCAGGCCAGCAGGGTACCGGTACGATAGGCGCGGCTGTGCAGTAGCCTCTGCAGCTCCTGCTCCAGCTTGTGGATGTGTTCGTCGCGTTCCCTGATCAGCTGATCGCGTTCGGCAATCCATTGATCCCGCTCCGTGATCCAGCGATCCCGGTCGGCAATCCAGCCTTGTTGCCCGGAAATGATGCGGTCACGTTCCTGCAGGTTCTGCTCCTGCTGCCGGATATCGGCCTGCAGGGTGTTGATGGTGTGGTCGCGTTCGGCAATCCAGTCATCCCTGTCACTGATCAGTATCTGCTGGTTGCTGATGATCTCGTCCCGTTCCTGAATCCATTCATCCCGGTCGTAAATCAGGCCGAACAGTTCCTTTTCCTTGTTCAGCAGCTGGTAGTGAATGGCGCTCAGCCACTCCTCACGGGTGTAGCGTTGCAGGTCCTGAAGCTGAAGTTTCAGGCCTTCCAGGCGTGAATAATCCAGATAAGGGTATAATTCCGGCAGCTGTTCCAGCAGCATCAGCATGTTTTCCTCGATGGCTGCCAGTGGCTTCTCGCGGATGGTGTTATGGTCATGCAGGCGGTAGTTCAGCAGCTTCTCATCCCACAGGCACTGCATTTTCACCCCTTTACCAAACAGGCGCAGGGCATATTCATAGTCATGCACATAGCGCAGATTGGCGAAACCGCCATGTGCATCAAACAGGTGACGCAGAAAGAAGAAATTCGAGGTGGTGATGAAGAAGTTGCCACGCAACAGGGTGCGCAGAAAGTCACCGTGGGAAAGCCAGTCCGCATACAGGCTGCGGTACCACTTGAGCCAGTCGGGTTCCGATTCATCCTTGCAGCCGGCATCCCTGTCCCACAGGGTCAGCCCCGTGACCAGGAAATCCAATTCCTGGCGTCTGGCAAACCGGACCATCCTTTCCAGCCGTTCGGGTTGCCAGGCATCATCGGAATTGAGGATGGCGATGTACTCACCCTGTGCCAGGGCCATGCCTTCATTCAGGGTGGTGGGTGCTCCCTGGTTATGGGTGTGGCGGATGGTGGTGATGCGACCGTTTTCGCTGCTCAGGGGGCGGGTATAGGCCTGAATCACGGACCAGGTTTCATCGCTGGAAGCGTCATCAATGAGGATCAGTTCCCAATCCGTCAGGGTCTGACGGAATACTGAATGAATGGCCTGCCCGATCCATGCCGCATGATTGTAAGCGGGCACAATAACGCTGACCGTGACGGCAGTTCCGTCCATATCAAGCCTACTCCGTGATTGTTATAATTATCGGATTATTATCGAATTTAACCGGAATCAGTCTGATTTACAGTCTATCAACCATGTGTTAATCCGGCCTGAACCGGCTCGCCGCGCCATATCCGGGCCAGCCGGCGCAAAAACCGCCAGCTGCGTGTGGCATAGACACGTTGCAGTTCCTCATCCTTCAGGCGTACCTCGCGCTGGATGCGCTCAATCTGCTGACGGTATTCCTGCACCTGCATTTCCATGCCGTGGATGATCTGCTCCTTCTGCTGCAGATTGCTGAACACCTGCCCCCAGGTCTGCCAAGAGGCTGCCATGGGTTTGAGTCTGGGGCTCATTGGCGGTGCCTTGGATGCGTCATGATTGAAAGGCGTCGATTCTTCTTCCCGAGGCAGGCTGATGGAGACAATGAACTGGTAGGCAATGGCATCCGGTTCGTGGAAGTGCTCCAGAATGCGCCGGGTCGGTTCGATATCGACAGCCCGCAGGTAACGCGAGATCACACTGTCCGGGATGTCATGCCAGGTATAGTCCAGTTCGTTGATGACAAAACCGCTGCGCTCGATCAGTGCCTTCAGGGTGCTGAGGGTAAAGAACTTGAGGTGGGTACTGTCCAAGATGCCTGCGTCCTCGTAATGGAAATCCCCGGTCAGCAGCTCCAGCCGCACCGAGGCATGGGCCACATTGGGTACCGACAGCAACACCACGCTTTCCTCCATCAGGAAAGGCTTGAGGCGCTCCAGCAGGGCCTGAGGTTCCTTGAGGTGCTCCAGCACATCGACCAGGGTGATGACATCAAATTTTTCAAACTGCAGCGCGTCCAGACTGTGCGGGTCATCCAGGTCTTCGGTAAAGACATAATCGCAGTAACGCTGTGCCTGCCACGCTGTCTGCGGGTCTTTTTCCACTCCGAAGATATGAGCCTGACAGTTTTCTTTCATCAGACGCGACATTTCCCCGCTGGAACAACCCAGCTCCAGTACCTGGGCATACTGGGGAATGCGGCTGACAATCTGGCTGTGTGAATGGTTCGTGTCCAAGCATTTGGCCTTATTATTGGTATGATTTGCTACAGCTTGATTCATGGTTTTATTCTCTCTGTAACAGAGGCAGAGCCTCCCAAAGCCACCACTGGCCGGGAGCTGACAGTATCCGTGTTTCCAGATGCCTTGCCAGCAGGCTCATGAAATCCCCTACATTATAGTTATCCGGCTCTAACAATCCGGTAAATTCTGCGATTACTTTACCCTTTCCACTGTCGCACATGAAGAACGGTGCGACCAGAGACCGGGTTTTTTTTGCAATTCTGTATACCCCTCCCGGAATTACGATCTTACCGCCAAGAAATGGAACTGTCACGCTTCCGGGCTGGGTTTCCGGATACGGGACATCAAAAACAAGTGTAATCAGGTGATTGTCCAGTGAACGATATAATTTTCTTAAATTGCCTCCTTCGATTAAAAAAGGTCCTCCCAATGCCCGGGCAAGAATTTTCAGTTTGAAAATCCGGTAACGGTGTTCAGCCGGGTGCAGGCCGTGAATGTTGTCATCACCACCATCACGGGTAATGGTTCCGGTGCTGCAGCCTTGGGCGCGCATGGCTGGTCCCGCCATCCAGAAACGCCCGAAATGACCGCTGGTCAGAATGACACGCCGTCCCTGCTGCCGTGCTTCCAGCACGGCTTCGAAGCCTTGCAGTTCGGTAATGGCGGTTGCTGCCTGCCGGTTATAAAACCAGGTGTCCAGTGCTTCCTGTTCCACCATACGGAAAAAGTCATACAGCCACTGATTTAACTGGTGTTGTGTTGCTGCCGGAAAAGTGATCTGCATCTGTTGACGAATCATTTCGCGCTGAATTTTTTTTCGGTGGTAATAAATTCTACTTTGCCAGTCGGCCAGGCGATAAGCCAGCGGCCAGGGCAGGTGTGCATAAGCGGGGAATGCCAGCTCGTAACGCAGGGAACGGTCCGGGTCCAGCTGTGGCAGCAGAACATGGGTAAAGCTCATGTTGCAAGCCCCCGGTTCTGCCACTGGTGCGGCATCCAGCACAGGCCGATGCCCTGTTGCTGGGAGTCCTGCCGGACCTGGAACGGGCAGCAGCGTTCACGCGCATCGTAGACGTGTACGCCGCTGGCATCAATGAGCCAGACTTCCAGACAGTAATGACCCGACAGCAGGGGCAGCCGTTCAATCGTGAAACAGACCCGTGCGTTTCCATCCGCACCGGCCTCCAGCCGGAAACCGTCATGCAGGGTGCTGATACCGAAGCACTGCACATCATCATTACGGCGCAGGACAATCCCCACATGCAGGTCTTCCAGTGCCATGCCGGCTGTGTGGGCAGTCACTTCGACGGCAAAGGCTGCGTGGGTCCGGTAAGCAGGCAGGCCGGACTGCTGATGATCGGATACTTCGGTCTCGGTCTCTGCTGCCTGCTGATCACCTGCCAACGTCACGGCCAGCAGCCGGGGCATTTGCGGTGTTGCCGGTGTAGCGGGTGTCGGGGATCCTGTTATGGTGGCGGGCATATCGGCTGTTCGGGCACGCGTGCTATCCTGATAGGCATCCACCACAGCCTGGGCTGTACCCGTGAGCCGGATCTGGCCCTGTTCCAGCCACACCGCCTGGGTACACATCTCCCGTACCTGATACAGGTTGTGGGAGCAGAATATCAGGGTTGCCCCCTGGTTGAGAATGTGGCGCATCCGGTCCAGCGAGCGTTTCTGAAAAAACTGGTCGCCGACGGACAATGCTTCGTCCACAATCAGCACATCAGGATTGGCCTGGATGGCGATGGAAAAGCCAAGCCGGACCACCATACCGCTGGAGTACTGCTTCAGGGGCCGGTGGATGAAATCCCCCAGTCCGGCAAAAGCCAGCACTTCCGGTAACACCTGTTCGACTGCTGCCGGTTCCAGTCCGCGCAGTGCCAGTCCCAGACGGGCATTTTCCAGCCCGGTGTATTCCGGATGCAGACCGCTGCCCAGTTCCAGCAGTGCTGCCCGGTGTCCATAGATATCACAGCGGCCTTCTGTGGGTACGAGGTTCCCGGCCAGCAGGCGCAGCAATGTGCTTTTACCGGCCCCGTTGTCCCCAACCAGCCCCAGTGACGCACCGGGTTCCAGCGTCAGGCTGATGCCTTTCAGGGCATGGAAATTCCGGTGGCGTGGCCGACGCAGCAACCACTCCAGCAGTGCATCGTGTGGTCTGGCGTACTGGCGGTAGCTGACACCGGCCTGTTGCAGGGTGATGCTGCCAAGTTTCACAGCACGTACCTTGCCCGTGGTATCAGCTGCCTGAACAGCATCAGGCCCAAGCCCAGCAGTAATAAGGCCACCAGCATCAGGGCGGCAAGCGTCTCCCAGGGCAAATGTCCTTCCAGCAGGGTGGCCCGATAACATGCCACCAGCTGTCCGAGCAGGTTCCAGGCATACCAGGGACGGAAGTGGTCGGGAATGGCCTCCAGCGGGTAAAGGATCGGTGACAGAAACATCAGTACGGTCATGACTGCCGGCATGATCTGGCGCAGGTCTGGGAGAAAGACACCGATTATGCCCAGTGGATAGGCCAGTGCCAGTGACAGCAGGGCACGTACCAGCAGGCAGGGCAGGTAAAGCAGCAATCCCGAAGGCTGAAACAGTCCGGCCAGTATCAGCCCCGCGACCAGAATCAGTACCGCGATCAGCTCCAGCATGATGGAGTTCAGTACCGGTATGAGCGGCAGGACACTGGCCGGCAGCGGGGTGTTGAGCAGCAGGTCGCGCTTTTCACTTAATACCGTGGGGCTGCGGGTCATCACCTCGGCAAAGGCGTTGAACGTGATCAGGCCGGCAAACAGGTAAAAAGCGAATTCGCGTGTGGATGTACCGGAGCCAAAACGCAGTTGCAGGATTTCACCGAATACCAACGTGTAAATACAGAGCATGAACAGGGGAGGAAACAGCAACCAGAAAATACCCAGCATGCTGCCCTGATAGCGTTCGCGCAGGTCGCGCCGGCACAGGTTCAGTGCCAGCAGCAATCTGGTTTGCAATAAAGCAGCCATCGTCACATCTCCCTGTTTGTTATTATTGTTCTCATCCCTATTTGGCAGGATGCTTTAAGCGGGTTATATCCTGCTTGGCTTTTTCCATTTACAGCGTGTCAGGGTTGATCCCGATTCGTTTCCCGAAACTGCTGCTGCAGGTTTTCCAGTACCAGTTTGCGTTGTGTTGCACGGTATTCGTCCTGGAGCCTGGTGATGATGCCGCCTTTAACTTCATCAAAGCTGAGCTGACGCGCTTCCTGACGCCCGATGAACCGGAGCAGCCAGAGCTGATTCCGATCCGGAATCACGGCACTGAGCGGATGTTCCGGACTCAGCTGGCTGGCAGCGTTGAACAAGGTATCCGGCTTCTGCCCCTGACTGAACCAGAAACTATCACCGGCATTCAGGGCTTTATCCCGAGCTTCACTGAATTGCCGTACTGCGTTCTCGAAGTCCAGCTCACCTTGGGCAATGCGTTCCCGCAGCTGCTCCAGCTCAGCCTGTACGGTCGCTTTGTCCGGGTTGTCAGCCTTGATCCGGCGTAGCAGCATCCTGACCCGCAGTTTCAGGGGCTGATTGTAAGTGGTGTCTTTTTCGGCAGTGTAGATTTCCATGGCCCGCCCGGTAAAGTCCGGCATGTCCGCTGCCGCCAGGTTATCCAGTACCATTTCTGCCTGCTGAGTGGCACGGAAATCCTCCAGCTTCTGCTGCAGGTGCTGCTGCTGGTCCGACGTGAGATTGTCCTGCTGTTCCAGCAGTCGGGTGCGAATGAATAATTCTTCCAGCAGCGCGGATTTTTGCCGGGTATCCAGTGTATCAAGGGAGAAGCCACGTGCGGCAGCCGTATTCTCCAGTTGGGCAGGTGACAGGCGTACACCATCGGCTTTCAATACCCAAGCCGTATCGGCACTCAGGTTCAGGGGAGCAGCAAGCACACAGCTGGCAAAGAGGATGATGCGGAAAAGCACTTCCGACATGAAAATAAGCCCCGATAATCTTGTTATTATTAAAAAACCGGTCAGGTATCCTGACCGGTTCCACAAGCCTATCGAAGCGCGGCTGTATTAGCGCTTAATCTTGTGTGGCAGCGCATCACCGAAGCGGGCATTCGGGTTTTCACTGACATTGCCTTCGATGGCGGAGAAGCCGATGACCGGCACCCCTTCATAGATATGGCTGCTGGAGCCATAACTGGTTCCGGTTTTGCCATAGGTGACGGAGTCGGACCAGCCATCAGCCAGGTTGTAGCCGGGGAAGTCCATACGTGCCCAGCCATGGACGAAGGAGCCGACAGACAGCTTTACATCGGTGTGACTGGACATGACCGTATTGGAGGCATCATAGGACGGATCGCTGCTGGTGAAGGTCAGGACGTTGACTTCGCGGGTCAGGGCGCTCTGTTCCTTCTCCATGCCGGGGAGAACCGGCGAGAAGCCGAAGCTCTTGTCGATCACGACATTCGGTTGCCCTTCTTCCCGGTCATACACGCCATCCATGGTCAGGGCCACGCCGGTGGCATTTTTATGGATACCGTGTTTTTTCATCGGGAAGGTGATGATCCAGTCGGTGTGACCGTCATAACCGAAGGTCGGGTCCAGGAAGTACTCGTTCATGATGTTGGAAGCGAGTAGAACATGTGCAATCGGGTACGGGTTGATGCCGCACTGCGGTGTGAGCGGATCATTGTCGTTCAGACAGGTGTCCGGAACGGTATTCCATTCGGTTTCCACCAGTTCGGCATCACCATTGGCATCCCTGGCAAGGATGGAGCTGGTGTTGATGTCGCCGGAAGCCAGTGACGGCAGCAGGAAGTTGTCGGGATCGTCGGACAGGTAGTGCTGTGCCTGGGTGCTGTAATTGTCGATGGCCACCGGATCAATGGCGAAAGCGGAACCCTTGGGCACGTTGATGACAGCGGATGAGCCGAACAGTCCCCCGGTCGGAGCACTCATGCCGGCGGCCTGTGCGCCCTTGCCCTGCGTGAAGACACCTTTGCTCCAGGCGTCTTCTACAGCGCTGCAGTCATAGGGGACGCCATTGTGATGCAATACGCCGTCCTGTACTGTTTTGTCGGTCACCACACCCATTTCAATGACTTCTACATAGCCTTCGCGGGTATCAGCGGCTTCGACACCGGTATAGACCTTCTGGCCGGTAAACGGAATGGTGACAGCACACTGATCTTCTGCGCAGGAGGCCAGTTGCGGCAGGGTACAGGTGCGGTCACGGGTGCTGACAGAGCCGACGACTTCGCCGGAATTGTCGGTTGCGGCAGCGACACTGCCGGTCCAGACATCCTGTGGTGACATGTAAATGTTGAAGTCCAGCACGTCATTGCTGTTCTTGCCTTCCCGGAAACGGATCTTGACTGCCTTGGTCTCGTCTGTGGAGTTAACCAGATTGATGTTGGTAACGTAACCTGAATGCGCATTGTAGTAGGGGAAAATCAGTATCTGGCCCGTGCCGTCCGGGTTGACGTGTACTGCCTGTGCACTGGTCATGATTCCTGCCAAGCCCAGAATGCCTGCTGCAACGCCCAGAGCAAGTTTGTTTTGTTTGAACACTTTACGTGCCTCCTGAAGATTTTTATATTTGTAATGGAGTATTTTTTAAGCACCGGTTCCGGAGAGTTGCAGGAACCACACCATACAATCAATAATTATAATTAAAGCAATCAGTTTTTCATATACCGCCAGTCAGAAAATAAACCCTCTTTAACCCAGGTCTCATGCACGACATCGCTGCTCTCCACCGGTTTGGGCAGGCCGCGCATCTTCATGGCGACCGTGACCCTGATGTCTGCCTGACACTGTTCCCTGTCCCTGTCGCAGCTGACTTGCTCGACTTCGGCCCTGCTCCAGAGTCCGGTACCCGTCACCTGACGCCGGAAGTGCTCCATGGGTACCGTTTTCTGAAAGGCATCAGTGTAATACTGGTAAGCGCTGAACAGATCGCCGGCAATCAGCGCATCCCAGCGCTTCTGGGCGGCTTCCTGCACCAGCGATTCGGCCTGGTTGCAGGAAGCCAGCAGGGTGCACAGGGCCGTGATGGCCAGATACCCCGGTTTATTGCACATATTCACCTCTTAGTTGTCGCAGGAAAGTATCATCATCAAACAGACGCTTCATGCGGTCACGCATTTCCTGTCCGGTACGGTTCAGGCCGCTCTGGTCCTTGATGGCGGTGGGCGTGATCAGTACCAGCAGCTCGGTGCGTTTGCCGCCCTTGTTACGGGATTTGAAGGCATCGCCGACAATGGGCAGGTTTTTCAGTACCGGCACACCGCTGTCGCCATCAGTCTGGTTTTCACGGATCAGGCCACCCAGCACAATGGTTTCACCGCTTTGTACCGCAATATTGCTTTTGATCTTGCGCTGCAGGAAGCTGCGCTGCCCGGTTGCGGAATCCACTTCACCTACGTCGGTGATGTCCTGTGTGACATCCATTTTGACCAGCCCGTTGGAGTTGACATGCGGTGTGACCTGCAGCGAGACACCGGTATCCTTGTATTGATAGGAAGGTATGTCGGTCAACTGCCCGTTGGTGACGGTGGAAGTTCCGGTGTAGATCGGCTGCTGGTCGCCCACCCGGATTTCTGCGGTCTGGTTGTCCAGTACCAGCACCGAGGGCGATGAAATCACCTTGACTTTGGACTGGCGGGCAATGGCATTCACAAAGCCCTTGACACCGCTGGAGCCACCCATGAGGGTAAAGGAGAAACCGCCGGGCTGGCTACTGCCCAGTGAGTTGATACCGTATTCGCCCAGCGTATTGCCGCTATTCTTGAAATACCACTGTACGCCGTATTCCATCTGGTCCGTGAGTGTTACTTCCATGATCGAGGCTTCGACCTGTACCTGCATCGGCATGATGTCAATACGCTTGAGGGCCTCCTGAATCTGCCGGTACATCTGCTCGGTCGACAGGATCATCAGCGAGTTATTGGTTTTATCCGCAACAATCTTGACATCGGCATCCGGGTCAATCGAGACCCCGCCACTGCTGTCGGCACTGCCACCACCCAACATGGTTTTCTGGCTGGTGGCATTCCCGTCGCCACCGACCGTCACCGGTTCCAGGCCGGGTGCCAAACTGGAGGGAATGGTGCCGTTTTTCTTGCTGCCCTTGCCGGAAAATATCTGTGACAGCATTTCAGCCAGGTGCTCGGCATTGCCGTTCTGTACATGATAAACATACAGCTGCTGGCTGGCTGTGGCTCCCTTTTTGTCAAAGCGTTCGACCCAGTGCTTCATTTCACGCAGGTATTCCGGGCTGGCTGAGATGATCATGATGCTGTTCATGTGTTCGATCGGCACAATCTTGACCATGCCGGCCATGGGGCTGTTGCCGCTTTCGCCAAACAGGGTGTCCAGGTTCTTGGCCACCACCTGGGCTTCCACATTCTTGATCTTGTACATGCCGACCGACATACCCTGCAGCACATCGACATCAAACATGCGAATGGTGGCCATCAGGCTGGCCAGCTCGGAACTGGTGCCGGCCAGCACCAGCAGGTTGCGGTTGGTATCCACCCGCACAAAGGCATCCGGGCTGGCCAGCGGTTCCAGTATCTTCTGCATTTCCGCCACCGGGATGTAGCGCAGCGGTACCACCTGAATACTGTAACCGGGATTGATTTTGCCGCCGGTCGAGGGCATGAAACCCCGGCCCTTGATATTGGCACGTGCCGCAACCCGGTAGCCGCCGGTGTCATCACGGTAAAGCACGGCCCCCTGGGTCTGCAGCAGGGATTCCAGCGTCGGGATCAGGCTGGAGCGCGGAATGGGTTCGCTGGAGTTGATGGTGACTTCGCCCTCAACTCCGGGTTCAACAATATAGGTTTCCTTGAGAATATCGCCCAGGATGACAGCCACCACTTCACGGATACTGGCCCGCTCGAAGTTGAGGGCGATGCCGCCTTTTTTGCTGCCCCCGCCGATATTCGGGCGTTCGACATCATCACGGTAATACTGGTGATTACCGATGATCAGCTCGACATCCTGATCCCTTGAAGCTGCGGATTGCCGGGGGCTGGGTGTCGGGCGGTAGTTGGTACTGCGTGTCGAAGCCGGTCTGGATGACGGGCTGCGTAAAAGTCCGAGAGCCGACTGGTCCAGCTCCTTGATGGCGGCGCTGCGCTGGAACGGATTGGCCTTGACATTGACGTTGCTGCGATAACCCGGACTGTCTTTGATCGAAGTGCAGGCCGTGAACAATACACTGGCGCTGACTACGACACTAATCCATCGTATTTTTTTAGTCACAAAGCAGACCCCATATTATTTTTATTTTCGATAATTTTACATTATTGGTCCGGGTGACAAAAGCACAGCCTGTCGGATGGTCATCACTGGCCTGCCGGCTTGTTGGTTCCCGTGGGTGTGCCGGCTCCTCCCCAGCGCGATGCCATCAGGCGCTGGCGGGCTTCCAGTGCTTCCTTGATGGACAGGACCGGTGAGGTCGGATTGGTCAGCTGGTTCAGCTGCTGGGCGGGATCAGGCATTGCCGCCAGATCAGTCGGGGCAGGCTGGGCGGCCTGTACGGAAACCGCATCACTGGAGGCCTGTTGCTGGCGCATTGCCGCACGCTGCTGCTCGATTTTTTTCTGCTGTTCCCGGCGCTGGCGGTCGGCCAGCAGCTGCTTGTTCTCCTGCGGGGCGGCAAAATCGGCAATCAGCGGTATTTCATGGTGCTCCTCACCGGCAGCCAGCACCAGTTTGCGCTTGCTGACTTCTTCGACCACCCAGTCGCCCCACTTGTCACCAACGTGCAGGGACAGGTTCTTGTCATCCTGATCACGTACCAGGGCGTAGCGTTTTTTGCCCAGATCGACAATCCCGACCAGTCGGCCTTCAGGAATTTCCGGCGGTTCAGCCGGTGGTGGCGGTGGTGCCGCTTCACGGGCAGCAACGGTCGGACGGGGTGGGGGCGGGACGGAGCGGTTCTGCCAGAACAGTGGAGTCTGTACCATCTGCTGATAGGCATTGACAGCCGGTACCCTGAGTTCATCCATGGCCGGGGGAGTGATATCCACCGCTTCGGTCATGGACTGCTGCAGGCTCATGTCCATCTGGCGCAGCTGCCAGACTGACCAGCCTCCCCAACCCAGGCAGCCGATTCCGGCCAGCCACAGCAGGGCCTGGATCGGTGGACTAATTAATGCTTTCATCTTGTACTCCTCCGCGCCAGTAGGTGGTAATCCTGACCGAGCCCTTGAGGCGCTGATCCTCGGTATTACGCTCCGGTTTGACCTCCAGCCGGTCGACGAAAATCATCGGTCTGGCCTGATAAGCCTGATGCAGGATGGCGCGCAGCAGCTGCATGTCGCCCTCAAAGCTGGCCTGCACCGTGACCCGGCTGTAGCCGCTGACCAGGCCGTTGTCTTCTGCATCCTGCGGCCCGTCCAGAACTTCAGAACTGGTCAGTACACCCCGGTATTGTGCTACTACCGTAGCCAACTGCTTCTGCAGCTCTTTGCCGACCTGGGCTGCGGTCATGCCTTCGGGGTAGAACAGCTTGTCCAGCCCCTGCTTCTGTACCCGGTCGAATTCCGCCATCAGCTGAGGCGTGGCGTGGGCGACCTGCCGCATCTTGATCAGGCGGGCATAACCCGATTCAATCCGTTCACCCAGTGCTGTGGAGGCGGCCAGTGCCGGCAGGATGATGAAAAATATCCCGACCAGTAAAGCCAGCATCAGTAGCAGCCAGGCAAACAGTGGCTGGTTCTGGCGGGTGAACACACTATCGGTCATGGCTGGTCTCCAGGTGGGCCTGAATGTGGAATTTGTCCATGCCGCTTTCCCGGCTGCGGGTGACGGGGGACTTGAAACTGACTTTCGAGAAGGCGGATGAGTCTTCCAGTGTATCAATCAGGGTCAGGGCTTTTTCGGATTCACCATAAATCTGCAGCGTGTCTCCTTCCAGCTCCAGGCGTTCCAGCCAGGTATGTTTGGGTATCTCGTTCGACAGACGCTCCACAATGTCCAGTGTCACCGGAGAACGTTTGCGCCGCTCCTGCAGAAAATGCAGGGCATCTTCCGCTGCCAGCAGTTTCTCCCTGACTTCCAGCTGGGAGGAGGATTCGCGCCGGACCTTGGCAATGGCTTCGTCGACCTGTTCGACACGGCGGTGTTTGTAGGCCAGCGGGACGGCCAGTGCCAATATGAGTGCCGTGAGGCAGAAGAACAGCGGAATGCGGGACCAGCGCTGGGCGGGAACCATCTGCAGGCTGTCCTGGCGCGTCAGCAGGCGGGCATTGGTGTCCAGCACCGATACCAGATCAATATTGGGGATGCCTGCTGCCCCAAGCTGTTCTTTCAGCCGGTCAACCAGCTGACGTGGTGCGACGAAAATGTCAGCCAGGATTTCCTTCCGGTTACGCTCGTGCCGGGCCACGCGGGCATCGAAATAGGCGGTATCAGCGGCAAACGGCGTCAGCCGGTCGAGTTGATAGCTGACAACCTGACGGATATTTTCCTGCACGCTTTCCGGGAAGCGGTGCTGCAGGTGCAGGGCCTGATTCTGGTCCAGCAGCAGCTCCAGCAGGTATTTGCGGCTTTTGGCACATTTTCTGGCGATATGCTCAAAGTTGAAGTTGCTGTCGGAAAGTCGATAGTGGCCCCGGTCCAGCATTTTGCTGTCCTGCCGCCAGTAGACTTTCAGGCTGTTGTCAGAAAAGAGCTGCAGGCTGAGCCGGGGCTGTTCAGCCCGAAACAGCTGACGTAGCGGACCGGGAAGGCCCCGCAACAATCCTTCACTCCACCAGTTGAAAAAGTGTTTGAGTTTGTGCAACAACATGTTTTAATAATTTTTATTAATTGCCCGATCAGTAAATCAGGGTAACGAACTTTTACCAGCCTGTCGACTGATTCTGAATCGCCCGACCTTAGCCTGCACTGAAGATCAAAGCAATGGTTTACAAGTGGCTGTGACTGCGCTAGCATCCTGCCCCTGTATTTCCGGAGAGGTGTCCGAGTGGTTGAAGGAGCACGCCTGGAAAGTGTGTATAGGTTAACCCCTATCGAGGGTTCGAATCCCTCTCTCTCCGCCAGTTTCAAGGTCAAGGAAGACCAAAGAAGACCAGAAGCCCGCTACACAGCGGGCTTTTTTGTATCTGGCTAGTTCGATGACGGACAATGAAGACCATTGGCAGCCAAAATTTTTCTTGGTATGGTTCCTTGGTATCAGCTTTAACATAGGGTCTGATACCAGTGATTTCAAGGTGCTGAAAAAAAGCGCATATCATCTGCCACGGATGCCGGA